>CAKPGT010000001.1 GCA_934155185.1 uncultured Bacilli bacterium
CCGAAATAGCTCAACTGGTAGAGCAACTGACTTGTAATCAGTAGGTTGCGGGTTCAAGTCCTGCTTTCGGCACCATGTTTTGGGGAGGTAGCGAAGTGGTTAAACGCGGCAGACTGTAAATCTGTTCCTTCGGGTTCAATGGTTCGAATCCATTTCTCCCCACCACTTTAAGAATTGCCTCGTCGCCAAGTGGTAAGGCATCAGACTTTGACTCTGACATGCGCAAGTTCGAATCTTGCCGAGGCAACCAAATTTTTTGTATTATGTCCTGTTAGCTCAGCAGGTAGAGCATTTGACTTTTAATCAAAGGGTCATGCGTTCGAGTCGCATACAGGACACCATTGCCCGAGTGGCGGAATTGGTAGACGCACAGGACTTAAAATCCTGCGAGAATCAACCCTCGTACCGGTTCAAGTCCGGTCTCGGGCACCACTAAAGAATATTAGAACTTATGAAGTTCTTTTTTTGTAGATAAAATAAATGTTAAAAAATATATCGCAAGTAAAATATTTTTTACACTATAACAGGAAAGCACTAATATATGAAAGAAGTGTCTATAATAACAGTTAATTTGGAGTTGATGCTATGGAAAGAAGCTTTACTTGTGTAAATAAATTATGTGATGATAATACTGGACCGTTATATATTACAGATAAAGAGCATCTGGAAAAAATAACTGACACACATATATATTTAAGATGCTTTGTAGATGATTTCTTTCTTGCTATAAAGGAATTTGAAGAAGTAAAAGGTAAAATAATTAACTATTATGTAAAAATATGGGAAAATATAATAATAGATAATTATGAAAACATGTTTAATACTTTTGATGAACTAAAAAAACATAAAAATAATATTCTAGGTTTAGAGATAAATTTAACTTCGAAGGTTAAAGAAAGTGATTTTGAAAAATTAACCATATTTTTAAAAGGCTTTACACACGGTCTTGATTTTAGAATAAATTTAGGTAATATAGAAGTGTTTAGTAAAAAGCAATTAAATATATTAAAAAACATAAATTCAAATCTGGATATTAAACTAAATATTAACCAATTGTATGAGGGAAAATATAGCGAATGTTATTGTGATAATTCGTATGCATTTGAAGAATTGATAGAGATTAAAGAAAAAGTAGATGAGATAAAAAAGAAGATTCCAGATGGTCTTAATGATATAGAAAAAGTATTATTTTTATACAAGTATTTAGGAAAGAAAGTTAAATATGATAAAAGAATAGCGAATAAAGATGAAAGACAATTACATGACTCCAAAAGCATATACGATGTCTTGTTTAATAACAAAGGAGTTTGTTCTAGTTTTGCAATAGCCTTTAAAGCATTAATGGATGCTACTAATATAGAATGTCAGGTTGTAATATCGGACAATCATGCATGGAATGTTGTAAAAATTAACGGATACTGGTACCATTTAGATTTAACATGGGATTTATATAATATTAAACATAATATGAAACTAGAATATTTTCTTAAAAGTGAAAGATATATGCTAAAGGAAAATTCACACCAAATATATACATATTATGCTGATGAAAAAGATATTGCAGGTAGGTCAATTTCTATTAGAAGATATAAAAAAAACGTAAAATTTTAGTCCTAAATAGGCTGAAATTTTTTTCTATTTATATTTACTTATTTAATACTTATTTAATATTTTATAGTATAATTTAAAGTAGTAGGTGATTTTAGTGCGTATATTAATAGTTGAAGATGAGTACAATTTAGCTGATGTTATAAGGGATAGATTATCAAAAGAAAAATATACGGTTGATATATCTTGTACTGGAAATGAGGGGTTAGATAATGCTCTTTCAAATATATATGATTTAATAATATTAGATGTTATGCTTCCTGGGATAAATGGATTTGATATTCTAAAAGAAATAAGAAAAGAAAAAATTGAATCTAAAGTAATAATGTTAACTGCAAAAGGGGAGTTAGAAGATAAATTAAATGGTCTAACAAATGGTGCAAATGACTATCTAACAAAGCCATTTCATATTGAAGAATTAGTAGCAAGAGTAAATATTCAGTTAAGAAATGATGATGATACTATAAAAAATAATCTGATAAAATATGAAGATATTACCCTTGATATAAATAGTTCAAAACTATCATGCACCACTACTGGTTTAGAAATAGAGTTAATATGTAAAGAATTTTTGTTATTAGAATATCTTTTAAATAATAAAACAAGAATAGTTTCAAAAGAACTTATAAATGATAAAATATGGGGAATTGATAACGAAAGTGAGTCAAACAATATAGAGGCATATGTATCATTTATTAGAAAAAAACTAAAGGCTGTAGGGTCTAATGTTACAATAAAGGCGGTTAGAGGATTAGGCTATAAGTTAGAGGTAAATAATGAATAAATTAAAAGACAAAGTATTTTTAGTAATTTTTGGATTATTAACTTTATTTTTAATAACAATATTATTTATATTTAATTCTCAAGATTACTATGCAAAGAAGCAAAACATATTAAGAAATTTAACGCAGGCAAAAAAAGCTGGTGGTATAACTGATGAACTTAGTTACAACTTAGATGGAAGAAGAAATGCTGGATTTAATAATAAACCATCAATGATATTTATGGATTATGCTGTTTATACAGTTATATTAGATAGTCAAAATAATATAATATGTATTATAAATAATAGTGGGTTAGATAAAGATGATAATGAAATATTAACTATAACTAACAAAATAATTTCTAAAAATAATTCGTCCAAAGTAAACGTACCTAATCTTTATTTTAATAAGTATGCGTATTCATATAACTATGGTGAATCTATTACCATTATAAATATAGAAAACATAAAAAGCGAGTTATTATCAAGGCTTAAAATATCTATATTAATTTTCATAATACTTGAAGCTTTAATAATATTTATTTCCAAGAAAATTACTAATTGGATAATAGCGCCTGTACTAGATTCATTTGAAAGGCAAAAACAGTTTATAGAAGATGCCTCTCATGAACTTAAAACACCTCTTGCTGTTATAATGGCAAGTAGTGATGCACTATATAATAATCCTAAAGAAAAAAAGTGGCTAAATAATATAAAAAGTGAATCAGATAGGATGAATAATTTAATTAAAAATCTTCTTACATTAGCTAAACTAGAAGATGATAATAAAGACATTATTAAATCTAATTTAAATCTTTCAAAACTAGTTTTATTTCAGGCACTTACTTATGAAAGTCTTATGTTCGAGCAAAATCTTAACCTAGAAACATTAATAGATGATGATATACATTTTAAATGTAATGAAGAGGAAATAAAAGAATTATTATCAATATTAATAGATAATGCTATAAAACACAGCTTTAAAAATGAAAATATAAAAGTTTCTTTGAAAGAAACTAAAAATAGTGTTATACTAAGAGTAGAAAATAAGGGAAAAGAAATTCCGAAAGGAGAAGAAGAAAAAATATTTGAAAGATTTTACAGATTAGATAAATCTAGAAATAGAAATGAAAATAGATATGGTCTAGGGCTTGCGATAGCTAAAAAGATAGCACAAAATAATAATGCTAATATAACAGCAAAGTCGGAAAATAATCTTACAACATTTGAGGTTGTCTTTAAGAAAAATTCATAAAATTTAATTTTTATTTAATATTTCACTAATATAATTAGGTATGTAAATATGAGTTTACATGCAATATATAAATAGGTAATTAGGAGGACATTATGGAAATTATTGAAAAAGATAAAGAATTAGAAAATGAGAAGCTAGAGGAAAACAGAAAAAAAAATAAAAAGACTGCGTTAATAATTATATTTATAATTATAGCAGTAGTCTTACTAGAAGTATTTTACTTAGTAGGAAAAAATGTTTCAAACTTAGTAGAAAATACTAACAAAAGTAAGATAGAACTTAAACAAACAAAAATAAGTAAAAGTAATTCTAATATGGACGGTATATATATTACTGATGTATCTGAAGTAGTAGAAAATGTTATGCCATCAATAGTTGCTATAACAAGTAAGACACTTGTTTCAAATGGTATGTTTGGGCCTAGCTATTTTGGTCAAAATAGTTATAGCCAGGGAGCTGGTTCAGGAATAATAATTGGAAAGACTGATGAAGAATTATTAATATTAACTAATAACCATGTAGTAGAAGGTGCTAATGAATTATCTGTTAAATTTATAGATGATAATAGTGTTGATGCAACAATTAAAGGCTCAACAGAAAGAAAAGATATAGCAGTAATTTCAGTAAAGGTTAGCTCAATGAAAAAAGAAACATTGGAAAAAATTAAAGAAGCTACAATTGGTGATAGTAGTGCTTTAAAAGTTGGAAATGGAGTTATAGCAATTGGAAATGCATTAGGATATGGTCAATCTGTTACAACAGGTGTTGTTAGTGCTTTAAATAGAAGTGTTACAATAGATAATTACACTAATAAAATGATTCAAATAGATGCAGCTATAAATGGAGGAAATTCAGGTGGAGCACTTCTTAATAGTAGTGGCGAAGTAGTTGGAATTAACTCTGCTAAATATTCATCTAATTCAAGTTCTTCAGCAAGTGTTGAAGGTATGGGATTTGCTATTCCAATAACTGATGTAAAAGATATAATTAATTCATTAATGAATGGTAAGGAAATAAATAAAGGTGTTACTCTTGGTATTCAAGGTTATATGACTGATGAAGTAACAATGATAAATAATATGCCAAGTGGATTTTATGTTGCGGAGGTAACTAAAGATGGTTTTGCTGAAAAAGCGGGATTACAAAAAGGTAATATTATAACTAAGATTGATGATGAAAAGATTGATTCATTTGATGTTTTAAGTAATGCTCTATATGAAAAGACAAGTAATGATACAGCAAAATTAACAGTAAGTTATTTAGATGGAAATACATATAAAGAAAAAACCATTACAGTAAGTTTTAAATAATAAAAGTTAAATCAAGTATAAGATGTTATGCTTGATTTTTTTCTGTGATATAATAAAATGTATTATGCAACTTAAAATATACAAAAAACAACCTAAAGATGGTAGAGTGCAACTGGTAGAAAGTTATATTATTTATGCGTAAGGAGGAGAAAAAGATGAATAATAATTTATCTAAAAATTTAAAAAAGATAAGAAAAGAAAACAACTTATCACAAGAACAATTAGCAGAAAAGCTTGGTGTTTCAAGACAGGCAATTTCAAAATGGGAGTCTGATCAAGCGTATCCAGAGATGGATAAAATATTAAGCCTTGCGAATATGTTTAATCTAAACATAGATGATCTATTAAATAATGATATTAATGAGGTAAAAAAGGAAGAGTCATCTAAAAATAATATTAATAAATATATTGATGACTTTTTAAACTTTATTTCTAACACAGTAAAAATGATATGCACTTTAGACTTAAAGACAAAAATAAAATGCTTTCTTGAACAGGCTATAATAGCAATTATTTTAGTTATGGTTTTCCATTTATTAGGTAGCATACTAGGAAGAATATTTTTAACATTTATAAGGTTTCTTCCACGTAATATTTATAACTTTATGTATCAGTTATTAAGCTCAGTATATTTGGTTTTAGCATTTATACTGTCAGTAGTTATAATGGTACATGTATTTAAAACAAGATATTTAGATTATTATACTAAAAATGCAAATGAAGATGTTAATTTGCCAGAAGAAAAGAATATAAAAAGCACAGAAATTATTAGTGAAAAAAATACTGATAAAAAATTAAATAATAATGAAAAAATAGTAATAAGAGATCCAAACCATAGTGAGTATAAATTTATAAAAGGATTACTTAAATTAATTAATTTAGGAGTAAAATTTTGCTTGTTATGTATGATTTTATTTTTAAGCTTTCTATTTGTTATATTTTTATCTTCTTTAGTATTATCATTTAAAATATTAGGTACGGGGTTATTCTTTATAGGATTGCTTACTACTTTAATATCTATCTCTATTATAGATGTACTTTTAATAATAATATTAATAAACTTTGTTACAGGTAGAAAAAATAATAATAGAGTTAATATAATAGTTTTTGTATCATCTATTATTTTATGTGGTATCGGAGTTGGCGTATTATTATATGGTGTATTAAACTTTGATTATATTGAAGCTAAAGATTCAGACATGTATAAAACAAATGAAGTTGCTATACCTTTAAATAATAATGCTTATTTTAATAATCATATTTATGATGTAACCTATATTAAGGAAGACCGTGATGATATAAGAATTAAGTTTAAAAGTAATAAATATTGTAATGTAAAAATTAACTATGACGAAGAGATAATCTTTAATCGTAACTGTAATAATAGAGCCGATATGATAAAGGAATATTTAAGTGATGTGAATAAGAAAAAAATATATAATTTAGATATTGGAGTTTATGACGTAGAAGTTTATGCATCTGAAGAGAATATAAATATTTTAAAGCAAAATAGAAAATCATCTATGAGTTGTTTTGCAAATGAGGCAGAGTTATCAGATAAAAACTATAAATTAGAGCAAGAAATAGAAGACTATAAAAGAACAATAGAAGAATTAGAAAAAGATAAATAGTAAGACTTTATTTCACCTTAATAAACTTTAATAAATATAATGATGTAATTTAATATTTGAGAGTTATACTTAAAATAGGAAGTGAGGTGAAGCCTATACGAAGATAAAAATAGTTGGATCTAATTGTAGCAATGGAAGAAAACTTTTAAAAATGGTGGAAAGGGCTATAGAACAATATGATGGTTCTATGGAAATGAGATTAGAAGATAAAAACAAAATGATAAAAAACGTACCTGGACTTATAATTAATGATAATGTAGTAAGTGAAGGTAAAGTATTATCAGTTAGAGAAATAACAAGATTTATTAAAAATGAAGTAAATTGTTAATATAGATTAAAAGAGAGGTTAGGTGAATGATATGAAGCTTGCTTAAAGGCTCATCAATTAATATTGATAAGCTAAGTGGCTAGCGAAGAATATATTCATAAATAGGCCCGGGAATTATGGTGCCTATTTTATTTGGCTAAAAATGTCAAATTATGGTAAAAATATGTTGACATCTGCTAAAATAAGGTGTATCTTAAATATAAATTATTTTTGAAGAGGTGAGTAGTATGAGTACAAATATTCTTTCAAATAATAAAGTATTCTTTGTTGAATTATTTGTTAGCTATGTTTTCTCATGCTTACTCCTCTTTTTTTAAAACTTATAACTATAAAGCAGTAACTTTTTGGACTTTTGGTCTTTAGGTTGCTGCTTTTTTTGTTATATGTAAGGTGGTGTTATTATTTGAGTGAAAAACAAATTACAGTTAATGATTTAATAGAAAACATTAAATCGTATAACGAAGAGAGTGTATCAAAGGTTTTAAAAGCTTATGAGATGGCTAATACGCTTCATAAGGGGCAATTAAGGCAAAGCGGAGAAGATTACATAGTGCATCCACTTAATGTTGCTTATGTTTTATCTGAGATGAGAGCTGATATTGATACCGTTTGTGCAGGACTTCTTCACGATACATTAGAGGATACAAAAATAACTAAGGAAGAAATTGCTGAAAACTTCAATAGTGATGTTGCAAACTTGGTTGATGGAGTAACAAAAATGAGTAAAATGAACTTCTCTTCAAAGGAGGATCAAAATTTAGCTAATACAAGAAAAATAATTACGGGGATAACAACTGATGTAAGAATAATTCTTATTAAATTAGCTGATAGACTTCATAATATGAGAACATTGCAGTTTAAAAATGAATTTAAACAGAAAGAAAACTCATTAGAGACTTTAGAAATATTTGTTCCAATGGCATACTATATAGGCGCATATAGAATAAAATCTGAATTAGAGGACTTGTCTTTAAGATATCTTAAACCTGATATGTATAAAAAAATACGAGAAAAAAAGCTAAGAATAGAACATGAAAGTAATTCTTGTTTAAAAGAAATGCTATTTGCTATACAATCTATGCTTAATGATGAACACATTCCAAATGAAGTTAAGGTAAGAACTAAAAATATATATGGAATATATAAAAGACTATCTGAAGGAGGAAAGATATCTGATATACATGATTTACTTGCTCTTAAGGTAATGGTTAATAATGTAAATGATTGCTATCAAACTTTAAGGATTGTTCATAGCAAATATAATCCTGTTAACGGTATGTTCAAAGATTTTATATGTAATCCTAAAACTAATATGTATAGATCACTTCATACAACAGTATTCGCACCTGATGACAGGCTGGTTCAAACACAGATAAGAACGTTTGATATGGATAAAATAGCCTCATTTGGATTATCTACATACTGGGATATGGAAAAGGGAAATGCAAGAGAAGTAATGCAAAAGGATTTAAGTGATAAATATCAATTTTTTAATTCACTAGTAGAAATAAATAAAGTATTTGGAGATAATAAGGAATTTGTAAACCAGGTTAAAAATGAATTATTTTCAAATAAAATATACGTTTATACAACGAAAGGGGAAATAATAGAGCTTCCTAAAGGTGCTAGTGTAATAGATTTCGCTTATAAAATTCATACAGATGTTGGAAATACAATGGTGGCAGCACAAGTTAATAATGAATATGTTGATGTTACAACAAAGTTAAATAATAAGGATAGAGTAAGAATAATAACTGATGATTTATCATTTGGTCCAAGAGAAGATTGGGAGGATAAGGCAGTTACAACATATGCAAAGAGAAGAATAAGGGAATTTAATAGGAGGTAATATGAAAAATGATATATTTTTAACTAGTAAATTAGATCTTTATACTAAGGATTCTTCAGGCAGGAAAGTTGCACATTCGATTAGCAACTATAACGGTTTGATTGAAAACTTCAAGACGAGTATAAAAGGGTATAAAAATTTTTTATATATTGCAAGTACCGAAGAAAACTATTTTCTAAATGATGAATACGCAAATGTTACATTTAAATCCTTTGATATGACATTACCATTTGAGAATTATTATATATTAGATGGAAGAACATTAAATAAAATAAATGAATTAATAATAAAAGCTGACTTTATATTTATTTCTGGAGGAAATGTTGATAGTCAAAATAATTTTTTTCAAAAATGCAATCTTCGCAAGGCAATTGAAAAAACTAGCGCCGTAATTTGCTGTGTAAGTGCAGGAACAATGAATAGTGCCGAAAAAGTATATTGCCCGCCTGAAAATGAGATTGAGCTGAATGATAAAAAATTTCAAAAAAGTTACATAGGATTGGGGTTAACTAAGATTAATGTGCTGCCGCATTTTGATGTTCTTTTCAAAACAACAATTTGTGAAAAAAAATATATTGAAGATATTATCTACCCAGATAGTTATGACAAAGAAATATTTGCTTTGACAGATAAATCATATATACAAATAAAAAGTAATAATAAGATTATTTATCATGGTGAGATTTATCTTATAAAAAGTGGAAAATTGCAATTGCTTACGAAAATTAAAGCAAAGGAGGGCAACTATGAATAATAAAACTGAGTTGTATAAAGATGCCAAACTATTTAATATTATACTAAATGAGTTAGGAAGGATTGTAGGAACCGAGTGCAATTTTATATGTGTTTCTAGTCCTGGTAGTTCACCCTCTAAGGTTTACATGTTCAAGGACAATCAAAATCATATTTATGCTGTTAAACTATGCAATAGGAACTTATCACGGGTTTCACTGTTAAAGGAAGCTAAAAATTATGAGATATTAGTTCCATACATGAAAGATCATTTGCCGAAAATAATATATACAGGTATAATTGATAATTTTGAAATAATGATTTCAGAAAGTAAAGGGGTTGACAGTTTATATTCCTCAATAATTTTGAATAAGAATACAACAGAATATTATTTAGATATATGGAGTAAAGTTTTAGTTTCTATAGTGAATATGTGGAAAGAAACAAAGGAGTATAATTATGATTCGGAGAAAAATCCAAGAAATAATAAAGAAAGAATTAAGAGGATTAAAGATGGTGTTTACAAGACTTTGCTCAGTTTTTTAAGAGATGATGATTGTATTTATTATCCAATAGTTGTTAATGGTATAGAGTATATTTCTTTAAATGAAACTTTCAAAATAATACGTAAGGTAGGACCACCGAAATTTGGAGTTACATGTCATGGTGATCCACAGCCGTCTAATATTGTCGTTACGGATGATAAAAATTGGTATCTTGTGGATTGGGAATGGAGTGGAAAAAATCATGATTTCAGAATAATGTTTTCTCATTTTTTTGGATGGTGGGCTACTAGAATGATTCGACTAAAGAAGTCGTCAGGTATTTCAATAAAAAGTAAAAAAATTGTTATTAATTATGAAATTTCTAATTATAATGAAATAGATTTGTTTCAACAAATGGCATATAAACTAGTGAATAAAGTTTTAAAAATTTCTAAAAATGATTCCAGTGATATTAATAGGTTCTTAGCATTACTATATTTAGGTGATATTAGATTTCTTAAAATATGGGAAAAGTGTGACTATTTACCATTGCTAATCGGAGAGGCTATAAAAACTGCAAATTATGTAGAAAATAAAAACATAAAAAATGTTGATAGGATGTTTACATTTATGGGGGATAAAAATGAATAATCAAAAAATAATTAATGATATATGCTTATTTTTAAAGAATGAGAAAAACATGAATGATGGATATTTTTGCATATATGGAAGCTATGCAACATGTTCTCAGAATGAGAATAGTGATATAGATATATTGTATGTATCCAATTCAATTAAAACACCGAAAAGGATAAGCTCTTTATATAAAAAAATAAAAATAACAGTATATAAATTATCTGAAGATCATTTATTACAGGATGCTAAAGGAAAATATGGAGGATTTTTTTGCGGAAAGATGTTTAATCCTCATATAATTTTTCCGTATAGCAGAAGGAATAATATCTTTATAGATAACTGTGTTACTACTTTTTTTTCAAGGCTTTTAGATGAATCATCTTTTAAACTAGATAATGAATATGATGAAGATGAAGTCTTAAAAAAGTTAATCAATGTTTATATGGAATTATACCCTGAATATTTTGCTTATATTATGAGATTAGTTAATATTAACAATTTTAATAGTATATGGGAAACTTGGAGAAAAAGGACTATATTTTCTTTAGTGATGAATAATATACTTGCAAAAAAAGATGATAAATTTTATTTTAAAAAAAACATACCCGTTGCAAAATTTAATAAATTGAAGATTAGTTATGTTTCCAGATTTTGGATATTTGGAGCAATATCGCATAGCTCAAATCTTGATTTTTATGACTTTTATGTCAATAAGAATGTTGATTACATAACAAAGAATAAAATACTAAGGAAAAAGTGTGAAGACTTTTTAGATAGATTTTATACATTAGTAAAGGAGGACTAGAATTTGTGTTATATTATGCTTGGAAAGAAAAGATAATAGAAAAATGTCAAGATGATAATATCTCTAAATTAAAGCAATTTAACATTGATGTTGTAGATAAAAATGATTTTCTATATAGTAAATTTTTAGAAAATAATATATATGCTATTAATAAAAATAATTATTTTGATGATTTTAGCAAATATGATAAAAAAAATGCAATAATAGTGGGCTTTGGCAATAATGGAGCATTACACATAGGACATTTTTTATTAGCAAAAGAGTTGCTATTTTACATAAATAATAATTCTAAGATATATTTTGTTAATTTGGATCCAGAGAATAACAATAAATTTGTATATCAAATGATTGATATTCTTAAAAACAATTGCATTAATGAAATAGACTATGAAATTTTAACTTGTAACAATAGTGATATTATGAAACTAAAGAAAAAAGTGGCTGGTAATTTAAATATTAATACAATAAATAGAATAATGGGATGGAAAAATGAAAGTTTGCAATCATATGAAAAAGTTTTAGATATGGTAACCACATTTTCTTTGAGCAACTTGATATTGGAAAATAATAAAATTGTTGTTACAGACATTAACCAGGCAACTTTTTATGGAATAGTTAAAAATATAGGAAATAAACTTCATCTCGAATTACCAAATTATGTTTACCATTTATTGATGCCCAGCCTTAAATCGCCGGTTGAGAGAATGAGTGTTAATAAACCAAAGTCATTAATTTTTATTGATGATGAGGAAAATATAATAGAAAGAAAATTAAACAGTTCATTTACAGGAACGACTGATAGGCAATTAACCTGCTCATTTTTGAGAGTTATTGATTTGATAAATTCTATTGAAGATACTGAAACTGTTATTGAACATTGTATTAATTGTAATTTTACTTGTTCAGAATGTAAAAAAAATAATCTTGATATATTAGTAAAAAAAATAAAAAGTAAGAGGCTTGATTAGACTATGGATATATATGTTGACTTTGATAGAACTTTATACAATACAGATCAATTATATAGCGACATGTTTAAAACTATAAATAATTATGGAATAACTAGTGATATGTTTGAAAATGGTAAACAAGAGTTTTTCCAAAAGCCAATTTTGTTTAATTTTATTGAATTGACTAGATATATTTGTAATAAGTATAATATGTCACCTGCCGTAATATCCGAATTGCTGACTATATTAGAAAATGGAGAAAAATATTTGTACAGTGATTCTAATGAATTTCTTTTAAAGATGAAACATAAAAACTATAATACTTCAATATTAACATATGGAGATATTAATTTTCAAATGCTAAAGTTAACACCATTGAGTACTTGCAATATAATAGACAACATAATTATTACTAGCAATTATAAATTTTTACTAGATTTGGATTATAACAATTCAATATTTATAGATGACAACCCAAGAGATTTAATGGGTTTATCGCAACAAGGAGCAAAAAAAGTAATTAGAGTAAAAAGAAAAAATTCAAAGTATTATAATAGTAAATTATTAAATAATGAAATTCCTATTTTTTATAATTTAGAGGATTTAACTATATAGAGGAGATGAAAATAAAATGAAAGAAGAAAAAATTATATTAACTGGAGATAGACCAACAGGAAGGTTGCATTTGGGGCACTATGTTGGCTCTCTTAAAAGAAGAGTTGAATTACAAAACAGCGGAAAATATGACAAGATATTTCTTGAAATAGCGGATGCACAAGCAATAACTGACAATGCTTATGATTTAGAAAAAGTTAGGCAAAACATAATAGAGGTTGCATTAGATTATTTATCATGTGGGATAGATCCAACAAAGACAACTATATTTATACAATCGCAAATTCCTGAGTTATGCGAATTAACTTTTTATTATTTAGATTTGGTTACGCTATCTAGACTTGAAAGGAATCCTACAATAAAAGAAGAAATAAAGTTAAGAAATTTTAAGTCTAGTATTCCAGCTGGTTTTTTAACGTATCCAATTAGTCAAGCGGCTGACATTACAGCTTTTAATGCTACAACTGTACCTGTTGGTGGTGATCAATTACCAATGATAGAACAAACTAGGGAGATAGTAAGAACCTTTAATAATCTATTTGGTGATACTTTAATTGAGCCAAAGGAAATGTTACCGGATAATTCTATATGTTGTAGACTTCCAGGAATAGATGGAAAAGCGAAAATGAGTAAGTCCCTAAACAACTGCATATATCTATCTGATGAACCGGATGAAATTAGAAATAAGATTATGCGTATGTTTACGGATCCAAATCATCTTAGAGTTTCTGATCCTGGAAAAGTGGATGGTAACCCTGTTTTTACTTATTTAGATGCATTTTGCAAAGATGAGCATTTTTTAAAATACTTACCAGAATATAAAAATTTAGATGAACTTAAAAGCCATTATATGAAAGGTGGACTTGGAGACGTAAAAATAAAGAAATTTCTCAACGACATTATTCAGGAAGAACTAAGGCCAATACGTGAAAGGAGAAAGCTTTGGGAGAATAGAATTACTGACGTTTATAAAATATTGTACGAGGGAAGTTTGGAGGCAAGAAAAATTGCAGTTAATACAATGAATAACGTTAAAAGTGCCATGAAAATAAATTATTTTCAAGATAGCGATTTAATTAACGAACAAAAAGCAAGATATACTTCTGAACATAAAACAAGTTCAAAATAGAATGAAAAACTATGCTTTTGTTTAAACTAATATAGGCTGTAAATTACGTCTTGATTTAGGAGATATTATAATGATTTTATTTTTAATGAGTAATATGGCGAGGTAAAGAAAGAAAATGTGTTCAATAGTTCTGAAAGTGAAGATGATTTAAATAATTCACCTTATTTGCAAGACTTGGGATTAGCAAACATAAACATTGAGTTTCATTTTAGCATAAATAATTTGAATGATGATTCGGAAAAATTCAAATAGATTCAATATTATCTAAGTCTAATAATAGAATATTATATGTCTTAACGGATGACACATATATTTATTAAAGATAGATTAAAATGTGTTTTATATCGGGGAAGTTATAAAATGCAAAATGTCAATATTGTAAAAATTTGTGAAGATAATAGCTTTATTGATATTGATATTTAAAATATTAAAAGATATAATTGCGTTTAAGATATTAAAAGATATAGTAGTTACATATATTTAATTGACAAAGATGTAAATCTATAATATATTAATAGTGTAATTAATTAGAGAAAGGAGAGTGATTAATATGAAGAATTTACAAATTATAAGTAATGTAGAATTAATCATGGCTCCTATCTATTTTTCTTTATGATAGATAATTTTTAGTGTTCTAAACTTTAATTCTGCATTACGCAGAATTTTTTTAATACATAGAAAGAAAGGAAATACTAAAATGATAAAAAAATTAAATATTAACGATAGAGCAGCTCTTGCTATTAAAAATAAGACAAAAAAAGTTGAAATAAGAGCTGGTGGTAAATATGACTATAGTAAGCTAAGTGCAGATGATATAATTGAATTTAATAGTAATAATTTAGGAATATTATATGTTAAAGTAAAAAACGTAAATTATTATAAATCATTAGATGAATTATTTATGTTAGAAGGTACCAGGTATACAACGTCATCTACTAATGATAAAGAAGAAGCTATCAAAAATGTAGAAAAAATAAGTGATTATAAAAACAGAATAAGAGAAAATGGGGTTTATGCAATTCATATTAAATATTTATATTCAGAAAATACTATATGGGAAGAACTTTATAATAAAGCAAAAAACATAAGAAATAATAGAAAAGCATCAGGAATGATTAGTGCCGGATGTGTTGGAGCAGCAATACTTGCTAAAGACCATAATATATATACTGGAGTATGTATCGATACAGCATCATCTTTAGGTATGTGTGCTGAAAGAAATGCTATAGCAAATATGATTACAAATGGTGAAAATGAAATAACAAAATTAGTTTTCATTGATTCAAAAGGAGATATTTGTTTTCCATGTGGTGCGTGCAGAGAATATTTAATGCAGCTTTCTAAGAACAGTAAGAATATTGAAATATTAAAAGATAAAGATACTAAAGAAACAATTAAGCTAGAAGAATTAATTCCAAACTGGTGGGGATATGGTAGGCTATAAATGAGAAATATAATACTAGTTATACCTAAATTAGAAGAATATTCTTACGAAGAAAAATTAGAAAAAGATCCAAACACCATGAGCTATAACGCTGGGTATGACGTAACTTATTCTGGGTATCATTATGATACTGGGTGTATTGTTTTTAATAAAGAAAAATGGAAAGATGTATATAATAAAAGAATCAAAGAAAATAGATATTTTGCCTACATAAAAGACCTTGATATTAATAAGTACGTTGGCTACGTAAACTATCAGTATAATAAATTAGATAATATTTATGATTGTGGCATTCTAATAGAATATAAATATAGAGGTAAAGGATATGCAAAGGATGCCCTTAGATTATTAATAAAAGAAGCTAATAATAATGGTATAGAATATTTATATGATTCATTTGAAAAGGATAGAAAAAACACGCTAAAAACGTTTTTAGATGTTGGTTTTGAAGTATATAGAAAAACCACTTGGGAAAAATTTAATAAAGATGTAGATGGTGTTATAGTTAGAATTAATACAAATACTATATTACCCAATATTTCGAAGATAAAAAATATTGATGATGTTCTTTTATTTATGAAAAATAATATTAGATATGGGTGGTTAGATATTAATGGAGAAGTTCATATTGGTAATATGAAAAACTTTAGAAGATTGTATAAAACTATGACCATTAATGAAATACTAAAATATGGTATTGGTACATGTATAGATCAAGTTAATTTAATGAATTATATATTAAATAATATAGGTATAAAAAATAAGATGTTTGCAACTAGAATATACGAACCAAATACTTTTGATAACTTAGATGCCAAGGAACATATGCATTGTTTTGTACTTTGTTATGTTGATAATAAGGTCTATCACATAGAGCATCCTAATTGGAATAAGATTGGAATTTATGAATATAAAAGTGAAGATGTAGCACTAAAAACAATAAATAAATATTATGTAAATTTATCAAATGGTATTTTAAGACCAATAACTGAATTTTATGAAGTTAATCAAAATATATCATTTAAGGAGTTTAACAGCTATATAAATAACTTAAATATAACATTTAGGAAACTAAAAAATAATAAAAGTGATTATGAAATACTATATAATTGGTGTAATAATAGGCATGTTTATGAATACTTTGAACAAAGAAAACTTAATTATAATGAAATAGTAGATAAATATAAAACAAAACTAAAGGAAGGAAAACAAGAATTATTTATTATTAAATCTGACAATAAAGATATTGGATTAGTACAGATTTATAAGTATGAAAGTGATCTAAAAATAGAAAAACTGAATAAATATAGAAATGTTTATGAATATGATTTATTTATCGGTGATGATAATTATTTAAATATGGGTTTAGGCAAAAAAATAGTAATGTGTATAAATGATATAATCTATAAAAAGTATAATGCAGATGGTATATTATTAAGACCATTTAAAAGGAATAGTAGGGCAATTAAGTGTTATTTAAAATGCGATTTTAAAGAAATATATAGTTATACAGATAGTGATACAATTGGCAGTGAAGAGGAAATAGCTATTTTACTTAATGAACCTGATAGATGGAAATTTGGAATGAAGCCAAATGCACTAGCTAAACTTGTACTAGATGGTAAAAAAACTGCAACAACTTCTTTATATAGATATGAAAATTTATCTAAACCTGGTGATTTTTCAGTTATTGTAGATTCTAATTGTAATAGTGTTTGTGCAATAAAAACTAAAAGGGTAGTTATAAAAAAATTTAAAGATATATCCTGGGATTTAGCAAAACTAGAAGGTGAAAATGACTCGCTAGATGATTGGAGAAAAGTACATATTAATTTCTTTAGTAAGATAGATAATAATTTTAATAGTAATACAAAAGTTATATTTGAAATATTTGAGGTATTAAAGAAATGGAAATAATAGAATATGAAGATAAATATCTAGAAGATGTTAAAGATTTACTAGTAGAATTAGAAGAATATATAATTTCTATAGATGAAGATAATTTAGACCAGTTGCATGAAGAATACAGAGACAAAATGGCTATTTTAGATTTAAAAAAAGTAAGCGATAATTGTGGTAAATGCTATTTAATGATAGAAAATAACAAGGCAGTTGGGTTAATTATGGGATATGTTAGAGCTTATGATAAATATGATTATTTAGATTATAAATGTCCAAGGTGTGGTGAAATATCAGAATTAATTGTTTCTAAAAATGCAAGGAGTAAGGGTGCAGGTCAACAACTAATTAGAAAAATGGAAGAATATTTTAAGCAGATAAACTGTGAATATATTTTGATAGATGTTTTTGCTTATAATAAAAATGCCATTAAATTTTATGAAAAAAGTGGATATCATACAAGAGGACTTATTGATATTAAAAAAATATGATGTTTTGTAAAACTAATATGGAGTGATGTGATATGATAGTTAGTAATTTAAGAAAAACTAAAAGAATAAAACTGTTTATAGATATAGGAGGAGAATTTTATGAATAAATATTATCAAATGTTTAAACAGAGCTTCCCGTACATAGTAAGAAATAGAGAAGAAGCTTTAAGAATACTAAATAACCCTGAAAATAAATTTATCGATATTAATGATGAAAAAGGTAATTTAATAGGCACATCTATTATACATAAAAATACAATTTTAATGTTATGTGTTTCAGGAAAATTCAGAAATAATGGACTGGGGACGAGACTATTAAAAAATTCAGAGGAATTTATAGAAAAATGTGGTTATAATGAAATAAATATAGGAGTTGGAGAAAATTATCTTATGCCAGGAATACCTATGGCAACTAAACCGTATAGTGAAGAACTAAAAGAAGATGAGATATATAAATGTGTGACAAATGACTCATATAATTTCTTTTCAAGAAGAGGATATTTTCATTCATGGAAAGATGCTAATTGCTTTGATATGAGAGCAGATTTAGAAAAAAATAATTTTTCAAATGAATCCATAGGTGATGTAATTGATGGAATAAAATATCGTTTTGCTAACATTAATGATATTCCAAAAATAATAGAAGCCACAGATGATGCTTGCAAAGAATTTAGTGTATATTATAAAGATAAAAATTTATATAGTAAAAAATCAAGACAAAAGGTTTTAATCGCCACATGTAATGGAGAAGTATGTGGAGCACTCATTATTAGTATTGAATTTGAAGCAAAAGATTTAGGAAGCGTAGGATGTACAGTTGTTAGGCACAAATATAGAGGAAAGCATATTGCTGTAAATATGGTTGTTCTGGGGACAAAATACTTAAAATCTTTAGGATTGAAAAGTGGTTTTTTGGGATATACTTATTCAGGATTAGATAAAATGTACGGTTATGCTGGATATAAAATATGTATATATTATTGTATGGCTCAAAAACAATTAAATTCAAAAAAAGATAATTGCAATATAAAAATATAAAGAAATATATATCATAAAAAAGTTGTGGGGTATGTGAAAATGATAGTAAATAATTTGAAAAAAGCAATATGTAATAAAGCGATTTTTAGTGATATAACGTTTACTTTATCAAGTAATGATAAAATTGGTCTTGTTGGAGCAAATGGAGCAGGTAAATCTACTTTACTAAAAATAATTTCAGGCACAATTAAACCTGATTTTGGAAGTGTTAAATTAGAAGATGAAACGGTTGGATTTCTAAGACAAGAAATTTTATATAATGATTGCAAATTATCTATAATTGATTATATAAAAAAAGAAACTAAAATTAGTGAATTAGAAGAAAAATTACATGAACTTGAGAATAATCTAAATGAAGATAATATGGATGAATATGGTGAAGTTTTAAATATTTTTTTAAGTATCGATGGATACTCATTTGAAGATAAATTAAAAATGATACTATCAGGACTTAATTTTAAATCGGATATAAATACTATTATTCAAAATTTATCTGGTGGAGAAAAGATGAAAGTTTTGTTAGCAGCATTACTTCTTAAAAATCCTGATATACTATTACTAGATGAGCCTACTAATAATTTGGATATTAAGGCTATAGAATGGTTGGAAAATTACTTGAAATCTTCGAATAAAAAGATGATAATTGTTTCACATGATGAAGAGTTTCTAAATAATATAGCAAATAAGATATATGAGTTAAAGGATGAAAAAATAAAAGAATATAATTTATCGTATAATGATTATTTGACTCAAAAAGAAATAGAATACAATCATATGAAGGAAGAATATTTAAAAGCTCAAGAAAAACTAGATAAATTAAAAATAAAGGTTCAAAAGGCAAAAGAGTGGGTTAATAAGGGAACGAACAAAAAGGCACATAATGACAATGATAAAATTGCTAATAACTTTGCTAGGGAAAGAACTAAATCTTCAAATGTATCAAAATTGTCAAAAGAATTAAAAGAATTTGAAATGCCAGATTTTGACACCCAAAGACCTATAAATGTATTTTTTCTGGTAGATAAAAATAAGGGTAATAAAGATATAGTGTTAGAAAATCTTGTTTGTGGTTATAAAAATTTTAGAACACCTGAGTTTAATTTATCTATACCATTCGGTTTGAGGTTAAAAATAAGTGGTGAAAATGGTTCAGGTAAGACAACCCTGATTAAGACAATTTTAGGTGAAATAAAACCAATATGTGGAAATGTTAGAATTGGTAATAATGCTAAAATTGGATATATATCTCAAAATACATTAAGTGATGAAATTAGTGATAATATATATGAATATTTAATTAATGAAAATGAAGAAGTGGATAAATCACAAATATTTATGTTATTGGATAAATTTGATATAAAATATGAAGATAAGGACAAAGCATATTCATCCTTATCCCCTGGTGAAAGAACAAGAGTTAATCTTGCTAAATTAGCATTAAATGGCACTAATATTCTTATATTAGATGAGGTTACAAATCATTTGGATAGTGAAGCTTTAAACTTAATATATGAACTTATAGAAACGTATGAAGGAACCATAATAAGTATTTCACATAATAGAAAATATAATGATAAACTAAAAGCTGATTTGGATTTGGATGTTAAAAAGGGAATTGTAACAAGCGAAAGCCTTACGTACTATAGATAGTTTTATAATATTACTTTTTAAATAATAAATTTTTAAATATGATATAATTAAAGTAAATAATAAATAATCAATGAATGTATTTAAAGTGGTAAAAATAAATGGAAAGGAATCTGTATAAATATTTTAAATTGTAATTAAATTATGTGCAAATTAAATGAAATTAAATATAGTTATGCAACTTTTGCTGATGCTTACGGAATAAATTATGTTGCGGCTCATAGTTGGAAAGAAACGTATTCTGCGTTATTGCCTAATAAATATTTAGATGATAGGATTAAGAACATTTCAAGTAAAACCGAGGCAACGAAGAAGTTTTTAAGGACATACAATGGCAAGTATATAGTTGCTAAAGATAAGGGAAAAGTAATTGGAATATTGGCATTTTGCCCATCTACGGATGAAAAGTATAAAGAATATGGGTATTTAAATGCCATTTATGTATTAAAAGATTATCAAGGGTATGGCATTGGAAAAGAATTATTTAAAAGGGCTGTTTATGGCTTAAGGCAAATGGGATATTCAAAAATGAAACTTGAATGTATGTGTGGCAATGAAGCATTGAATTTTTATAAAAAGTATATGGGTATAGTTGAATGCCAGATTGACTATCCAATAAAAGATGTTGGAGTGGTAAAAGCCGATGTAGTATTATTTGAAGACTTAGCTAAAACAACAGAATTATTAAATATAAATAAATCAATGTTTTATAAGTAAGATATCACTAAACAGTTTTTAACTATAAAGTATATAGAGAAAGGGATGAAATAAAATGAGACTATTTATAAGTGGTGGGGGAAAAACACTATTAGCAACTAAAAAACTTAATGAAATAATAGAGCATGATAAGCCTATTTTATATGTTCCACTTGCTATTGATGAAGTGAAATATTCTTATGATAACCGTTTAGAATGGATTAAAGATGAATTAAGAGATGTTGATTTTCCTAATATAGAAATGGTTAAAACATTTGAGGAGCTTACTTTGAAAAATTACGATGATTATAGTGCTATATTTATTGATGATGGTAATACTTTTAAATTATTAAAAGGAATAAAAGAAAGTGGTGCTTTTACTAAAATTAAGAATTACATTAATAATGACGGGATTGTTTTTGGCAACGGTGCTGGTTCTATAATATTTGGTCAATGTATTGGCACAGATAATTATGATTTAAGAGATGATGCAAGTTTAGAAGAACAAATGGGATTTGATGCTGTGAATTATTATTCATTGATATGCCATTTTTCAAATCAAGATAGTCAAAAGCCAAAATTAAATATGGAATACTTGATAGAATTATCAAAAAAAGAAAAAATAGTTGCGCTACCAGAAGAAGTAACTTTATATATTCATGACGGTATTTTTGATATATTAGGAAATAGGCCATTTTATATTTTTGAAGGCGGAAATAAAATAACATATAATGCTTTAAACAATAGAATTAGTGAATTTAATAAAATTAAAACTGATGAAGAGCTAATGGATTTTATGAATAAAAACATTACTTATGGCTGGCAAGAAAATAATGGTGGACTGCACTTTAATAATCTTACTGATTTTAGACAAAATTATATAGTTAACTCTATAGAGCTTGCATTATTTAATGGACTTGGAACCTGTATAGAGCAGGCAAAAATTATAAAAGCATTTTTTGACAGAATTGGTTTAGAAAATAAATTATTTTGTCATAGAGGTTATGAGACTGAAGAAAACTTTGACAAAGATGTTAGAATGCATTGCTTTGTACTATTTAAATACAATAATATATGGTATCACTTTGAACATTCTAATAGACCAAAAAGAGGAATACATCCGTATGAAAGTATAGAAAAAGCATTAGAAGATATAACAAGTGATTTCGAAAAACAAGATATCAGAGTGTTAACTGAAATACCAGATATTCCGGATAATATAACATTTAAGGAATTCAATAAGTATGTGAATTCTTTTGACAGAACTTATACAAAATTAAAATAAATCTTTAACGGTGGAAGGCTATAAAAATATAGATAAATATAAAGGACAATCGTCGGTTTTGGAGGGTTTTGTGAGAGATAATGAATGGTATAATATGATGCTGGTATAGATAAAGCATATTCGTCTTTGCCTCCAGGTGAAAGAATAAGAGTTAATCTTGCTAAAATGGCATTAAATAACACTAATATTCTTATATTAGATGAGGATTTGGACAGTGAAGCTTTAAACTTAATATATGAACTTATAGAGACGAATGAAGGAACCATAATAAGTATTTCACATAATAGAAAATATAATGATAAATTAAAAGCTGATTTGGATTTGAATGTTAAAAAGGGAATTGTAACAAGCGAAAGCTTAGAAAAACATAGATAATTTTTTATAATAATTGCTTGACAAATAAGTTAAAAATTGTTATTTTATAAGCAATAAGTGAGTTTGAGTGTGATATTATATCTAGCCTCAAAGGGCAAATAAAGGCCTACACGTACTTTAAATAAGCACGGAGTCACTATAGGAGTGACTTACGTGCTTTTTGTTTGTTACTCATAGATAGGAGGAAGAGATTATGAAATATTTTAAGAAATTTATAGGACATAGATTATATTTATCACCAATGAATATTTTAGATGTTGAAAAATATACCATGTGGATGAATGATAGAAGTGTAACGGATCCAACTGGTAGTACTGTTAAAATCATTTCTATAGAAGGAGAAAAAGAATGGATTACTAATGCAGGTAAAAATGGTGATGCAAACTTTGCAATAGTAGATATTAAAACTGATGAACTTTTAGGTAATTGTTCATTAATGAATATTAATAGAATAAATAGAAGTTGTACAGTAGGAATTTTTATTGGAGATGAAGAAAATAGGAATAAAGGCTATGGAAAAGAAGCGTTAAAATTACTTTTAAACTACGCTTTTAATTTTCAGAATATGCACAATGTTAATCTAGAAGTATTTTCTTTTAATAAAAGAGCAATTAAGTGCTATTCGAAAGTGGGATTTAAAGAGTATGGAAGGAGACATGAAGTATACTTTTTAGATGGTAAATATCATGATAAGATTGAAATGGAAATATTAGAAGATAATTTTAGAAAAGAAAGTAATTAATAATGACAGATAGAGGTGATAACATGATACACGTAAGAAGATATAAATATGGTGATGAATTTCAAATAAGTAAAATAATTACTAAAGATTTATATACTGAAAATATTAAAGATTATGAAGAAATTAAGATAAAAGAATTAGCTAATCAGCTAAATCAAGATTTTATTAAAAAAAGGGCAGAAGTATTTCATGCATACGTCGTGCTAGATGATGAAAAAATTATTGGAGTTGGAATGATAGGACCATATTGGGGTAGTTCTACAGAAAGTTCATTTTTTACTATATTTATAGATCCAGAATATAAAGGACAGGGAATTGGAAGAAAAATAATTGAAACTTTAGAAAGCAATGTATATTATAAAAGAGCTAACAGATTAGAAATTCCAGCTTCTATAACAGGACTTAATTTTTATAGACACTTTGGATATGGCTTTAAAATAACTGATAAAGTTAATGGAAATATAGTAGATGATGAAGGGGAATATAGGCTTGAAAAATATCCTAAAGAATCTTATGATAACAATCAAGATATTTATAATGTAAGACCGTACATTGATAATAAATATCATGAATTTGATGATTTAATATATAGTTTCATTAAGAAAAATTTTAAGGACTACAGCGATTTCAAGAAGTACATAGATTCTAGTACCAATGATTTATATATAATAGAATATAACGGATTAAATATAGGATATTTTGATAGAAAAAACGTTAACAAGATTTATCTAATCAATGAGTATAAGGATAGTGACATAAAGGAAAATCTAAGAAAGCAATTAATACTATGGGGAAAATAAGAAACGAATATTTTTAAATATTAAATGTCTAGAAAAAAGTTGAAGAAATATATCCCCAAAAAATAAGGAGTTGATAAAGTGAAATGTGTATACCCAAATTATGATAATAGTTTGCTTAGTTTAATAAGCTCTATAGAAAATTATTATGGAATAAAAAATAATAGAAAAACTTTAAAAATAGTAGATGAACAGTTAAAAAATGATTATAAGAATATAATAGTTGTTTTATATGATGGATTTGGCTATAACATATTAAAGAAAAATAAGGATATTACACCGTTCTTAAATGAGAATTTAAAGTGTAGGATATCTAGCGTATTTCCGCCTACTACAACAGCGGCAACTACTAGCGTAATAACTGGACTTAGCCCGGTGGAACATGGATGGCTTGGATGGGATATGTATATGAAAAAGTATGATTCCGTTGTAACATTATTTTTAAATTGTGAAAAAGAAAGCGGAGAAAAAATAAAGGATTACCCCGGAACAAAAAATATTCTTAAAGTAGTTAGTGCAATGAAAAAAATTTCAAAAATAGATGGCCACCTTGGAAGCTGCGTATCACCATATGGGAATGTTCCTTATAAAGATATTGAT
The DNA here is from genome assembly GCA_934155185.1 of uncultured Bacilli bacterium. Classification (GTDB taxonomy): domain Bacteria; phylum Bacillota_I; class Bacilli_A; order RF39; family UBA660; genus Aphodocola. The sequence continues at coordinate 25,111 of CAKPGT010000001.1, forward strand.
GAAATGAATGATAAAATAGTCGAAATAACTAAAAATGATAAGAAAAACTATATATATGCATATTATGATGAACCGGATGGAACTATGCATGATTATGGAACAGATAGTATTGAAGCAAAAGAAAAGTTTAAATTAATAGACGAAAAATTTAAGCAATTATGTAAAAGAATAGATGATTCACTTATAATTATGATTGCAGATCATGGACATATAAATATAAAAAATTGGATTACTTTAACAGATTATCCAGATATTATAGAATTACTAAAAGGTACAACTGGCATTGATTCGCGTGCTTCTTCTTTTAGGGTTAAGGATGGTAAAGAAAAAGAATTTGAAGGAGCAATTAAAAAAGTAATAAAAGATGATTTCTTACTTTTAAGTAGTGAAGAGATAATCAAAAATAAGATATTTGGCGATGGAATAGAAAATCCTTTATTCAAGGACGGAATAGGAGATTATATTGCAGTAGCTATAAATGACAAGGCTATTAGGTATAGTGATAATCATGAAACATTTAAATCAGCACATGCTGGTATTACTGAAGATGAGGTTTACGTACCACTTGTTATGGTAAGTAAAAAAAGTACTAAATAAAAATAGAAGTGGCTTAAAACACATAATCCAAGATTATTAATAGATGTAGATAATTCAATTAAAAATAATGTTAAAATATATGAACCTATGATATCAGAAAAGTTTTAGAAACGAAAAAACTTAAATCAAACTTAATATTTAATATAGGGCTAAAAAGATATTCATCAACAAATTTAATGGGTTCAAGAACTTAAAAAAGTAAGGCGTAAGTATGATTAAATAGTTATGCCTTATTTTTCTTTACATTGATATTGACAAATTAAAATTATATGTGTTATAATCTTTACGTTGTCAAGTTGTTATATGTTTATAAAAATTGCATATAATAATTATGAAGTTGGAGGAATACCCAAGTCTGGTTGAAGGGACCGGTCTTGAAAACCGGGAGGTCGGGCAACCGGCGCGGGGGTTCGAATCCCTCTTCCTCCGCCATTTAATTATATCGCGGGATGGAGCAGTTCGGTAGCTCGTCGGGCTCATAACCCGAAGGTCGTAGGTTCAAATCCTACTCCCGCAACCAATGATATTTAAAGTACATTTCTGTAAGATTTGTACTTTTTTTGTTCTAAACATTCATATTAAAAATATAATAATACTACAGGTGAAATGAATGATAGAAAGAAAAATATATGCAAAAGAAAATAAGAAAATAATTACTTTAAGAGTTTCAATAAATAGTGAGAAGGTTTATAGAACAATAGCAAACTATGATTTTAAAAGCTTTAACAACGATAATTTTATACTGTTAATTAATAAAATAATAAATTCTGGTGATGATATAACCTTAAGCCATTTAATAAGTGAATTATTAAATAATGATTTAATGGTAGATAAGTTCTTTTTACAAAAAATACTATCATGTTTCTATTTTGAAGAACATAAAGCTAAGCTAGATTTAACAAAAGCTATATTAAATTATGAATACCATTTAAGCAATTTTAAAGGTAATGAATATTTTATAGATGATGATTTAGTTTTTGAAAGAATTAAAAAACTTCCATTTGTTAAAAACATAGACTAATTTTGAATACCACCGTAAGTATTTATTCATAATAATATTGGTGATATTAAATGCAAAAAAGTTTGTGGCAAAAATATGGACAAAAAGTTAATTTAAGTAGTATAAAAAACGATCAAACAGCTGATATAGTAATTGTTGGCGGTGGAATAACAGGGCTTACTATAGCTTATAATTTGAAAGATTCAAAATATAAAATAATCCTTTTAGAAGCGGATGACTTTTTTTCGTCAACCACGTGTAAAAGTACTGGTAAAGTAACATACCTTCAGGATCTAAAATATAGTGATATAGAAAGTGTTTATGATTTTAATACTGCAAAGCTGTATTATGAATCACAAAAAGATGCAATAAAATTAATTAGAAAAACAGTTGAAGATAATTTAATAGATTGCGACTTAAGAAAAGTAAAAACGGTTACTTTTACAACGGATAATAGTGATATAGCAAAGTTTAAAAATGAGAAGAGTATTCTTGATAGATTAGGCGTTAAGTACTATGACGAGCCATTATCTTTTGATAAAAAAGATATAAAAGATTTTATAATGGTAAAAAATTCATATACATTTAATCCAGCAAAATATATAGGTGCATTAATTAAGATTCTAGATAACTCAAACGTAAAACTTTATCAGAAAAGTAGGGTAACTAAAATAAAGAAAGAAGATAAATTATACGTTTTGTATTCTAATGACTTTAAGATAAGTGCAAAGAAAATAATTGTTTCATGTCATTATCCATTTTTTACTTTACCAGGTTTTATCCCACTTAAAACCTATACAGAAAAATCTTATATATGTGCTACAAAAATAGAAGATGAAGATGATTATTCATGCATTTCGGCTAGTAAACCTGTTGTTTCATTTAGATATTATAATGATATGATAGATAAATACTTTATATATTTAAACTGTGTATCAAAAACATGTGATAGTTTAAATTACAAGAAAAATTATGAAAAGTGTACTTTATTATCAAAAGAAATTACTGGTAAAATGCCTAATTTTAAATGGACTAATATAGATGTTATGACAAATGATTTTATGCCAATAGTAGGAAGAATATCTGATACGGAAAAAAATGTATTTATAGCAACTGGATATAATACTTGGGGAATGACTAATGGTACTATTGCAGGTAAAATTATTTCAAACCTAGTTTTAGGAAGAAAAAGTAAATATGCTAATTTGTTTTCACCTAAAAGAAATATTGCAGTAAAAAAGGTAATTAATTTTGCAAAAAACACCCTTTTAGGGAGTGTTAAATCATATGGTTATACTTTAATAAGAAAGAATCCATCTTGGTATAAGAATAAGGCATATATAGAAAATGTAGATGGAAAAAGAGTAGGCATTTATATCGATGAAAAAGGTAGTAAACACATAACATCAAATACATGCCCACATTTAAAATGCCATCTAATATTTAATGAAATAGATAAAACCTGGGATTGTCCATGTCATAGCTCCAGATTTGATATAGATGGAAATATAATAAAGGGGCCAAGTTCACATAATATAAAAACATAGAGATTATTTAATTTTATCTATTAAAAATCTTTTTTCAGGTATTTCGCTCTCCAAGAAAAAACTTTCACATATTTCTTTTGAGGTAGAGTTATCAAATAAACCATAATTATTTAGCATTATGTTTTTTCTTATCAAATTATAATTACATTCATTGACTAATTCAAATGTTAAAAGATTAAATAGAAGTATATCAAGTTCTTTTATAACTCCATATTTTTTGATAAATTCCTGAGTTATATCACTTCCATCTGATATTTTTATAGGACTATTATTATATGAGCAATTATCAAAATCTATAAAATAAGGAATGTTATCTTCCATAATTATATTTGAACTTGAAATATCAGAGTGGATTATTCCATAAGAATGCATTTTTTTAATTTCATGCTTAATATTATCTAAGATTTGCACTTTATATCTTAAATCATATTCCTCAAGAAAAGCTAGATCTTTTCCATTAAGTAATTTTGTTAAGTATCCACTTGTTTTGCCATCTTTTTTTATCCAAAACTGTGGCGTTACTAAAAAATCTTCATCTATTTTATTTATCCTATTTAATTTTTGCTTTTTCCCGTGCAAAAAAGTAGCATCCTCAAATTCTTTATATGCATAGATGCTTCCATTATATAAACACTCATATATTTTTCCAAACGATCCGGAGGAAAATGCTTGTTTACTAATCTTTAAGCTATTATAATCAATTATTCTCATAGAAATACCCCTTAATAATTAATAATGACTAATATTTTAGCATAAAATAATAATAAGTAAAGAAAAAGATTAAAAAGTGCTTGACAAAGAAAATTATAAATAATATAATTATTAGCGTAATTGAGGTTACAAGTGCTTCAATAGCTCAGTTGGTAGAGCATCCGGCTGTTAACCGGCAGGTCGTAGGTTCGAGTCCTACTTGAAGCGCCATTTAAAAATTAAAGTAGCATAAGCTGCTTTTTTTTGTTGTAATTTTTACAGAATATGTCAAAAAAACACTTTTTTGTTATAAATTTCATAAAATGTGATATAATCTAAATATATTTATTAAGCAATGAAGAGGAAAAGTATTTAAATGATTCCTAAAAGAGAGCTGATGACGGTGAAATATCAGTAGGATAGTTTATTGAAAGAACACCTTGGAGCTTCTTACCGAAATTTAATTAAAGTAGGCTAAGACGTAAGAAAACACGTTAAAGTATCTAAAGTGACTATTTTTAAAATAGTAAGCTGGGTGGTACCACGGATATAGACAGTTATTCGTCCCTATGGGATGCATAACTGTTTTTTAATTCTAGGAGGTTTATTATGTTAGATGTAAAAGAATTATATGAAAAAACAGAAGAGTACTTAGATAAGGAAGTTACTTTACAAGGATGGATTAGAAACCATAGAAAGCAAAAAGAGTTTGGGTTTATTGATTTTTCAGATGGAACATGTTTTAAACATGTGCAACTTGTATATGATAACGAATCAAGTGATTTTGATACAATTCAAAAGTATCATATTGGAAGTGCAATAACAGTAGTTGGAGATGTTATAAAATCAGTAGGTAAGGGTCAAGACTTTGAAATTAAAGTATCTAGTATAAAATTAGAAGGAGATTGCCCAGAAGATTATCCTATGCAGCCCAAAAGACATTCTAATGAATTCTTAAGAGAGCAAGCTTACTTAAGACCAAGGGTAAATTTATTTCAAGCTGTATTTAGAGTAAGAAGTGCATCCGCATATGCAATTCATAAATATTTTCAGGATAGAGGATATGTATACTTTCACGCTCCTCTTATTACAGCAAGTGACTGTGAGGGAGCAGGTGAAATGTTTCAGGTAACTACACTTGATTTAGATAAAGTAGCTAAAAGTGGTAAGGTAGATTATTCTAAAGACTTCTTTGGAAAACAAGCAAATCTTACTGTATCAGGACAATTAGAAGCCGAAACATTTGCACTAGCTTATAAAAAGACATATACGTTTGGACCAACTTTTAGAGCTGAAAATTCAAATACTAAAACACATGCTAATGAATTTTGGATGATAGAACCAGAAATAGCATTCTGTGATTTAAAAGGTGATATGGATATCATGGAAGATATGCTTAAATATGTTGTTACTTATGTTTTAGAGACATGCAAAAACGAACTTGAATTCTTTGATAAGTTTGTTGAAAAAGGTTTACTAGATAAACTACATAAACTAGTTAATAGTAAGTTTACTAGAGTAACTCATGAAGAAGTTATAACTATTTTAAAGAATGCTAAAGTAGATTTTGAATTTAAGCCAGAATATGGTGAAGATATAGCAAAAGAACATGAAAAATATATAACTGAATATTTTGATGGACCAGTATTTATAACAGATTGGCCAAAAGATATTAAGGCATTTTATATGAAACAAAATGATGATGGTAAGACAGTTGCAGCAGTAGACCTTGAAGTTCCTGGAGCTGGAGAACTTATGGGTGGCTCTCAAAGGGAAGAAGATTATGATAAACTTGTAAATAGAATGGAAGAGTTAAATATGCCAAAAGATGGTATGGAGTGGTATTTAAACTTAAGAAAATTTGGAGGATGCTATCATTCTGGATTTGGAATGGGATTTGAAAGATTATTAATATACCTAACAGGTGTTGAAAACATACGTGATGTAATACCATATCCAAGAACACCGGGTAACTGCGATTACTAATAAGAAAGGAGACTAAAGCGTGCAAAAAATAACAAGAGACAACATACAAGATTATGCATTAAAACTTATGTTTAAGATGAAACAACAAGAATTTCCAGCTTTTGAAAAAGAGTTTGAAACAATACTAAAACATATGGATTTAATAACAAAAATAGATGGAATAGAAAAGGTAGAACCAATGGTATTTCCATTTAAAAATAAAGATGCACACTTAAGAGATGATGTTGCAAATTCTCTACTTGAAACAGACGATGCTGTTAAAAATGCTAAAGAAACAATTTATGATGAAGTAAAAGTGCCAAAGGTAGTTGGAGGTGAAAATTAATGAATTACTTAGATAAAAGTTTAAAAGAAATACATGAAGCTTTAAAAACGGGTAAGGTAACAAGTAATGAATTAATAAAAGAATCTCTTAAAAGAGCTCATAAATATCAAGATGAGTTAAATAGCTTTGTAACAATACTAGATGATGCAAAGGAAGAAAGTGTTACAGATAATGTGCTTTCAGGAATTCCATGTGCAGTTAAAGATAACTTTTCAACTAAGGGAGTTCTTACAACAGCATCTTCAAATATACTAAAAGACTATGTCCCAGTATTTGATGCAACTTCTGTTAAAAAACTAAAGGATAGTGGCGCTGTTGTAATAGGTAAAACAGTACTTGATGAACTTGCTATGGGAGGAACTGGTACAACAGGACACACAGGAGTAGTTAGAAATCCTTGGGATACATCAAGGCTTATAGGTGGTTCGTCAGCTGGCTCTGCAGCAGCAGTAGCACGCGGGATAGTTCCTTATGCACTTGGTTCAGATACAGGAGATTCTATTCGTAAGCCAGCAGGATACGGCGGAATAGTTGGATATAAACCTACTTATGGACTTATTTCTAGATGGGGATTATTTGCATTTGCATCAAGTTTAGATCATGTAGGATGTTTTTCTAAAACAGTAGAAGATTCAGCATATGTAATAGAAAATTTAAAGGGAATAGATTCTAATGACATGACCTCATTTGATTCAAAAGACATAAACATAATTGATAATTTAAATAATGATACAAAGGGTAAAAAGTTATTTTATATAAAAGAAATAGTTGATGAATTAAAAGATGATAATAAATACTATGAAAACTTTTTAAAAGTGCTATCATATGCTAAAGAATTAGGTATCGAAGTTAAAGAAGAAAGCATAGACAAAAACATATTAAACGGAATTTATCCATCATATATGGCAATTTCATGTGCTGAAGCAACTAGCAATAACTCAAATCTTACCGGAATTCCTTTTGGTAATAGAATAGATGGAAATACTCCAGATGAAGTTATGATAAATACTAGAACTGAAGGATTTTCAGAGTTAATAAGAAGGAGATTTGTTATTGGTTCATTTATACTTCAAAGAGAAAACCAGGAAAAACTATTTAAAAATGCTCAGAGAATTAGAAGGCTTGTAGTGGATAAAATGACAGAATTATTTAAAGAATATGATGCATGTATTATGCCAAATGCAGGCGCTATTGCACCGCACTTTGATGAAGAGATGGACCGTTTATCAGAAAAATACTTGCTTTTAGAAAACCATCTTGCAATTGGTAATTTTGGAGGCTTTCCATCAATTACAATCCCATCAGGAATTATTTATGACATGCCGGTTGCAGTAAATATAACTGGACCTATAATGAGTGATGATAAAGTATTTAATATTGCAAAAAAATTAGAAGAAAAAATTGGTTTCGTGCCACTTTCACTAAAGGAGGAAAACTAATATGTATAAGGTAACAATAGGACTTGAAGTTCACTGCGAATTAGAGTCAAATTCAAAAGTTTTTTCTCCGGCTGTAAATGGTTATACTGAAGCTCCAAATAGCCATGTTGCATATCAAGATTTAGGCTTTCCTGGAATACTTCCTGTTGTTAACGAAGAAGCAGTTAAAAGAGCTTTAAAAGTATCTATGGCACTTAATTGTAAACAACCAGATGAAATAATTTTCGATAGAAAAAATTATTATTATCCAGATTTACCAAAAGGTTATCAAATAACTCAGATGACTAAACCAGTAGGTACAGATGGATATTTAGATATTGATGTTGATGGAAAGATAAAAAGAATAGGGATACATGATACTCATCTAGAAGAAGATTCAGCATCATTAGATCACTATGATACATATTCTTTAATAGATTATAATAGATCTGGTGTGCCACTTCTTGAAACAGTAACTGAACCATGCATTCATTCTAAAGAAGAAGCGCTAAAATTTTTGGAAACATATCGTTCTTTAATAGTTTACTGCGGTGTTTCTGAAGCTAGAAGTGATAGAGGGCAAATGAGATGTGATGTTAATGTCTCAATATCTGATACAGATGAATTAGGTTGTAAAGTTGAAATGAAAAACGTAAATTCATTTTATAACGTAGGACGTGCAATAGACTATGAAATTAAAAGACAGACTGAAATACTTGAAAAAGGCGGAAAAGTAGAGCAGGAAACAAGACGTTTTGATGATGAAACAGGTGAAACGTTTAAAATGAGAAGTAAAGCTGATGCAGTTGATTATAAATATTTTATAGAACCAAATATTGCACCAACGCCTGTTACAGATGAAATGCTAGATGAAATTAGGAAGACAATTCCAATGCTACAATTAGATAGGGTAAAAAAATATACAAGTGAGTATGAACTTTCTAAATATGATTCTGAAGTATTAGTTAAAACTAAAGAAGTATCTGACTTCTTTAATGAAGTTGTTGCACTTAACTGTGATCCTAAAAAGGCTTGTAACTGGATAACTGGCATGCTTTTAGGATATTTAAATGCTAATGAATTAACTATAGATGAGGTTCCTGTTAAACCAGAGGTGATAAAGGAATTAATTGATTTAATTGATAATAAAACAATATCATCAAAGCAGGCTAAAGAAGTATTTGAAGATATGATAGAATCAGGCAAAACACCAAGCGTAATTGTAAAAGAAAAAGGTATGATGCAAATAACTGATGATTCAGCTATTCATGATATAGTTATGGAAGTATTAAAAGAAAATGACGACCAAGCAAGAGAATATAATCCTGAAAAAACAAGAATGATCGATTTCTTTGTAGGACAGGTTATGAAAAAAACTCGTGGTAAGGCAAATCCAGCTAAAACAATGGAAATGCTAAGAGAAGAACTTGCTAAATATAATAAATAATATGAAGAAGGCTAAATTAAGGCTTTCTTTTTGTATACATAGAAAAAGGTTTATTAAAAAATGTAAAATATCAAGCTTAGATACTACGTGATATGGAGAAATTTTGATATTTATTGTATAATAAGAGGGATTTTAGTTCTATATTACTTTTTTAAAAGTTATCAAAGAATATATGAACAAATTAAAAGGAGCGTAGATTTTATGGGAGTTTTATATATAGTTGCAACACCTATTGGTAATTTAAATGATTTTTCTAAAAGGGGGGTAGATACCCTTACAAACTGCGATTTAATATTAGCAGAAGACACAAGGCAGACATTAAAGCTTTTAAGTCACTTTAATATAAAAAATAAATTAATGGCATATCACAAATTTAATGAAATGAAAAAAGTAGATGAGATAGTTAAATATTTGAAAGGTGATAGTAATATAGCATTAGTTTCGGATGCGGGAACACCTTGTATATCAGATCCGGGCTATATATTAGTTAAAAGAGCAAGAAAAGAAAATATAAAAGTCTTATCTGTGCCTGGGTGCTCTGCCGTTATTTCAGCTTTATCTATTTCTGGTTTAGATACTTCTTCATTTTCATTTTATGGATTTGTTCCAAATGATAACAAAGAAAGAAAAAAGCTGTTTGAAGAAATAAATTACTCTAAAATTAAAACAAAAGTATTATATGAATCTCCTAAAAGAATAATAAAATTATTAGAAGATTTAAAAAATTACTTTCCAAATAGTTATATATCTGTTTGCAGTGAATTAACAAAAATACATGAAAAAACCGTATATGGTAAAGTAGAAGAAGTTTATGAAAGCTTTCTAAATGATGAAAATGCAAATAAAGGGGAGTACGTTATTTTAATAAGTAATGATGTAAAAGAAAAAGAAGATAATAATTTATCTATAGAATCATTATTAGTAGATGAAATAATTAAGAATAACGTATCATTAAAAGAAGCTATAGCAAGTGTTAATAAAAAATATGAAAATATAAGCAAAAGAGACATATATAATGCCTCTTTGAACTTAAAAGAATACTTAAGATAAAACGTTTAACTAACGTTTTTTTCTTTGCTATAAAGCCAATTTTTGCCCTCAACAAATCTAGATATTAACATACAGCTTGCTGGATTTCCAACAACATTTATAGCTGTTGCAGGAGCATCAATTATTATTCCTATAGTAGATATAATTGCAAATGCACCAGCAGGGAAACTATACATACTAACAATTAACATTTCACCAATTAATCCACCAGCAGGAATACCACTCATAACAACACCAGATAGTACTGATATTAAAATAGCTGTTAAAAACGTACCTATACCAGTAAAATCTCTACCGAAGATAGCAAATAGAAACGAGATTTTAAGTATAGCACTCATAACACTACCATGCATATTCATACTGCAACCAACACTCATTGAAACTTCACTAATATCTTCTGGGATACCCATTTTACTTGCACTTTCTAAATTAGTTGGTAGTGTAGCTAAACTAGATTGAGTTGCAAGTGCAACAACAGTTGGGTTAAGTATGTTTTTATAAAATAATTTAACACCTTTTTTACCACCAGCTATAAATGCATAAAGAGTGTAGAAAATAAAGTAATATAATACTCCAACAACAAGGTAAATTAAGAAACTTTTTATATACCCTTTAACTAAAGTAGTACCAAAAGTACCTATTAGATTAGCAAAATATCCAAATAAACCAATAGGTGCATAAAACATAACTATTTTAATAGCTTTCATCATTGCGTTAGAACATATTTCTAATAGTTCAGTTAATTTTTTTGCCTTTTCTTTAAGCATACTAATAGATACACCAACAATAATAGAGAAAATAATAAGTGGTAATATATGACTTCTTGATAGAATATCACTAAAATCATTTACTGTTATAGCTTCTACTATTTTTTGACCAACACTTATACTTTCATTTGAAACCGTATTATCTATTAACATGTTAGTAGAATCTATAGGGGAGACAATCTTAAGTGAAATAAACATAAATATAGCTGAAATACTACATGTTATTATAAATACTATAAGTGATGTTACAGCAATTTTACCAAGCCTTTTTAAATCCACCATTTTAGCAATACTACTTGTTACTGTAAAAAATACTAGAGGGACTACTATTGTAAACATTAAGTTTAAGAAAATATCACCAAGTGGCTTAAAAATAGATGCATTATCTTTCATTATAATACCGGTAATGCTTCCTAATACTACAGAAATTAAAATTATAAGAGAAAACCCATAATTTTTAATAAACTTATTTTTGATTTTCATTACAACCTCCTAATTAAATATATTAAAAAAAATGATAATATTTACTAAAATAAAGCTTATATTGATATAAAATCTATACCATGCTATACTTTAATTAGAAAAGAGGGTAATTATATGTATGATGTAGTAGTTATTGGAGCGGGAGCATCAGGGGTGTTTTTTTCACTTGTACTAAAAAGCCTAAATTCATTTGCTGATATCTTGATTTTAGAAAAGAATGATAAGCTAGGCAAAAAGCTTTTGATGACAGGAAATGGTAGATGTAATTTAGGAAATAAAGAAAACTTATTGGAAAATTACTATAGTTCTTCATCTTTAAGTGCTTTTAAAGATAAATTAGAAGTAAAAGATTATGACTTTTTAGATATATTGCCTAGTGATTTAGAAAATTATTATGAGTATTTAAATGCCTTTGGGATAATTATAAGAAAAGAAGATAATAGTAGTAGATTATATCCGTACTCTAATCAAGCACTTACTGTTTGTAAATCATTTGAAAGAGCTTTAGAAGAAAAAGGCATTAAAGTAAAATATAATTATGATGTAAAAAAAGTAGAGAAAGAAAATGAAATATTTATAATAAATGATGAGATAAAATGTAAGAAGCTTGTAGTAGCAACTGGTGGGGTAAGTTATCCTAAAACAGGTTCAACTGGCTTTGGACATGAAATATTAAAATCATTTAACCATACTATAACTAAACTATACCCATCATTAACGTATTTAAATACTGATTATAAATATATAAAGGAACTTGCTGGTGTAAGGTTTGATTCATATGTTAGTTTAAGTGTTGATGGCTTTATAGAGAAAAGTGAAAAAGGACAAGTTCAGTTTACAAAGGACTCATTATCAGGCATAATAGTATTTAATTTATCAAGAAATGTTTCAAAGTATTTAGATGAAGGAAAAAAAGTGAAATTGATATTAAACTTAGTTACTAATTATAGTGGGTTTGAGTTAAAAGATTACTTAAAAGGCTTTTACTCATATAAAGTAGAAGATGCATTATCTACTATAGTTAATAATAAGCTAGCTCTTATAGTTGCAAAAGAATTAAACTTAAGTGGCTTAATGGTAAAGCAGTTAAAAGAAAACGAGCTAGAAGGGTTATGCTTTAACTTACAAAACATGTATTTTAATATAGTAGGTGTAGGTGGCTTTGATGCAGCACAAATAACAAATGGAGGAGCATTATTAAGTGAGTTTACTAGTGGTTTAGAATCTAAGAAAACATGCGGATTATATGCCATAGGGGAAGTTTTAGATGTAGACGGAAAGTGCGGCGGATATAATCTTTCTTGGGCATTTACTAGCGCTTTAGAAGCTGCAAAAGACTTAAGTAATAAAATAAATTAATATGCTATAATAGAAATATAAATAATAAAGGGAGTTTTAATATGAAGGCATCAAGTAGCATTAAAAATAATAGTTTAATTACAATAATGAAATGCTTTATAGTATTACTTATAGTAGTATTTATATTTATAAGTAGTTATATAATAAAGAAAGGTGATATAAACACTAATAAAAATAATACTAATAATAAGATAACAATTAGTAAGATTTCAAAGTCGCCATACGATAAATATAAAAATGTAGAATTTGTAAAGGATACTAAAATAGGCGAAGATGGTGGATTTTTTATCACAGTATATAATAATTTAGTTCAATCTAAAATAGAGATAATAAATGGTAAAATAAATGTATCAACTTATAATGATGATAATAGACTTACATCTAAGTATATAATTAGTGATATTACTTCGAAAGTTAAATATATAACGGCATTTGATTTAGATAATTATGGACCATTATCTGGACCTATTGCAGCACTTACTGCTAATAATGAAGTATATATAGGAGATTATAGTGAAAGCACATCTAAAGTGGAATTTAAAAAGTTTCAAAGTAACATATTAGATATGCTTATTGTATCTGATGATGATATAAGTAAAAATAGTCTTTATTTACTTACCAGTGATGGCAACTTAAAATTAGTTAAATATAATGATAGTGAAAAAGTATATGAATTATCAGATAATTTGTATGAAGATAGATATGTATTTATTGGTAATTATCATGAAGGTGGTATTTCTTATATTATGGCAGCTCATGCAAAGGATGGCTCTATAGTATTTGCAAATTATAAGGACTTAAGTAAAATTTCTTTAGGATATGAACCGGTTAAATTTAATGGCCAAAAAGTATTTGTTAGCTACGTATTTATAAAGGAAGATGGAGAAACATCAAAACTATATATAATTACAAAAGATAAAGATATGTTAACAACTAATAAAGATAGGTATTATGGTGCTGATGAAAGTGTTTGTAAGGAATGCTATGGATTAAAGAAATATAATAGTTCAAAAGTGAAAAATGTAGAAATTTTAAATAAGGATAAACTTTCTAACAATTACGAAATTAAAATTATTTATGATAATAAAAAAGAAGAAATTATAAAATCAAACTACTATTATAAAGCTAGTAGCTACTAAAATATAATTACATTAAAAAGGAGAATATTTATGGATACACAGATTACAAAAAAGAAGTTAAAAAAGAAAGTGAAAATAGCGATTATTATAGTTTTACTTATAATAATTACTGGCTTATCTATTATTTTGATATTTGGTAAGAATAATAGTAAAAATAGCAACAAAAAGCCTAAGACAACAACTACAACAACCAAGAAAGTAGAAAAAATAAAAGTAGTAGATCCTGATTCTAATTCAAGGCCTATTGCAGTTATGATAAATAATAATAAGGCTGTATGGGGATATCAAGCTGGTATTCAAGATGCTTATATTACTTATGAGATGATAGTAGAAGGCGGAATAACTAGAATGATGGCCTTATTTAAAGATAAAAATACTGAAAGAATAGCATCTGTTAGGAGTTCTAGACATTATTACTTAGATTATGCTTTAGAAAATGATGCAATATATGCTCATATAGGATGGAGTCCTAGAGCTCAAAGCGATATATCTAGCTTAAACGTGCTGGCTATAAATGCTGATAATAGTAATGCGTTTACATGGGATAATAGCTTAAGAAAAATTGCTAGGGAGCATAGAGCTTATACAAGTATAGATAGAATAAAAGAAGCTGCTAAAAAAAGAGGATATAGTTTAACTACTAATAAAAAGCTTTTACTAAAATATCAAGTAGAACCACTTAATTTATCTAACTACGAAGGCGTAATACCAGCTAATACTGTTAAGATTCCTTACTCAAAAAGTCATATAACAAGCTATACTTATGGCCCTGAAAACAAAGTATACAAAAGATACCAAAATGGTATAGAACATAAAGATTATGCAACTGGAATGCAGTATACTGCTAAGAATATAATAACTTATAAGGTTCATAATTATACTTTAAATGATGGTTATGCTGGAGGAAGGCAAGATTTAAATAACATCGGAAGCGGTGATGGCTATTATATTTCAGAAGGATATGCAATTCCAATTACATGGCAAAAGTCTTCAAGAAGTGCTCAAACCGTATATAAAGTTAAGCAAACAAACAAAGAATTAGTAGTGAATGATGGCAATACATTTATTCAAATACAGCCTGATATACAAACTTTAACAATAGAATAGTAAATTTATAAAGGCATATAATTATGTAGGTGATTATATGTCTTTTATTTATCTATTTTTAATTGGAATCTTAATTGGAACAGCAATGGTTATACCAGGTGTTTCTGGTGCTGTTATAGCAGTTATTTTTGGTGTTTATGATAAGATGATATTAGCACTTACAAACCTGTTTAAAGACTTTAAAAAACACTTTATATTTCTACTTATTTTAGGTATTGGAATATTAATTGGCGCTATATGGTTTAGTAATGTAATGATGTTTTTATATGAAAAGCATGAAGCTTTAACAAAGCTTTCTTTTATAGGTCTTATATTAGGAGGAGTTCCATACTTATTTAAGGAAGTTAAGTTTAGAAATGAAAAGATTAATTATCTTGCTATTATATTAACAATTCTATTATCAGTTATTTTATTTCTTTTATCAAAAAATAATATTAACTTTTTAGACAAATATGATTCATATGGAAGCATTATAGGCTTTTCTTTATTGTTTTTAGCAGGAGTTATTTATTCAGTAGGTAAGGTTGTTCCTGGAGTTAGCGGGTCGTTTTTACTAATTGTAATTGGGCTTTATGAATATGTTTTATCAGTAATGTCTCATCCTATTACTTTTGGATTAAAAGAGATTAATAAACTAATTCCATTTTCTTTAGGTTTATTATTTGGGGTATTAAGTCTTTTAAAGTTAATGAAATTTTTACTAGAGAAAAAATTTGGCCTTATATATAGCATGATAATAGGCTTTGTATTAGGTTCTATTGTGGCACTTATTCCTACCAATTTTACTTATATAGGTACGATTTTTATGGTATTATCATTTATATTGTCATATAAATTAGTAAAATAAATAAAAAAATGTTATATGGCTATTGACAACAACATATATTTTTTAGTATACTTAAAGAGCTTTAAGGAAAAAGCTATATAAATGGTTCCGTGGTGTAGGGGTTAACACGTCTGCCTGTCACGCAGAAGATCGCGAGTTCAATTCTCGTCGGAACCGCCATTTTTTTTATAAAGTAATTTTGGCTCTGTAGCTCAGTCGGTAGAGCACAGGACTGAAAATCCTGGTGTCGGCAGTTCGATCCTGCCCGGAGCCACCATTTTATAAATAAACCCTTTAGAATAAGGGTTTTTATTATAGCTGAATTTTCTAGACGCAGTATTAAACACACTTGCATGATGATATAATCATTATGATAAGGAGGAAAAACGTGAGAGTATTATATACAGCTTTTAATGGAAAGTGTAATTCATCAAAAGTTTTACTTGATAATATTAAATGTAACGAAAGTGATAAACTATATCTAAAAAATAGTTTTGTAACAAGTGTTGAACAACTTCAAAACAAATTGATTAAAAATAATTATGATTTGATAATATCTTTTGGGGAAGCACCATTGGAGTATAATAATATAAAAATAGAGATTCAAGGTAAAAATAATACTAATATTTATAATACTATCTATGATTTTTCTAAACTATGCTATAAATTAAAGGTAAATGGATTTAATGTAATTATTTCACATGATGCCGGTAATTATTTATGTAATAATATCTACTATTATGGATTAAAATATATCACAGAGCAAAATTTGAATTGTGATATGATATTTGTTCATATTCCACAGTTAGATAATATAGATATAAGGTTATTGGCCAAATTATTTTGAATTGATTGTTCTACTTCTTTACTTAGACCACCATTTTATAAGCAAACCCTTTTAGAATAAGGGCTTTTATTATAGCTGAATTTTCTAGACATACTATTAAACACACTTGCATGATGATATAATCATTATGTTTGCTAGTTAAATAGTTAGTAAAGTGTGATATAATATTCATAGATGAGAGTTGATTTATTATGAATTATGTAAAGACTTTTTTACCATATGTTGTTTCTGTTTTCACTGCATGGTTGGCATATAAGGAAGCAACAAAAAAATACAGACATCAATTGATGAAAAAATTAAAGAACTAGAAAGTAATGTTCTTTACGGGTAGTGTGAGACGTTTTTAAGGATGTAGTCAGTGGCAAAATTTCCCCAGAACAATTATAAAAATTGTAAAAGAAATTTTCTTCAAAATAAAATAATTAGATTTAGACTTTTTACTGATTTATGAAAGGTAATACATGGTGATAGAATGGAAGTTTTAAAAATCATAGAAGAAAGAAGAAGCATTAGAAATTTTAAAAATGACAATGTTAATAGAAAATTAATTGAAGATATATTAAATTGTGGTAGATTAGCTCCATCTGCTAAAAACAGACAACCTTGGTATTTTGTTGTTTTAAGAAAAAAAATAAAAAACAAGGTAGCAGATATGATGATTAATTACACGTTAAAAAGTAAAAAATCAGAAGAAAGAACAATATATGGATTTAATAGTAGCGTTAATCCTACAGCTAACGTAATCAAACAAGCCCCTATATTGATTTTAATATTTAGAGAAAAAGATGACAATTGGATTATTGGAGATAGTTTATCTATTGGTGCCTGTGTAGAAAATATGTGTTTAAGAGCAACCGAGTTAGGATTAGGTACTTTGTGGATTAGAGATATAGTTTATGTAGCAGAAAATGTTGCTAAGATATTAGGACATGAGGATATGGAACTAAATTGTGCTATATCAATCGGTTACCCAAATGAATCTCCTAAACAAAGACCTAGAAAAAAATTAAAGGATATTGTAGAGTGGTATGATGAATAACAAAGTATTAGATTTTTATAAACAAACAAGCTTATATACAGATTTGGGATTATATAAGGATTTTATGAAAAATCAGACCAATGATATTGATGAATTATGTATTTTACAAAGAATGCAGATAATCCATCCAATTGCATACAGTAATCCCGACATAAGAAAACAAGATAAATCTTTTTGGGGAGACATGACAAAAGTTCCGATAACTAGGTTAGATTATGAAGATGATTTATTTCCAACTGCAATAAGTATGATAAGTGAATTGCTAAGAAAAGATGGAAATTACCATAAAGAAAGAAAGGCAGAAAATAAAATTCATGTTACTTGTAGAGGTGAAGCAATATTATTGGCTGCTACTTTAAAGGCTAAGGGATATTCTGCAAGAGTAAGAAGTGGTTTCGCTCCTTATATTAAATATGATGGTGTTAGTTATGACCACTGGATTACAGAATATTATGATGAAACTAAACAAAGATGGATATTAGTAGATGCTGACGAGCATTGCCCAGACCATGAAATGGGATTTGATTTAAACGATGTTCCTAGGGATAAATTTATATTTGGTGCTGAAGCATACTTGGGTATGAGAAGTGGAAAATATAAGGAAGGAGAAATATATTATGCTTCAGATCCTGCAACGTTAGGTTTAAAAGCGAGTATTCGCGGACTATTTTATGATTTTCATTCTTTAATGAATGATGAAATAATATTTTTGCACTTACCTAAATATATACAATATAAAAATTTTGAGTTAAGTGAAAAAGAATATATTGAATTAGATAATTTAGCAGAATTATTATTAGAACCTGATAAAAATTTTGATAAAATATTAGACATTTGGAACAACGAACCAAAATTTAGAATTATGTCTGGTGCCTTAAACAGTTAAAGCTATTGATAAATAACTTAATGTTGATATTTCTTTTGGTCTAGAAGTTGTTCTACTTCTTTACTTAGAGCACTACTTTATAAACTAGCAATCAGTGGTTGTTTTTTGTATTCTGTAATTGTGGTATTTTGATATTTAGTGATATAATTAACTTATAGTAGTTGTGGAGGCTTATAATGAAAAAGCAAATTGTTATATTAAATGGTACAGGCGGTAGCGGAAAAGACACGTTTATTAATCTATGTAAAAAATATTGCTCATTATCTAGCATTTCATCTGTTGATAAGGTAAAAATTGCAGCAGAATATTTAGGCTGGAGTGGAACAAAAACAGATAAAGATAGAAAGTTTTTATCTGATTTAAAAGATTTATCTACCAACTATAATGATTTACCATTTAATGATATTATAAAAAAGATAGATGAATTTAATAATGATGATAATCAAATTTTGTTTGTAAAATTAAGAGAGCCGGGTGAGATAAAAAAACTAGCTTCTTTATACGAGGTTAAAACGGCATTAATAAGAAGGAAAGATGGAAAAATTATTACATCAAATAGAGCTGATGCTCTTATAGAAAACTATAATTATGATTATGTTATAGTAAATGGAAAGTTAGATGAATTTGAAGAGGAAGCTAGAAAATTTGTTGAGGAAATACTAAAATAATGCAATTATCATGTAAAAATTCATATAATACTATTGAAAAACATCATTATTAGTGTTATAATTATTGGCGTCGCAAGGGATGTTTTACTCTTGGATTTATGAGATGTGCGCTCGTAGCTCAGCTGGATAGAGCACTTGGCTACGAACCAAGGGGTCAGGAGTTCGAATCTCTTCGGGCGCGCCAATATTTATTTAATACCATTATTATACACGCAAAGTGGTATTGACTTTGATTAAATCATTATGATATAATCATTTTGTTGTTCGGAAAGTAGCACAACTTGGCAGTGCACGTGGTTTGGGACCATGAGGTTGCAGGTTCAAATCCTGTCTTTCCGACCAGTTAAAAATCAACTATTCTTTTGAATAGTTTTTTTCATGTTTAATAGTGCTAATTATATATTACGTGATATAATATTTATGTGGAGTTGGTTATATGAAACTTGTATCTTGGAATGTTGCAGGATTAAGGGCATGTTTAAAGAAAGGTTTTGAAGATTTTTTCTATACATGTGATGCAGATGTATATTGTCTTCAGGAAGTAAAGGCATTAAAGGAACAAATAGATTTTGAACCAAAAGATTATTATTGTTACATAAATCCGGCAGAAAAAAAGGGATATTCAGGAACATTAATATATACATTATATAAACCTTTAAATGTTACATATGGACTAGGCATTGATGAACATGATCATGAGGGAAGAGTAATAACACTAGAATTTGAAGATTATTACTTAGTAAATCAGTATGTGCCAAATGTAAAAAGAGATTTATCTAGACTAGATTATCGTATGATATGGGAAGAAGATTTAAAGAAATATTTAAAGAAGCTTGAAGAAAATAAACCGGTTGTAGTTTGCGGTGATTTTAATGTTGCACATACAGAAAAAGATATAAAAAATGCTAAAGCAAATATAGGAAATGCCGGCTTTACATACGAAGAAAGAGATAAGTTTACTAAATTATTAGATTCTGGTTTTATTGATACATATAGATTTTTTAACCCAGATAAACTTGATTCATATACATGGTGGAGTTATATGGCAAATGCAAGGCAAAAAAATATAGGCTGGAGAATAGATTATTTTATAGTATCTAAAAGCATAATAGATAAAGTATCAAAGCCTATAATTTATTCTGATGTATATGGTAGTGATCACTGTCCAATTGGAATTGATATAGAACTAAAATAGTTCTTATTTGCTCACGTAGCTCAGTAGGATAGAGCGTTACCCTCCGAAGGTAAAGGTCAAAAGTTCAATTCTTTTCGTGAGCGCCATATATCGGAAAGTAGCTTAATTTGGTAGAGCGCTACGTTCGGGACGTAGAGGTTGCAGGTTCAAATCCTGTCTTTCCGACCATAATAAAAATATTTACAATATAGGAAATAAACCATCCTATATTTTTTTAATTGAATATTATATTAATGAAGATGCATCTTCATGTTATTTGGGGGAATTTTGATTGAATGATATTTTTAATGCCATTTCTAAGAACCTTATTCAGATTGTATTTACTATTATAACTGGAATTATTGGATACATAGGGGTTAGAATTAAAAAGATGTACCAAGAATACATTCAAGATAAGCTAAAAAAAGAAATAATTGAAAAAACTGTAAAGTATGTTGAGCAAACATCTAAGGACCTATCTTGTAAAGAAAAAAAGAACAAAGCTTTAAAAAAATCTCTAGAATGGATGAAGGAAAAGAAAATAAATATTAGTGATACAGAACTTGAAATCCTAATTGAAAGTGCGGTTAATTGTTTATAAAGAAAGTCTAAATTTAGGGCTTTCTTTAATTTTATATAAAAAAATGTTTATTAATTTTATTTATGTTCATAATACAAAAGGAGGAGGAAATAACATGAATCAATATAACGAAGTGCCAACAATGATATCAGGAAAGGATTTAGATTATCTAAGTGATATTTTTAATTGGAATTTTAATGCTTGTAAATTAGCTAATCATTTTTATTCAGAACTTCAAGATGAAGAAATAAAAGAGATTATGAAAAAAGTAGAAGAAATTCATAGAGAACATGCAAAAGCAGTATTAAATATTTTAGAATAGGAGAAATAAAAAATGAATAATAAAATTGGAAATAAAAAAGTAGAAGTTCCTGAAACTAAGGAAATGAATGATAAAGATTATATAACAACTATGTTAACTATAGAAAAGGCTATGGTAAAAGATTATGCAACTGCATTAACTGAAGCTAGTAATAATGACTTATACAATGATTATCTTGACATGTTTAATGATGTAAGTAATCTTCAAAGAGATATTTATAACCTTATGTTTAAAAAAGGTTGGTATCAACTTGAAATGGCTCAAGATAACAAGATAGAGGAAAAATTAAACTGTTTAACTAATGAAATCTCACAGTTAGATGACAAATAAATCTAAAAAAGCCAAAAAAAGTTGAATAAAGTATTGATTTTTATAATTCTTTTTGATATTATTAATATGCATTCGAGATAATGCATATTATTTGGGGTTTTAGCTCAGCTGGCTAGAGCGCCTCGCTTGCACCGAGGAGGTCAGGAGTTCGAATCTCCTAAGCTCCACCAAATATGTAATAAAACTCTTATAAAATAAGGGCTCTTTTTTATATTTACTCCCAAATTACTCCTAATTGTAAAAACTTGCTTGTTAACATTATTTCATAATCGATGCTTAATGTTAAAATATTTATAGAAAAACTAAAAAAGTACTTTAATATTATGACCTGAATTATTACGCCATATATAGTATTTTTAATTACATATCTACAAAATGAAATTATTAATTTAATTATACGTATACTAAAAAGGAGAAAACTATGGAAACTCGAGATTTGAAAGAGCTTTTGTTATTTATATCAAAGGTCAAAAAGAATAATGATTTTGGTAGTGATACTGAAAAAATAGAGTATTTATATACTGAATTAGAAAAAATACAGACAAAATTACCTACAATTGACGAATTAGAAAAGCTTCAAAAAATTGAAATATATTTAGAAACTACATATGATGATTTTAATGATTTATCATATTATTTCAGCCCGTATTTCATAAAAATTAGAAATAAAATTCATCAAGAATATGTGAAAAAAATTAGAAGGGAAAATAAAGAAAAGAAAGGAAACAATTAATATGTCGAATTTTGATTATGATAAAATAAAAGACATGGAATATGACCCAGATAGGGGATGCTATGTTGGTAAAAATGGAGAAGAGTTCCATGTAACCCCTTATTCTAATGGCACAGGATATAAATACGATTATTATGATAGAAGCCCATATGGAAATGCATCACATAATTCTACACATGTAAAATCTGATTTAAATGAAAATTGGGATAGGGTGGATAATGATAGAGATAGAGGGACACAAGAAAAAAGTTCCGGTTCGGGATGTTATTTAACTACTGCTTGTATGCTCCGTATGCAAGAAAATTTTAATGATAATTGCAATGAATTGATGATGCTAAGATGGTTCAGAGATAATTTTGTTAATAAAGATGATATTAAGCATTACTATGACATTGCACCAATTATAGTTAATGAAATTAATTCGTTTCCAGAAAGTATAAAAATTTACACATGGATTTATGAAAGCGTTATACAACCATGCGTTATAGCAATCAAAGAAGGTAATTATGAGTTTGCATATGATAGATATAAAAACAGCGTTTTAGCATTAGAAGAGCAATTTGCTAAACCTCTTTTAGAACAAAAACTAGTTAAGGTATTAAAAATGGTTAGGGGATAATATTAAAATATACCTTTAGAACTAATTAAATTTGGGAGGCTTATCTATGAATAAATATTTAAAGAAACTATTAAAAGTAGTAGGAATTTATACTGGATATTTAATATTAATTGTAGCATTATTTTATATATTTGGCTTATATGTATTTAACATGATGCCAACACCATTAGTTTTAACAAGAATGATAGTTTTCCCACTTATATTAACATTAATAACCATAGGATTAGCTAGACTTATTAAAAAACATAAAAATACAAATAAATAAAAGCTCCAAGTTTTCAAACTAAACTTGAGGCTTTTTATATAATCTTATTTTAAGTTAAAGCTTCACCATTGCTGCATCTATTTCCCCACGAATCAATTTTTTTGCCATCTCTTTTAATAATTATTATTTCACAATGATTAGGGCAGCGTGGACACTCAGTTGCTTTAGTTATAAAATTACTATTTGCTGTTTTAAAATTAAACGGCTTTTTTAATTTGTTTTTCATAGATATAACAGCAATTCCAAAAGCTCCCATTAAATGTCCATTATCATCAGTTATAATTTTTTCACCAAGTATATCCTCAAAAGCTTTTTTAACGCCTATGTTTTTGCTAACACCGCCTTGGAATATAATAGGGGAGTATATCTTTTTTCCTTTAGCAACATTATTTAAATAGTTAGAAGCTACACTCTTACATAATCCAGCAATTATATCATTTTTACTATATCCCATTTGAATTTTATGTATTAGATCACTTTCTGCAAACACAGTACATCTAGCAGCAATATTGGTTGGATTATTACTAGTAAGTGCAATTTTACCAAATTCTTTAACATCAATACCAAGCCTTTTAGACTGACTAGATAAAAAGCTTCCAGTACCAGCTGCACATAATGTATTCATTGCATAATCAGTTACAATTCCATCTTCTATTAATATTATTTTTGAATCCTGACCACCGATTTCTATTATTGTTCTAACATCTGGATGAAGATGGAGTGTTCCAATAGCATGAGCAGTTATTTCGTTTTTTATGCTATTTGCGCCAATCATACTTCCTACTAATTTTCTAGCTGAACCAGTTGTTCCTACGCCTATTATGTTTATATTTTTACCCTTAACTTCTTTTTCTAAGTTTTTAATTACCTTTAGGGATGCACCAACAGGATCACCCTCAGTCCATATATACGTACTAGCAATTATATTTTTATAATCATCTATTATAACACCCTTTGTTGAAATAGAACCTATATCAATTCCTAAATAACCGTTCATTTATCTTTACCTTTTTCCTTTCTAAATTTTATTAAATCATAAAAAGCTTCCAATCTAGTTTTAAGTCCTTCATTTGCAGTTTGTTCATCAAATGATAGGAAGACAATTGGCATGTTATTTTCCTTAGCAGCCTTCATAATAATTGGCATAGCTCCAATTTCTGGAGTGCATCCAGATGGTTTAGTATGTATTATTCCATCATAATTATGTTTTTTAAGCCATAAAGTTCTATACACATTATCTAATCCGTCAGCACCAAGAGTATATTTACAATATCTTTTGCACTTAATTTTCATAAATGGTGTTATGAATTTCTTTTTCCATAATAGATAACTTAGGTTTGTAAATCTTTTGATTTCAACGTGGTAGCTTGCTAGTATTTTCTCAAGCTCATATGTTGAAAAAGGCTCCATTGCAGTATAAAGCTCACCAATAATTCCAACTTTTATACAATCTTTTGGCTTATTAATTTTTACTTTCTTAAGTTTTCTTTTATATTTTTTATATATTAAAAATAATTTTAAGATGCTATTTGTCTTATCGCACTCGTTAAGAAAACTTTTTTTGATTTTTATAAATGAACCAGTTTCGGCCTCAAAACCTATTTTATGCCTTATTATTTCATCAATTTTATCCATATAATTAACATACATAAATGCAAATATAAGATTATGCAAAAACGTTCTTCTTTTTAAGTTTGGATTTAAATCTTTAAATATTTTATAAAGCTCTGATAGTCTTAAATGGTCTCTTTCAATAATTTGTATGAATGAAAAATCATAACCTAAATCTTTTAGTATTGTTTCTTGCACTTCTGCATAATATCTATATCTACAGCCACCTCCAGCTTGCATTAGAATATTTGCGCCGTTATCTAATAATTCTATAAAATTTCCTAGATTATATTTAAATGGAACGCAAACTGAATCAGGACTATATTTACTTCCCAAGCCAATAGTTTTTTTAGTTATTTTAGGTGCTTGTAAAACATCTAAACCCGTCAAATTTTTTATTAATTTTTTAACAGGATGATAATAATCGGCCAGGTGAGGGAAACCTATTACTTTTTTCATACGTGTATTCCCCCTTTAAGCATGTCTAAAAAGCTTTCAAGCCTAGTAGTTAATGCAACGTTACTATTTAAATCCTCAAACGTAAGGAGTAGGACTTTACTTTTTCCTTTTTTTCTCATAATCATTTCATTAGTTAATGAGTCAGGTCCACATGGAAAAGCTGATATTACTATTACACCATCTACTTTATCTTTAAAATACTCAAATGATGCTAAAATTTCCTTGTTCATTGTCCAGTGTACTTTAGGAGATATTTTATTTGCATACTCGTCTTTATACATAAGATTCATTTCGTAGCTAAAAATTATTTCTATATCATTTTTATTAAGAAAATCTGTTATTTCTTTTCCAATCATTTCATCTTGCAAGTTATATGAATGACCTAAAAGAAGTATTTTAGTTTTATTACTCTTAATTTTTTTTAATGTATTTTCATAAATATCTTCTAAGTATTCTTTTTCCTTTTCTTTGGCTATTTTATATGCACTTGATGCTTCTTTTTTATTAAAACCAAGCTCTTTAGCAAGCATCATATATGCATTCTTTTCATTTTTATGGTGTTTAACATCAATATTAATATGAACTATATTTAGTTTTGGATATAGGTTTTTTATAAGATCATAAAGGCAGTTAAAATTTGTACAGACTTGCTCTGTTTTTTTAAGAGAGTATATTCTTGGTATAAAAATATGACTGCATTTATCTTTTATACTTTCAATATGACCAATAAATAGTTTAAGAGAAAGGCAGGCCTCATCAATACTTTTTTTCTTTCCTTTACTTAATATATCTATATTACTTTTTTTACTAATTACGTATTTTACTCCTAATGCATCAAAAAAACTTTTCCATAAAATTTCATATCTATAATATAGAAGACCTCTAGGAATACCAATTATGGACATTACAATCATCCTTTCCATAAAAGTATATGGTATGTTATAGAAATAATTACATGTTAAATTTAGACATAATATTAATTCAAAAAGGTATAAATTTTCTTAAAATAGTATTTTTAAAAGCTATCAACGCAGTTTCACTTAAAATACGATGAATAACTGCAAGAATAGGGTTGCTTTAAATAGATTTGTTTTCGTATAAATTATTTCAAAAAAAGAGACAAAAATTATCAAAATAATTTATTCCTCTTTTTATTTTATAAAATGTTTGCATAGACATCATGAAATTTACATTTATAGATAAATTAATATAAATATATCATCTGCTTTACTAACTATTTTTTATCAAATTTTTCATTTCCTTTAATTTGGTTTCTAATAATTTTTTATTTATCAATTTTAATTTGTATTCAGAAATCATGGTTTGCGACATAGATTTACTGATTGAATATTCAACAACATCTTTATCCTTAGAACTGCATAGGATAATACCAACGCTTGGATTTTCTCGTTCTTTTTTAACATCTCTATCTAATGCTTCTAAATATAAATTCATTTTCCCTAAATATTCAGCTTTAAATTCTCCAAGTTTTAATTCAAATGCAACTAAACAGGATAATTCTCTATTATAAAATAGTAAGTCAATAAAGAAGTCATGATTTCCAACTTGAACTTTATATTCATCACCAATAAAAGTAAAGTCTTTACCAACTTCTAATATAAAATCCTTTAAATTTTTAATAATTGCATTTTTCAAATCTTTTTCTGAGAACTCATTTGGTAAATCTAAAAATTCTAGACTATAAATATCCAAAATTTTAGTATTTGGATAATCATCTTCATCTGCAGTTTTATTTGCTGTAGGTAATTGTTTACCATCTGAAAGCACATATCTTTCGTAATAAGATGACGATATTTGCCTATCTAATTCTCTTTTGGAATAGTTATTTTTAATAGAAAGTTTTAAGTAAAAATGTCTTTCTTCTTTAGTTTTAGAGCCACTTAATATAAGTAAATTATTTGTCCAAGACAATTGCGTCACCAGTGGTGTCGCAATCTCATCATCTTTATAAGTATTGTAGAATTGAATCATACGTTCAATATTTCTCTTGGTAAATCCCTTTATGTTGGGATAATTATTTTTCATAAACTCTGATGCTTTAGTTGTGATTTTATCTCCATAATTACTATTTTCTTTTAGTTCGTTTAGAAATTTACCAACTTCTAAATATAATAAAATCATTTCTTCATTTACTTTTCTATATGCATTGTTTTTTCTTTTCTCAATCAGTTCAATCATTTGATTAAAATTTATATCTAACATATGCAATCACCTCCTTAAAATAAGTATTCATAACTTCACTAAAATTATAGCATTTAATTTAAAAATTTCACATGGTTTAATTACGAATACGCGAAATTCAAATTAAAATTAACGTTTTGCTAAAAAAAAGGCTAAAAAAAGTATAAAAATATATTGCTTTTTTTCTTTTTATATAGTAGAATTAAGTAGTCAGTTTTACCAGTTCTATGAAATGGGCTTGTAGCTCAGCTGGTTAGAGCGCACGCCTGATAAGCGTGAGGTCGATGGTTCAAGTCCATTCAGGCCCACCATTTTATATTTATAAACTGGCGCGTTGGTGAAGTGGTTTAACACACCGCCCTTTCACGGCGGCATTCATGGGTTCAAATCCCATACGCGTCACCATTAGAAAAATAAACCCTTATTTTATAAGGGTTTTTAAATGCAATAAATTGCTGCTGGTCTTGCCTTTGGTCTTGCTCTTTTATCTTACACTAAATTTTATCGAACTAAACTCTTGATTTTATAAGGGTTGTTTTTTGACTTCATTTTACGTAAAGTAATTATATTTAAATTTCATTTCATTTAACTTATATTAAATTATGATATAATTGGTATATAAAATAGTAAAGGAGAATAGAAATGGGAGTATTTAAAAATGAGGTAGGAAGGCCTAGCAATGAAACTATAAGGAAGAGGAGTGCCATAAAAGCTATATGTATAGTACTAGTTTTAATAATTATTGGAATGGGTATTTATATTTTAAATGATAAGGGTATTATAACTATAAATATTAGTAAGGAAAGCAAAACAAATAATAAAAGTGAAACTAAAAGTACACAGAAGCAAACTACAAAAAAAGAATTAGCTAAAGAGGAGAATCTATCTGATGAAGAAGGAAGAAAAATAGTAAAATCCGTTTTTGGCAATTTTACAATGTTTTGGGCAATTGACTCTAAAAAGTTAGAATTAAATAATGAAAACATGAAGACATATGTGGCAATTATTAACATGACAGAAGGAACCAAAAAATATACTTGTAAGGAATTATTTGGCGATAATATAAAAGATTATTCAAACCGCTATGAAAAGGGAAGTTGGCAAGTTGAAGGATATTTATGTAGTGATGGAAAGCAGACATTATATGATTATTCAGAAGTAAATAATCAATATAAAAAAATGTTTGGAGAAGATAAAAATGCTTTAGCTTCATCAATAGATATTATTGGTGGTGGAAAATATGGTTATTCCAAATTAAAAAATGGTTATTCATTTTTATCATGTGAATGTGGAGGCGCAATGCCTGCAATGATATCAGGGTTTACAAATGTAAAAAAGCAAGGGACTACTTTATTAGTTGATTATTTAGAGATAGTTGAAGATGATAATCAAAATTTCGTCTTTAATGATGGAACGAAAATAAGTGCTTTTTATACTAATGAAAGTGAAGAAGAGTTCAAAAAATATAGAGAAGAGCAATTTCAAAAATATAAAGATAAAATTAATACAAAATTTACTTTGGTTTTTGAAGAACAAAAAGATGGAAATTACATATTTAAAGAAGTTAGGTAAAATAGCAAAAACTCAAGGGAAGTTTACCTTGAGTTTTTTAAATACTATTTTTTGAAGTTTTTGCATCATAATTAAGTATTAATGCTATGCCAAGCATATAACTTAATAGGGAAGAACCACCATAACTAATAAACGGAAGTGTTATACCAGTTATTGGAAGTATTCCTATGTTCATACCTATATTTTGCACTTGCTGGTAAATTATCATTGTGCTAAATCCTACGACAACGTATTTAAAAGATTTATCACTTGATTTAGAAGCGATAGAAAATAATCCTTCATCAAAAATAATGATTAACATTATTAAAATAATGCTACCTACAAGACCAGTATTACTTGCATAAACTGAGAAAATAAAATCAGTATGAGGTTCAGGAATATAAATTGGTGTATTACCAATACCAAATCCAAAAAAGCCAGACGCTTTAATAGCAGCTATTGCATGAGTTATTTGCATACCACTTTTGTTTGACCAATTAAGAAGTCTATCTATTCTGTAAAAAAATGATGTGCCAAATATGTTTATGAAGTTATCTTGATAGTTAAAATAAAAATATAAAAATGCTGCTATAAATATGCCTATTAAAAGTATTAAAATTATAAATATACTTTTTCTAATACCAAATGCAAAGAGCATTACTGTGGATATTAAAAAATATATTATTACCATTCCAGTATCAGGCTCTAGAAATGTTAAAACGCTTGGTAAAGCAGTAATTAACATAACAGATAAAAAAATTTTTAAATCAGTTTTAAAAGTAAAACTATTATTATATTTCTGCTCAAAGTATCTAAAAACTTTGACATTAGTTATAATAAGTATTAATTTCATAAATTCACTTGGCTGAAAAGAACCTATTTTCGGTATTATAAACCAGCATTTAGAACCATTTATTTCTTTTCCAAAAATCAATAGACCAAGTAACATTATATTTCCAATTACATATAAAAGTGGTGAATAATCTATTATTTTCTTACACCTTACTTTACTAGTTACAAGAATTACTAAAAAACCAATTACATACCACATTACCTGTTTAGTTAATATGTCAGAGGAAGAAAAACTTTTTGATGCGGAATAAATTGATATATAGCTTATTATAAAAAAGAAAATAAGGGGTATCATTATTCGATATTTTACTGTATTTTTTTTCAAGGCTAAGACTCCTTTCTAATTTTTGGCATATTTTTAAATTTATATCATAAATTTTTATAGGAGGACGTTTTATGAGTGATAAAATCCCTAAGATTTATAAAAATAAAATTGATAAACTAAGAACTAAAGTTCAAAAAGACTTCTATTATCACAGTGATAATGAAATTAATAATAGGGCTATAACACCATCTAAAATTAGCAGAAGAGAGCTTTTAGACAAGATAAATGCCATTTTTAAAAGACCTGATTTTGTATATCAAGCTGATGTTATTATTATGTACAAAACTGGTGAAAATAAGCATAAAAAGGTAGTAGGTTTAAAAGAAAATTATTTAATAACTTTAGAAAATGAAAAAATTATGCTAGATGATATTTTAGATATAAAATAAAGACCACAGTTAAGTGGCCTTTTTTAGACGTTTTCTACATAAGTATCAGCTAAACATTTGATTGTGCTAAGACAGTTTGTATTTGTGGTGCAAAATGAGTTTGTTGCAGTATAAGTATTTGTATCAGTATTATATATTAATACTCTAAGTGTAGCACAGCATCCACTTACTTTTTCTACCCTAAATATAGTTGATGTTGTTTGTTCGTTTGGAGTATTAGATACAGGCATTGCAAGCGGAGTTCCACTGCAAGTATATAGTGTTACAGGTCTTGTATTAAAATCTATTCCAGAATTTGGTCCTAAAAAAGCTCTAGTACATGTTTCTAAGCAACTATCTCCTGGACAAACTTCACTTTGAAGAATGTTTATAACTTTTAATATTTCTGCGATGCAGTTGCAGCTTGAACTTTGATTAGAATTTTCACACATAATATTCACCCTTTCTATCTTTTTCACTAGTAGCATATTCAAAACATGTTAATAAGTACCAATTAAATAGCCCCGTTTACAAGAATTTGATATGGCATTATGCCATATGATGATAATGTAATTGCATTTTTACTAAACTTGTTATATAATTCTTGATAGGGTGATATGATGTTAGATGGTATGTTAAAGTACATTATAATAATAGTTGTACTTGCTTTAATAGCACTAGTTGTTATTAAGGCTAGTAAGCCAGGTTTTAAATATGAAGCTAATAAACTTGTAGAGTACTTAGGTGGTATTAAAAATATTACCAATATGGAAGTTAGTGTATCAAGGTTTAAGGTTACTTTAAAAGACCCTTCAAAGGTTAATAAAGAGGGCATTCAAAAACTTGGAGCAAGGGGTATCGTTGAGATAGATAATACTATGAAAATTATTTTTCAAGATGATGCTAAAAAGCTAAAAAAATACATTGAACAACTAAATGAAGAGTAATTTTTACATTTTTTTATAAAAATTTACATAATTCGACAAAATATAACACAGAACGTAATATATAATTATAGCCATGAAGGGGGATAGTATATGATTACTTCTGTGTTTTTATCATCTATCTATTTGATATTTCCAGTATTGATTTATTTTATTTACATGTTTTATAGTAAAACTATATATGAAAAGGAAAAACTAGTTTTCCTTGATTTGGCGTTGTTTAGTAGTTTTTACTTATGTACTAAGTTTGGTGACTTAAAACCTATTACAATGTTTTTAATAAATGTTCCACTTCTTTTGGCACTTCATAAGAAGAGAGCTATTTCTAGTACTGTTTTGGTATTTATAACATCTATATATTTATCAAAAACATGTGGTATCAATGTATATTTATATATATTATGTTATTCATTAATATTTATTTTATCGTTCTGTACTAAATTTAAAACGTTAAATATATGCGTATTAATAAAATTTTTATTTGATGTTATATTCTTTATGATAACTATTAAATATAAGATTAATTTTAATGTGGCATATTATTTCATTACAAGAGAGCTAGCAATGTATTTATTATTTTATGCAATGATATTTATGTATACGAAAGTAGAAAATATAGTTAAATTATATAGATCGTTAGAAGAAATAACGAAAGAAAAAACCATGTATGAATCGTTATTTAAAATAACTCATGAAATTAAAAATCCACTTGCTGTATGTAAAGGATATTTAGATATGATAAATATTAATAATGTTGCAAAAGCCAATAAATATATAGGAATTATTAAGCAGGAAGTAGAGCGTACGCTAGTTTTATTAAAGGATTTTTCTGACGTATCAAAAATTAATATTGAGAAAAATTATATGGATATATCTCTGCTTTTAGATGATGTTTATGATGAAACAAATTTATTATTTAAAAGAGAACTTAAGCTTGTGTATGAACCTTGTGAGGGGGAAGTCTTTATAAATGGTGATTATGATAGATTAAAGCAAGTTTTAATAAATGTTATAAAAAATGCTAAGGAAGCATTAAACCAGGATGGAAAAGTTTTATTAGAGAGTAAAACTTCTAAAAATAATTATATAATTACTGTTAAAGATAATGGTGTTGGCATGGATAAGGAAACTCTTAAAAATATAGGAACTCCATTTTATACAACTAAAAAATGTGGGACTGGTCTTGGAGTGTGCTTTTCAAAGGAAATTGTTGAAAAGCATGGGGGAACTATGTCTTATTCATCAAAGATAGGTAAGGGTACCCTTGTTAAAATAACCATTCCTCTTGTAAACAAAAAAAAGCACTAATTTGAAGTGCTCTTTTCATTTGTTTTATATAGCCTATAAAGATATATAGTTGGATGATTAAACAACCTTATATTTACTTTACTGGTTCCAATACCAGAATTTATAAACAGTTTTGTTTCATACGCTATTTGATAGTTTTTGTAATAATTTCCTTTAATAAATAGTTCTTTTAATTTTGGTATGTTTATTTGGCCGTTATGTGTATGACCAGCAAGTGCTGCATCAACTGTGTATCCTTTAGATTTTTTAATATCATTTGGATCATGTAAAAGTAGTAACTTAAATTTATCTTCTGCCTTTAATTCCTCTTTTAACCCATTTTTTCCTATTAGTATTATAGGTTTTTTGCTATCTTTATAGACCATTTCATAAGTGTCATCTAAATTTATAAATGAAGAAATATTTAGTATTTGATTTGAGGATGCATTATCTTCTTCACCAGTTACATAGTATTTTCCAAGCTCAGCATTTATTTTAGATAATTCCTTTTTTAAGAAGGAAGCATCATCATCTGATATTTCATATGATTTATCAATTAAATCCCCTGTAAAAATAACTATATCTGATTTAGTATCATTTATTTTATTAACTAAGAGTTTTATTTTATCTTTATATGTGTTTGAATTAAAATGTACATCCGAAAACTGAACGATTTTAAGGCCATGCATGTTAGTATCAATTTTTGGGGTTTCAAGCTTATATTCCTTTATAAAAACTCCTTTTGTACCAATAGAATATATTAATAATGCTATGACAATAATTATAATTATCATTTTTATTTGCCATTTGAGATGTCTTTTTTTCTTAACCTCGTTATTTTTCTTTGCCATTTTATCTCCTTAATATCTGTATTAAAACTAAAATAGTATTGTGTAGCATATGAACCATGATAGGGAGTGTTATATTATTTGTTTTTGTAAGTAAATATGCAAATGTACATCCCATAGAGCCATAAGGTATTACATAAAGAAAATCAAGTGGGCTTTTAAAACCGGAGCCTATTACATGGAGCAGTCCAAATCCTAGACCACTTACTAATATAAATACCCATTTATTATTTATAAGGCCTCTTAAAGCTCTTCTAAAAGTCATTTCTTCAAGTACAGGTGCAACAATAGAACAAGTAAATAACATATAAAGTGGTGCCATTTTAATGCTTTGTCTTACAAGTTCTTCATTAGCGGATGTATTTTGCTTTGTTATATAAGATATTATAATTGATGAAGTAGTCATTATTAAGCTTCCTATAATCCAGCAGTTTAACGATAAAGTAGCTAGTCTTGGAAAATCTTTTTTTACTTCTTTTAAACCTTTTTTTATTTCCTTTCTAAACATATATAGAACTATAAAAACGTATATAAGATCATTTAAAACTAATATAATCATTCTTATCCATCTAGGAAGAGTAGTTAATTTTAGTCCAGTTTCACTTACTAGCGCAATAAGAAAATTACTTTGATATAATATGTATAATAGTATTACAAGCAAAAACTTTATTTTACTATTGCTTTTTTTATAATTTTTATGCTCCTCTTTAGCTCTTATCCTGCCTTTTTCAAACTCATAACCCGAATTTTCCATGTCATTAAGTTTAACTTTTACAGTTTCATCATCAATCATATACTGTGCTTTACAATACTCACATTTAACAGTCTTACTATTAGAATCTATTTTTAATATAGAACCACATCTTTTACATTTAATATCTATTAGTTTCATTAATTTATGTCACCTCTACTTTAATTGTACCATTCTCTATTTCAAAAGAAAAGTCTTGCATATTAAAAAAATATTGAAATATAATAATTATGTGTTATAATTAAGTAGATGAAAAGAGTGGGGTTTAAATCCTGCTCTTTATAATTAAGGAGTGATGATTATGATTCAGAAAGTAAAAGACTTAATTGAAGAGCCTTTAAATAATGCAAATATTAAATTATGTGATGTTTTATATCTTAAGGAAAATGGTATGTATTTTTTAAGGGTAATAATTGATAAGGAACCATTTGTTGATGTTGATACTTGCGTTACTGCAACTGAAATTATCAATCCATTAATAGACGAAATTGAAGATGAATTTGATGATGCATACGTTTTAGATGTATGCTCCATGGAAAAAGGAGAGAAATAAAATGAATAGTAAAGAATTTATTACAGCGTTAAAAGCAATTTGTAAAGAAAAGCAAGTAAGCGAAGATATTATATTTGATGCTATGAAATCAGCGTTAGAAAAAGCTTATGCAAAAGAAACAGGACTACCTAATATAAGAATTGATATTAATAAAGATACTGGTGAAATTAGAGGATACTCGTATCAAAAGGTAGTTGAAAACTATTCTGAAAGTGATTCTGAAGATGATGAAGATGTAGTTGAAATTCTTCTTGAAGATGCTAAGAAAAAAGTACCTGACATAAAACCAGGTGAAACTATTGAAGAAGAAGTTGCCTTAAAGGATTTTGGAAGAGTTGCTACAATGTCTGCTAAACAGATATTAGTTCAGAAGGTAAGAGAAGCTGAAAGACAAAGTATTATGGCAGAATTTGAGGATAAAGAAGGAGAATTACTTGTTGGTACATTATCTCGTGAAGATGCTCAAAATTACTATGTTGACTTAGGTAGAATGCACGGAATATTACCTAAAAGTGAATTAATAAAAGGTGAAGAGCTAACTATGGGTTCATCTGTTAAAGTATATGTAACTAAGATTGATGATACTGGGAAAAGTCCTCTTATACTTCTTTCAAGAACACATTATGGTTTTGTAAAAAGACTACTTGAAAGTGAAATACCAGAGTTAAATGATGGAACTGTTATATTATATAGTGTTGCTCGTGATGCAGGTTCAAGAAGTAAGATAGCAGTTTACTCAGAAGATCCAAACGTTGATGCAGTTGGAGCTTGCATTGGTGAAAAAGGAACTAGAATTAACAGAATAACCGAAGAGTTAGGTGGAGAAAAAATAGATGTTGTAAAATATGATAAAGATCCTATAACATTTATTAAAAACGCGCTTTCTCCTGCACGAGATGTTAAAGTATACATATTAGATGAAAAGAAAAAAGTAGCACTTGCTGTAGCTGAAGGAGACAACTTATCACTAGCAATTGGTAAGAAAGGACAAAACGTAAGATTAGCAGCTAGACTAACTCATTATCGTATAGATGTTAAGACAAGTGAGCAAGTTAAAGAAGAAAAGATTGATTTAACAAATGCCTTATCGTAAGAAAGGAAGGATAAATAATGAAACAAAAAAAGGTGCCAATGAGAACTTGTGTTGTTACCAGAGAAAAATGTGCTAAAAAAGATTTGATAAGGGTAGTAAGAGATAATCTTGGCAATGTTTTTGTTGATGAAACAGGAAAACTAAACGGAAGAGGAGCTTACCTAAAAAAAGATTTAGAAGTAGTAGATAAAGCAAGAAAGACAAAAGCTTTAGAAAGATATCTTGAAGTTTTAATTCCAGAAGAGGTTTATGAAGAATTAGAAAAAGTAATAAGTAAAAAATAATATAATATAGTAAGAAAGAGGTGGATATTATGATGAGTGTTTTAGAATATGCAGAAGATATGAATAAAGAAGTAGAAGAAATATTAAGTATGTGTAAATCACTTGGAATAAAAGTTTCAAATGAAGATGATATGCTTAATGATGATGCTATTGTTGAGCTTGATAATGCTTTTGCTAATATGGACTCAAAAGATGATAGCGAAGAAGATGCATTAGATGAGGAAATTATTAAAAAGATGGATGAGGATGACTACTATGATGAAGTAGTTGACACTTTGATTGATAAAAAGGATACTATCTATAATAGTGAACCACAAGTTGCTAAGAAAAAGAAAAGCAAACAAAAAAATATACAAGATGCTAAAAAGGCTATGTATAAAAATAAAGAAAAATTGGTTTCTAATGAAAATAGTGATGAAAACGTAGTTCTTTATAAAGAAGGTATGACTATTAAAGAATTTTCTACTTCAATAAATAAACCAGTTGCTGAAGTAATTAAAAAGCTTATGGAGCTTGGTATAATGGCTAATATGAATGCCTCTTTAAGTTTTGATGATGCATCTGTTTTAGCACTAGAATATAATAAAACTCTTAAAAAAGAAGAAACAAGTGATATTTCAAATTTTGAAATGTTTGAAGTAAATGATGATGAAAAGGATTTAAAAGAACGTCCACCGGTAGTTACTATAATGGGACACGTAGATCATGGAAAGACTTCACTTTTAGATGCAATTAGAAAAAGTAGTATTGTATCTGGTGAACATGGTGGGATAACGCAACATATAGGTGCATACCAAGTTAAATATAATGATAAAAAAATTACGTTTATAGATACTCCAGGTCATGCTGCCTTTACAGAAATGAGAGCTAGAGGAGCTTCAATTACAGATATAGTTATTATTATAGTAGCAGCAGATGATGGTGTAATGCCTCAGACTATAGAAGCAATTGACCATGCTAAAGCTGCTAATGTTCCTATTATAGTTGCTGTAAATAAAATGGATAAGCCAGGTGCTGATCCTGAAAGAGTAATGAGAGAAATGAGTGAAAGAGGTATTACTCCAGATACTTGGGGTGGAGATACATTATTTGTTAATATTTCTGCTAAAACTCATGAGGGAATACCAAACTTACTTGAAAACATTCTTCTAATAGCAGAAATGCAAGAATTAAAGGCTAATCCAAAACGTTATGCAATGGGAACAGTAATAGAATCTAAACTAGATAAAAATGTTGGGACTGTTGTTACTTTACTAGTTCAAAATGGTACATTAAGATTAGGTGACCCAGTAGTAATTGGAGAACATTTTGGAAAAATTAGAACTATAAAAAATGATTTAGGAGAAGAAGTAGTTGAAGTATCACCTTCTACGCCTGTTGAAGTAACTGGTATTAATGGTGTTCCAACAGCTGGTGATAAATTCATGGCATTTGAGTCAGAAAAACAGGCTCATATGATAGCAGAACAAAGAAGTGAATCCCTTAAACTAAAAGCAAATAAAGCTTCTAATGCACTTAGTCTTGATGATTTATTTGGAAAAATATCAGAAGGATTAAAAGAAATTAACATAGTATTAAAAGCAGATGTTAAAGGTAGTGAGGAAGCTGTTAAAAATACATTATCTAAAATTGATGTAGAAGGATGCAAGTTAAATGTAATCCGTAGTGGAGTAGGTGCTATTACTGAAAGCGATATAGTTTTAGCAAATGCATCTAATGCTATAATAATTGGTTTTAATATAAGACCAACTGGTAAAATACTTGATGTAGCAAAAGAATATGGTGTTGATGTAAGACTTCATAATATTATATATAAAGTAGTTGAAGAGATGGAAGCTGCAATGAAAGGTATGCTAGATCCTGAGTATGAAGAAAAAGTAACTGGAAGTGCAGAAATAAGAAAGATATATAAATTCTCTAAAACTGGTAATATAGCAGGAAGTTATGTTTTAGATGGTGTTATAAAATCTAATTCTAATGCTAGAGTAATTCGTGATAGTATTGTTATATATGATGGTAAGATTAATAGTCTTCAAAGAGAAAAAAACGTAGTTAAAGAAGTTAAAGCAGGATTTGAATGTGGTATAACTCTTGAAAACTACCAAGATATAAAAGAAAAAGATATAATTGAAGCCTATGAATTGGTTGAAATAAAGAGGTAAATATGAGCGTTAAAACACAAAGAATAGCTAGCCTACTAATGGAAGAGATAAGTGATATATTAGCAAATGAAGTATATGATAAAGATATCAGGTTTGTAACTATAACACATATTAAATTAGATACAGATTTATCTTTAGCACAAATCTACTGTACTGTTTTAGATGAAAAAACTAAAGATAAATGCATACATGATTTAAATGCTGCTAAAGGATTTATTAAAACTGAATTATCAAAAAGAAAGCTAGAAATAAGAAAGATTCCAGATTTAAGATTTATATATGACGATTCAATTGCTTATGGAAATAAAATTGAAAAGATATTTGACGAATTAAATAAAAATTAAAAGGTATTTAAATAGTACCTTTTTTTTGCTATAATTTTTTTAGAGGAAGTGATTTGGTGAAGAAAAATATAACTATAGTTGCTTTAATATCATTTGTGGTAGACCAAATAATAAAACTTGTATGTACGTCTTATTTAAATAATAGTTTAGTAATTATTCCAGGATTTTTATCATTAATATATGCTGAAAATAGTGGTGTTGCTTTTAGCTTATTAAGTGGTAATAGAATAATTGTTATATTAATATCTATTATACTAACTTTTCTTCTCATTTATTATATTTATAATGACTATATAAAAATAGGGAAAAATAGTATGTATAAAGAAATATTATATGGATTATTATTGGGCGGAATTTTAGGTAATTTATTAGATAGAATTATAAGGGGAGTAGTTATTGACTATGTTTCTTTAAATATATTTGGATATGGAT
Organism: uncultured Bacilli bacterium; assembly: GCA_934155185.1. Taxonomy (GTDB): domain Bacteria; phylum Bacillota_I; class Bacilli_A; order RF39; family UBA660; genus Aphodocola. The sequence goes on from CAKPGT010000001.1 coordinate 64,381, forward strand.
TTCCAATATTTAACTTAGCTGATACTTTTATAACAGTAAGTGTTATTTTAATTTTGATAAATTATATATTTGAAAACAAAAATGAACATTAATTGTAAAGAGTAAGTATTGAATTTTGATATTGAATATTGCTTGATTATGCGGTTTTTTTATGCTAGTATATTAGGTAACAAAAACGAGGGAGGGTTTTATAAATGAACTTAAATTTAATACAACTAGATGAAAATCGTGGTATCTCTATTGATGAGGAATCAAATTACAAAGTAGTAGAAAAAGAAAATGAAAAGTATAGTCTTTCATATATTTTAAATATGGAAAATGCATTAGAAGACTTAAAAAATAAATTAAATGATTCTAAAGAAAAATTTGATACTAATAATAAAAATGATGAATATGCTAAGAAATTAAATATCTTTCTTGTTGCAGACTTGGTTTTTGGTGCATGTATGAATTTTGTAACTTTAAACGGTTTGCCGTTTCAAACTCAATTACTTACTCTCGCAGTTGCTGATGGATTAACTTATAGTCTTTGCAAACTAATATGTATATCTAAATTTCAGACGAAAGCAAAAAGGGCAGAAAAAGCTAAAAATTTAGAGTCTATTATAGATGAGTTAGAAAATGAGGTTGTTGAATTAGAAGAAGAGCTTAAAATGGCAAAAGAAAAAATTATGTATAATGAAAAATCTATTGACGATTTTTATATTAATACTTTTAAACAAAATTCTAATTGTATGAATAATTGTGTGAATAAGCAATATAGTGTGAAAGATAGTTTATATGTAGATGATTATTTATATGAATTACCGGTATATAATTTATATATGGACAATGAAGAATTATCTAAGGATGAATGTGCCACTTTTAAAAAAACTAAGTAGGATAACTAAAGTAAGCATTTGTTAAAATGTTTGCTTTTTATTTTGAAAATTAAAAATGATACCTAGGTTGAGGTAAACTTTAGTCTGTGATATAATAAAGTCTAGTTTAATTTATTGGAGGGTGCTATGAATTATAAAATAGAAGATGAAAAGGAAGCTATAAGAATAGATAAATATTTAAAAGATAAATTAGATATTAGTAGAAGTAAGCTTCAAGAAATGATTAAAAAAGATTTGATATTAGTAAATAATAAGCCTACTAAAAATAGTTATATATTAAGACTTAATGATGAAATAAAAGTTATAGATATGTTAAAACATGATACTACGGTCTCTCCAGAAGAAATGGATATTGACATAATATATGAAGATGATGATCTTATGGTAATAAATAAGCCTTCTGGCATGGTAGTTCATCCTTCTTTTGGACATTATTCTAACACCTTAGTTAACGGACTTTTAGCATATACCAATAAACTAAGTACTAATAATGGTGATATAAGGCCTGGTATTGTTCACCGTATAGATAAAGATACATCAGGATTACTTATGGTAGCTAAAAACGATAAAGCTCATGAGGCATTAGCAAGTCAGCTTAAAGATAAGACACTTTCTAGAACATATATTGCACTTGTTAAAGGTAGAATAAATCATGATACTGGTGAAATAGATGCTCCAATAGGAAGAGATAAATATGACCGTAAAAAAATGAGTGTAACAGATGAAAATGCAAAAGAAGCAATTACTTATTTTAAAGTATTAGAACGTTATAAAAATGCTACATTAATTGAATGCAAATTAAAAACAGGAAGAACTCACCAAATAAGAGTGCATTTAAATTATATAAAACACCCAATTATTAATGATCCAGTTTATGGAGATAAAAGAGCAGCAACTAGTTTTGGACAAATGCTTCATGCATCCAAACTTACATTTATTCATCCGACTACTAAGAAAAAAATGACATTTACTGCTCCAGCACCAAAAGAATTTTATGATATTTTAAATAAATACAAGGAAGAATAGGAGGGAATAATTTGACTTCAAATGAAAAAAGAGACTTACTTGTAATGAAATTTCTTCATTATTTCATTACTGAAAAAAACTATAATCCGGTTATAGTTCATGGAATAGAAAATGAAATATGGCTTGAAAATATGGATAACGATATTAGAATAATTAGAATAGTAACAGGCTATATCCATAACAAAGAACAATTAGATTTTGATAACTTTAAGTTAAATAGATTAACAAGACAGATTAAACTTAAAACATTTACTCTTAAAATGAAAACACTTAGTTTATATCTTGATTTAAATGATAATGTAGAGTTAAACAACACAAAAAATGATTTTGAGATAAGAGTTAAAAGTGAAAAATCTATTAACAATAATGAGATAATTAAAAACTATTTTCCAGATATGCCTGATAAACTTGTATTTAATGAAAAAGGCGTTGTGCTATATCAGAAAATAAATAGTGACATAATGTCTAAAAATATAAATGAAAATGAAAAAATAAATAATTTATTTAAGCCTAAAAAACCAATTGTAACATATATATTAATTGGAATCATGGCAATTATGATGGTACTTACATTTATACTCGATACTAATTCTAAAAACCTAGTTACACTATATAATTTGGGAGCATTAATTAAAAATGGTACACCAATAAGACTAATAACAAGTATATTTTTACATGCAGGTATTATTCATTTCACTATGAATGTATGGGCACTAAAGTTACTTGGCTCTCAAGCGGAAAACTTTTACGGTCATATAAAAACACTTATTATATTTATTTATAGTGGTATTGTAGGAAATTTACTTTCCTTATTATTTATGGGAGAAAACACTATATCTGTTGGTGCATCAGGAGCTATTTTTGGACTTATGGGTGCAATATTATACTTTGCTTTAAATCAAAGAACATATATGGGGGAAGCATTAAAAAGAGAAATTCTTCCAGTAATTATTATAAACTTATTTTTAGGCTTTATGATATCAGGAATAAATATGGAAGCACATTTAGGTGGTTTAATAGGAGGAATACTTATTTCAATAGCTCTTGGTATTAAATATAAAACATCTAAATTTGAAAAGATTAATGGTTTTATAGCAAGTACTATATTAGTTTTATTCCTAGTATTTTTAGTTTATTTTAAATAAAGGTGTGATCACATGTTTACTCTAGAAATTATTAGTATAAGTTTTATTTTAGTTGGTATTTTATTATTTTTTGTAACTATTATTTTATCTAGAAAAAATAATAATGTTCCAAAAGAAAAAAATAAAGCAGATAATTTATGTATTCTTATTCCTGCTAGATATGAATCAAAAGTAATAAAAGGACTTTTAGATAGCATAAAAAATCAAAGCGTTAAAATAAATATGAATGATGTTTATGTTATAGTTGAATCAGAACTAGATGAAACTGTTAATATATGTAAAGAATATAAAGCAAGTGTATTTGTAAGAGAAAAGTTAAATCTTCAAAGAAAAGGCTATGCTTTAGACGAAGCGGTAAAGTACATATTAAGTAAAAATAAAAGTTATGATGCATACTTTATTTTTGATGCGGATAACGTATTAGATAAAGATTTTATTAAAAATATGATACCCATTATAGAAAAAGGCTATGACATGGCATCTGGTTATAGAAACTGTAAAAATGGAAATAAAAGCGTTGTAGCATCTTCATCAGCACTTACTTTTTCACTTGTTAATACGGTTTTTAATGAAAGGAAAAATAGAAAGACAAAAAATATAACGTTTTCTGGTACAGGTTTTTATATAAGGGGAAGCTTAATTGAAAAATGGAAGGGTTACCCGTTTCATAGCTTAACAGAAGATTATGAACTAAGTTCATACGCCGTACTTCATAATTTAACTACATACTATAATATAAAGTCAGTATTTTATGATGAACAGCCAGTTAGGTTTAAGGATACAATAAACCAAAGAATAAGATGGATAAGAGGATACTTCGATGTAAGAAAAGAGTATGGAAATAAGATTCTTAAAAGTATAAGTAAAGATAATTCTAATAATGCATCTAAGATAGATGAATCAGTTGGAATAATACCTTATATATTTATGATAGTAGGACTTGTAATTTGGTATATATCACTTTTTATTTTTACAATATATAATTTAGTTATTAAAAATAATATATGGAGACGTTATTTAATACATTTACTTATATTTTCTTCATTAATATATATAGCATTATTTACTATGACATTAGTGATAATCATACTAGAAGGAAATAAGATTAATTTAAGTGTTAAAACTAAAATTAAAACACTATTTTATAATCCGCTATTTATGACAAGCTATATTCCGTGTGCAGTTAAAGCATTAACTAAAAAAGAAGTAAAGTGGACTAGAGTAGAGCACGGAAATTGACAATATAAGTATATTATGCTAGCATATAAAAACAAGAAAGAGAGTTTTAAAAATGAAAAAATTAAATAACTTAGTTTTAAGAGTTAAAAATTCAAAATTATCAAATGAGAATAAAAAGAGAGTTTTAGCAGGAATTATGGCAGGAGTTATGCTTCTTTCTTCCTCAGGATGCAGTATGGAAGATAATATAGACTTTTCTAACATAACGATAAAAGAATGTATTGAATTAGTAAGGAACCTTACTAACTTAGATGAGTTTTTAGAAAATACTAATTTTTATGATATAAATGAAGAATATATTAAGGCTAGAAAGGCTGAGGATATAAAGAAGATTTCAGAAACATTACCTAAACTATATGATTTAGTTCTTGAGGGAACAATAGTTGATACTTTAATAGAAAATGGCAAATTAGATAATATTAATCAAGTAAAAAACATTGAAATAGTAACGTATGAAGATGATAAAACATATTGCAATATTAAATATGTTGATAGAAAAGAAAGTAAAACAATTGGAAAAATTACTCTTGGAGCAGATGTATGTAAGAATTTAAAAATAGAGATAAATAAAAACATATGTAATATGCGTAATGATATAAATAACAAAGATAATTTAAGTTTGGTTAAAGCTGATTATGGTTATAGAAGATGCATGGAATGTGTTAGTGGAAAAGGAAATTTTACTGGAACAAAACTTGGAGAATTTTATTTAAAACAAGATAGTAAAAAGGTAGAAACAATAAATAATAGAGCTTTAGAAAATAACGGAAAGAGAAAAATATTTAAAAAATAATTATCAAGCAATTGGTAATTTTTTTGTATTTATTTTTTTTAGAAAAATATTGACGTCAAAAAGTAGAAATGCTATCATTTAAACATAAGAGTAAGAAAATAGACGGAGATAGTAAGTATGAGAGATAATAAGCCAAAAAAAATAGCGTTAATAGTACTTGTAGTAGCAGTAATAGGACTTACAGTTGCATTTGCAACATTATCAAGTAATTTAACGATAAATGGAAATGCTAAGTTAGATCCAATAAACTGGGATATATATTTTGATAATATATCTGGCGTAGATTTAAGCGGAGAAGCTGCTATAGTTAATAATCCTGAAATAGATAGTAATAATAAAACAAAGATAACAAACTTTAATGTTACGTTAAATAAACCAGGAGATAAGGTGGCATTTACAGTAGACTTAGTAAATGAAAGTGATATAACAGCAATAATAGATAAAATAGATACACCAACTATAAATTATGATTTTATAGAGTTTAAAGCTATATATACAGGGACTAATACAGAAGTTAAAGAGGGTAATGTAATAGCAGCTAAAACAGGTGGTGAGCCATCAAGAACAAATATAACAGTATCAGTATATTATAGTAAAGAAAAGGTGACAAATGAAGACTTAGAAAAAATACCAGTAGGTGGTTTAACAATAGATTTAAAAAACTATGGATTAACGTTTGTTCAGTCAGATAAGACAGCTAATATGCCAACTATTGAATTTGTAGATGGATGCACAGAGTTTACAAAGAAAGATACCTATGAAGTAGGGGATGTAATATCATTTTGTAATAAGAATAAAGGATATACAAATTCAGATGGAAAATATGTAAAAGGAAAGAGTGAAGACTTTTATGTAATAAGTGATAATGGAGATACAGTTACAGCATTAGCTAAATATAACTTAATTGTGGGAAATAAATTAGTATATGATGACAGTTTTGAAAATTTATTATCAAAAACAGCATTAACAAGTAGTGATAAAGATTATGGCTTACAAAGCGGATTAACTAAAGCGGAAATAGAAAACACCAGCTTAAAGATAATTGTTTACGGTACAATTGCATTTGCGAATAAGGATGAAAATAGAAAGAAAGCAGGATGTACTGGAAATGGTTGTTATTTAGGATACTGGGCAAATACAGATGGAAGTTTAAAGGATAGTTATAAGAATGAAAGCCAAACTGATTATCCAGCAGATGTATATGATAGTAACTCTATATTATATGAACATGTACAAAAATATCAAACATATTTTACAAGTACATTAAAAAAGGCAACATCAAAGATGAGATTAATAACGTATAATGAGCTAGTAGGATTAGGATGCAAAAAAACTACTAGCGATTCTGGAAGCTGTAAAACAGAAACAGTAGCAACAAATAAAAGAGAATGGATATATACTACCAATTATTGGAGTGCGTCCGCTTATGCTTATAACGACGTGTGGATGGTTGATTCCGGTGGCTACTTCAGCTCTTTCAACGGCTTTTGGAATGATGACTTCATGGGTGCCCGTCCAGTTATCACAATTAGCAAATCAGAAATATAATATACATAAAAAGACAATTTAATACCTTAATATTTACTATTATTATATTGGTGATTATATAATATGAAAGTTAAGATTTTTGATTGTGAGAATGAAAAAGATTTAGAAGAAAATATTAATAATTTTATTAGTGGAAAAGAAGTAGTTGATATTAAATATGAACTATCTACCTTTGTTGATGGTGGGGACCAAATATACTGCTTTTCTGCTATGATAGTTTATATAGATAAGGGATGATGTAAGTGAAGAAAAATAGCTTTATTAATGGTGCTTTAATAGCTACTTTAGGTATTGTGTTAACTAAGTTTTTGGGAATAGTATATGTAATACCATTTTATTCAATTATTGGGGAATCTAATATAGCTTTATACGGCTATGCATACACAATATATAATTTGTTTTTATCTTTATCAACTGTAGGCATACCTCCTGCAATGAGTAAGCTAATTAGTGAATATAATACTCTAGATTATTATAATACCAAAGAAAGGGCATATAAGCTTGGAAGAAAACTTCTAATATTTATGGGATTTATACTATTTATAGTAATGTTTTTTGGTGCTCCTTTAATTGCTAATCAAATAATGGGTAACAATACGGGGGGTAGCTCAAAAGAAAGTATAACATTCGTTATTAGAATAATTTCAACTGCCATACTTGTTGTTCCATATTTAAGTGTTACTAAAGGATATTTACAAGGACATAAATTTATTACACCATCTTCAGTAAGTCAGGTAATTGAGCAAGTAGTTAGAATTACTGTTATATTAGCTGGAAGTTATTTATGCATGAGGGTATTTAAAGTAGGTGTTACAAATGCCGTTGGTGTAGCTGTTTTTGGTGCAACAATAGGTGCTTTAGTTGCTCTTTTATACCTTTTAATGAAGATTAGTAGACATAAAAAAGAACTTATCGTTGATAAGGAAGTTACTAAAGAAGAGAAAAAAATAACAAATAAAATGATAGTTAAGAAACTACTTATATATTCTGTTCCATTTATATCATTTGGACTTGCATTATCTGTTTATGATTATATAGATATGACAACTATAATTAATACTCTAACTAATTTAGGATTTAAGACTAAAGACGCAGAAAGTATAATTGGTGTTATTAATACTACTGGAAATAAACTAAATAGTGTTGTTCTTGCAATATCAACGGGACTTATGACTAGTTTAGTTCCTAACATAACAGCTAGCTTTGTTTCAGGTGACAAAAAAGATGTAAGAAAAAAAGTACATCAATCATTTCTTATGTTACTTTATGTTACAATGCCCATGGCTGTCGGATTAAGTATTTTAGCAAAACCAGTATTTACAGCATTTTATGGAGCAAGTAATTGGGGCCCTAAAGTATTTTGTTTTACTATTTTTATAGCACTATTTAGATGTATGTTTACAACTTCTATATCAATTGCACAATCCTTAAATAAATTTAAAAACGTATTTTTAAGTATAATAGCAGGAATAGTAGTTAAATTAATTTTACAAGTTCCACTAATGCATTTATTTAATAGTATAGGTTTATATCCTTTCTGGGGTGCAACGTTAGCTACTTTAACTGGACTTTCTACATCTATAATTACTAATTTAGTAGTAATTAATAAAACGGTTAGTTTAGACTTTAAAGAATACTTTAAAGATATGTTTAAGTTTATATATCCTTTAATTATCATGATTATAGCTTTAATTATTTTAAAAACATTTATTTCAATTGATGTTAATTCAAGAATATATGCTATAATGTTAATAGGCATATATGGATTTTTAGGGGCTTTAATATACTTTGCCCTTACTATTAAAAATGGTATCTTTAATAAGATATTTGGTGATAAGTTACTTAATAAATTAAGAAAGAGGTGATAGCCATGCTAAAAAATTTAAATGAAGCGCTTATGATGGATTTAAAGACATTTCAATTTCAAGATGAAAAAAGTTTAAGTGCATATTTAAAATGGTTGATATCAGAAGTTTATATGCAAAAATCAGGAAATATGGAAACTTATACACATAGATATATAGATGAGTGTAAGCAAAAAGGCTTAAATGTAAATGATGAATTAGTTAGGTTATCTCCATTAGCAAATAAATATTTAAGAGTAGAGGACCTTTTTAATCATATAACTAAATATGTATTAAATGGATATCTAACTTTAAATCAAGTTAAGGAGCCTCATAATGAAAATGAAATTACATCGTTTTATGATGTAATCTTAAAAACGCTAATATATTATCAAGATAAATTTAATAAAAATTTTGAATCAGATACTGAAGCATTTATAGTAGAAATATTAAGAAACTATTTGATATATGATAGAGTAGAAGTATTTAGTAAAAGTAATGGAACTAGAGATTATGTTATTAAAAAGGGAAAAAACAATATAATTGAAGAAATTAAAATGTGCACTAATTATGCTCAGGAAGATCTAAATATAACTATAGATGATTTTTCTGAATTAGCAGCACAAAGGTGGATGCTTTTAAATCAAAATTTGAAAGATTCTAATTTAGAGGATATAACAAATGCTATTAGAGGAAATATAGCAAGTGCTAGATTAAATGATAAACAAAAAAGTTATTTGCTAAGCGAACTTGAAAACGGAAATATTGATACATTAGAGTCTTACGTCCCTCCTATTTCAGGTGATTTAATAAAAGCTTATAAAAGTGCAAAAGGAAATGTAAAGAAACCACGTTCAATTTAAAAAGTCTACAAAAGTAGGCTTTTTTTACATCATATACATTTCACCATTATAATTGTCATTATTTTGGGTGGTTTGATATGGAATGTTATTTCCTTGATTATTTTGATAAGGACTTTCTAATCTAGAAATTCTGTTTTCTAGTACCTTAACCTTTTTTTCTAGAGCAGATACTCTATTATCTAGTGCACTAGAATTAGTATTCATGTAATTTGGATACATCATAGCATTGCCTGGCATTGTTCCCATTCCAGCCATGTTTTGCATGTTTGGGAAAGGAAACATTTGCGGCATATAGTTATTTCTATTATCTTTCATTTAACTTCCTCCTAATAAAGCTTTCATTTAATTATATGTATATTTTGGGTTTTGGTGTATAATAATTTACGGGTGATTTATTTGAGACTAAAAAATGTTAAAGATGCTAGCAAAATAATAAGTGCATCTAATTATGTAATTAAAAATCCATCAGAATATAAAAGTAAATGGAATGACTTATTTGAAAACAATAATTCAATAGATATAGAAATAGGAATGGGTAAAGGGGATTTTATAATAGGAATGGCTAAGAAAAATCCGCATATCAACTATATTGGAATTGAAATGTTTGATTCAGTTATAGTAAGGGCGGTTCAAAAGCTAGAAAATGCCAATATTCCTAATTTAAAGCTTATAAGAATGGATGCTTCAAATATTGATGATGTATTTAATAAAGAAATAGATACTATGTATTTAAATTTCTCTGACCCATGGCCTAAAAAGAGACATGAAAAAAGAAGACTTACATCGCATAACTTTCTAGCTAAATATGATAGTATATTTAAAGGGACAAAGAAAATAGTACAAAAGACTGATAATAAGGACCTTTTTTGCTTCTCATTAGTGTCTTTTAGTACATATGGCTATGTGATAGATGATGTCACACTAGATTTAAAAAAACTAGATGATATTGAAAATGTTCCAACTGAATATGAGAAAAAATTTAATGGAAAAAATATTAACATATGTAGAGTAAAAGTACATAAAAAGGATTAGGTATGAAAAAGAAAGTTTTAATGTTAGTATCATTATTTGTTTTCTTAGTATTATTATCTTTATTGTTATATATATACTTTGATAATAAGCTTAAAGATGATAATTCTAAGTTTTCATTAATAGATGATCTTTCTATAGAGGTTTATGAATATGTTAACGTAAGTCATTTTATTAAAGACATAGATGGAAAGATAGTAAAAGATAAAAAAATTAATACCAATAAAATAGGAAATAAAAAAATATCCTTTATATATCTTAACTCAAGAGGAAAGAAAAGAAGAGGGACATTTAGTATAAAAGTAGTAGATTTAGAAAAACCTTTAGTATGGTTATCTAATAAGTATAATATTAAACTTGGAAGTAAAGATAATTTGCTTGATAGTATTATGTGTGCTGATAATTATGATACAAATCCATCGTGTGAAATAAAAGGTTTTTATGATTTAAATGAAAAAGGTACATATCCTTTGACTTATGTTGCAAAAGATAAGTCTGGTAATGAAAGTTCTACCGATTTTATCTTAAATGTTTATGAACAAAGCAAAAATAGCAAGGAAGTTAAAGAAAGTACAACTAATTTTAGTGATGTTTTAAATGAACATAAAACAAGTAATACAGAAGTTGGAATAGATGTTTCTAAATGGCAAAAGAATATAGACTTTAAAAAAATAAAAGATGCAGGTGCAACATTTGTTATGATAAGATTAGGATATCAAGATGGTATAAATGGCAAATATATTTTAGATAAGTATTTTGAAGAAAACATTAAAAATGCAAACGAAAATGGCATTAAGGTAGGGGTTTACTTTTATTCTTATGCTGATAGTAAAAAAGAAGCTAAAAAGCAGGCTAAGTGGGTTATAGAAAACGTAAAAAAACATAAGATAGAACTTCCTATAGCATTTGACTGGGAATGTTATACGTCATTTAATAAAATGAATCTTAGTTTATTTGGACTAGGGGAGGTAGCTGACTCATTTTTGGATGAAGTTAAAAAACTTGGCTATAAACCAATGTTATATGGTAGTAAAAATTACTTAAATAGTGTTTGGAAATATAATAATTATGATGTTTGGCTTGCCCATTATACAAATAAGACTAATTATGATGGCAAATACGTAATGTGGCAAATTTGTGATAATGGTATAATAGATGGAATAGAAGAAAAAGTTGATATAGACATTTTATATTTTTAAAAGGTTTTATTTTTTACTTTTTTTTGCTATAATGTATGTAAAGTAGGTGAAACTATTATGAGAAAAGGTTTGTTAATTTTACTCACACTAGTTGTATTATCTGGGTGTAGTATATCTAGACTTGATAATTACAATAATGATGAGATAATTAATAAAGTATTATCATTTGATATAAAAATGTTAAATAAAGTAGGAAATGGTTATAAATACTATACTCCAAAGGGTGTAGTTAGAATTGATTCAAACTCCTATAATGAAACGCTAAAAAGGAAAAATACATTATACTATTTATATGTTGATGTAGTAAGTTATTATTATAAAAATAAAATTGAGTATAAAGAAAACAAAAAAGCCTATTATTCTTACGTTATTAATGATAAAAATAATAAGGGATATGTAGAAGTAAACGAAAAAAATAACAAATTGTATGTTAAAATGACCTATAATTATGCTAAAATAGAAACGTATACGGATAAGCAAAATTTAAAGCAAACTTTATCTGATATAAGTTATGTTTTATCAAGCATTAAATTTAGTGATTCACTTTTAAAGAAGATGTATGAATCAGGTGATTTGTCTTCTAAAGAAGAAGTGTATAAGTTATTCGAAAATAAGGGTAAAGAAGGAAATTTCTTAGAGTATATAAAGGAATATGACAAATATGACGGTGATCAAAAAGATAACCAAACAAAAGAAGAAGAGTTAAAAATAGATGATAAAACCACTACGACTACTAGTAGTGATGATGTTACAACTTCTTCTAGTAAGTAGTAAAGAAAGGTGTGATTTTACATTATGGGATTTATGAATAAATTAAGTAAAATGAAAAGTTTCCTATTTGATGAAGAAGAGGTAGAAGAAAAACCATCTAAAAAACAGCCTAAGAAGTTAGCTAAAAAAATGGTTAGTAAACCACAGGAAATTGATATTGATGAAGAATTTGAGAAAACTCAAGAGATCGAAAGTCTTTATATAGAAGACTTACCAGTTGAAAATGCAGTTATATCAGAGGTTAAATCAAGAACTGTTAAAAATGAACCTAGCTTTAAGTTTCCTGAGTTTAATGATGATGATTTTGCTATAGCAAATACTAAACCTGAACCTATAGTAAGTGTATCTCCTGTTATTAAAGAGGAACCTAAGCCTGTACTATACCAGGGCAGTAAGAGAAAAGAAGAGACTAAGAAGTTTAAACCAAGTCCTATTATTTCTCCTGTATATGGACTTTTAGATGAATCAGGAAATAAAATAAAAAAAGATGATTCAAAACCTGATGCTAAAGCAAAGCATAAAGAAGATATGACATTTGAAGAAGTTAGAAGAAAAGCTTATGGTGAAGTGAAATTAGATGATTATGAAGATACATTAAAGGCTTTGAAAACAAAAACGTTAGAAGAAGCTGAAATGGAGATGGATAATCAAACTAAAGAGCTTTCAAGGTCAAAGGAAAAAAGCAAAAAGAAGACTGAAGATATAGAAAAAACATTAAAAAAAGAAAAGCAAGATGATATGATTTTACCTAATATAAATTTTAAAGAAATAGATGTTGATAAAGAAAGATTAGGTAAAAAAGAAAATTACATAAAAAAAGAAACCGTAAATGATGATGAAGATGATGACGAGGAAACTAAAGAACAAGATTTATTTAATTTAATTGACTCAATGTATCAAGGAAAGGAGAAAGAAGAAGAGTGATGGATTATTTGAGTGAATATTTGCCCGTATTAATATATATATTATTATGTATTCTTATAATTTTACTTATAGTAATATGTGTAAAAGTAATTAAGACAATGAATAAGGTAAATGACATAGTAGATGAAGTAGATGAGAAAGTAAAGTCATTAAATGGTATTTTTAGTATAGTAGATGTTGTAACTGATAAGTTATCGGCGCTAACTGAAGTTATTTCAGATTCAGTTGTATTGTTTTTTAAGAGAATATTTAGAAAGAAGAATAAGAAAAATATAGAAAGTGAGGATAATTATGAAGAAGAATAATTGTAAATCAGGAATAGGAAAATTTGTTTTAGGTGCAACTGTTGGAGCTGCTCTTGGCGTTTTATTTGCACCAAAATCTGGTAGTAAAACTAGAGCAGAGTTAAAAAAGAAGGCAGTAGAATTAATTAATAAGGCAAAAGAAATAGATGTAAAAGAAGTAAAGGAAAACATAGAAGATAAAGTTGTTAGTATTATGGAAGAAATAAAAGAACTTGATAAAGAAAAAGTTTATGATATTGCCAAGAAAAAAGCATCAGATTTAAAGAAAAATGCTGAAAATTTAGTTGCGTATACTAAAGAAAAAGCAACTCCAGTAGTTCAAGATGCTGCTGATGCATTAAGAAAAAAAGCTATAGATGTAACAAAGAGCGTTTTAGCAAAATTAGAGGCTAAATAAAAAAAGTGCTAAGGCACTTTTTTTAGTACTTATTATAGCCATGGCTGTAGTCGTCATCGCTGTATGTATTTGCAGTATTATACATAATTAAATGTGAATAATTTTCTTCAAAATCTACATTATCTTTGGCATAATAGTCAATAGCTTCTTGTTCACATTCTTTATACAAAAACTTTTGATTAAGCTTTGTTTTGCCTTTACAAGAAACTTTTTTTTGAACTACGAACTCAGTTAAAGCACTTAGATGCTCAAACTCAATAACTCCTTTTTGCTCGAAATCATTAAATATTTTTTCAATAATATTAATATTTATTTTATAAGTTTCTTTTAAATCATTAAATAATAATATTATATTATTGTCTTCCATCAAGACACCTCTTTCCTTTTATTTGCCTATTATTATAATTATTAATTAAAAAAAGTCAACATTTTTGTACTTTAGTCATACATTAATGTGAGGAGGGGATTCTAATGTATAAGGAAATAGTAACTAAAGCTGTGATTGGAAAAGGAAAAAAATATTTTAAAAACAGCTACAATCTTTTAGCAGAGAATAATGCTAATACAATATTAGGCTGCTGGGTTATAAATCACGAATTTAACGGAACCGTAAAAGGTGATAAAGTTGTTATTGATGGTAACTTTGATATAAATATATGGTATTCTTATGATGATGATAAGAAAACAGCTGTTGCAACTAAAAACATACCATATAATGAAATAGTTTCTATTAAAACTAAGGAAGGTACAACTATAGCAGGTAGTGATATTATTGTAAGAGCTTTAAAGCAACCTACATGTAGCAATGTTAAAGCAAAAGATGACGTAATAGAATTTGACATAGAAAAAGAAATGGGAATAGAAGTAGTTAATGATGAGAAAGTAAAAATTGCTATAGAAGATGATGAAGAACCGTGGGATACAATTGAAGATGATGAAGAGGAAGCTATAGAAAAGATTGATAAAGAAGTTAAAGAGGATTTTATTTAGAATCCTTTTTATGTGATAGTAAATGAATTGTTAACAAAAATAGTTGACAGCAAAAAAATGGTGTGATAAAATTGATGTATATGGAGGAGGAATATATATTATGGCAGTTAAATTAAGATTAAAAAGAATGGGAGCTAAAAAACAACCATTTTACAGAATAGTAGCAGCTGACTCAAGAAGTCCAAGAGATGGACGCTTTATTGAAACAGTTGGTACATATAACCCACTTACTAACCCAGCTGAGATTAAAATTGATGAAGAATTAGCAATGAAATGGTTAGGAAATGGAGCAACTCCTACTGATACAGTTAGAAATATTTTTTCAAAAGCTGGTATTATGAGCAAATTTGCAAATAAGAAACAAGGAAAGTAATTATGAAATTAGTTTTATTAACAGAAACAATTATAAAAGAGCTTGTAGATGATCCAGACAGTATTTCAGTTAAGGAATTTCCAAGTGAAAATGACGAAATAAATATTGAGGTTATGATTCCTGAAGATCAGATGGGAAAAGTTATAGGAAAGCAAGGAAGAATTGCAAAGTCAATTAGAACTATAGTTCAGGCAAGTTCATATATTAATGGGAATAAAAGAGTAAACATTAACATTGATTCATACTAAGATACCTAAAGTTAGGTATCTTTTCTTAATAATTTTTAATTATATAATATCAAATAAAATGTTATAATTAAATATATGAAGGTGATTTAATTGAACAGAATACTAGTAGTAGATGATGAAAATGATATAGCTGAACTAATAAAAGATATATTAGAAAACGAGGGATATAAAGTTAGAATTGAAAATAATGGAGCTTCATGTATTGATGCTGTTAAAGAAGAGCCATTTGATTTAATTTTACTTGATGTTATGATGCCTGATTATTCAGGGACGGAAGTATGCGCTAAAATACGAAGCTATACTGCGTGCCCTATAATTTTTGTTACAGCAAAGACACAGTTAGTTGATAAATTAATCGGTTTTGAGGTAGGGGCTGATGATTATATTACTAAACCATTTATTAATGAAGAGTTAGTAGCACGTGTAAAAGCTCATATAAGAAGAGAAGAAAGAATAGAAAAAAATAAAAATAATAACTTTATTACAATAGGTGAAATTAAAATTAATAAAGAAAGCTTTGAAGTGTATAAAAATAACACTTTAATTACACTATCAACTAAAGAATTTGAACTTTTAGCATACTTAATGGAAAATGCTGGTATTGTTCTTTCTAAAGAACAAATATACCAAAGTGTTTGGAAAAATAATTATGGTGACATTGGAACTGTTGCGGTTAACATAAAAAGTTTAAGAAATAAATTAGACAAAGAAGAAAAATATATTAAAACTATTTGGGGAATGGGGTATAAATTTGTTAAGGTGGTATGATGAAAAAAGTCTCGAGTAAAACATTTATGTTAATATCATTGATTGTTTTTCTTTTTGTTAATTCATTTTTATTATTTTCATATTATAAGTTTTATCTATCTGATAAGATGTTATCTGACTTGGTTCACGCTAAAAAACAGAACCACGAAAGCCTTTATGTGATAGCGAGTAGTATTGATGGAAAAACAATAGAAGAAGCTAAAGAATTAGTTAATTTATATGTTAAGAATAATGGTGGATATATAACTCTTAAAGACTCTTTTGGAAATGTAATATATTCAAATAAAAAAGATACATCTAAGTTCTTTTCTTCAACTACAATTGTCAATATTGATAATATGAATTTTGAGCTTACTTACTCTAAATTATCAATTAACAGAGGAAATAGCTTAATAACTAATTTTATCTTATATGAGATAATACTTGTATCAAGTTTAGTTATAATAGTGTTTTTAATAAGTTCAAGAAGAATAATTGATCCTATAGATACTATAACTAAAGATATAAGTGACTATAGATTTGGAAAAAGGCCTTTTAAGAGAAAGATGCCTACTAAGATGCAAAAAATACAAAATACATTTGTTGAGATGGTTGATAGTTTAGAATTAGAAAAAGAAAATCAAAATAGAATAATAGCATCAATATCACATGATATTAAAACACCATTAACTTCTGTAATTGGGTATGCTTCTCTTCTTAAAAATAATAATTTAAGTGATGAGAAGAAAACAAATTATATTGATAAGATATATAATAAAGCATTAATGATGAAGGGAATACTTGAAGAATTTGATGATTATCAAAGTTGTAATATAAAAGAAACATTAAAACTAAAAGATATTACTATAGAAGAGTTATTTAAAATAATAAAAGATGACTATAGTGATGAGTTAGAAAGAAAAAAGATTACTTTAAATATTAATAGTAAGTGTGATAATAGGAGCATAAGAATTGACTTAGTAAAGATTAAAAGAGTATTTGGTAATATTATTGCAAATAGTGTTACTCATTTTAAAGGAAAGCAAGGAGTTATAAATATAAATGCTGTATTTAAAGATAAAATGATAAAAATAGAGGTAGGAGATAATGGTGGTGGCATTTCAAATGAAAAAGATTTGAAGAGAATATTTGAACCATTATATACCACTGATGCATCAAGAAAGATACCAGGCCTTGGGCTTTCTATATGTAAAGAAATAATTGGTGCTCATGATGGAAGAATATATGCCAAAAATAATGATATAGGTGGCCTTAGTATTATATTTCTTATACCTGTAAATTAATAAATTTTAATAATTTTAATGTTAAATATTAATATTTATATTTTATAATAAAAGCATAGTTAGAAAATGTGGTGCTTCTAACTATAACTTATACACTCAAAAAACACTACTTACTCCTTTATACCACATAAAAGAAAGACCCGTTATGGGCCTTTTTTTGTAAACTTATCTTAAAAGTACTTGACTGGTAAAATGATGTAATGTTATCATTTAAGAGTAAGGATAGAAAAATAGATGGAGGTAGTAAATATGAGGGATAATAAGCCTATAACAGTAGCATTGATATTATTAGTTGTATCAATAATAACGTTATCTATAGCATTTGCAATGTTATCAAATAAATTAACCATATCTGGAAATGCTAAGTTAGATCCAATAAATTGGAGTATATATTTTGATAATATATCTGGCGTAGATTTAAGTGGGGATGCTGCTATAGTTAATAATCCTGAAATAGATAGTAACAATAAAACAAAGATAACAAACTTTAATGTTACGTTAAATAAACCAGGAGATAAGGTGGCATTTACAGTAGACTTAGTAAATGAAAGTGATATAACAGCAATAATAGATAAAATAGATACACCAACTATAAGTTATGATTTTATAGAGTTTAGTGCATACTATACAACGGAACCTACAAAGAAAGTTTCAGAAAATGATGTAATAGCTGCTAAAATAGACGGTGAACCATCAAGAACAAACATAACAATATCAGTATATTATAGTAAAGAAAAGGTGACAAAAGAAGACTTAGAAAAAATACCAGCAGGTGGTTTAACAATAGATTTAAAAAACTATGGATTAACGTTTGTTCAGTCAGATAAGACAGCAAATATGCCAACCACAACAAAATGGATGAATGGATGTACAACTGATTATGTAAAGAAAGCTTCAAATGAAACTTATGAAATAGGAGAATTAATATCATTTTGTAATAAAAATGCAAGATATACAAATTCAGATGGAGTATACGTAAAAGGAAAGAGTGAAGACTTTTATGTAATAAGTGATAATGGAGATACGGTAACAGCTCTTGCTAGCTATAACTTAATGGTAGGAAGTGAAGCAACAGATACATATGCAACAGCGTTTCCAGGACTTCAAGCAAAAAGCACTACCACATATCCAGTAGCCTTTGCAAATAAGGATGAAAATCACAAAATGACGGTATGTACTGGAAATTACTGTTATTTGGGATACTGGACAAATACAGATGGAAGTTTAAAGGATAGTTATAAGAATGAAAGCCAAACTGATTATCCAGCAGATGTATATAATGAAAACTCAGCATTATATGAGCACGTACAAAAATATCAAACATATTTTACAAGTACATTAAATAAGGCTACAGCAAAGATGAGGTTAGTAACATATAATGAATTAGCAGGACTAGGCTGCGATAGATCAATTAATACTTGTAAAACAAAAACAGTAACAACAAATAAAAGAGAATGGGTATATGCCACCAATTATTGGAGTGCGTCCGCTCACGATTATAACTATGCGTTGCATGTCAGTGCTGATGGCACCCTTGGAGGTCGCAACTTCTGGTTCGATGGCGTCCTTGGTGTTCGGCCAGTTATCACAATCTCAAAGTCTGATATCTAGCACCGTAAGGTGCTTATAGTCCCGATTTTGGGACAAAATAGGGACTTAAGGGTTTGATTATTTGGGAAACTTAACCAAATAATCAAACGGCCTTAAACAGGCAATAAAAGGGATAGAGAAAGTAAAAGAAGAGAATGTGAGTGTTTCAGGTCTGCGATTAAGCAAAGCTGAAACCGATTTGAAATTTTGAATTAAGATAAACTATAGGAGATATAAACTCCTATTTTTTGTGCTATAATTTTTGTATATGGACTGGAGTGTGTTTAGATGAAGAAAGTTGAGCTTTTAGCGCCTGTAGGTGATATGGCATGTCTTCGTGCTGCTATAAATGCTGGGTGTGATGCTGTTTATTTGGCAGGTAAGTTATTTGGTGCAAGGGCATTTATAAATAATTTTAATGATGATGAATTAATTGAAGCAATTAAATATGCTCATTTACATGGTGTTAAAGTATATTTAACGGTTAATACAATTATATATGAAAGGGAAGTAGAAAACTTTATTAAATATATTAGGTTTGTTCATAAGAACAGCATAGATGCTGTAATAATTGAAGACCTTGGTATGCTAGATTTAATTAGAAAGAAGTTTCCTAATCTTGAAGTTCATGCATCAACACAGATGCATATTCAT
Organism: uncultured Bacilli bacterium; assembly: GCA_934155185.1. Taxonomy (GTDB): domain Bacteria; phylum Bacillota_I; class Bacilli_A; order RF39; family UBA660; genus Aphodocola. The sequence continues at coordinate 84,251 of CAKPGT010000001.1, forward strand.
AATTATGAAGGTGCTTTGTTTGAAAAAAAGATGGGTGTTAAAAGAATTGTAATTGCAAGGGAAACGCCACTTGATGTTATAAAGAAAATTAAAGATGAAATAGATATAGAAGTTGAAGCATTTATTCATGGTGCACTATGTGTTAGTTACTCAGGGCAGTGTTTAATGAGCTCTTTAATTGGAAATAGAAGTGGTAATAGAGGAACATGTGCGCAGTGCTGTAGGAAGAAATATGATTTATACGATTTAGATGGTAGAAAATTAAATAATGATGAGTATTTACTTAGTATGAAAGACTTATGTACGCTAGAATATATAGATAAAATAATATCATCTGGTGTAGATAGCCTAAAAATAGAAGGAAGGGTTAAAAGACCATCATATGTTTATATAGTAACTAGCATATATAGAAAGGTAATAGATAACTATTATAAATATGGAAAGTTAAAAATAGATGAAGCTGACATAATAGATCTAAAAAAGATATTTAATAGGTGCTTTACTAAAGGCTTTATTATGAATGAGGAAAATAAACTTATAGTAAATCAAAAAAGACCTAATCATATGGGAGTTAGTCTTGGCAAAATAGTAGGCTTTAAAAATGGTTATATAGATATAAAACTTGAAGATAAATTAAACATTCATGATGGTCTTAGAATTATTGGCAAGGAAGATAAAGGCCTTGTAGTTAATAAAATGTTTATAAATAAAAAAGAGGTTAATTCTGCAAAATGTGGTGATATAGTATCGATAAAGTATAACGAAAAAGTAACCATAGGATCTAAAGTAATTCTTACAACAGATTCACTTAGAATAAAAGAAATAGATGATATTTTAAAAGAAGATATAAGAAAAGTTAAAGTAGATATAGAAGTGTCCGCTAAAATAAAAAATAAAATGGTTATTAAAGTGTGCGATGGCAAAAATACTGTTACCTTATCATCACTATTTACTATAGAAGAAGCTTTTAAAAATCCTACTACTAAGGATATGATAGAAAAACAAATAACAAAGCTAGGTGGTACTATTTATAGCGCGGGTAGTATTAAACTAGATGTTTCAGATAATATATTTATAAATATAAAAGACATAAATGAACTAAGAAGAGAAGTATTTAAAAAACTAGATGAAAAAAGATTATATAATATAGAATTTATAGAAAAAGATTATGAAATTTCTGTTCCTTCTTTTAAAAAAGAAAATCTTAAAAGTATTTTGATTAATACTAAGGAAGAATATGAAAAATATAAAGATAAATACGATATACTTTATACTAATGATAAAGCTTTATTGCTAGATGATAAATGCGTTCTTAAAATCCCAAGGGTAAATAGTAAGTACACTTCTTATAGTGGGAAAGTACTAATAGGTGAGGTTGGTAGCTTACTTAAATATGATGATTTTGCAACCGATTTTTCATTTAACGTGGTAAATTCATATACTGTATCATTTTTACATTCTATGGGTGCTAAAAGGGTTACTTTATCTAGTGAACTTAATACTACCCAAATTAAAAATATAGTAGATAGTTATTATAAAAGAACAAATAAATATCCTAATCTAGAAGTTATAAATAAAGGCTATATGGAAGCTATGATATGTAAGTTTGATTTAAATAAAATGTATGGAATTAAAGTAGGATACTTAAAAGATGAATTTAATAATAAATATAAAATAGTTAGTAGTGATTGCTATATGACTATTTATAATTATAAGAAGATAGATGAAATTCCAGATAGCTGTTATTATGATATTGGTATTAATGTACTTAGAAATAATAATTTAATATAAAAATAAGTAAAGCTAGAAGGCATGGAGAATAATTATGCTAAATTAGATTTGAAAAACTAACTATTAATGTATAAGAAGTTGAAGAAACAGGCACAAGCTAAGTTGTAATTTAATTAAATTTATAGTAAAATGATTAGAGAAGATAAGAAAGTAGGGATAATATGACTGATAACGAAAAAATAGAGTTTTTAACTAATAATGGGGTAGATGCACAAACCGGTATTTCAAACATGATGGATATAGAAACTTATAATGAAATATTAAATGATTTCTATGATGGATTAAAAGAAGAGTTAGGTAAAATAGACAACTTTAAAAATGCTGGTGATATGCCTAATTATGCAATATTAGTTCATGCACTTAAAAGTAATGCTAGGAGTTTTGGTTTTAATAAACTTGGAGAAATTGCTTATGATCATGAAATGAAAAGTAAAGCTGGCGACGTTAACTACATAAATGAGCATTATAATGAACTTGTAAGTGAAGCAAATCACGTTTATGACATAATAACTAAATATAAAAGTTTATAATACATAAAAGAATAAAAGGAGGATAAGAATATGGAAGAAAACTTAGATAGCATTATAAGAAAGCTTGCTTTATCAAGTAATACTAAGATATGTATAACTGATGTTTTTAAAGATGAGATATCTATATATAAAGTCTTAGATGGTAAGCCTGAAATGGAAGGAAAACATCAGCTAACTTCTTACCTAGAAGGACTTCAAAATAGTGTTAATGCATCTTATCTAAAAGGTGTTATGGAAATGTTTTCAATACCTAAATTTAAAGAAGAATCAAAAAATGGAAATGATAAAGTTAAATTTAAATATCAAGATTTAAATAATAAATGGCATAATATAACTGCTATGTTAGTAAAAAAAGACTCTGAATTAATATTTTCTATAATTGAAGATGAGGATGGGACTAAAAGCTCCTTAGTACCTGATGAGAAGTTTAATAGTCTTGTATCAAATTTATCTGATGCCATGTTAAAGATTTATAATTCATTTGACATAAAAGTAAATAATCTAGAAGACATTAAAAAAATAGAAGAGTATATAAATACTATTTTATCTGGTTTATCAAATAAATACCCTGAATTAAAAAAGAGTTTTAAAGAAAATGCACTAGATGTTAGTAGTATGGCTTATGATACTATTTTAATAGTTGATGATGATTTAGTAACTAGAAATATGATTAAAAAGGTCTTTCAAGATGAATACAAAATTAGTATGGCAACTAATGGAAAGGAAGCTATTGAGTATTTAGAGGAAAATAAAAATAAATCTAAATTTGAAAGTTCTGATAATGTTTTAGGAATATTTCTTGACCTTACAATGCCTGTTATGGATGGATTTGCTGTATTGGAATATTTAAGTAAGAATAATTATTTATCTAAAATCCCAGTAATTATTATAAGCGGTGACTATGAGAGAGAAACAAAGATGAGGGTTTATAACTATAACATAGCAGATATGTTAGAGAAGCCTTTTGATTTTGATGTTGTAAGACATAGAATAGGCAATTTTATAAACCTATATAAATCTTCAAATGCCTTAACTAATTTAGTAAGTGGACAGGGAGAAAAACTAAAAGATTTAATCGATGCTTTTGTAAGAGCATATGAATCTGATTATGAAGATAATATAAGAAAAATTAAGAATTACATCATGATTTTAGGTAGCAAGGTAAAAGAGGACTACCCAGAATATGCTCTAACAGATGAACTTGTAGAGAAGATGGCTGATGCATCTAAATACTATGATATAGGTTTTTATTCAATCCCAAGAAAGATATTAAATAAGAAAGAAAATTTAAATGAAGAAGAACTAAGAATAATAAAAGAATATCCTTTATTTGGAAATAAAATGACAGAGTATATTCTTAGTTTAACAAGTGATATGAAATATAAGGATTATGCTTGCAATATAGTTAAATATTATCATGAAAACTATGATGGAACAGGTTATCCAAATGGTTTAAAAGAAAGTAACATTCCATTAGAAGCACAAATAGCATCTCTAGTGATTATGTATAATAATTTAACAAGGAAAGTAAGTAATCCTGCAGAAATTATAATTAGTAAAGCTAATAAAGCTTTTTCTCCAAAGTTAATAAAGTCTTTTGAAGAAGTAAAAGACGAGTTTTTGACTGTTAAGTAGCAAAGGATGTGATTTAATTGAGTGGCGAGTTATTTCCAAGCATAGGACTAACTATTTGTGGTATGGTTTTTCTATCTTTAGTGATGGTTATGTCATTATTAAAGAAAAAGTTTAATAGTGCTGAAAATAAAATATATAGATTTTTAATGTTCTTTACGTTTTATTTATTAATACATGAAATTATTTGCGTAATTACAATGCAAAACAGAGATAGTGTACCGTTACTTAATGAAATTTTTTGTAGAACATATATATTAGGAACGATAGTGTTTGTATCAGCGTTTATACTATATATGTTAACGCTTGGTACTAAGAAAAAAGAAAATAAAGGTAAAATAAAACTTCCAATTATGTTTGTGATTATTGGGGTTGATATAATACTTTTTATAATTTCATGTTTAATGCCAATTACTTATACGTCAGGTTCTAATGATGAGCTTTTTGTAATAGGTGGCCCAGCGGTATATGTTGTATATGCTGCAGCATTTGTGTTAATTGTCTTTGTTCTTTTATCACTTCTAAGAAATACAAGAAACATAGCAACATCACAGAGACTACCACTATACTTTGTATTTATCTTATTTGTTGTAATTACAGCAATACAGCAGTTTTGGATAGATGTAAATGATTTAACATTTGTATTTGCTTTTACTGTTATAGCTATGTATTTTACAGTAGAAAGTCAGGATGGCAAAATACTAAATGAACTTGAAAAATCTAAAGAAGAAGCAGAAGAAGCAGACTATGCTAAAACAGAATTTTTATCTAATATGTCACACGAAATTAGAACACCACTAAATACTATTCTTGGATTTAGTACATCCTTATTAAGAGAAAAAAACTTAACCGAAGATATGGTAAAAAGAGATGTTAAAAACATTCATACTGCAAGTATTAGCTTACTTGATTTAATTAATAACATTCTAGATATATCAAAAATAGAATCAAATAAAGAAGAAATTGTTCAAAAGGATTATGATTTGGCAAACCTTGCTTTTGAAGTAAGCAGCATTATATCACCTAAGATTAATAAAGATATATTAAATTTTGATATAAGTGTAAATGAAAACATACCATCAAAGTATTATGGTGATAATGCCAAGATAGTAAAAATATTAACTGGCATATTAACTAATGCAATTAAATATACAAATTATGGTTCTATTTCATTAAGAATTGATGGAAAGCCAAAACAAAATGATATTTATGAACTTAATTTTTTAATTAAAAATACAGGTCATGCTATGAAAGACAGTGACTTTAACAAAGAGTTTAACGATTTTGTAAAGCTTGGTGATGAAAATCAAAATAATATTGATAGTGCAACACTTGGTCTTATAATATCTAAAAGACTAGTTACAATGCTAGGTGGAGAGATAATATTTAAAAATGAAGAGGGAAATGGAACAAGATATTTTGTTAGTATTCCAGAGAAGGTTACTAGTAAAGAAAAACTAGGTAACATATTTAAAGAACATGATAAAGCTTTAGCAAATGATAATAAATTACTTGATTTATCAGGTAAAAAAGTATTAATAGTAGATGATAATAAAGTAAATATAAAACTAGCAAGTAGGTTTTTAGAACAATATAACTTTGAGATATCATCTGCAACAAGTGGTAGCGACTGTATTAAATTGGTTAAAGAAAATAAATATGACATAATCTTCTTAGATCACATGATGCCAGAGCTTGATGGTGTTGCAACAATGAATATATTAAAAAATTCAGGTTATGATATTCCACCAGTAATTGCACTAACTGCAAATTCATATAGTGGTTTAAAAGAATATTATGTAGATGCTGGATTTAGTGATTATTTATCAAAGCCAATAAACTTTAAAGAATTAAATAGATTAATTATTAAGTACTTTGATAATAAAGAAAGTAAAGAGGTATAATATGATTTGGGGTTTAGCATTAACGATAGGAAGCTTATTCTTTATTATTCTATTATTTATTGTTTACTTTCTTAAAGAAAGATTCTTATCAATTAGAAATAAATTATATAGATATATGTTAATAGTAAATATTATTTTAGTTATAAGTGAGATAATTACATCATTTTTAATAGAGTACTATAATAATGATACTGTAAGTTATATATCACTTAGAATTCACTGGTTAACTGGTATTATATGGCTTTTCTTATTTTATTATTATAATTGTGTTTATTTTGAAGATTTAGATGCAAAAAATATATTTGAAGTAATTAAATATAATTGGAAAACTAAGGCTGTATATTTTGCATTTTTAGTAGTTGGAACTGTATACTTTTTTATTCCGTTTTCTAAACCTAATAGAAATAAAATCAGTTACATTCCTGGCCCTGCTTCCTATTATGTTTTAGCATTTTGTGCTGTCGTAGTATTATGCGTAATTGTGTTAATGTTCTATAAAAGAAAAGAACTTCCAGTTAGAAAAAGGCTTACTGTATGGTTTTTAGTTGCAGAGTTATTTGCGCTATTTATTCTTCAGTTATCATTTCCATATGTAGCAATTGAAGCAATAGGAGCTGTAATACAAATGTATTTCTTATATTTTAACGTCGAAAATCCTGATCTTAAAATAATAAGTGAATTAGAAATTGTAAAAAATGATATAGAACGTTCTAGCAAAGCAAAAAGTGACTTCTTATCTAACATGTCACATGAAATTAGAACGCCAATGAATGCTATAGTAGGATTTAGTGAGACATTATTAAATGAACCTACCTTTGATGAAAAAAGAAGCCGTAACGATATAAAACACATATCATCGGCGGGTAATAATTTGCTTGATATTATAAATAATATTCTAGATATATCAAAAATAGAATCAGGTAAGGAAACATTAGATAAAAAAGAATACTCTATAGGAAATATAATACTTGAATTAAAAAGCATAATTGATGCAAGGCTAAGTGACAGACCTATAAAGTTTATAGTAGATATAGATAAAAGTGTGCCATCAAAGTTATATGGTGATTCAACAAAAATATTTCAGATATTATTGAATGTTTTAACTAATTCAGCTAAATATACTGAGGTAGGTAAAATAGCTCTTATCGTTTCGGCTGATATAAAAGATGGAAAAGCTACACTTCATTTTAAAGTATCAGATACTGGTTATGGTATAAAAAAAGAAGATTCTGATAAATTATTTCAAAAATTCATAAGACTTGATGATGCTACATCAAACGAAATTGAGGGTACTGGATTAGGGCTTGTAATAACTAAAAAATACGTTGATTTAATGAATGGTAAAATATGGTTTGATAGTGAGTATGGGGTAGGAACAAAATTTTATATAGATATAGAGCAAAAAGTTATTGATTTTAATAGTATAGGAGAAATAACTGAACCTATTAAATCAGATAATGATGCTTATAACTATTTAGATTGTTCTTCATATAGTGTTTTAATAGTAGATGATAATAAATTAAATATAAAGGTTGCATCTAGATTGCTTGAAGCATATAAATTTAAGATAGATACTGCAACAGGTGGTAAAGAGTGCGTATATAAAGTAAAAGAGGGTAACCATTATGATATGATTTTCCTTGATCATATGATGCCTGAGATAGATGGAATAAAAACACTACATATATTAAAAAAACTAGAGGGTTATGATATTCCACCAATAGTTGCATTAACAGCAAATGCAATTACCGGAATGAAAGAGATGTATTTAAAAGAAGGCTTTGATGAATACTTGTCAAAACCTATAAATGTAGCAGAACTAAATAAATTAATTAATAAATATTTTAAAGGGTGATAAAGATGAAGAAAATTTTAAAGGTTACACTATTATTTTTGACACTAATTTCTCTTACAGCATGTGGAACTAAAAGGGAGTTAAGTGAAAAAGAGCTAAAGAATATTTTGAGTGATAACAATTTTAATGTATATGATTTAACTAAAAATATGGAAGATAAAAACGTTAAGACAGTTTATGTTGCAAATAATGGTACATATCAAATAGAATGCTATGTTTTTAAAACAGAAAAAAATGCTAAAGACGCATTTGATGGAAATGTTAAAACATTTGAAAGCGGAAGTAAGACTAAAGGAAGCAAGAAATCGAAAGACAATTATGAATCGTATACTCAAAAATTATCTGATACATATAACTCAGTTACAAGAGTTGGAAAAAACATAATTTATGCATCTATAAAAATAGAGCATAAGAGTGATTTTAATAAAATATTAAAAAATCTTACAAAATAAAATACTATTATTAGAGGTTAGATTGATTATAGTCTAACCTTTTTGGTTGATTGTTAAATAGTGTGTGTAGATATGAATAAGTGATAATTAATAAAAATATGTTAAAATTCTCTAAAAACATGATAAAATAAATGCTAGGAGCGTGCTTAGTATGTTGAAGATAAGAAATTTAACTGTAAAAGTAGAAAATAAAGTTATTTTAAAAGAATTTAATTTATCAATTGATGATGGTAAGGTTCATGTTATAATGGGGCCTAATGGTGTAGGTAAGTCAAGTCTTACAAAAGTTATTATGGCAGATCCTAATTATAAAGTATTATCTGGTGATATTATTTTTAATAATGAAAGTATTTTAAACCTAACAACAGATGAAAGAGCAAAAAAAGGTATTTTTTTAGCTATGCAAGATCCACCAAGTATAGATGGAGTTACTAATTCTGACTTTTTAAGAACAGCGCTTTCAAGTAAAGAAAATAAAAACATTAATCTTTATTCATTTATAAAAAAAATAGATGAAGCAAAAGATGATTTAAAAATGAATGATGAAATGATTCATAGAAGTGTTAATAAAGGCTTTTCTGGTGGTGAAAAAAAGAAAAATGAAATACTTCAAATGAAAATATTAGAACCATCATTTATTATGTTAGATGAAATAGATTCTGGCGTTGACGTAGATGCTTTAAAAATAGTTGCAGAAAATATTAATAAATATAGAAAAGAAAATAAAGAATCTTCTTATTTAATAATTACCCACTATACTCATTTATTAAAATATATTAAGCCTGATTTTGTACATGTTATTAAAGATGGCAAGATAATTAAAACAGGAGATTATACCCTTGCTAAAGAAATAGAAGATAATGGATTTAATTTTGAAAAAATAGTGTCAAACGTATTTAATGGAAGTGAAGAAAGTGAATAGGATATTACTAGATAATAGCAATAAAGAAACTATTAATATAAAGGAAGACACTAATTTGCTAATTAAAGATGTAACTAGAGAAAAAATCATATTTAATATTTATGATGCTAATTTAAATATACTTGTGATAGCTTCAAATAGCAAAAAAAAGACGTATGAATTAAATATATATGGTGGATGTGTATCATTTAATAATATTAGTTATGATTCTGCTGGAACAGATATATGCGTTAATCTTAATAAGAAAAAATCTAACATAACTATTCATAATTCATTAGTTGCTAAGTCAAAGGAAATATGTAATATAAAGATCAATCATAATTTTCCTTTAACAAATAGTGATATATATAATAATGGAATAACATTAGGTGATGCGTCTATTAAATTTAATGTTACAAGCTATGCACCAAAAGGAAGCATAAAAAGTAAAATAAATCAGGATAGTAAAATAATTACTTTAAATAAAGAAAACAATAATTGCATAAATCCTATATTATTAATAGATGAATATGATACAGAAGCAAGACATGCTGCTTTTATAGGAAATTTTAAAGAAAGTGAATTATTTTACTTGATGAGTAGGGGATTAAATAGAGATGAAGCATCTAAATTACTTATAGATGGTTTACTAATAGGAACATTAGATATAGATTTTGAAGAAAAAGAAATGATTAAAACTAAATTAAATGATGAATGGAGGTGATATTAATGGATTTTAAAAAAGATTTTCCAATGTTATCTAGTGATTTAGTTTATCTTGATAATTGTGCTACAACACTTAAACCAAGAAGTGTTATTGATGAAGTAAGTAAATATTATGAAGAGTATAGTGCAAATGCGCATAGGGGAGATTATGGTATTAGTCAAATAGTTGATGATAAGCTTTTAGATGTAAGAAAGAAGACTGCTAAGTTTATTAATGCAGAAAAAGAAAATGAAATAATATTTACATCTGGTGCAACTGAAGGATTAAATATAGTAATAGAGGGCTTTTTTAAAGACTATTTAAATGCAGGAGATGAGATATTAACTACTAAAGCAGAACATGCATCTTTAATACTACCTTGGTTTGATATAGTGCATAAAAATGGTGCTAAAATAAGTTATATACCTTTAAACGATGATTTAACTGTTAGCTTTGAAAACGTAAAAAAAGCTATAACAAAAAATACCAAAGTAATTTCACTTGCACACGTAACAAATGTAATAGGTGATGTAAGACCAATTAAGGAAATATGTACTTATGCTCATAAACTAGGCATAATTGTTGTGGTTGATGGTGCCCAAAGTGTACCTCATGAAAATATAGATGTAAGAGATATGGATATAGATTTCTTAGCTTTTTCAGCACATAAAATGTTAGGCCCAACTGGTGTTGGTGTTTTATATGGAAAAGAAAAATATTTAAAACAAGTAAAACCTTTAATGTTTGGTGGGGGTATGAATGCAGCTTTTGATAGTTTAATGAATGTAGAGTATAAAAACCTTCCGGAAAGATTAGAAGCAGGTACTCAAAATTTAGCGGGTATATTAGGATTTGGAAAAGCACTTGATTATATAAATGAGCTTGGTATAGAAAATATTCATAAGTATGAAGTAGATTTAAAAAAATATATGATAGAGAAAATGTCTAAATTAAACAACGTAGTTATATATAACAAAAATATAGAAAATGGCATTGTAACATTTAATGTTAAAGGAGTATTTGCACAAGATGTTGCAGCATATCTAAATAAGAATAATATATGCGTAAGAGTTGGTAATCACTGCGCTAAAATATTATCTGAGGTTTTAGGAGTTAAAAATACTTGCAGAGCTAGTGTATATTTTTATAATACTAAGGAAGATGTTGACAAATTAGTAGAAGCACTTGACAACGATAATATATTATATGAATCATTATAGGAGAGATATTATGGATGAACATTTAAAAAGAAGTATTATGATTGAACATTATCAAAATCCTTTGAATAAAGGGCTTGATAATACAAATGATTATAAAAAAGTTAATATGAATAGTGAAACTTGTATAGATAATTTAGACTTTGCATGTAAGGTAGAAAATGGAATAATAAAAGATATAAAGTTTGATGGTGAAGCGTGTGCTATTTCTACTTCAGCAGCGTCTATAATGACGGAACTTCTAATAGGCAAGACTGTTAGTGATGCAGATAAAATAATAGAAAATTATGAAAATATGATAGAAGAAAGACCATATGATAAGGACTTACTTAAGGAAGCTAACTGCTATGATGAAATATATAAACAGCCAAATAGAAAAAAATGCGCACTTCTACCATTTTATGGAATGAAAAAAATATTACATGACGAAAATTAAAAAGGACTGATTTAATGAAAGCATTATCTAAAGGATTAGACAAAGAAAAAGTAAAAGAAATATCTGAATTAAAAAATGAACCAGAATGGATGAAAAAGTTTAGATTAGATTCGTATGATATCTTTAAGTCATTTAGTATGCCATCTTTTGGACCTAATATTGATATAAACTTAGATGATATTACTTATTATAAGAAAGTTTACGATGATGCAAAAGATAATTGGGATAATGTCTCAAGTGATGTTAAAGAAACCTTTACTTCTATAGGCCTTAAGAAGGCTGAAGAAGAATATTTAGGTGGAATACACATTCAGTATGAAAGTGAAGCTTTATATCATAATATGCTAAAGGAAGTAAATGATAAAAAAATTATATTTTTAGATACGGATACAGCACTTAAAAAGTATCCAGATATCTTTAAAAAGTACTTTGGTAAATTAGTTAAAAATGATGATAATAAGTTTGCTGCTTTAAATTCTGCTGTATGGTCTGGCGGTACTTTTATATATGTTCCTCCACATACTAAACTAGATAGACCACTTCAAAGTTATTTTAGAATAGATTCTAAAGATATGGGACAATTTGAAAGAACACTAATAATAGTAGATGATTACAGTGATTTGCATTATATAGAAGGGTGTACAGCACCTATATATCAATCTGATTCACTTCATGCTGCTGTAGTTGAAATATATGTTGGCAAGGGCGCTAAATGTAGATATACAACTATTCAAAATTGGTCTAATAATGTATATAATTTAGTTACTAAAAGAGCTTTAGTAGAAGAGTCTGGAATAATGGAATGGGTAGATGGCAATATAGGTTCTAAGCTTACTATGAAGTACCCAGCTTGCATACTTAAAGGGGATTATTCAAAAGGAAGCTGTACTACAATAGCACTAGCAGATAAAGGGCAAATTCAAGATACAGGTGCTAAAATGATACATTTAGGAAAGCATACTAAGAGTAATATATTATCAAAGTCAATTGCAAGAAATGGTGGTAACGCTTCATATAGAGGTTTAGTTAAAATAACAAAGGGGGCAAAGGATTCATCAGCAAATGTTAAGTGCGATACCATACTTTTAGATGGAAAGTCAAAAAGTGATACGTTTCCAACTAATATATGTGAGAACATAACTAGTACACTTGAACATGAAGCTACAGTATCAAAGATAGATCCTAAGCAACTATTTTATTTGATGACTAGAGGGCTTGATGAAAATAAAGCAACAGAACTTCTTATAATGGGATTTATAGATGCTTTTAAGGAAGAATTGCCACTTGAATATGCGGTTGAATTAAATCAGTTATTAAAAGGTGAAATGATAAAGGAATGCAGAAGATAGCATTTCTTTTTTTGTCGCCATTTGTAGTTTGAATTACAAAAATTTGTACTTTATTAAGAAAATATATATAAAAGCTGTTTTTTGGTTAAACGAATTATTAAAATCTGCTAAATTTTTATGTTAGAAATAGAAAAATAGCATTTTGTCTTAAACTCATAATTATTGTAAATTTAATCTGGAAAGGAGAAAATAATATGGTAAATCAACTTATAGTAATTGGCAGACTTGTAAAAGATCCAGAATTACGTAAAACTGATAGTGGAAAAAATGTTGCTAATATAACACTTGCAGTCCCTAGAAGTTTTAAGAATGTAAACGGCGAATATGAAACTGATTACATTGATTGTATATTATGGAGCGGTGTTGCTGAGTCTACTACTGAATACTGCAAAAAAGGTGATTTGCTTGGCGTTAAGGGGCGTATTCAAACTAGAAAATACGAGACTGAAGATGAAAAAGTAAGACAAGCAACTGAAGTTGTAGCAGAAAAAGTAACTTTTTTGTCAAGTGCTAGGCATAAAGAAACAGAGTAAGTTCTGTTTCTTTACATATTTATAAATATATGAATTATTATGATGAAATAAAAGAAGAGCTAGTAAATAATGAAGTATATAAAAAGGTAAAGGATTACTCTAAGAATAGAAATGACCTAAAAACCTACTATAATGTTGGAAAATTATTAAATGATGCTGGTAAAAAATACGGCGAAGGTATTATAAAAAAGTATTCTGATAAATTAAGTAGTGACCTAGGTAAAAAGTATAATGAAAGAACACTTAGAAGATTTAGGCAATTTTATAATTTGTTTAGTGAACAGAAATGGTCGCCAGTGGCGACCACATTGACCTGGTCACATTTTTGTGAATTAATGCCAATTAAAAATATAAATAAAATACGATATTATATAAGTATTTGCGAAAAGCAAAATGTGAGTAAGAGAAAATTAAGAGAGCGAATAAAAAATAATGAATATGAAAGACTAGATGACAAGACTAAGATTAAGTTAAGTTCTAAGAAAAAAACAGATGTATATGATTTTATAAAAAATCCTATACTTATAAGAAATAAATTTGATACTAATAAACTATCTGAGAAAATGTTAAAGCAGAGCATATTAGAAGACCTTTCACATTTTTTAAATGAATTAGGTAGTGGATATGCATTTATAGGAGAAGAATATCCAATAAAGCTAGGTGATAGATATAATTATATTGATATACTCTTATATAATGTAAATCATAACTGTTATGTAGTAGTAGAACTTAAAATAGGAGAAATAAAAAAAGAACATATAGGGCAGGTACAAACATATATGAACTATATTGATAAAAATTTAAGAACAATTAATCAAAATGACACCATAGGAATTATTATCTGTAAAAAAGGCAGTAGCTTTATAATGCAGTATGTTACAAACAAAAATATATACGAAAGAGAGTATGAACTAATATAATTGCATATTATAAAACTGTGATATAATTAATTATAGGATAGGTGATGGATATGAATATAGTTTCTATAATTGAAAAGAAAAAAGATAAGAAAAAACTTAATGAGGATGAAATTATCTACGCTGTTAATGGTTATGTATTAGGGCTTATATCTGATGCACAGATGTCATCACTATTAATGGCTATATGTATAAATGGTATGGATGACGAAGAAACATACTACATGACTAAAGCTATGGTAAATAGTGGCGATAAAATTAATTTATCAAGCATTCCTGGTATTAAAGTTGATAAGCATTCAACAGGTGGTGTAGGAGATAAGACAACATTAATAGTTGCACCTATTGTTGCAGCAGCTGGCGTTAAAGTAGCTAAATTATCTGGAAGAGGTCTAGGACATACTGGTGGAACAATAGATAAACTAGAGTCGATTAAAGGATTTAGCTCTGATTTAACTATAGATGAGTTTGTTAAGCAAGTAAAAGAAATAGGTATAGTAGATGCTGAGCAAACTAAGGATATAGTACCTGCTGATAAAAAAATATATGCCTTAAGAGATGTTACTGGAACGACAAAATCAATACCACTTATAGCATCAAGTATTATGAGTAAAAAAATAGCAGCTGGCGCAGATAAGATATTACTAGATGTTAAAACAGGTTCGGGAGCATTAATAACTAATCTTGAAGATTCTATTAAACTAGCTAAATTAATGGTTTTGATAGGTAAAAGATATGGTAAAAAAACAGTTGCATTTATAACTGATATGAATGAGCCATTAGGAAATGCTATAGGAAATGGCTTAGAAGTTAAGGAAGCAATAGACGTACTTAGTGGAAATGGGGATAAAAGAATTACAGAACTTTGTATAGAACTTTCAGCAAAAATGATTAGTCTAGGAAAAGAAATACCTTATGATGAGGCAAAAAAGGAAGCTACTTACATATTAGAATCAAAAAAAGGTTTAGAAAAATTTAAAGAATTTGTTAAATATCAAGGTGGTAATATTAATGATATTGTAGTTTCTACTAACGTTTTTTCTGTTTACGCTAAAAATGAAGGATATATATATGATATAGATGAAATTTGCCTTGCATTAGAATGCTTAAAAATGGGCTCAGGAAGAAAAAATAAAGAAGATAAAATAAAACCTGGAGTTGGAATAGTAAAACATAAAAGCATAGGTGATTATGTAAAAAAAGGTGACCTTTTGGCAGAAGTATATTATGAGGATATTAAAGCTGATTTAAATATAATTGAAGAAGCATTTATGTTATCTTCAAAAGAGCAAGAACATTTTCCAATAATATATACTGTAATTGAATAAAAATGTATATTTTAAATATTAAGACATATTTTTTACTAGAGGTGTTATAGTGAAAAAAATATGTTTTTTTGTAGTATGTTTTTTAGTTATTATTCCCATTTTAAGCGCTAAAGAGTATGAACTTAATGTTTCTAAGGAAAAGACAACTACTAGTCAAAGGGAAGGAAATATAGAAGAAACAACAACTAATCAAAAAGATAAAGAGGAAAGTAGTGCACCAGATTTATTAACTGATGGAAAAAGTGCAATATTAATAGAAGCTACAACAGGTAAAATTTTATATGAAAAAAATTCTCATGAAAGGTATGCTCCAGCATCTATGACTAAGATAATGAGTATGATTCTTATTATTGAAAATATTGAAAAAGGTAAACTTAAATGGAATGATACATTAGTTACTAGTGAACATGCAGCATCAATGGGAGGTTCACAAATATTTTTGCAGCCAAATGAAAAAATGAGTGTTAAGGATTTATTTAAAGCAGTTGCAATAGGTTCAGCTAATGATGCTACGGTAGTTTTTGCAGAAAGAATAGCAGGTACCGAGGATAAATTTGTAAAAATGATGAATGATAAGGCAAAAAGTCTAGGACTTAAAGATACTAATTTTAAAAATGCTGTAGGTCTTGATACAGCTAATCATTATTCATCAGCATATGATATGGCTTTTATGGCAAGAGAATTAGTTAAACATGAGAAAATATTTGAATTTACAACTATATATGAGGATTATTTAAGACAAAATACGGATAATAAGTTCTGGCTTGTTAATACAAATAAGCTTATAAAAACTTACGAAGGAGCTGACGGACTTAAGACTGGTTATACAAAAGAAGCAGGTTATTGCCTTACAGCAACAGCTAAAAAAGATAATATGAGATTAATATCAACTATTATGGGTTCTAGTGATAGTAAAACAAGAAATAGTAATACGAGTACATTACTTGATTATGGTTATAATTCATATGAGATGCAAGTTGAGGTCGAAAAAGGAAAAACAGTATCAAGCAAGAAGATACTTAAGGCTAAAGATGAAAACGTAAAAATAGTGCCAGTAGATGATGCAAGTGTTTTAGTTGAAAGAGGAAATGAAAAAGAAGCACTTAACTATGAAATAAAATTAGATAAGCTAAAGCTTCCTATTAAAAAAGGACAAAAAGTTGGAATACTAAAATTAAAAGATGGTAACAAGGTAATTAGTAAAGTTGAGCTAACAGTTAAAAAGGATGTAAAAAAAGCAAGCATAATAGAATTATATAAAAGATCTATAAAAAGTGTTTTTACTGGTAATTTATAATATATAAGTAACTAACTATAATGAAGTTATTTCGTTATAGTTTTTATTATGAAAAATATAAATATAGAAATTGCTAAGATAATTAAACAAAAAAATCAGAATAGGATATGTTGTATCTAACAAAATAATGTAATATAATAATTTTGGATTTTAGTTATTATAGTTAAGGAGTAAACGAAATGAAAAGGATTATTATGAATAAATATAACCTATCTGAAAATGATATTACAGAGGTAGTAAAAAGAGTGAAAGTTTTAGTTGTTAATTCCAATGATGATATTTTACTAGGTTATTCACACAATGATTATCAATTTCCCGGCGGACATGTTGAAAGTGGGGAAAGTTTACTACAAACTGTAAAAAGAGAAATGTTTGAAGAAACTGGTATTGATTTGGAAGTGTCGGATGTAGAGCATTTTGCGGTTACATTAGGATACTATAAAGATTGGCCTAGTAAAGGAAAAAATAGAAAAATAGAAATATACTATTACGAAATTAAAACTGACGAAAAACCTAATTTGAATAAAACTTCATATACAAAGCATGAAAAAGATGGTGGATTTGAATTAAGAACTATCCCTTTAAATAAATTAGAAGATGAATTGAGAAAAAATGCTAAAGAATTTGGCGATAAAAAAGGAATTACAAGGGAAATGTTAGAATTGCTTAAAATATATAGATCTAGTTGAAAATAGAAAAGTTGTCATATGTTAGGTAGATAGTACTTTGTTAGGGTGATAAAATGGATAATTATTTATATGATATGATATTTAAAAGAAAATCGTTTCATTTGTTTAGAAATGTAGGCAGTGAGCATATTACTTTATTCAGAAAAGAAAGATAATTATTTGCAAAATATAGGATATCTAGGTGAACAGCTAGATTTATATCTTGTATCAAAAAATATTGGTACATTATGGTTTGGAATTGGTAAGACTGATGAAAAACAATATGATGGATTGGATTTTGTAATTATGATGGCAATAGCAAAGGTAGATAAAGAAGACAAATTCAGAAAAGATATGTTTAAAAGTAAAAGAAAAAACATTGAAGAAATATGGAATGGAGACCATTATTTAGATATAGCAAATATTATAAGGTTTGCACCTAGTGCATGTAATACTCAGCCTTGGGTAGTTGATTCTTCTGAAAATGAACTTATAGTATATAGATATAGAAAAGAAGGAAAAAGAGGGATTATGCCTAAAAATATGGTTAAATACTATAATCAAATTGATATAGGAATATTCTTATGTTTTTTGGAATTATGTCTATACAAAAATAATATTAAGTTTGAAAGAACTTTGTATGCAGAAAATAATATAGATAGCGAAAAAAGTCTAACTGCAAAATATAAAATAAACTAATATGCTATAGCTTAATAGTTAAATAAATATATGATAAATTTTTATTATAATTGGAGGTGCATGATATGGAATGGTTTAATATATATGGGTTTGTCTTTATTTGCATAATTATGATTCCAAATATTATTTTTTCTATAAAATACAAAGAAGGATTTGAAAACAAGTGGAATAACAAGTTTGTAGAGTTAATAGAACAAATAGGACGATTTGGTTGTTTTAGTTTTATGATTATAAATGTTCCTAAAACTTATTTTGGATGGTATAGCGATAAGTCATTTATAATTTATCTTACTATAAATACAACTTTAATAATGTTATATTGTTTTATATGGGGTGTTTGCTTTAGAAAAAGTACTATTTTTAGAGCTTTATCGTTATCTATTATTCCGTCAGTTATTTTTTTGTTTTCAGGAATTATAAGTAGGTCAATATTATTAATTATATTCGCAATTATTTTTGCACCAAGTCACATTATGATTTCATATAAGAATGCGAAAAATAAGTGAAATAGTCATAAAAATTCGAAGAGGAGATGATAGTATGGCTACTAAAAAGGAATACAAAGATTTTGTTTTAAAACAATTATCATTGTTAGAAAATGTTACTTATAGACCGATGATGGGAGAATACTTACTTTATTATAATGGAACATTATTTGGGGGAATATATGATGATAGATTACTTGTTAAAATTACTAAAGACAATAAAAAATATAATATGCAAAAATCTATACCATATGACGGAGCAAAAGAAATGTATTTAGTTGATGCGATTGACAACCAAGAAGAATTAAAAAAAATTATACTTGATACTTATAATGACTTAATAAGTGGCAAGATAAATAATAATTCAAAAGAAAGATAAAATATGATTAAAGAGGTTATTAGGGCGAAAAATATAGAAGACTTAAAAATATGTTTTAAATTAAGAAAAGAAGTTTTTAGAAACGAAGAAAAAGCACCGAAAGAGTTGTATATTATTGATGAATATGATAAAAAAGATACAACCAGGAATTATTTATTAAAAATTGACAATACATATGTTGCTACTGTCAGATTTATAGAGGTTGATAAAAATATTATTAAACTGCAAAGACTAGTAATTCCTAGGCAATATCGTAAAAATGGTTATGCCAGTATGATTTTAAACTATTTAGAAAAAGATGCTAGAAGTTTGGGCTATAAAAAAAGTAATAATGGATTCAGCATATAAAGCAGAAGGTTTTTATGAAAAAAATGGTTATATAAGGACCTCGAAAATGTTTTATGAGAACGGAAGACCACATGTGAAAATGGAAAAAGAATTATTAAAATAGAAACAGATAAATTACACTAAAAATGCTAATTAATAAAAATATATTTTAATATACTATTTAGGTATTGACTCTCCTCTTAGGGGATACTGTATAAATAATTTTGGAGGCAATATTATGTTAAAGATAGGCGAATTTTCTAAAATGTCAAAAGTTACTATAAAAACTTTAAGATACTATGAAAAAGAAGGATTATTAATGCCAAAACATGTTGATGATTTTAATGGATATAGATATTATGAAAGTAATCAGTTAATTGATATATCTAAAATAATTGCATTAAAGCAAGTGGGTTTATCCATTGGAGAAATAAAAAAAATAATTATCAATAAGGAACCGATTGATATTATTTTAAAATCAAAAAGAGAAGAATTAGAAAATACAATATCTTTATATAAATATCAGCTTTCAAAATTAAATTATTTATTGAAGGAGAAAGATATGAAAGAGGAGATATTTGAAAAAATAATACCAGGATGTTATGTATATTATAAGGAAGGCATTTTAAAAGATTATAGCGAGGTTTCTATGTTTATTCAAGAGTCTGGAAGGGAATGCTTAGAATTAAACCCAAATATTAAATGTGTAGTACCAGATTATTGTTATGTTAATTATTTGGATGGTGAATATAAAGAAAAAAATGTTAAGATAAGATATGCACAGGCAGTAATTAAGGGAGATAAACCTTTTAAAGAAAGCAAAAATATAAAATTTATGAGTGTTCCAGAAACCAAATGTATTTGTATTTATCATAAAGGAGCCTACGATAGTTTAGGGACTTCTTATGCTAAAATTATGAAATACATAGAAGATAACAAATTAGAAATAAAAGATTTTCCTAGAGAATGTTATATTGATGGAATTTGGAATAAAGATAATATGGATGATTGGTTAACAGAAATACAGGTTCCCATTAAGTAGAAAATAAAAGGTGCCAGCTGTTTTTGATTTGAAGAAGAGTTATGAAAATTAAGACTTAAATTGCATTTCATTAGTTTATAGATGATAAATGACAATTTGAAAGGAAAGCTATGAAAAAAAGAATGAAAAAAGAAGAATTAATTCAACTAATAAAAGCTCTTAAAATTAATAATGAAGAGTTTTGGATTTTATCATCAGGAGGTCTAATGCTGCGTGGCATTTATCCAGATGCGGGTGATTTGGATATTGCTGTAACAAATAAAGGGTTAGAGCAACTAAAAGAAAACTATGATTTAATTCAAAAAGAAAACGGATGGTATATTGTAGCAGAAAAGGTTGAATGTATATGCGTTGGAGATAAAAACGAGCAAAAATATCAGCCCGAATTAATAGATGGCATTTATGTACAAAATATCAATGAATATTTAGAGTATCTATATAGTAGCACACGAGACAAAGACAAAAAAAGAATAGACTTAGTAGAAAAATATATAAAAATAAGATGAATGTGGTTTGAACCAGCAATATATGCTGGTTTTTTATTTAATTTATATATAATAGTTGACAACTGTTATATACTGTTATATATTATATATAACAGTTAGGAGAAGTATATGAAAATTATTATTAGTAATAGTAGTTCTATTCCAATATATGAGCAAATAAAAAATCAAATAATTGGGCAAATAATTAAGGATGAACTAAGTGAGGGGGATTCTATCCCATCAATTAGAATGCTTGCAAATGATATTAAAATAAGTGTAATGACGATAAAAAAAGCGTATGACGAATTAGAAAGTGAAGGATATATAAAATCAGTTCAGGGTAAAGGAACGTTTGTTGCACCTAAAAACACTGAACTTGCAAGGGAAAATGCAAATAAAGAAATAGAAAATCATATATCAAAAATCATTGATATAGCAAGTAAATTTAACATTAGCAAAAATGAAATTCTTGATTTATTTGAATTTATTTATGGGAGTGATGAATAATGAATAATGCCGTAGAGATTAAAAAACTAAAGAAAAAATATGATAACAATTTTGAACTTGGAGAGATAAATTTAAATATTCCTAGTGGTTATATAATTGGTTTGATTGGAGAAAATGGTGCAGGCAAAACTACGCTAATTAAATCAATATTAAATATAATAAATATTGATTCTGGAGAAGTAAAAATATTTAATAAAGATAGTAAAAAGTATGATTACATAAATAAACAAGATATTGGCGTTGTATTAGATGGAATGTTCTTTCCTGAGATATTAGCTATAAATGATATAAATACGATTATGAAAGATGTTTATGAGAGTTGGGACAAAGATTTATTTTATAAATATTTAAATGATTTAAAATTGACAGGTAGCAAGAAAATAAAAACTTTATCTAAGGGTATGAGAAAAAAATTAGAAATAGCTACAGCACTTGCACACCATCCTAAACTACTTATATTGGATGAACCAACTAGTGGGTTAGACCCTGTTGTAAGAGATGATATATTAGATATGTTTTTGGATTTTATAAAAGATGAAGAACATACAATTTTGCTTTCTACTCATATTACTAGTGACTTAGAACATATTGCAGATGAAATTATTTTTATA
Source organism: uncultured Bacilli bacterium (assembly GCA_934155185.1). Taxonomy (GTDB): domain Bacteria; phylum Bacillota_I; class Bacilli_A; order RF39; family UBA660; genus Aphodocola. Next base: position 106,302 of record CAKPGT010000001.1, read on the forward strand.
GATAAAGGAAAGATTATTTTAAATAAGAGCAAAGATGAATTTCTTGATAATTACGGAGTTTTAAAGTGCGATATTAATTCATTCAATAAAATTTCAAAAGAAGATATTATAAGTTATAAGAAAAATAAATATAACTATGAAATATTAGTTAGTAATAAAAATAAAATGAAAAAGAAATATAAGGATTATATTATTGATAAAATAACACTTGATGAACTTATGATTTTAGTTGTAAAGGGGGAAAAATAATGCTAGGTTTAATAAAGAAAGATTTACTTATAATAAAAAGTAACTTAAAGATGCTTATTGTAATGCTTTTTGTCTTTTTTGTAATGATATTGCAGGGACAATTTAGTATATCTTTTATTCCACCATTTATTGTTGTTATGCTATTTATGTCAACTTTTAGCTATGATGAATATAATAAATGGGATGCTTATGCAATTACTTTGCCTAATGGGAGAAAAAATATAGTTAAGTCTAAATATATTTCCAGCTTAATCTTAACTTTGCTATCTATTATTGCTACCATTTTATTGAATTGCTTAGCTGGCGTATTTATAAATAACTTAAAACTTGATAAATTTATTTCCGATTTAGTAGGAAGCGGTTTTGCGGTAATAGTAATTCAAGCGTTAATGTATCCGTTTATATTTAAATATGGAATAGAAAAAGGAAGGCTAGCACTATTTATTTTAATTTTTGCTGTTGTAGGAGTTGTAGAGCTATTTTCAAGAGTAATTGAAGTTAATATACCAGCTAGTATAATTTTGCTTTTTAACAATTTTTGGTTTCTTATTATACCTGCAGTACTTATAATAATGTTATTAATTTCTTATAAAATTTCAGAAAAAATATATTTAAAAAAAGAATTTTAATTAAAGAAGCAATTAAATATTGTAATGTATGGTATATATAAAATAAATTAATATAAATTGCAAGGATAATTTATAAGAGAAATTTTTATAGTTTCTCTTTTTATAATTGACACAGCTAATCGGATTAGTTAAAATATAAATAGAATTAGTTATGGAGGGTAATATGTCAAAAAATAATATTAATGATGAACTTATTATAGAAACTTCAGCGCGTATTTCAAATAAAGTTGGATTAGATAATTTATCTTTAAAAAATATTGCAGAAGAATTAGATATTAAATCACCATCTTTATATAATCATGTCTCTAGTCTTGATGAAATAAAGCAAAGACTTATGATTTACGGCTGGAAAAAGGTAGAAGAAAAAATAATCGATTCCGCTGTTGGAGTATCTGGCTATGAAGCATTAAAAAACATGTGTAATGCCTTTTACGATTATGCTATTAATAATAAGGGAGTATTTACCGCTATGCTTTGGTATAACAAATATGAAAGTGATGATTTAGATAATGCTACTAATAGATTATTTAATATAATATTTAAAGTTATGAAACCTTTAAATATCAGTGATGAAAATATAAACCATATTATAAGAACATTAAGGGGATTTTTAGAAGGCTTTTCATTGCTTGTAAATAATAATGCTTTTGGAAACCCAGCATCAATTAAAGAAAGTTTTGATTTATCACTTGAAGTAATTGTAAATGGTATAAGAACACTTGAAGGAGTTAGGTAAAATGAACGAATATATAAATTTAACATTAGATAATATTGACGAAGAACATATCTGCTGTGCGATAGGAGATAAAAAACATCAAGACGGCGTTTCAAATAAGAAAGCCTGGATAAAAGATAGACTAAAAGATGGCCATGTGTTTAGAAAACTAAATGCAAGGGGAAAAACTTTTATTGAATATGAACCGGTAGAAACAGCTTGGGTACCTATTATTGGTGAAAACTATGAATATATTTACTGTTTATGGGTTGCTGGAGGTTTTAAAGGTAAGGGTATTGGAGAAGAGTTACTTAAGTATGCTATAAAAGATTCAAAAGAAAAGGGAAAAAGTGGTATATGCACGCTAACCTCTAAAAAGAAAAAGCCATTTATAGGAGATAAATCTTTCTTTGAACATTATGGTTTTAAAGTTGTAGATACTATAGGAGACTACGAATTATTAGCTCTTCAATTTGATAGTGGTGAAGTGCCTCGTTTTAATGATAATGCAAGACTTATGAAAATAGATAGTGATGATTTTACTATTTATTATAGTGATGAATGTCCATATGTATCATATGAAATAAAAGAACTAAAAGAATATGCAAAAGAAAAGAACATCAAGATTAATTTTATAAAAGTAGATACTTTAGAAAAAGCAAAAAATGTGCCATGCATTTTCAATAACTGGGCTAACTTTTATAAGGGTAAATTTATATCAAATATTATATTAAATGCTAATTCTTTTGAAAAACTTATTAACAAATAGTATACTGGTTATGCATTATAGAAAAAATAAAAACTAAATAGGGGACGTAAAAATTAAGAATAAAAAGAATAATAAATCAAAAGAAGAAAATTATATGCTTGTTGGAATGAGCAAGGGTATGTGTTTTGGAGCACTTATTTAAGCGCTCATAGGTTTTCTAATAAAGCATATTAGTGTTTGCATGTGTTATGGAGTAAGTCTTGGTATGCTATTAGGCATGGGAATAGGAAGTACTATAAAAAAAGATAATAAAAAAAGTTCTTCAAATAAATCAAACTAATAATTTTTGTAGTATAATATAGATAATGCAAGTTAATAAATAGTAATTTGAAAGTGAGGTTATTTTATGCGAAAACTAAAAACAGGAATATCTTTAATTGCACTGGGTAATTTGTTAATCGGGTGATACAATGAAAAAATTAAATTCCAATCATTTAAAATTAATAGCAATTATAGCGATGACAATTGATCATGCTGCAGATTTAATCTATCCTGGAATGCCTAATAATATAGTTTCAAATATCTTACATGTAATTGGTAGATTAACAGCACCTATTATGTTTTTCTTTATTTGTGAAGGATTTTACTATACTAAAAATTTAAAAAAATATATCTTAAGATTATTTATATTTGCAATAATATCTCATTTTGCATATTGCTTTGCCTTCGGCATAAATTATATACCATTTAGTTCAGGAAGTATTTTTAATCAAACAAGTATTATGTGGTCCCTTGCTTGGTCAGTAGTTGTCCTTTATATTGCAAATGGCAAAACTAATTTAAAAGAATGGCAGAAATGGATATTAATTATTTTAATAAACATTATAACATTTTCGTCTGATTGGAGTTCGATAGCAGTAATGGCAATTTTATCTATGTATTCAAGTAGAGGTAATTTAAAAAAGCAAATTATAGGTATGAGTTTTTGGATTTTAATTTATGCGGCTATTTCATATTTATTTGTAAGTAAAACTTATGGATTAATTACATTACTAGCTATCTTAGTATACCCATTATTAAATATTTATAATGGAGAAAAGGGTAAACTAAATTGGATGAAATGGTTCTTCTACTTATACTATCCTTTGCATTTAGTCATTATAGGAATACTAAGAATAGTAATATATGGGAATGTACCGTTATTGTTTAGCTAGATTATTAATATATTATTGAAAAATTTAAAATTTAAGATTAAATTACAACTTATTAGACATTAGAAAGGAGATTATGCTATGGATTTACCAAAATTAAAAGAAGAATTGATAGAACAGAAAAAATCGAAGTTTAAGGGTAATATATACCATTTTTCACAGGTTAATTTTGCATATAATTCAAATAAAATAGAAGGTAGTCATTTAACCGAAGATGAAACAGAGGAAATTTTTGAAACTAATTCATTTATTCCCAAGACCTTTGATGCAATAAAATTAGATGACTTAATAGAAATGAAAAATCATTTTAGATTATTTGATTATATGATAGATATTATTGATGATGAACTAACAGAGGATAATATAATTGAAATGAACAAAATATTAAAGAGAAATACATCCGATGAAGAAAATCCTAGATATAATGTTGGCGGTTTTAAAGTAGTGCCTAATAAAATTGGATTAATTAATATTATTAAAACATCACATCCAGATAATGTAAAAAAAGATATGGAAGAGTTGCTTAATTGGTATAAAAAAATTAAAAAAATCACACTAGAAGATATTATAGAGTTTCATGTTAGATTTGAAAGAATACATCCCTTTGGAGATGGAAACGGACGGGTTGGAAGAATTATTATGTTTAAAGAATGCTTAAAAAACAACATAATGCCATTTATAATTTTAGATAATAATAAACCTTACTATATGAGAGGATTAAAAGAATATGAAAATGATAAAATGTATTTAATAGATACGATAAAAAATGAACAAGATATTTATGAAAAAATATGTAAAGAAATGCTAGACTTTGAATTGTAAAAAGATAGTTTTATATAATTACAAATGAATAATTTGTTTCGTGTGTTTGATATTATCGGTTATAGTTTTCCATCCGGATATTAAATGGCAAGTATGGCGTTTTACGGTTTTTTAATATCTATAGCGTACCTAGTACTATATATAAATTTTGCAAATAAACTTATGACTAATAAAAAATAAATACATTAGATTGTTAGGTGGTAATATATGATTTTAAATGTAAGTGGTAGAACAGATATTGTTGCGTTTTACTCAAAGTGGTTTATTAATAGATATAAAGAGGGATTCTTAGATGTAAGAAATCCCTTTAATCCTAATTTGGTTAGTAGAATAAATTTTGATAACGTAGATGCCATACTATTTTGTACAAAAAATCCTATACCAATTTTAAAATATATAAAAGAAATTGATAAACCAATTCTATTTCATGTAACTTTAACGCCTTATAGAAAAAATATTGAACCTAATGTGCCTCCTAAAGGCAGGATAATAGAAGCTATTAAGAAATTATCTAGTTTAATTGGAAAAGAAAACATAGTAGTAAGATATGATCCTGTTTTTATAAATGATGAATACGACTTAAATTATCACATAAAATCATTTGATAGATTATGTCAGTTGCTAGAAGGATACATAAGTAAAATATTAATTTCATTTATAGACGATTATAAAAATGTTAGGAAAAACTGGAGCACATTAAATTATAAAAAACTAAGCGAAGAAGACTATAAAGTAATTGGAAATTCATTTAGTAAAAGCGCTAAAGCACATAATCTTACAGTTCACACATGTTTTGAAGATAGAAACTTAGTAGAATACGGTTTTACTAAAGATGAATGCTTATCAAAAGAGTTAGCCTATAAATTAACAGGCAAAATATATAAAGCAGAGTGGAAAGCAAGAAAAGAGGGAAAATGCCACTGTGTTAAAATGGTTGATATAGGTGTATATAACTCATGCAAGCATTACTGTAAATACTGTTATGCTAATTATGATGAAAATGCTGTGCATAAAAATTATGATATGCATAATCCTTTATCATCTTTGCTTATAGGTGAACTAAAGGATGACGACATAATTAAAGAAAGATTAAAATAGCTTAATATGTTATAATGCCTTTGGAGGAGTTAAATTATGAAAAAAATTTTAATCATAGAAGATGATGAAAAATTAAGAAGTGAATTAGAAATATTTTTAAATAATAATGGTTATCAAGCACTTAGTATGAATGATTTTAAACATGCAATAGATGATATACTAAGTATAAAGCCTGACTTACTACTTTTAGATATAAATTTGCCTGGTATAGATGGTGAATTTATATGTAAAGAAATAAGAAAAAAATCGAATATGCCAATAATAATTATAACCAGTAAAGATAGTGAAATAGATGAACTATTAAGTATAAATAATGGGGCAGATCATTATATTACAAAACCATTTAATATTCATATTTTATTAGCAAAGATAAATTCACTTTTTAGAAGAACAAATGAATTAACAGAAAATATTGATATTATAGATGCAAAAGATTTTATTTTAAACATAAATAAAAGTACTTTAGAAAAAAATGATAAATCTATCGAACTTACTAAAAATGAATTTAGAATATTAAAATATTTAGTTCAAAATAGAAACAAAATAGTATCCAGAGAAGATATAATGATATGCCTATGGGATAGTGATGATTTTATAGGAGATAGTACATTAACTGTTAATATGACAAGGGTAAGAGGAAAACTAGAAGAACTAGGTTTAAAAGAATTACTTGAAACAAAAAGAGGCCAAGGATATATATTAAAAAGGAGCGAACACTAAATGAGTTTTATTAAATTTCTAAAAGAAAAAGCATTAATGATACTCCTAATTGTTTTTTCTTTAATTACAATAGAAATATTCTTTATGATATATTCATTTGGTACATTTGTAAAAATATATACTGTAATTATAATTTTAACTTCACTTTTTACAGGGTTATTATATGAATATTTTAGAAAGAAAAAATACTATGATAATATTTATAATATGATGGGTAAGTTAGAAGAAAAATATCTAATTACAGAAGTAATTAAAAAGCCTGGGTTTATAGAGGGCGTAATACTTAATGTTGTATTAGAAGAAATTGATAAATCAATGCATGAGAACGTAAATAAATATAAATATATGCAAGAAGATTATAAAGAATATATTGAGCTTTGGATTCATGAGATTAAAACACCTATTGCAACTTCTAAAATGATTATTGAAAATAATAAAAACAAGGTAACTAAAAGTATTTCAGAAGAGCTAGAAAAAATAGAAAACTATATAGAACAGGCATTATTTTATGCAAGAAGTAGTGCGGTTGAAAAAGACTATTATATAAAAAAGTGTAATTTAAAAGAAATAGTAAATGAAAGTATAAGAAAAAATAAGACTATTTTAATACAAGAAAAAGCAGAAATAAATATGCATGACTTAGAAAGTATAGTAAATACTGACAGTAAATGGATAGTATTTATATTAAATCAGGTTATACAAAACAGCGTGAAATATAGAAATAAAAATAATATTTTAAATATAGAAATATATAGTACATCTGGCAAGGAAAATACTACATTATATATAAAAGATAATGGAATAGGTATAAAAGAAGGTGAAACCGCAAGGGTATTTGAAAAAGGATTTACCGGAACAAATGGAAGATTATCTGGTAAGAAGTCTACCGGTATAGGTCTATATTTATGTAAAAGACTATGCGAAAAATTATCTATATCAATAACCATTAGTTCTAAGGAAGGCTTTGGAACTGAAATAAAGATAGTCTTTCCAAGTAACAGTTATACCAAACTTATATAATTAGAAATATTACAAAAGTGTAGCATTATTGTAAACTAAATAGATGGCACCTAATATTTAAAACTACTATAATTAAAGCATGAACGAAAGGAGTTTAAGTATGGAAAACATATTAGAAGTTAAAAACATTGAAAAGTATTATGGTAGTAAATCAAACCTAACGAAAGCAGTAGATAATATAAGCTTTAAAGTAAAGAAAAAAGAGTTTGTTGGAATTATGGGTGCATCAGGAAGTGGCAAAACTACACTTTTAAATTGCATATCAACTATTGATAAGGTTACAACTGGTAATATTATTATAAATGGAAATGATATTACAAAACTAAGGGGTAATAGTCTTAATAAATTTAGAAGAGAAGAATTAGGATTTATTTTCCAAGATTTTAATCTTTTAGATACTCTTACAGCTTATGAGAATATTGCACTTGCGCTTACCATTCAAAAAGTTAGTGCAAACGTAATTGATAAAAAGGTAAGAGAAATTGCAAGCAAATTAGAAATAGAAGATATTTTAAATAAATATCCATACCAACTATCAGGTGGTCAAAAACAAAGGGTTGCATCTGCAAGGGCAATAATAACTGATCCTAAAATAGTATTAGCGGATGAACCAACAGGTGCCCTAGATTCAAAATCAGCAAGACAACTACTAGAAACCTTTGAGGCACTAAATGATAAATTAGGAGCAACTATTTTAATGGTTACTCATGATGCATTTACAGCTAGCTATGCTGATAGAATTATATTTATTAAAGATGGAAAAATTTTTAATGAATTAGTAAAAGGAAAGAGCACCAGAGGAGAGTTCTTCGAGAAAATAATCGAAGTTCAAACACTTCTTGGAGGTGAATTAAATGATGTTATTTAAATTATCTATAAAAAACATGAAAAAAAGTTTTAAGGACTATGCGATATATTTTATTACATTAGTACTTGGTGTTGCTGTATTTTATATGTTTAATTCACTAGATAGCCAGGAAGCAATGCTTAAAGTATCAAGTTCTACTAAAGAAATGATAAAACTTATGATTAATATGCTAGGCATGGTATCTGTATTTATTGCAGTAGTACTTGGACTTTTAATCGTATATGCAAATAACTTCTTAATAAATAGAAGAAAAAAAGAATTTGGAATATACATGACACTTGGAATGGGGAAAGGACAGATATCAAAGATCTTATTAATTGAAACAGTATTTGTTGGAATAATTTCTCTTTTAATAGGTCTTATAGTAGGAGTTTTTGCATCACAGTTTATGTCTATATTAGTTGCAAAATTATTTGAAGCTGATATGAGTGGGTTTACATTTGTCTTTTCAAAGGGAGCATTTATTAAAACATGCATATACTTTGCTGTTATGTATTTAGCAGTATTAATTTTTAATGCATTTAATATATCAAAATATAAATTAATAAATTTATTAAATGCCACTAAAAGAAACGAACAAATAAAAATTAAAAATCCTATAGTATGTATTTTAGTATTTATAGTATCTATAATAGGACTTTCATTTGCATACTATATAGTTACAAAAGGCGTTTTTAAGTTGACTAATGTTCATGATACAACGGTAGCTATTTTAATTTCAGTTATAATTGGAATAGTTACAACTATTTTGATTTTCTGGTCAATTTCAGGACTAACACTTAAAATATTTCGAGCAAAGAAAAGTACTTACTTAAAAGGAACAAACATGTTTGTATTAAGACAAATGCATAATAAAATTAATACAACAGTAATAAGTATTAGTGTGATTTGCTTAATGCTGTTTATGACAATTACATCATTATCATCATCAATAGCTTTAAAAAATTCTATGCAAAATGATGTAGAAAAAATGGCTCCAGTTGATTTAAATATATATAAGTCAGCATATCTAAAAAATGATAATGATATAACTTTTTCTAATGAACTAATAGAAGATTCAAAAAATAACATATCATACACTTTAAAGAAAAATGGCTTTAATATGGAAGAATTAAAAGACGTAATTGAAATAGGAATATATGAAATAGATGGTTTAACTTGGGAGAAAACACTTGGAAATGCTTTAGATAAAGTAAGAAAAGAGTTTCCTATGATGAAGTTAGGTACGAGTGAGAGAGTAATAAAAATATCAGACTATAATAAAATCGCAAAATTATATGGTAATAAAACATACAAATTACATAATGATGAATATATCATAATTAGTAATTATGGTGGAATAGCTAATATAAGAAATATGGGGTTAAAAGAAAAAACACAAATAGATATAAATGGAAAAGTTTTGAAACCAAAATATGATAAATGTGAAGATGGTTTTATTGAAATATCAAATAGTCACTCAAATGTAGGTATTATAATAGTGCCTGATGATACTAATTTAAGCGAAAAAAATCAAAAATTATGGTTTTTAGCGGCAAACTATAATGCTAAAACAAAAGATGGAAAACAAAAAATAAATGATTTTTTCTCAGATGATGATTCTAGTTTAATTAGAAAATTAAATAATGAAGGAAGTACGATAAGCACGCACACTAAAATAAAATTAGTTGAATCAAGTATTGGACTATCAACTATAATAGTATTTATTGCTATTTATCTAGGCATTATATTCTTAATAGTAAGCTGCACTATTTTGGCATTAAAACAGTTAACGGAAAGCTCTGATAACAAGCAAAGATATAGTATCTTAAGAAAAATAGGCTGTGATGAAAAGATGATTAATAAAGCATTATTTGAACAAATTTTAATATTCTTTTTATTACCACTTGTTTTAGCAGTAATTCATTCGATATTTGGTATTAAATTTGCTATGTCAATATTTGATACGCTTGCATCAAAAGAGCAATTGCTACCATCTGTTATAGCAACAGTTATTGTTATGACATTAATTTATGGATGCTATTTTCTAGCAACTTATATTGGAAGCAAAAATATTATTAAGGAAGAAGAGTAAAGGGTAACTTAAAAGCTACTCCTTTATTTGTTATTATGTAACATTTTAAAATAAAACTGTTATGTAAAAATTTTATTTCGTGCTATAATTAAATTATAAGAATTATGTTATGGAGGAAACAGTTTATGAATAATATAAAAAATGATGTTGTAGATGCAATAATAGAAATACCATTTAGATCAAGAAATAAATTTGAGGTAGATCATGAAAGTGGAAGACCAAGATTAGATAGAGTTTTATATTCTGCAATGGGTTACCCAGCAGAGTACGGATTTATAGAAAATACTTTAGCACTAGATGGAGACCCACTAGATATTTTAGTAATTGGAACGGAGCCTACTTATCCAGGATGTATAGTTCCAGCTAGAGTAATAGGATATTTAGAAGCTATTGATAATGGTTTTGAAGACTATAAATTAATTTCAGTAGTAGACGTAGACCCAAGATATAGTGGTGTTAACAGACTAGAAGATATGTCACCTTTTATCCTAGATGAAATTAAAAATTTCTTTGAAAACTATAAAACACTTCAAAAAATAGTAGTTAAAGTAGGAGAATATCATAATAAAGAAGATGCATTAAAGCTAATTGAAAAATGCAAAGAAAGATATAATAGCAAAGAGAAAAATAGATAATGAAAAAGCACATAGCACCTTACTTAATAGTTATCTTTCTTATACTTATTTTGGGATTTGGGTACTTTTATTTAAAGAAAGATAATAATAAAGAAGAAGATAAACCAAAAACTACCACAAGTGAAAATTTGGTAACTACTACAGTAGAAAAACCAAAGGAGGATATAATGGACGGAATAGAAATTAACTATCATGCTTCAATTAAATTTAATAAAGACGGTAAAATAATTTATTTTGATCCGTATAAAATAGATAATACTTCAAATGATGCAGACTATATATTTATAACACACTCTCATTATGATCATTATTCACCAGATGATATAAAAAAAGTAATGAAAAATAATACTAAGTTTGTTATAACTAGTGATTTACAAGATAAAATATTATCACTAGGTGTTATAAGTAGCAATATACTAACGGTATACCCAAATGAGAGTCATAGTATTGATGATATAACATTTAGCACAATTCCAGCCTATAACATTAATACAAGCTATCATAAAAAATCATATAACTGGGTTGGATATAATGTAAAACTTAATGGTTATAATTACTACATAGTAGGTGATAGTGATGCAACAGATGAATTAAAGAAGGTTAAATGTGATGTTATATTTATTCCGGTAGGTGGAACTTATACTATGGATTATAAAGATGCAGCTTTAGCAGTAAATGAAATGAAAGTTAAATATGCTGTTCCTATTCATTATGGAGTTGTAGGAAGTATAAATGATGCAGAAAGCTTTGTAAATAGTTTAGATAGTAATATAAAGGGTGTAATACTTAAAAAATAGATTTATTAAAGAGTTTTAAGGACTCTTTTTTGATTTTTACAAATTTTTATTTTGAAAAAATTAATTTATATAGTATAATATCTTTATATGGTAGAATTTAATAATCATAATAAGGAGTAATGCTAAATGAAAAAGATTTATACAAGTATTGATATTGGAACTGATACAATTCGTATTTTAGTTTGTGAATATTTTCAAGGTAAGTTTAGAACATTAGCAGTTTCTTCAGTTAGAACTAAAGGGGTAAAAAGTGGGTGCATAGTAGATGATACTATGCTAATTGAAAGGTTAAAATTAGCACTTGATGATATAGAATCTAGAATCAATGTTAAGGTAAAGAAGGTTATAGTTACTATACCACCATTTGATGCTGAATTTAATTTAGTGCATGGTAACATTCCTATAGTTAATGAAGAAAAGATGGTTACTGAAAAGGATATTTTACGCGTACAAAACTCCGTTGTAGGTGATATTTTACCTAATATGGAATTAGTAAATGTTACTCCAATAGATTTTACTATATATGAAAATGGTTCTGAAATAGAAACTATAAAGGATCCAAAAAACAAAATATGTGATAGATTAGGCATTAGGGCTATGGTAGTTACAGTGCCTAAAAGTCTTGTTATATCATTTGTTAAAGTAGTTGAGGCTGCAGGTGTTGAGGTAGTTGATCTCATCTTATCACCAATTGCAGATTTTGAGGAGGTTAATAAGCCTGAATATGAGGACGCAGTAGTAAGCGTTATAAACATAGGAAGGGATACAACTTCTATATCAATGTTCAACAAGGGAATAATTACTAACTCTTCTATTTTAAAAATAGGAAGTAGGGTGATTGATGAAGATATATCATATATATATTATACAAATAGAAAAACAGCTAGAAAAATAAAGGAAAATTTTGGAATAGCGCACCCTAGATATGCTAATAAAAGTGAAACTTACGAATCAAGGGATATAAACGGGAAATTAATAAAAATTAACCAATATGAGCTTTCTGAAATTATTAATAAACGCTTAGTAGAAATTCTAAATGTTGCGAAAAATGAAGCAAAAGTATTAACAAATAAGCAAATTCGTTATATAATGGTTTTAGGTGGCATAACAGATATGCCTGGAGTGAACTTTGTTCTAGAAGATGTGTTTGGTAATAATGCATCTGTTCATACTATGAATACCTTAGGAATTAGAAAAGCAAGGTTTATTACTGTTTTTGGTGCTATAAAGCATTTTGTAAAGAAGATAAAATTAAGGGGAAAAGAATATTCAATGTTTAGTAGTGATGATGTCGATAGCTTAGTGCATAGTAAAGCAAGAATAGGAAGAAGCGATTCGGTGTTTGGAAAACTTATTAGCTACTTTTTTGATAATTAAGGAGGAAAAGAAATGTTTGGTTTACCAGTAGATCAATTAGCAAAGATTAAGGTTATCGGTGTCGGCGGTGGCGGCGGTAACGCAGTTAATAGAATGATAGAATGTGGTGTTAGGGGAGTTGAATTTATAGTAGCTAACACTGACCTTCAAGTATTAAATTGCTCTAAAGCAGAAACAAAAATCCAAATAGGTTCTAAAATTTCGGCAGGACTTGGAGCTGGAGGAAGACCTGAGGTTGGAAGAGAAGCTGCGGTTGAGTCTAAAAAGGAAATAGAAGAAGCTTTAAAGGGTGCTGATATGGTATTCATAACTTGTGGTATGGGTGGTGGAACCGGTACTGGAGCTGCACCTGTAATAGCTGAAATAGCACAAGGATTAGGTGCCTTAACTGTTGCAATAGTAACTAAACCTTTTAGCTTTGAAGGAAAAAGAAGAATGGCTCAAGCAATAGCTGGGTTATCCGATTTAAAAGCTAATGTAGATACATTAATAGTTATTCCAAATGATAGATTAAGAGAAATAATAGATAAGTCAACACCAATGGTTGAAGCATTCCATGAAGTAGATAATGTTCTACATAGAGGTGTTCAGTCTATATCTGATTTAATAGCAGTAACTGGTTTAATTAACCTAGACTTTGCTGATGTTAAAGCAGTAATGGAAAAAAGTGGAAATGCACTTATTGGTATTGGTATGGGAACTGGTGAGAATAGAGCAGTTGAAGCTGCAAGACAAGCCGTATCAAGTCCACTTTTGGAAACAAATATATCAGGTGCAACTGATGCAATAATAAATATAACCGGTGGAGCTAACCTTACTTTGTTTGAAGCAGAAGACGCTGCTGAAGTAGTAAGATCAACTTCTAATAATGATATTAATACTATTTTTGGTGCTGTTATAAATGAAAATTTAACCGATGAAGTTATTGTAACAGTAATTGCAACTGGATTTGAAAAAGGAAAAGAACCTGTAAAAGAAGCTCAGCCAGCTGGCATGGGAATTCAACAACCACAGATGGGGCAAACTAGAATTAGTAATATCATTCAAGATGACGATGATGATGACGATGATATTCCAAACTTTCTAAAGAATAGAAGAAGTTTTTAAGAGTGCGGTTAATTGGCAAATAGTGTGTGTAGACATAAATAAGTGATAAATAATCTTAAGAGGCTAACGTGAAAGCGCTAGCTTTTTTTTCTTATTTATTTAGCTCTTTAATATAAAGAATAGACCATTTTACCCACTTGGATAAAATGGTTAATGCGGGTGCTAAAACATCAAGAAAAATTACAGATTATAAGTTATCAAGATATACGTGTTATCTAATTGCACAAAATAACGATTCAGGAAAATATGTGACATAAAACGACACTTTTTTTATGTTTGATGTTTTATTATATAAAACTAAAAAAAGGAGAAAATTTATGAACAAACTAAAAGAATATACGGAAAAAATGTTTGAAGATATAAAACACATTGATGATTATGATAATGAATATTGGTTAGCCCGTGAGTTACAAAGTATTTTAGGATATCATCAATGGAGAAGTATAAATGATTTAATTAAAAAAGCTAAGGTTGCTTGCAAGGAGAGTAAATACAACATAGATGATCATTTTGCGCTGCACCGCAAAATGATTAAATTAGCAAAAGGTGCACAAAGAAATGTCATAGATTATAAGTTATCTAGATATGCTTGTTATTTAATTGTAATGAATGGTAATCCAAATAAAGAAGTAATTGCGCTTGTTCAAACTTATTTTGCCGTGCAAACAAGGAATCTAGTTTAGAACAAATGACAAATAATATTAATCAAACTGATTTGCTTTGTTTTAAAGGAAAAATAAAATATAAGTTATTTAATTTAAATCTAACTGGAAAGGAAAACATTGATTATAATCTAAATATTATAATATCAATTAATATATAATATAAGTAGTGTCCTCGTTTTGATATTATAACGACAAGTAATTTTTTTAAGTATTTTTAATTAAAGGTTATGAAATTAGTAAAGATATGTTTAGTTGCATATCTTTTTTTGCTATGTATATTAAGAAAGAGAGGAATGATAAATGAATTTAAATTATGCAATATTTAGAAGTCAACCAATTATGACTATAAATGATTTGGCTGGAATAGGTTCTCATAACAAGAGAGAAAAACAGTCATATAAATCTAATCCAGATATTAAAAAGGAATTATCTAGTAATAATATAGAATTAGTACCTCTAACAGAAAAATATGTTAGAGGTTTTTATAATAAGACAATTGACTATAAAAAAGAATTTGAAGAAAGAATGAAAACAGAGAGGGAAGATAGAAAAAGAACATTTAGAGAAATGTTAGATAAAAGCAAAAATGTAGTTGCGGATGAACTTTTATTTACTGCAACTAATACTTTCTTTAAAGATATGACAAGAGAAGATATAAAAGTTTGGGCTGATACTTGTATGGATTTTGTCTATAATGATTTAGGTTATACGAAAGATCAGGTATTACATGCAACAGTGCACTTGGATGAGAAAACTCCACATATTCATTGTGTAGTAATCCCAATTGTAAAAAAATTAGATAAAAGGAGTAATTCTGAAAGATATACTATTTCAAAGAAACAATATATTAAAGACAAAAATCATTTATCCGAGTTGCAAGATAAGTATCATAAGAGATTAATTAGTAAAGGATATGATTTAGAAAGAGGAATTAAAAATTCTGATAATGAAAATATTAATTTAAAAGAGTTCAAAAAGATAACTAGAAAATTAAATAATGAACTAAATGTTAAAAAAGAAAGATTAAATAAATCGCTCGAGGTTTTTAATGAGAAAGTGAAAACAAGTAAAGAAGTCTTACTAAATAAAGAGTATGTAAAAATAAAGAAAGATACTTTTGATAGTATGAACAATGTTATTAAAGAGTCTAAAAAAGTTATGGATATGCAACCTAAGTTAAATTATATTTATAAAGAAATAGATAATTACTCTTATAGTTATAGAAGTATAGAAAGACAGAAAAATAATTTAGAAAATGAGATAGAATATTTACAATATAAGAATGAAAAGTTGGAAAATGAAAATAAAACTTTAAAAAATAAAATAAAAGCCATTTTAAAGGCAATAAAAACGTTTTTTAGACAGATACTATTATTTGGTAATGATAAGGCAAAAGAAGCAACTACTAATGAAATAATAGCACAATTATGATAATAAAAACTTTACTAGAAAAGATGTAGTTAATATATCATTAGATACTACAAAAGAAGGTGAGTTATTTAATTATGTTGGAGTTGAAAAAGAATATGTTCGAATGAAACATTCGGAATTAGATTATGATAGTAAGGAAAAAGATGATTTTGAATTAAGTAAATAAATGTTAAAATAGTCAACATTTATTTAAAAAATCTATTGACAAATATCAAAAGTATGCTAAAATATAATTTAATTAATTTGAGAGGGAGACTGCATGAAAAAAAGATTCTATAATGGAATTATTAGATTTAATCAAAAAATCAGTGCTAGGAATAAATATTATACTAACATTATTTACTCATGTTCTCTTTTAGACTTAGTTAGTAATAAGATAATAACGGTGACCAAAATTACATTATAATATAGTGTTTTTTGGCATCGTTATTTTATTTGCAGGAGGTGTTTTGAGTGAATAACAGTATTACATTACAAGATTTATTGAATAAATTAAGAGAATATAATCCTGAAGAAATGGAAATTATTAAAAGAGCTTATGAATATGCTGATACATTGCATAAGGGGCAAATGAGACAAAGTGGTGAACCATATATTAGTCATCCATTAAATGTTGCATATATTTTGGCAGATATGCATGCAGATAGAGATACAATATGTGCTGGTCTTTTACATGATACATTAGAAGATACTAACATCACAAAAGAGGATATCGCTCATGATTTTAATCAAAATGTTGCCAATTTAGTTGATGGTGTAACAAAATTATCAAAAATTAATTTTTCTTCTAAACAAGATCAAAATTATGCAAATACAAGAAAAATAATAACAGGTATAACGGAAGATGTAAGAATAATTATAATTAAATTAGCAGATAGACTTCATAATATGAGAACATTACAATTTAAATCGGAATTTAAGCAAAAAGAAAATGCACTTGAAACTATGGAAATATTTGTTCCACTTGCTTATTATATAGGTGCTTATAGAATAAAATCAGAGTTAGAGGATTTATCATTACAATATCTTAAACCGGATATGTATAAAAAAATAACTGAGAGAAAAATGAGATTGGAAGAATCAAGTGATGAGTGTTTAAAAGAAATGCTGTATAAGATTGAAGCATTGCTAAATGCTAAAAATATACCAAATGAGATAAAGATAAGGACAAAGAATATTTATGGCATATACAAAAGACTAAATGAAGGTCATAAATTATCTGATATTCATGATTTGTTAGCACTTAAAATAATGGTTGATGAAGTGGCGAATTGCTATTATACATTGGGGATGATTCATAAAGAATATCATCCAATAAATGATAAATTCAAAGATTATATCTGTAATCCAAAAACAAACATGTATCAAAGCTTACATACAACTGTATTTGGGCCTGATGATAGATTAGTTCAAACTCAAATAAGAACATTTGATATGGATAAAGTAGCATCATTTGGATTGACAGCATATTGGGATGAACAAAAAGGGAAAGCAAGGGATGTAATGCAAGAGGATTTGAAACAAAAATTTCAATTCTTTAAATCACTAACTGAAATAAATTCTATGTTTGGTGATAACCAACAATTTGTTAACCAAGTAAAGACTGAACTATTTGCTGATAGAGTTTACGTTTATACGACAAAAGGTGACATAATAGAATTACCTAAAGGAGCTACACCAATAGATTTTGCATATAAGATACATACTGATATAGGAAATACAATGGTTGGAGTATTTGTAAATGACGAATTTGTGCCAATTGATTATGTGCTGAAAAATAAGGATAGAGTTAGAATTGTTACTGATGAATTATCTTTTGGCCCTAGAGAAGATTGGATAGATAAAGCTCAAACGAGCTTAGCTAAAAGAAAAATAAGGGATTTTAATAAAAAGTAAGGAGGAAGTATGAATAATAATATTATAATGGCTATTGCTGAAGAAATTTCTGCATTAATTCCAGATTGTTGTGGAGTTACTTTGGGTGGCTCTAGAATGAATGAATTAGAAGATGAAAAATCAGATGTAGAAATGTATTTTTATACACATAAAGGAGCACCTTCAGTAGATAGCATAACAAAAGCGTTATCAAAATTTAATGCACAACATAAAAGAACTGATACTTTTTTATGGGAAAATGATATGCCATGGGGACCACATTCTTTCTTTGTAATTGACGGTTTATATTTTGAAATTGGATATAGGAACATTGATAATATTAAAAATAGAATTATTTTTTACGAAGAAGGAAATGTTGCTCCTATTCAAGATTGTCATGACTTAGGATTAGGTTATATGCCTAGTGGATTAGTAGCGTCAGTAGCTTCTGAAAAAACTTTAATTAAAGAGTCAAGGGAATTGTTAGAATTAAAAGAAGTGGCTATGTCATTTTCAAAAAAATTGTTTTTTGATTTAAAAGAAGAATATTTTGAAACAGCAAGATCATTGATAGATGGTAAACTTTTATCAGCGACTGAGAGAGCAGATATTTTCTTATATGAATCAATATCTGGAAGAATAATTAGATGCTTGATGGTAATGGCTTTTGCAATGGGAAATAAACACTTTCCAGGGGATAAGTGGAATGAGGTGCTATTATTAAGAACCGATTGGAAAAATAAAGAAGAATTTTTGAATTTGTTAAAAGAACATTTACTATTTAAAGCAACAACAAAAGAAGAATTTATTAATAAAAGAAATATTTTGTATAAAGCATTTAAATTAATTGAAATGGATATAGCTGAGGTGGATAATGGGAAAATTATATAATAATTCATTGTCTTTTGTAAATGATTGGAAAGAACCAACAAATGGCGATATAATAAAAAGCAGGTTAGAATCAAAGAAAATTAGTGTGGTAATACCTGTCTATCATCCTAGATATTTAAAAGAAGTATTAATGCATTTGTCTAAATTAGAATTTATTTATGAAGTAATTACAGTTTTTGATAGTCATGATGATAATTCTAATTTAATTATAGATGATTATAAATTTAAATTACTTATAGTTCAGCATGACAAAAATCGTAATGCACCTGCTGCTAATAATACAGGAGCTACTTATGCTACAGGAGATATTATTTTATTTTTAGATCAGGATATGATTTTATCACCTAAATTTATATCTAATGCATTAAATTTATTATATGCAAATCAATATAAAGGTCTGGTAGTTGGCTTTAGGGATACAGTGAATTATGAAAATGTTCCTGATTTATTAAATTGGAAAGAATCTTCTTATTCTAATGATTGGAGAATTAAAACACTTATTAGTGATGAATATTTAGATTTAACTGTTTCTAATTGTGGGACTTCATCTAATAATTGTAATACAGGAAAAATCTTAGAAATTTATAAGCAAAGTAATAAGTTTAGAAATTTAGGTATAAAAAAAGAATCGACTATTGGATTTTGGGATTTGGCTTGTATGGTAATATCACATACATTAGCAATTCCCAGACAAGAATTTATTGATATAGGTGGATTCCCAGAATGGATTATTGGTTGGGGTGGAGAAGATATTGCACTTGGTTTCTTAGCAGTGTCAAAACATCTCTTTGTCATCCCAGTAGAAGTTGGCTCATATCATATAAAACATGATCCACATAGTGGTAGCGAAGAAAAAAAATGGCAAGAAATGCGTGAAAACTTAAAAAAATATAAATCTTGGACTTTGTCAATAGATGAATTTCAACCTATAGCTGAAAATGCAATCAAAAAAAGAGCAAAAATTTTATTTGATTCTTCAAAAAATAAATTTTATGAATAAAGGAATGATTTAAATTATGGAAAAAGAATTATTATTTCAACATATAATAAACGATTATGATATAAAAGGAAAAATATCTTCATCTAAGATAAATTCATTTGAACAATATCCTCATATTTTTAGACTAAAATCCAATAATCGTTCTTTCTTTATAAAACAAGTAGAAAAAAATAGAATTAATTGTGAAGATCTTAATGTATTATATTCAGATTTAACAAATATAACTTGTATTGAAAAACCTATTCTTACAAAAGATAAAAAATATGTATCACTATTTGCTGATAAAATAATTCTTTTATATGAAGAATTAGAACAAATAGAAAAAAATCCAGATTCAATATGGTGGTCTAAATGTTTAAGTAATATTCATAATATATGTGTAAATAACAGATATATGGCTTATTTTCAAAATGATTTTTATAAACAAACAATCGATTTACTGAATAGTGCTAAAAAATTTATGGAGCCTGAAATAGAAGCAAAAATTATAAAATTACTAATGGAATTAGATGATAAATGTTTAGAACTTAACAAAAATATAGTCTTATGTCATAATGATCCTTATGATCTTAATGTAATGGCTATTAATGGTGAATATAGATTAATTGATACAGATGGAATGGGACTATCTCCAAAAGAGTATGATATTCAAAGATTAATGTGGAATCATTTAATTAATTCAAATGAAGTAGATAATTCGCTTTCTTTTTGGTGTTCATTTAAAGATAATTATGAATTAAATGTAATTGAAAAAATAGATACTAATTTATTAAAACAATTATATATTTTAGATTTAATAAGAACAACTTCTTGGTTGTACATTGTTTGTAATGATTTAACAAGGAAAGATATAAAAAGACAAAAAGAACAATTAAACTTATTTGAAAGAAGCTTTTACAATGATAATCACGCAAAAATTCTAAAAAAAATATAACGAGGTCTTTAGTATGAAAGGAATAATATTAGCTGGAGGGAAAGGTACACGGCTTTATCCTTCTACAATTGCTGTGTCAAAACAATTATTACCAGTTTATGATAAACCAATGATTTATTATCCGTTATCAGTTTTGCTTATGCTTGAAATAAAAGATATTTTAATAATTTCAACAAAAAAAGATATAACTAATTATAGATATTTACTGGGAGATGGAAAAAAACTCGGTATTAATATCTCTTATAGTGTTTAAAAGTAAGCAAGAGGAATAGTTAATGCATTTATTATAGGTAAACAATTTATTGGAAAATATAATGAGTGTTTAATCTTGGGGGATAATATATTTTATGGTGATGATTTATCAAAAATTTTAAATAAGGCAAAAATAGAAAATGAAGGAGCAACTATATTTGGTTATCGTGTAAAAAAACCAGAAAATTTTGGAGTTGTTCAATTAGATGCAAGTGGTAAAGTAGTATCAATAGAGGAAAAACCAAAAAATTCTCAATCAAATTATGCTGTTCCAGGGTTATATTTTTATAATAATGATGTAATAAAAATTTCAAAGCAGATTGAAATGTCTGAAAGAAAAGAACTTGAAATTACATCACTTAATAATGAATATTTGAAAAATAATAATTGAAAAATTCAAATATTGGATGAGGATAATTTTTGGATTGATGCTGGAACTTCAAATAATTTATTAGAAGTATCAAATTTTGTTAAAAATTTTCAATTAAAACAAAAAAAGTATATAGCTTGTATTGAAGAAATCTCGTGGAAAAATGGATTTATAAATAATAAACAACCAAAAAAAGAAGCGGAGAAATTAAGTTGCACAGATTATGGTAAATATATATTTTCAATTTTGGGAGGTGATAGTAGTGAGTAAATTTTTAATAACAGGTGGGGTTGGATTTATAGGAACTAATTTTTTACATTATGCAGTAAATAAATATCCAACAGATTTTTTTGTCTGTGTAGATTCATTAACATATGCTGGAAATTATAATAATATAAAGGAATTAGAATCAAAAGAAAATTATAAATTTTATAAAATTGATATAAGAAATCAGGAAGATATATTAGAATTATTTATAAGTGAAAAATTTGATTATGTTATTAATTTCGTAGCTGAATCTCATGTTGATAATTCTATAAAAAATCCTAATATATTTGCTGAAACAAATATATTAGGTACTATGACTTTGCTTAATGCAACAAGATATATGAATGAAAATACTGAATATCATATTCAAAGATTTCATCAAGTGTCAACAGACGAAGTATATGGTGATTTACCACTTAATAGATTAGATTTAAAATTCAATGAAAATAGTAAAATTATAACATCTAGTCCATATTCAGCATTTAAGGCAGGAGCAGATTTACAATTGCTAGCTTATTTTAAAACATATAATTTGCCAATAACAATTTCTAGATGTTCAAATAATTACGGTCCATATCAACATCCAGAAAAGTTAATTCCATTAGTAATAAAGAATGCTATCAACAATAAAAATATACCTGTTTATGGAACAGGTGCTAATATAAGAGATTGGATACATGTGTATGATCATAATGTGGCGATTGTTTTAATTGTTAGAAACCGAAAAAATGGTGAAATATACAATATAGGTGGTAACACTGAAAAAAACAATTTAGAAGTTGTAAAAACAATTTTAAAATATTTAAATAAAAATGAAAATTTAATTACTTTTGTTAAAGATAGACCAGGGCATGATAAAAGATATGCTATGAATACAACTAAAATTGAAAAAAAACTTGGATGGAAATGCAAATATAATTTTGAAGATGGTATTAATGAAACAATTGAGAGGTATTGTAATAATCTTAATTGGTTAAATAATTTTAAAATGGAGAAATGCAATGAAGAAAAATAATAATGATATCATTGTTAATGTTACTAAATCATATTTGCCACCATTAGAAGAATATGTTAATGAAATATCAACATTGTGGGAAAATCATTATTTAACTAATTATGGACAATTAAATAATAAATTAGTTAATGATATTAAGAATTATTTAAAATTAGATAATATACATTATGTTACCAATGGAACAATATCTTTACAATTAGCTATAAATGCACTGAATATAGAATCTGGTGAAATAATAACAACACCGTTTACATATATTGCAACATTATCATCAATATTATGGCAGAGATGTACACCTGTTTTTGTAGATATTAATGAGAAAGATTTTAATATTGATGTAACAAAGATTGAAAAAAAGATAACTACTAATACGAAAGCTATAATGGCTGTTCATTGTTTTGGGATTCCTTGTAATGTGGTAGAAATTGATAATATTGCTAAAAAAAATAATTTAAAAGTAATATATGATGCAGCACATTCTTTTGGTACTATGCTCAATAATAAATCAGTGTTAAGTTATGGCGATATATCATGTTGTAGCTTTCATGCAACTAAAGTTTTTCACACTGTTGAAGGTGGACTCTGTGTTGTTAATAATGATAATGTGAATAAAAAAATGGAAGCAATAAAAAAATTTGGAATGGAAGATGGAAAATTTGCATACATAGGATTAAATGCGAAAAATTCTGAATTACATGCTGCAATGGGACTTTGTGTGTTAAGGCATATAGACGAGATAATAAAAATGAGAAAAAGTAAATTCGAATTATATAAAAAAAGTTTATCAGATAAAATATATATACCTGCATTACCACAAAATTTTAAATATAATTATATTTATTTCCCAGTAGTATTTTCAAATGAAAGTCAATTGCTTTTAACTCTAAAACTTTTAAATCAAAAAAATATTTTTCCAAGAAGATATTTTTATCCATGTGTTAATAGTGCTTCATATATTCAGAAAAGTGATGAGACTCCAATAGCTGAAAGTCTTTCAAAAAGAATTATTTGTCTTCCATTAGATACTTATATTTCGAATGAAAAAATTATTGAAATTTGCAACATTATTAATAGGATTATAGAATCTGAAAATTAGATATAATTAAAAATAATAATAAACTAAATAAAAAATTAAGTTATTTTAACAAAATTGATTAAAATTTAATTAAAAAGTTATTAATTAAAAAGTTGACAAAACAAGATTTAATGCTATAATAAACAGAAATCTAAAAATTTAAGGGGGAATACTCATGTTAGACAAAAGATTTAATCTTGAAAATGAAAAAGAAATGCAAAAATTATGGGAAGAAAAAGAAGCCTATAAATTTAAAGGTGTAGATGAACGACCAGTTTATTCAGTCGATACACCTCCTCCAACAGTAAGCGGTAAGTTACATGTTGGACATATATTTTCATTCACTCAATCTGAAATGCTTGTTAGGTATCACAGATTAAAAGGTGAAAATGTATATTATCCATTTGGATTTGATGACAATGGTTTGCCAACAGAAAGATTGGTTGAAAGAGAAGAGGGTATATTTGCAAAAGATTTACCTAGAAGTGAATTTATTGAAAAATGTACTGCTACAAAAGATAAATATATTAAAGAATTTCAAGATTTATTTAAGCGTTTAGGAATCAGTGCTGATTGGGATTTGGGATATGATACTATAAATGAATTGTCTAGAAAAGTTTCACAAAGATCATTTATAGATTTAGTAAAAAAAGGAAAAGCGTATAGAAAGGAAATGCCAGTTTTATGGTGTCCTTGCTGCCAAACTTCTATTGCACAAGCAGAACTTGAAAATAAAGATGTAAAAAGTTATTTCAATTATATTAATTTTTCTGTTGATAATAAAGATTTAGAAATAGCTACAACAAGACCTGAGTTTTTGGGTGGATGTGTTGCAATATTTGTAAATCCTAATGATGAAAGATATAAAGATTTAATAGGAAAAACTGCTACTGTTCCGTTATATAATAATCAAGTCCCAATCATTGCAGATGAAAAAGTTGCAATAGACAAAGGTACTGGCGTTGTTATGTGCTGTACATTTGGAGATCAAACTGATATGGAATGGCAAAAAGAATATAATCTTCCAATTAAGAAAGTAATGCAGGCTGATGGAACAATTAATCCAGAAGTTGCTATAATTGGTGGAATGAAAACGCTTGATGCAAGGATGAAGATTGTTGAGGAATTACAAAAACAAGGTCTATTAGTAAAAAGTGAAAAAATTGAACATTCTGTAAGTACGCATGAGAGATGTGGAAATGAAATAGAAATAATTAATTCTCCACAATGGTACATTGACATTTTAAGTATAAAAGATGAATTGATTAAAGCAGCAGATGAAATTAATTGGCATCCAGAATCTATGAAAACTAGATATTTAGATTGGGTTAACAATTTAAAATGGGATTGGTGCATATCAAGACAAAGATATTTTGGAGTACCATTTCCAGTATGGTATTGTAAAGAATGTGGAGATGTAATGATTCCTGAAGATAAAGAATTACCATTAAATCCATTAGAACATAACCCACAAGGTGCTTGTAAGTGTGGATGTAAGGAATTTATACCTGAAACCGCTGTAATGGATACATGGGCAACATCATCTGTATCACCATTCATTAATATGAAATATGGTGAAGATGACGAAAGAAAATTTTTATATCCTATGAGTATGAGAAGCCATGCACATGAAATAATAAGAACGTGGACATTCTATTCAATTGTAAAAAGTTTATATCATACTGGACAAGTACCTTGGAAAGATTTAATGATTTCAGGATTTGTACTTGCTAAAAAAGGCGAGAAAATAAGCAAATCTAAAAATAATGCTAAGATGTCTCCTAATGACTTATTAGATACTTATGGTGCTGATATGATAAGATATTGGACTGCATCAAATAAATTAGGAACAGATACATGGTTTGATACAAAAGATATAGAAAGTTCAAAGAGATTTATGAACAAATTATGGAATTCTGCTAAATTTGTAGATATGCACATCAAGGATGCTGATTTAAGTGAAGAAGCAGAATTGCAATCTATTGATAAATGGTTAATCTCTAGATGTCACGAAACATTTGAAAAATATCAACAACAAATGGGAAATTATGAAATGGGCTTAGCAAGACAAGAAATTGATAAATTTTTCTGGAACGATTTATGTGATAATTATTTAGAAATGGCGAAAGAAAGATTATATAATCCTGATAATAAATATGGAGATTCCCAAAAAGCTGCTCAACAAACTTTAGCAACTGTATTCCTTGAAGTATTAAAAATGTATTCACCTTTTGTTCCACATATTACAGAATATATTTATCAAGAATTATATAAATCTAAACTTAAAGATGAACTTCTTTCTACAAGTAAATTCACAGAGTTACCTTATGATAAAAAATATATAGAATTTGGTGATGCAATGAAAAAAGTAGTAGGAGATGTTCGTAAATATAAAACTGAACGTAATTTATCAATGAAAGAACCAATTGAAGAATTGAAAATATCAACGTCATTGGATAATATTAGATGTTTAAGAGATTCAATTTTAGATATTCAAAGTTGTACTCGTGCTGAACATATTGACGTTGAGAAAAGTGATGAAACAGAAGTAACAATTACTGGAAGAAATATTGAAGATAGTTACGTAGAAGATGCAATAGATGCACCAGTTCAAGAAGAAGCAAAAGTCATGAAACTTGTTAGAAAAGATAAGAAAAATCAATAAAACTTATCTTTTTTTTCTGCAATTTATCTAATTTTATTGAATATATAAGGAAAATCTGGTATAATAGTTGCAACTGCTGAGAACAAGAGGAGTAGATTACCAATTTATTACAGAGAGCAAATGTTTGGTGTAAATTTGCATAATAGGAATTGAAGGTAGCTTGGGAGCATATTTTCTGAACTATTAGTAAGAAATTACGTATCGCTGCGTTAAAGCATTAAGCTGCATATTAATAAAATAATATGAAATAAGGTGGTACCGTGGACTTCAAGTTCATCCTTTGATTAGGATGGGCTTTTTTATATGAAAGGAAGGAATTAAAATGTTAGATAAGAAGTATAATTCACTTGAAAAAGAAGAAAAATGGTTAAATTATTGGAAAGAAAATAAAATATATGAATTTAAACTAGATCAAAGAAAGGTATATTCAATAGATACACCTCCTCCAACAGTTAATGGTAAAATACATATTGGACATATATTTTCTTATTCACAAGCAGAAATGATTGCAAGATATAAAAGAATAAGCGGATATAATGTGTTTTATCCATTTGGCTTTGATGATAATGGTCTTCCTAGTGAAAGATTAGTAGAAAAGGAACAGGGTAAAAAAGCACATGAAATTGGTAGAGAAAACTTCTCAAAATTATGCTATGAAACAACAGACAAATATGAAACTGAATTTCAAGATTTATTCTCTAAACTTGGTGTAAGTACAGATTGGAGTATGCACTATAAAACAGTAAGTCCATCAACAATAAAGATTAGTCAAAAATCATTTTTGGATTTAATAGAGAAAGGACATTGTTATCATAAAGAAAGCCCTGCATTATGGTGTAATGAATGCTTAACATCTATTGCTCAAGCTGAATTAGAAACAAAGACCATTAAAACAACATTTAATTATGTAAATTTTGAAACTGTCGAAGACGGTGAGAAGTTTACTATTGCTACAACAAGACCTGAATTGATGCCTGCCATTGTTTGTGTATTTGTAAATCCTAATGATGAGAAGAATAAACATTTAATAGGAAAAACTGCACATATTCCAGTAATTAATGTTGATGTTCCAATTATGGGTGATGAAAAAGTTGCTATTGATAAGGGTACGGGTATTGTTATGTGCTGTACATTTGGAGATCAAACAGATATAGAATGGTGGAAAAAATATAATTTACCACTTAAATATATATTTACAAATGATGGAAAAATAATTGATTCTGTACCAAATTATGGTGGCTTAAAAATAAAAGAAGCAAGAAAGCAAATCGTAAATGATTTACAAGCAGGTGGATACATTGTTAAAATTGAAGAGTTAGAACATGAAGTACAAACACATGAAAGATGTGGCAGAGAAGTAGAATATACGGTAATGAAACAATGGTTTATTGATATAATGAGCCATAAAGAAGATTTCTTGAGAATTGGAAATGAAATTAATTGGTATCCAACACACATGCACAACAGATATGAAGATTGGGTTAATAATGTTGCTTGGGATTGGTGCATATCAAGACAAAGATATTTTGGTGTACCATTTCCAGTATGGTACTGTAAAGAATGTGGTGAACCTATGTTTGCATCAAAAGAACAATTACCTGTTAATCCGTTAACTGATACTCCACCAGTTGAAAAATGTTCTAAGTGTGGCTGCAAAGAGTTTATACCAGAATCTGATGTTATGGATACGTGGGCAACTTCTTCAGCTACACCACTTATTAATATGAAATATGGCGAAAAAGATAATTACGAATCTATTTTAAAACCCATGAGTTTGCGTAGTAATGCGTCTGAAATAATAAGAACTTGGGATTTTTACACTATTGTAAAAAGTTATTATCATTTTGGTATTAGACCTTGGGATAATGTTATGATTTCAGGATTCGTAATGGCAAACAAAGGTGAAAAAATAAGTAAAAGTAAGGGAAATTCAAAAGTTGAACCTTTAGATTTAATAAAACAATATTCTGCAGATGTTGTAAGATATTGGGCTGCATCTGGAAGGTTAGGGACAGACATTACATATAGTGAAGAAACATTACTTCGTGGTAAAAAATTAGTTAATAAAATATGGAATGTTTCTAAATTAATTCAAATGCACCTTCAAGATTATCAAGATAAAGACTTTGATGATTTTGAATATGTTGATAAATGGATCTTAGGTAACTTTATTAAGATGGAAAAAGAATATATAAAATATTTAGATAATTATGAAATAGGATTAGCTTTAAATATTTTGGAAAAGTTTTTTTGGAATTTCTGTGATAACTATATAGAAATTGTTAAACATAGATTGTATAGACCAGAAGAATTCGGTGAAAAGGCAAGATACTCTGGGCAAAAAACTGTCTATATGTTACTTTATAAATTATTACAAGATTTTAGCGCTTTCTTCCCATTCATTACTGAAGAAATATATCAAGACATATATCATGATATGAAATCAATACATATTACTGAAATTAAACCTTTAAATTACTCATTTGATGATGAAATGTTGAATGGTGATTTAATGTGTGAAATAATAAGTACAGTAAGAGGTGAAAAGTCTAGTAACAATTTATCATTAAAAACAACTGTTAAGGAATTAGATATAGATTGTTCAGCTGGCATAAAAGATGCAATTAAGCAATCTGAAAAAGATTTTAAAGCAACATTATTTATAGAAAAATTAATTTTAAATGACATAGAAAAAGACTATAAAATTAATAAAGTTGTTTTAGATACTGAAAATTCATAATACCTATAAAATTAAACAATTGTAATAAGCTAGGGGATGTTTATGATAAGCAACAATTCTAATTTTGAATATGATAAGTATCACAGAAAAAAACCAATTAAAGAATTTAATTTAAATCAAACTATGTATTCTTTGATAACAGGTGAAAGTAAAGATGATTTAGATTTAAAAGCAACAGGCTTTATGGGAAACAATATGAGTTATAATGATTTAATAATATCAGCAGACAAATTAGCCCAAGTCTTCTATAATATTGGAAAAAAATGGAGATAATGTGGCAATATTGACTATAAGTATGCCAATAGTTCAACAGTCATTGCTATCTCTTTCCAAAATTGGGGCTACTATGTCTTGGATAGACCTAAGATCTAAATCGAAAGATGTAATAAGATGTATTAATAGAGTCAATAATAGATGAAAATGATGTCAAAAAAGTTGTGATAGGTTCACTAAAAGATTATTTATCTCCTGTTGTTAAGATGTTAGCTACATTAAAAGATAAGAAAGACGAGGAAAAAAGTGGGTATTAACAAAAATACAATTTCCAGTTAAAGAGTATTAAAATAGATGATTATGCTATGATTAGACCGATATTAACACAGGAAAATATTATTAATTCTACTAAAAAATTAAAAAAATTAATATATAATAATAAAAAATCATTAGATGTTTAAGATCTAATGATTTTTTATTATTTCATCAACAGAACAATTAAATTTTTTTGCTAATTTATAAATATAAACTGTTGGTATTAATATTATTCCTAATTCATATTGAGTATAAGCTGATACTGAAATTTTTAAAATTTTCGCAATCTCTTTTTGAGTTAGATTTACTTTTTTTCTTAATAAACGCAAATTATTTCCAATCACTTTAATAGTTATATTTTTAACTGGATATTCAAAATTATTGATTTTTGATAGTCCAGTTATGTAATCAATGCTACATTTATAATAATTACTTAATAAAAATAATTTTCTTAGTGGAATTATATTAGTTCCTAATTCCCATCCTGTATATGTAGTTCTACTAACTCCCAATATTTTTGCTATTTCTTCTTGAGTTATGCTGTTTTCTAATCTCAATTTTTTGATATTTTTGAACTTCATATTTTCTCCATTAGTTTAAATCTTTGTCTTTAGTTCTACCAACTATCCAATCCATTGAAATTCTATATTTTTTGCATATAGTGTAGATAGTTATTGTGTTGACTAAGTAATTGCCAGTTTCGTAACCACTATAAGTTGTTTGAGATATGTTACAATCATCTGCTAATTTTTGTTGTGAAATATTTAATTCTTTTCTTAAAATTTTTAAGTTTTCACCGATTTTATTTTTATCATACTTAATTTTAGGATATTTTTTATTTTTTCTTGTAAGACCGGAAATATAATCTAATGAATAACCATATAAATTAGAAAATCTAATAAGTTTATTAAAAGGTATGGTATCTCCAGCAGTCTCCCATCCTGAAATAGTTTGTTTTGTTACTCCAAAGATGTATCCTAATTCTGTTTGAGTCATTTCTAATTCTTCTCTACAAAATTTTATATTGTTGTTATACATATAATCACCATTTTAATTTTCCCATTTAATTCAAAATTATTAGCAAAAGTACGGGATATCCGTTTAAAATGTGATATAATAGTATTAGCAGTACAAATTTTTAAAAGTTAGGAGGTGAAAAGTGAGATATAGTTTTGGTGATTATATTAAAACTATAGTAATTAGTTTACTTATATTTTCACTATCATTAATAATTCTTATGGTTTTGAAGTTCAATTACAATTTAGGAATAAGTTATTGTAATAAAAATGATATTCCATCGGACTTTGTATTACTAGCTAGTAGGGTTCATTTTATATTTGGAATGACTTTTATTTTACTTATTTTTGAAAGTATTGGTGTATATTATTTAGGAAAAATATTAAAAAGAATTCCATTTATAAAATTAATTTGTAAATATTGAAGTGTGGTGGTTAGTGTGAGAAGAAATGATGATGTAAAGTTTTATCTAGTATTATTAGTGATACAAATAATGCTATCAATTATATATACAATTTATATAATTATAGATGAAAGAAGAAAGTGGAAGAGAATGGAATTTTTTAAATATACACTTAGATATGAAATTGTCTATTTTTTGTATATAGATATGGTTAAGAAAATGAGAATTGTAATTTTTAAAAAGAAATTAGAACTATTTTTCTTGAGTATTTTGGTAGCTATGCGGAGGATATTTGTATGGAAGAAGAATTAATAATTTCAATTTCATTCTTTTTTATAGTTGCTTTAGGTGGTATATGTTTATTAATATTTTACTTTAGAAAAAATGATAATAGTATGTATGATTGGAAAATGGTAACAAAATACAGTGAATTAATGCGTGAACAAACTGAAGAAAATTTGGATGCACTTTCAAAGATGAATAAAGAAAAAGATAAGATAGAAGAAAAGATTAGAAAAAAAGAAAATATTAGGAATTAGATTAGTTGATAAATAGCTTTAATGTATTAATCATTTTTAAGCCGAGCCAAAAGAAATTCCATAATTAATGGCTCGGCTAAAAACCTGGTTCTTGACAACTAGGTAACTCACTACCAAGTTGGCAGAGCCAACTAGGATAAGTGTGCCAAGGGAACTTCCTTTGGAAACCCTAAAGCAACATATTACAAAATTTCATAATGTAATATTGTTGCCTTTTTATTTAAATCAAGTTTAAATAAAAAGAAAGAATACTATCGCCACTTTCATCAGCAAGCTGACAAAACGTGCCACGTATTCTTTATACAAAAATAATCTTAATATCTAATTTAATTAAACGGTAATAAGATTATTTTTTCTTTTGCTTTGCAAAAGTATTGATAAATAAATTTATTTTTTCTTATATAATAAGAAAGCCATGCAAAAAGTATAAAAATATATGGATAGCAAAAACATGAGTTGAGAATCTCTCTTTTCGAATATTATTTATTTAAAAACATGTATTATTTTTCTTTATAAATGTGGTGAAATCCGAGTTTAGATTTATAATTTAAAGAAACATATTTATCAAATTTACATTTAGCACAAATGATATAATGTGGAGTATTAATAGGTAAACCATTCCATTCGTCTTCAATAGGAGCTTTAAATTTGTATTTACATTTTGGACAGATGCAATCAATTGTTTTTCCGCTAAGCTTAACAGGGAAACTATCAAAAACAAATAAAAACCTCCTTCAGGTTATAACACAAAGAAAATTCATTCTAACAGAACATTTAAGAAATCATATTGGTGCTAGTATAGATATATAGACATGAAAGTCTGCCTAACATGGTATAATAGGATACCATCAATGGAGAAGTATAAATGATTAAATTAGCAAAGGGTGCACAAAGAAATGTCATAGATTATAAGTTATCTAGATAAGCTTGTTATTTAATAGTGCAAAATTCAGACTCAAGAAAAGAAGTTGTTACCTTAGGTCAGACTTATTTCGCAATACAAACTAGAAAACAAGAACTAGCTGAAAAAGAGTATGGTGATCTTACTGAAGATGAAAAAAGATTCTACCAAAGAAATTTAACTAGAAAAGGGAATTATTCTTTAAATAAAGTAGCAAGAGATGCGGGTGTTAAAAACTTTGATAAATTTCATAATTCTGGTTATAAAGGATTATACAACGGTGAGACTGCAAATGATATAGCAAGAAGAAAGAAATTAAGATATAGAGAAGGCATTTTAGATAATATGGGAAGTGAAGAACTTACAGCCAATCTTTTTCGTATTACTCAAACAGAATCAAAAATAAAAAGAGAAGATATAAAAGGTGAAAAGAAAGCTAATAAAACTCATTATGAAGTTGGAAGAAAAATTAGAAAAACAATAGAGGAGTTAGGTGGCACTATGCCTGAAAATCTTCCAACACTGGAAAAAAGCTTAAAAGAATTAAAAAAAGAAAAACACTATCAAGAAAAAATAGAAACAAGACAATAATAGATTTAAGAATGTATATCTAAAATTATAATATTTCTTTTTATTACTTATAGAGTCTTTTAAAATTAACTAAAAGCATTTTAGGTGTGATATAATATACGTTAAAAAAGATGGTTTAATATATGGAAGAAGAAATAGTAAACATAATTGATAAGGCAAATAACAAATTAAAAAATAAAGAATTTAGGGTCATGGAATAAAAAATATTAGCACTAAAGAATCCTGAGTTATCATATCAATTTGCATTAAGATGCAAACATGCTAATATTAAAGCTCTCGAAAAAGTTATATTAGAAAAAAATAGTCAAAGGTATGCATTTTTGTTTGCACAAAATGTTAAGGACGCAAACATCATGGTACACTCAAGAAAAGTTCTTGAAAGCAAAGATGCACTATACAATTTTTTGTTTATGAATATTTCAGGCGCAGATAAAGATGCACATAGAAAAATAATTATTGAAAGCAAGTATAATTTAAATCTTTTATATGTAGACGATAAAGAGTATTTAAATAATATTTTCAATGCAGAGGTAGAATCCATAATTAAACATAGAAATAAAACTAAAACAAAACATGATATTTAACAAATATAGATTTTATTTTTATAATCTGATACAATTATAATGGAGTGTAAGATTATGATAAATATTAACTTGTGGGATTTAAGCCCTAATTTAGCTAGATATGAAAGTAACTTAGAAGCTATAATAGAAACAATAAAAAAAGAGAAAATTAATTATATTAAAGTAATAGATAAAGATGGTATGCAAGATGGAATGGAAACGTCTTTTTTTACTAGCAAATTAAATGAAAAAGCGACTCTTGGCAATAAGAAAATTACATATGTAGATGAAGCACATCCATTCATGGTAGATAACTTTAAAAATGTTTATTTTGAAAAGAATTTCTTTAATTTAAATAAAGATATTTTGCTAAAGAACATATATGATAACTTAGTCGGAAAAGAATTTGTTCATATATCAAAATATATGTACTCAGATGAATTAGCGATAAAACTATCTGAATTTGCTAAATACATAACATTTGAAGAAGGTATTACCTTACCAAGCGAAGTAATAGAATTATATAAAAAACTAAGAATTAATTCCTACTGCTATGTTAATGGTGCTAAAGTAGAAATAAGTAATAGCAAAATACTAGGATATGAATATAGTAGTGTTGTCTCTAAGGATGATGATAGCATAAATATAAATTCGAATATTAAAGACTTAGAAAATTTAAAGTATATCCCCAAAGGCAAAACTATCTATATAAAAAATGTTAATTTTAATGATGATGATTCAGAACTATTTGAAGATTATGATGGTTACTATAATATTGTCTCAAAATTAAGAGAAAATGGGCAAGATAATAAAATTATTATAATGGTTCAAAATAGAAAATTATTTTCTAAGTCTAAACTATATAACAGTAATTATGATGTAGAAATTGATGGTATTGATTTAAATAGATATAAACTTAAAGATTTAAAAGGTGAAGACAAACTATTAGACTTAATGGTTATGGATATTAAAGATTCTAACCTTTCACCATTTGAAAAATATATATCTGTATATAATATAGTTAAAAAATTTAAACAATATCTTGAAAATGAAAAAGATAAAGATGAATCTAGACAAATTAGTAAGTTTTTAAACAATGAATATATGGCATGTGTTGGATACGCTAAATTACTTATAGAATTATTAAATAGAGTAGGCATTAATGCTTATGACTATAGAATATCTATAGATTCTTCATATGATGAAGACTTTACTTTAGAAGAGACTCCAATTTCAATGTCAGGGCATGCACGTGCAATTGTTGATATAACTGATCACAAGTACGGTATATCAGGTTATTATGTATCAGATCCAACATGGGATAATAATTTAACAAAAGACTACTACAATCATGCATTAATGACATTTGATAAAACAGCATCAGGCTATCGTTACATAAGGCTTGATGATGCAGATTTAATCTTAAATTCTAGTGATATAGAAGATTATAATAAAAGAATAAACTTTCTTATAGATAGGAAGAAAAATGATCTATTTATATCTTCTAAAAACAATAATGATAAAGAGCTTGATGCGGCAGGAAGTGTTATTTCTGAAATAAAAAAATTACTTATAAAACTGTACCCTGAAAAGTATTTAGAATTAGTTAGTAAATATCCTAAATTAAAAGAAAATAATAATTTAGATATTATGTATGAGTTTATTTATGATGCTGGTGAGTTTTTAATAAGTAAAAAGGGAAAAGAAGTTAAACTAGAAACTATAATAGAAGCTGCAAGCAATGTTAATAAAGAAGTATTTGGGTTAAATGAAAAACAAAAAGAAGAATTAAAAGAAGAATTATTAGATATTAATTTAAAAGCAGAAGAAAAAGTATTTCCATATTATTTAAGAGAAAATGAAGAAAATAAAAAACTTTAGTATCAAACCATAATTAGACACTTTAATTAGTGTCTTTTTCTTATACTTTAAGTGGTGATAATATGAAAGTATATGTAGATTTAATATTGCTTCTTAATTTTATACTTGATTTTATATTATTAGTGTCAGTAGCGATGATACTTAAAAGAACATCACATATATTAAGACTTATACTAGGTGCATTTATAGGCTCTATTAGTCTATTATCTCTTTTTATAAGCATGTCATCATTAGAATTATTCTTACTTAAAATATTTATATCAATACTAATGGTATTAGTATCATTTGGATATAAAAACATTAAATACACCTTTAATAACTTGGTATATCTTTATTTACTTAGCATAATATTAGGTGGTGCGTTATACCTAATTAATGATAGTTTTTCGCATAAGAATATTGGATTAGTATTCTTTAGAAATAGTTTTAGTATAAATATTATAATAATTCTTATATTATCTCCTATAGTGACTTTCTTATATGTTAGAAGAGTAAAAAAAGAAAAAGAAGAACTATCTAAATATTATAAATGTAGTATAACCTTTTTAAATAATAAAACAGTTAATTTAACGGGCTTTTTAGATACTGGTAATAATTTATATGATCCATATAAAAAAAGACCTATTATAGTCATAAATAAAACCGTACTTGCTTCATATAAACCAAGATGTATTTTAGTACCATGCCTAACTGTTAATAAAGAAAGTATGTTAAAGTGCTTTAGAATTAAAAAAATAGTCATAAATGGTAAAGTTATAGAAGATGAATGCTTAGTTGGAATAAGTGACAATAATTTTAACTTAGGTGAAGTAGACTTGTTATTACATAATAAAATTATAAAGGAGAGATGATTTATGAAGAAGTTAATTGAACTAATTAAGGGGTTATTTAAGAAAGTAAGTAGTATATTTTTTGTAGGAAGCTCTGATGCTCTTCCTGCGCCTCTTTCTAAGGAAGAAGAACTATTTTATTTAAAAGAGTTTGAAAATGGCAGTATTGATGCTAAAAATAAGCTTATAGAACATAATTTAAGGTTAGTTGTTTATTTATCAAAAAAATATGAAAATGCTAAGATTGATTTAGAAGATTTAGTAAGTATTGGAACAATAGGATTAATTAAGGGTATAAATACTTATAAGATTGACAAAAATATTAAGCTTGCAACTTATGCATCAAGATGTATAGATAATGAAATACTTATGTACTTAAGAAAAAATAAGAAAAGAAATGCTGATGTATCACTTGAAGAGTCTTTATCTTTTGATGCTGAAGGAAATGAACTTCACTTAGAAGATATACTTGGTACAGAGCCAGATTTAGTAACAAAAGAACTAGAAGATAATGACTTAAAATTAACCTTAATGAAAGAAATAAATAAACTGCCTGAAAGAGATAAACAAATAATGAAATTAAGATATGGTTTATTTGGAGAAAAAGAAATAACTCAAAAAGAACTAGCAGAAAAGTTAAACATATCTCAAAGCTATATATCAAGAATAGAGAAAAAAGTTATTAAAAAGATAAAAGAAACTATTAAGATATAGTTGCATATAAAAATAAATAATGCTATATTGTATTTATCTATTATATAAAAGCCCATTATTAATGAAAAAAATGTAGAATTATGCATAAACTATATTAGGGTGATTATCTTGAAAGAAAAGTTTAAAGAGTTTGTTAGAACAAAACCAGAATTAATAAAATATGTTAGCAGTGGCAAGGAAACCTGGCAAAGTCTTTTTGAGATATGGTCTTTATATGGTAGTGATGATAAGGTGTGGAATAACTATAGTAGTTTAGATGTAAAAGAAGAGAAAAAAGAAGTAAAAAAAGAAGAGACTTTTAGCTTCCAATCTCTTATGGATTCTGTTAAAAAACTAGATATGGATTCCGTTAAAAAGGGAATAGGTAACATTCAAAAAGCTATAGAATTACTTCAAGGTTTAACTACGAAGGGCTCTACTGCCGCTCAGGCAAGTACTTACACACCAAGACAGCTATTTAAGAAGTTTGAGGACTAATGGATACTAGAATTAAACTTATGATTGACGCTAACTATGATTATAAAAGGTATTTAAGAGCAAATTCTTATTGGTATAAAACTTTAAATAGAAACCCAGATATGATAGATGTTTTTATAAATGAAGTTAAGGAAAAATATAAGTTAAGAAGGGTAGATAAGATAAACGATTTAATAGATAAAATTGATATGATAAGTAAGTTTATAAACGTTTTGAGGTGATATTTTGACAGACTATGCATATGAGATAATAGATGAAATAGAAAATAGTTATGATAAGAAAAGATTAGATGATATAAAAAAGAAAATAGAAGGTAGTAGCGAAGCTAAAAAACTTATAAAAGAATTTTATCTAGCTAAAGAAAACTATGAAAAATATAATTTAAAAGATGATTTTATAAAAGCAAAAGAAAAGTTATTTTCAAATGACTTATTAAAAGAATACATAAGTATTCAAAATGACGTTAATCTTTTGATGTTAAAAATAAATAAAAGAATTAAAGATATTACTAGAAGTGTTACTAAAAAGTAATGCTTTTTTTTGCCGTATATAGTATACTCATTATAGAAGGTGTTTAAATGAAGATAATAAGTGGTAAATATAAGGGAAGAGTACTAAAAGGTTTTGATATTATAGGTACAAGACCTACTATGGATAGAGTAAAAGAATCAGTTTTTGCTATGATTCAAGATTATATAAGAGAGTCTACTATTTTAGATTTATATTCTGGTACAGGTAATTTAGGAATAGAAGCTATAAGTAATGGTGCATCTAAAGCATACCTTGTAGATAATAATTCGGTAGCTATAAATACAATTAAAGATAATATAAAAAGTTTAAATATAAAAGAAGCTATAGTAATTAATAAAAATGCTAAAGATGCATTAAATGATTTTTTATCAAATAAAACTGCATTTGATATTATATTTTTAGACCCACCATATCATACTGATGAACTAAATAATTCTCTTTCGTTTATAAATGGAAATATTAATATATTAAGTAGTAACGGAATTATAGTATGTGAAACAAAAATAGAAATAGATTACTTATTATATGATAACTTATACGTATTTAAAGAAAGAAAATATGGTATTAAAAAGGTTACTATATTAAAGAGGAAACAATAGTGAAGTGTGTAAAATGTGGAAGAGAAATGGATGAAAACGATAGATGGTGTTTTTATTGCGGTAATATATCTACAGAAAATAAGCTAAATAATGATTTAATTAAGATGGCTAATAGTTATGTAGATAAGAAAAATGAGTGTGATATGAGCTTTAAAAGCAATAGATTTATGTATATTACTAATATTATAATTTTGTTTCTGATATTTATTATGTGCATAATTTTATATGTAAAATATGGCTATAATAAAAAAGATTATATAGTTTTAGCTTTCATGCCAGTAGTGGGATTTTATATATTTTGCTTTGAACTGTTATTTAAAAAATCATCTTTACCGTGGTATGGAATTTTTATACCAATATATAATTCATACCTTATTTTTTGGTTGGCGTATGGATTTATAGGAAGTAATATAAAGTTTTTAATAACTATCTTAATAACTGAAATGACAATACTAGTTAGTATGTATTCCTTACTTTTTAGAAACATAATAACCGTAATAGCGATAATACTTTCAATTGCTATAAATGTAATAATTTATATATTAATCATGATAAATATTGCCGATAGATTTAAGCAAAAAAGAATACTTTTAGTTTTATTTCCATACATAATGATACCAATTATAGCATTAAATAAAGGCATTAAATATGATGGTATTTAATGATTGCATATATAAAACTTAATTATTAAAAAGCTGGTAATTATGAATATATTAACAAAAGAAGAGCAAAATAATATTGAAGCATATAAACATAATGTTTCTTATAAAAAATATTAAAAGGGATATCAGTATAATTTCCATTAGTATCAATAATGTAAAATAATTGTTAATTTTAATTATTATATTTTTTTTGTTATTGACTATTATATGGTTTTAGCTTTATAATTAAGTTAGAGTATTATAGAGGGGAATAAAGTTAACCTTATTTATTCCTTAATTATATTACTTAAGGAAAAAATAAAAGAAGGAGAAGGAGAAAACATGAAAAAAATATTAAAAAACAAAAAAGGTTTTACGTTAGTAGAATTACTAGCAGTTATCGTTGTTTTAGCTATCATTATGGTTATTGCAACTACACAAATTAATAATGTAATTAAAAAATCAAGAGGAGATTCATTTTATGATTCAGTAGTAATGATTGAGAAAAATGCTAAAATGTTATGTACAAGTAATGATTCAAATATTACGATGAGTGATTTAATAAGTACGAGTGATATTTCACTTGATAATTATGACATTGTAAGTAAAAAAACTAATAATATATATAAAATTACGGTAATAGGAAAGGGAAAATTTAGCAACATGACTTTACCTGATTCTTTAAAAACAGGTATGGAGAAAAAAAACGAAAAAGATGAAGACGCAACTAATGCTATAACTTTTAGCTTGCCAGATGGATGTTCTTCTGACGTTTATAGTACTATAACAACAACTACTGCTGCTGCGGGGCAATAATAATTATTACATTAAATATTTTAAACAATCATGTGTAAAGTGATTGTTTTTCTTTTGATTATTTAGCTATTATCTAGTATAATATCATTTGTAAGAAAAAAGAGGTGTTAATATGTTAATTTTAGGATCACATGTATCATTTACAAATAAAGAACAAATGTTAGGCAGTGTAAAAGAAGCAATAAGCTATGGAGCAAGTACATTTATGATATATACTGGAGCACCTCAGAATACTAAAAGATGTGAAATAAGTTATGATTTAACTTTAGAAGCTAGAAATCTTATGTATGAAAATAAAATTGAATTAAAGAATTTGGTTGTTCATGCACCTTACATTGTTAATTTAGCTAATAACGAAAGCGAAGAAAAGTATAGATTTGCAATAGAATTCTTAAAGGAAGAAATTAGAAGGTCTAATATGCTTGGAGTAGAAAGGCTTGTTCTTCACCCAGGAAGTTTTGTTAATCTTGATTTAGATACTGGAATTAATAATGTTATTAATGCCTTAAACGAGGTTATAACGCCTAATCAAACGGTTAAGATATGTTTAGAGACCATGGCTGGGAAAGGTACTGAAATATGTTATAAACTAGAGCATATAAAAAGGATCATTGATGGGGTAAAATATAAAGATAAAGTTATTGTGTGTTTAGATACATGCCATTTAAATGATGCTGGTTATGATATGAAAGATTTTGATGCTTTTTTAGATAGTTTTGATAAATTAATAGGTATAAATAAAATAGGATGTGTACATGTTAATGATTCTAAAAATGTTTTAGGTGCTAAAAAAGATAGACATGAAAACATTGGATATGGTACTATTGGTTTTGATAATTTAATAAATATTATATATAATAAGAAAATAGAAGATGTTCCAAAGATTTTAGAGACACCATATATATCTGATGAATCTTTGAATAAAAAATATGCACCTTATAAGGCTGAAATAGATATGATAAAAAGTAAAAAATTCAATAGTAATCTTATAAATATTGTAAAAAATATAAAAAAATAGTATAATCTTGTTTATGGTGGTGATTATTTTGAAGATTGATTTAAGTAAGTTAATTTATAATAATCTATATAAAATTCCGGTTGATGAAGAGTTTACTATTCCAAGTGAAATGCTTAATAATACGGAAATTAGAAGAATATCACCGCTAAAGGTAAGTGGCTTTATATCTAATAATGAAGAAGAATATGAGTTAGATGTTAAGGTTACAGGGACAATGGTACTTGCTTGTGCTAGAACTTTAAAAGATGTTTGTTATCCATTTAATATTGATATTGATGAGATAATTGATGAAAATAATGACAAATCGTTAGAAATTATTCAAAATAGGGTTGATATTTTTCCAATTATATGGCAATATATATTAGCGGATGTTCCTTTAAAAGTTCTTCATCCTGATGCTAAACAAGAACTTGTAGAGGGTGATGGTTGGCGTCTTATTACTGAAGATGAACAAGGAAAAGTAATTGATCCAAGACTCACAAAGTTAAAAGATTACATTAAAGAGTAAGGAAGGAGTGAGAATATGTTAAAGCTAGATATCCAGTTGTTTGCTGTTCCATTTAGAAAAGTAAGTAAGACTAGAAAAAGAATGCGTCGTACTCACTATAAAATTGAAGCTAACGGAACTGTAAAATGTCCAAAATGCGGTGAAATGATTAGACCTCATAGAGTATGCCCAGAATGTGGTTTCTATAAGGGTAAAGAAGTAGTTAAGAAAGATGCTGAGTAACTTCAGCTTTTTTTGTTGCTTTTTATTTTAAAAATGTTAGTATATTAATAGAGGTAATATATGAATAAGAAAAGTAAGTATGTATTTAATTTTATAGTAGCTATTATAATAGCAGTATACGCATTATTTAACACTGATTTAACTAAAGATATAAAGAAAAGTTTTGCATCAATATCTGATGCGGTAAAAGAAGTAGATAATGATTTAGAAAAAGAGAATAAAA
The DNA here is from genome assembly GCA_934155185.1 of uncultured Bacilli bacterium. Lineage (GTDB taxonomy): Bacteria > Bacillota_I > Bacilli_A > RF39 > UBA660 > Aphodocola. Next base: position 148,515 of record CAKPGT010000001.1, read on the forward strand.
AGGTTAGTAAAAATGAGATGCTATCTGTTTACTTTTTAGATGTAGGACAAGCTGATTCCATACTAATAAGAGTAGGAGATAAAAACATGTTAATTGATGCAGGAAATAATGAAGATGGTACTTTACTCGTTAATTATTTTAAGGAACTAGGTATAAATAACTTTAAATATGTAGTAGCAAGTCATCCACATGAAGATCACATAGGCGGTATGGATGATATAATAAATAACTTTGATATTGATGAGTTTTATATGCCAAATAAAATAACTACTACAAAGACATTTGAAGATATGTTAGATGCGCTAGATAATAAAAATATGAAGTATAATGTTTTTAGTGATGAATATGAGTTTACTATTGATGATGCAAAGCTTGAAGTTATAAGTGCTGGTTTTATAGATGGTGATATTAATGATTCTTCTATAGTATTAAAATTAATATATGGCAATAATAGCTTTTTATTTACTGGTGATGCAACTTACAATGTAGAAAATAAAATACTAAATAGTGATATTAAAAGTGATGTATTAAAAGTTGGACATCATGGTTCTAAATATAGTACAAGTAGTAAATTTTTAGAAAAAGTATCACCAAAATATGCTGTTATTTCAGTAGGCAAAAATAATATATATAATCATCCTGAAGAAAGTACTCTAAAAAAAATAGAAAGTAAAAATATAAAAGTATATAGAACTGATATGCTTGGAACCATAATATTTACTAGTGATGGTGATAATATAAATATTAAGAATGTAACTACTAATACAGATGGAGGCTAATATGAAATACGCAGTAGACAGAATTGATAATGAAGTAGCTACTTTAGAAAGCATAATAGATGGTAGTAAAATTAATATTATGATTAAAGATATACCATTTGATATAAAAGAAGGCGATATATTAGTCTTTGATGGTGAAAAATATTTTAAAGATGATAAGTTAAAAAATGAACGAATAAAAAACATTCGAGAAAAAATGAATAGATTAATTAGCATAAAAAAATAAATAGCACTTCAACTTTGCTTGAAGTACTATTTTTCTTTGAAACTATCACATATTGTTTTATCTTTGCTTGCATTTAAACTATTTCCAAGTAGTCCTACTTTTATTTCATTTAGTGTGCAGTAGTTATCTGCTTTATTATGAAATTTACATAGTAAAACGCTGCATTTAATGCTTTTATTGCTTTCATCCATCTTTTTACCTCCATTAATTATTATTATCTACTTTATATAAAATATTCTAAAATATTACTTTCTAAAAGTTATAAGAAATTGTTAATCTTTACCAAAAAATTTGATATAATTATTACTAGTTAAGGAGAGTTTATGAATAGTATTTATAATTATACACAAGAAGAACTTAAAAATTATTTTGAATCTATTGGCGAATCTAAGTTTAGAGCCCAGCAGGTATTCGACTGGCTTTATGTTAAAAGGGTAAAAAGCTTTGATGAAATGACTAATTTGAAAAAAGACTTAATAAAATATTTAAAAGATAATTTTTATTTCTCTGATATAGAACTTGTTAAAGTACAAAAAGATATAGATGTTAGAAAATACTTATTTTCACTTGGGGATAATAACAAAATAGAAGCGGTATTAATGAAGCATGATTATGGCATGAGTTTATGCGTTTCAACGCAGGTAGGATGCAATATGGGATGCCGTTTTTGTGAAAGCGGCAGGCTTAAAAAAGTTAGGAACCTAAATTCATATGAACTTGTTTTGCAACTTTTAAAAGTTGAAGAAGACATAAAAGAAAGAATAAGTCATGTAGTTTTAATGGGAATAGGTGAGCCATTTGATAACTACGATAATGTTATGAAGTTTATTGATATTATAAATGATCCTAAGGGAATTAACATAGGAATTAGGCATATTACTTTATCAACTTGTGGCATAGTACCTAAGATAAGAGAATTTACAAAAGAAAAAAAAGGCGTTAATTTAGCGATTAGTCTTCATGCTCCGACTGATTTAGTAAGGGATAAGATAATGCCAATTAATAAGGCTTACAAAATAAATGATATAATGGATGCTGTAAAAGAATATATAAAAGAGACAAATAGGAGAGTTACATTTGAATATATAATGCTAAAAGATGTAAATGATAGTCCTGATATGGCTATTAAATTAGCTAATCTTTTAAAAGGTATAAACTGTTATGTAAACTTAATACCATATAATGAGACAAGTCATATAGAATATAAAAAGACAGATAAAGTGACAATTATGCAATTTTATGATATATTAAAGAAGAACAATATAAATGTAACAATAAGAAAAGAGTTTGGTTCTAAAGTTTCAGCAGCATGCGGGCAATTAAGAAGTGAACATACAACCGAGAAAGTAGGGAAAAAAGCATGAAATCATATTACATAACTGATACAGGTAAGGTAAGAACACATAATGAAGATTCTGTTGCTATTGTTAAAGATTTAAAAGGCGAATATTTAATGGTTGTAGCAGATGGAATGGGTGGTCATAAAGCAGGTGAAGTTGCATCATCTATAGTGGTAAATGGCCTAACTACTTCTTTTAAAGCTTTAGAAGAAGTAGGAAGTAAAGAAGAAGCCGTTAGCTGGATTAGAGAAAGCATAACTAAGTTAAATGATGACATATTTAAATATACAGATGAATTTCCTGAAAGCAAAGGAATGGGTACTACTGTTGTTCTTGCTTTAGTAACTAAAGACTATATCTTATTTGGTAATGTTGGTGATTCTTCTGGATTTGTATTTAAAAAAGGTAAACTATATAAAGTAACTAAAGATCATACATTAGTTAACCTACTTGTTGAAACAGGTGAGCTTACTAAAGAAGAAGCGGTAAATCATCCAAGGAAGAACGTTTTAATGAGGGCGCTTGGTGCTAATAACCCTATAGACGTTGATATATTTTACTTAGATATAAAAGAAAGTGACGGCATATTACTGTGCAGTGATGGTCTTACTAATATGCTTACTGCTGATCAAATTGAAAAAGTACTAAATAGTGATATATCACTTGAGGAAAAAATTGTAAAACTAATAAAAAAGAGTAATTTAAGGGGTGGAACTGATAATGTTTCCATCGCATATTTAGAAAAAGAAAGTGGTGAAGACAAATGATCGTAAAAGGACAATGCATTAACGATCGTTATCAAATAGAAAAACTAATTGGTGAAGGTGGAATGGCTAATGTTTATCTAGCACAAGATAAAATCCTAGATAGAAAGGTTGCTGTAAAAGTATTAAGAGGCGATTTAGCTGATGATGAAAAGTTTGTAAGAAGATTCCAAAGGGAAGCACTTGCAGCATCATCACTATCTCACCCTAACATTGTTGAAATATATGATGTTGGTGAAGATGAAGGAAACTTTTATATAGTAATGGAGTATATAGAAGGGAAAACATTAAAACAACTAATTAAAAAAAGAGGAGTTTTATCCCTTTCTGAGACAATGGATATTATGCTTCAACTACTAGATGCTTTAGCACAAGCTCATGATTCTTATATCATTCATAGAGATATTAAACCTCAGAACATAATGATAAAAGATTCTGGATTAGTTAAAATAACTGACTTTGGTATAGCAGTTGCAATAAATAGTGCTCAGCTTACTCAGACAAACTCAGTTATGGGTTCAGTTCACTACCTACCGCCAGAACAAGCAGGAGGTAAGGGATCAACAATAAGAAGTGATATATACTCTTTAGGTATATTAATGTTTGAAATGCTAACTGGCAAAGTTCCATTTAAAGGAGATAGTGCAGTTGAAATAGCATTAAAACATATAAAAGAACCACTTCCAAGCCCTAAAGCGCTTAACCCTGTAATTCCGCAGTCAGTTGAAAACATTATATTAAAGGCAGCAGCTAAAAACCCTAAAAATAGATATCGTGATGCAAGAGAAATGAAAGAAGACATTAAAACTTGCCTTGATGAAAAGAGGGAAAACGAGCCTAAAATAAAATTTAAATATCCAGAAACAGAGTTTGGTGATACTAGAACAATTACTCAAATAAAAGAGGAAAAAGCTAAACCAAAAGAAGAAAAGCCAGTTGTAAAGCAAATAACTGAAGATGATAAAATAGAAGAATCAAATAAGAAAAAAACTGCTATTTTAGCAGCTATAATTGGCGCTTTTGTAATTATTATGGCACTTGTTATAATAATTCTTCCTAAACTTACTGATGCAAAAGAAATTGAAGTATTAGATGTGTATGGTATGGAAATATCAAAAGCAGAAAAGAAGTTAAAGGAAGCTGGATTTAAAACTGATTCTAAGAAAAAAGCATCTGATGAAGTAGATGAAAACCTAGTAATTGAAACTGAACCTAGCAAAAATAGATATGCTAAAAAAGGAAGCTTAGTTACTATATATTATTCATCAGGAACTAAGAAGATAGATGTTGAAGACTATACTAATTTAAACGTATACGAAGTAAAAGCAAAACTTGAATTAAGTGGCATAAAAGTTACAATTACTGAAAAAGATGTTGCGGATTATACTAAGTATGAAGGAAAAGAACAACTAATTATAGAGCAAAGCGTTAAAAAAGGAGAAAAGCTATCATCAGGTGAAGCAATAACGTTATATATTCCAAAAATTAATAAGACATATCCAGACATGGTAGAGGAAGCATGGACTTTAGATAGAGCTAAAGAATTCTGTGAAAAATATGGATTAGAGCTAAAAATAACAGGATATAAAGAAACAAATGAAGTAGAGGAAAACATAGTATTAGCACAGTATCCTAAAAAAGGAACAGAAATATTTGAAAAGGATACCCTAAAAATAGTTGTTTCAAAAAAAGTGACTGAAACAACAACTACTACAACTACATCTAAAACTACAAGTACAACAACTACCACTACTACAAAGGCTGAGGATAAGAATAATCAATGACAGGTAAAATAGTAAAATTAATTAGTAACTTATGGACCGTTGAAGCGGATAATAAAAAAATAAATTGTACATCAAAGGGGAAATTTAGACATCTTAAAGTTTCTCCTTTAGTTGGTGATATAGTAGAATTTGACCCTAATGATAAAGTTATATTAAGTATACATAAAAGAAAAAATGAATTAGTAAGGCCACCTATCGCAAATGTTGATCAAGCAATTATACTAACTAGCTGCGTCCAGCCAAATTTCTCAAGTAATCTGTTAGATAAGATGCTTGTTATAATAGAGTATAATAATATTAAACCTGTAATTTGTTTTACTAAGTATGATTTACTTAGTGATACAAAAGAAATAGATGATATAATTAGTTATTATAAAAAAATAGGATACGATGTGTTTATAAATAGTGAGATAGATAAAATAAAGCAAATGCTTAAAGATAAAACTAGTGTTTTAACTGGGCAAACTGGTGTTGGAAAATCATCACTTTTAAATAGATTAGAAAAAGAACTAAATCTTCCAACTGGTGAGATTTCTAAAGCATTAGGCAGAGGAAGACATACTACAAGGCATGTTGAACTATTAAAAATTGCTGGTGGGTTAGTTGCGGATACTCCAGGTTTTTCAAGCTTAGATTTTTTAGGTATGACAAAAAATGATATAAAAGACAACTTTACCGAGTTTTATGAAAATAGTCATAAATGCAAGTATCAAGACTGTCTTCATATAAAAGAAGATGGGTGCTATATAAGAAAGTTAGTAGATGATGGTGTAATAAGAAGAACTAGATATGAAAACTATAAAAAATTTATTTTATCTTTAAATGAAAGAAAGTGGTAATATGAAAGTTTCTGTTTCAGTATTAAGCAGTTATGACAATTTAGAAGAATCTATAAAAAAAGTTAACAAAACAAGTGCTGATTTTCTGCATGTAGACGTAATGGATGGCAAGTTTGTTTCTGATACTAAGTTTGACTATGATACATGTTATGATGTAAAAAAACTTAGTACTAAAAAGATAGACATGCACCTTATGGTAAATGATATAAATACGGTTATAAAATATGCATCTTTAAAGCCATATTATTTAACATTTCACGTTGAAATATTAAAAGATATAGAAGTAATAAAGTATATTAAAAAGCTTGGTATAAAAGTTGGCCTTGCAATTAATCCCGAAACTAGGGTAGAAAAGTTAATACCTTATCTAAAAGATATTGACTTAATATTATTTATGAGTGTATCACCTGGCCGTGGAGGTCAAAAGTTTAAGGATAGTACAGTTAATAAAATTAAGAAAATAAGAAGCGTACTACCATCTAATGTTTTGATAAGCATAGATGGTGGTGTAAATGATAAGACATTAGAAAAAGTTAAAGAAGCAAAATGTGATATGCTAGTTTCTGGTTCATATATAACTTCAAGTAATGACTATGAAAAAAAGGTACTTAGTTTAAAATAAAGGATGTGATTTAGTTGAAAGTAGCAAATGAGTGGAAAGATTATGAAATATTAGATATGTCTTCTGGTAGAAAGCTTGAAAGATGGGGTAGTTACATACTAGATAGACCAGATCCTCAAATAATATGGCAAGATAAAATGTTTCCTTCAATGTGGCATAAAAAAGATGCTATGTATATTAGAAGTAATAAAGGCGGAGGCTACTGGGAGAATATCAGTAATATTACGCCTAGATGGCAAGTTAAATATAAAGAGCTAACATTTAATATTAAGCAAATGGGATTTAAGCATACAGGACTTTTCCCAGAACAAGCTGTTAACTGGGATTACATGATAGATAAAATAAAATCTAGCAAAAGAAAAATTAAAGTTCTTAACTTATTTGCATATACAGGCGGTGCTACTGTTGCATGTGCATATGCTGGAGCTGACGTAGTTCATGTTGATTCATCAAGGGGCATGGTAGACTGGGCAAAAGAAAATATAGCATCATCAAATCTTACAGATAGATTTGTAAGATTTATTGTTGATGACTGTATAAAGTTTGTCAAAAGAGAAATAAGAAGAGGAAATAAATATGATGCTATTATAATGGATCCACCATCATTTGGAAGGGGAGCAAATGGTGAGGTATGGAATATAGAAGAAAGCTTATATCCACTTATTAAGCTTTGCTGTCTTGTATTAAGTGATAACCCATTATTCTTTTTAATTAATTCATATACAACAGGTCTTTCACCTAAAGTGCTTGAAAATATTTTAAGTATTACAGTAGCTAAAGAACGTATTGGAAAAATATCATCTGGTGAAGTAGGGCTTCCTATGAAAGATAGTAATCTTGTTTTACCATGCGGTATATATGGGCTTTGGGAAGATGAATAAATTAAACGTACTATATGAAGATAATCATATTATTGTAGTAGAAAAAGAGCCTAATATGTTATCACAAAGTGATATAACAGGGGATATGGATTTACTTACAATCATAAAAGAATATATAAAAACAAAGTATAATAAACCGGGTAATGTTTATATAGGCCTTGTTCATAGGTTAGATAGACCGGTAGGTGGCATAATGGTATTTGCAAGAACATCAAAGGCTGCTAAAAGACTTAACAAACAAATTAGAAATCATGAATTTAATAAAACATATGTCGCAATTTTAGATGGCATATTAGATAAAAAAGAAGGCAAACTTACCAATTACTTATATAAAGATGAGAAGTTAAAGAAAAGCTTTGTTACTGATAAGAATAATAAAAATGCTAAGTTATCTGAGCTAAACTATGAAGTTATAGGATACTATAAGGATAAGACAATAGTTAAGATAAATTTAATTACAGGACGTTATCACCAAATAAGAGTGCAATTTAGTAATATAGGATATCCATTATGTGGTGATCAGTTATATGGAATTAAAAATAAAAAACAGATAAAGCTTTTTGCATATAAATTAGAATTTACCCATCCGACATTAAAGAAGAAAATGATATTTAAAATGTTACCAAAATGGGAGGAGTTAGAAGATGAAACAATTATACATAGACTTTGATGGAGTTATATTAGATACTATGACTAAGTCATATGAAGAATTAAAAAGGGAAAAAATAGATTTTAAAGATCAAGAAAGAGTTCAAGAATATTTTAGAAATATAGATTGGAAGAAACTAATTGAAGAGACAGATGAGATAAATGATAGTATTAATGAGATAAAGAAAATATGTGCTTCTAAGAAATTTAATGTTTATATATTAACACATATTAATTCAACTAATGAAATGGTAGAGAAAATTAAATACTTACATAAAAATTTACCTCAGGTTACCGTTGTTTCTGTTCCAAAAGAAATTCCTAAAACAGAAGTTGTTAATCCATCAGCAGCTATACTTATAGATGATTACTCAGGAAATATAAAAGAGTGGCAAAAAAAGCTTGGAATTGGTATTAAGTTTGTAAAGGAATTAGAAGGTAGCGATTACCCTGAAATAACTCATTTATCTGAAGTAATTGATATGTTTAATCAGTAAAAACGTTTAGTAATAGAACAAAGAAGCCTTTAAAAATAAGGCTTTTTGATTTTTGATGTAATGTTTTAGTTAAAATTTGGATGCACACGTTTTATATATAATCACTTTCTAAATAAATGTAGGGAAGAAGGATATAAAAAAGCATATGATATGTGCAAAGAGTTAAAAGAACTAGAGTTAGACTATCCTTTTATAAAAGAAGTGGATATCCATCATTTAAAAGTAAATTTAGTAAACAAAGCTATAGAACAAGCTATATAACAAGCAGTTATAAAAATAAAAAATAGTAGAAAACATAATATAATAAATATAGTAAATAAGATAGTAAAAGAACATGATATCATAGTAAGTGAGAAATTAAATATCAAAAAAATGAGTAGTAACCACAAATTAGCAAAAAACATATTAGATGGGGGTTTTAACAAGATATGTGAAAATTGTGGAAATACAAATGATAGAGATATAAATGCAAGTATAAATATCATGTTTGAGGGAGTAAAAATGCATTATGCAAGATAAATAAACAATAAAAGTAATAGAGAACAAAAAGTACGGTAGCGACTATCGGAATTTAAGCCTATGGAGAATAAAGGTTACTTTATCTTTGAAGTAGGAATGTTGGGACGGCAACGATCAATCCCGAATAAAAATTTAAAATTATTTTAATTTTTATTTTCTTGTTTTGATGAAAATGGAAATTCTAAAGTAGAAGTTATTTTAAAAGAAGATAAAATTTAACTAAATACAAATGTCATTTATTATTAAGTTCATTAAAAAACACAGAAAAAATATCATTTTATATTTACTTTCTCATATATTTATAATGACTAAAATATTAAGGAGGAAATAAATATGGAAACACTTAAAGTATCCAGTAAGTCAAACCCAAGTAGTGTAGCAGGAGCACTTGCTAATGTTTTTAGAGAAAAAGGATCTGTAGAAATACAAGCAATAGGTGCTGGAGCACTTAACCAAGCTATTAAGGCTATTGCAATAGCAAGAGGTTTTGTTGCACCATCAGGTAAAAATTTAGTTTGTATACCAGCTTTTACTGATATAGTAATAGATGGTGAGGAAAGAACTGCTATTAAGTTAATTGTAGAAGCTAGATAAGGCTTCTTTTTATTTTATCAATTATTTCTTTAATATTATCGTCTTTATTTATTTTTGATAGGTGCAATAATATGCTGATTTAGCTAAACCAGATACTTTTAGAAGAATTATTAATGGATATATTAGCTGAAGTTCACTTACTATACTTACTTTTTCTTCTGTTATTGATTTTTCTTTGTTTGAGCAACGGCTACCATTTATTATGAAAAAGATTTAGCCTTAACTCATGACAACAAAACTTATACTCAAGATGATGAAACTAGCGGTAAAAATTCAACCTTCACTGTTGATGCTAATCAAAACGTTAGTTGGAATATAGATGTTGTTGTAAAACCATCATATCGTTACACTTATAACGATTACAAAAATAAAACGGCTACATCCGTAACAGGTGGATATACCATTGACAGTATCGTAGAATCAACGGGTGCTATTAGTAAAATATCAACTGATGTTAAAGTAACTGCTACTACTAAAGCCGGACAAAAAATATCTTTAATAATAAAACAGTATGTAGCATAAAAATTAATGATGATACATATTAAGAAACAATTATCTATAATATTAGTGATTTTCTGGATGCTCATAATCTTCATCATGACACCATTTAATACTGAGAAAATAACTAGCAATCTAACTTTATAGTTAATATAATAGCTAGTATCTTTAATATAAATAATATAAGTTTACTAAGAATAATGGTAGAAAATCCTACTTATGAAAGATCATTATTTACTAGAGGATTTAAATAGTAAGGATGTTAAAATACTTGGTGTTAATCAAAAGTGTAATGGTTTAATAAAAGTAGTATTGTAACTGCAAATTGAGGAAGACAAAAGGTATAATTTGCCTTTGTTTCAATTATCTCTTCTTTTCAAGAGTAACGAGAGGTTTTTACACCATCAGGTAAAGATTTGGTTTGTATACAACATTTCCCTATATAGTAATAAATGGTGAGGAAAGAACCGTTATTAAGTTAATTGTAGAAGCTGGATAAGGCTTCTTTTTATCTTGACTGGAAATAAATATAATTAAATGTTATAATTTTCTTAGTTTGGAAGTGAAAGATATTATGAGTATTTTTAAGAAGAAAAATAGAAGCTTATTTGATAAATTGTTTAGAAGAAAAACTAAATTAGAGAAGTTTTACTATAAAAATGAAGAATTTATTAAGTATACTTTAGTATCAGTTATATGTACAGGTATTTTATATTTAATATTTTATATAGTTAACTTGATAACTAAAGGAAATTATATATTGGCAAACTTCCTATCATATTCTATTTCGTTTACTTTGTTATACATATTAGATGAAAAAGTATTTAAATCAAAACCATTAAGGAAAAAGGACAGAGCACTTCAGTTAACTACTTTTATAATAATAAGAATAATAGGATTTCCAATAGATTCATTTATTCTTCATATTTTAATTAGTAAGTTTAATATAGAAAATATGATATCTAAAATTATATCATCTCTTATTATGTTCATATATAATTATATTACAAACAAACTATTTGTATTTAAAAAAGGCAAACTATTATAATTATAAAGTTGACAATGGCAGATTAAAAATGCTATTATTTCCATAGAATAAGAAAGAGGGAACGTGCGTATGAATAAAAAAGAATATACTCTATATTTTAAAGGGAAAAATAAGTATGGACACTTACATGAATTTCCTATAGCAACTTTTGATCTTAAAACAATGGATTTTTATACTTGCAATTATATTAATTACATTGATTTGCTTGAAAATTTGCCTGTCAAAGTTAAGCAATTTATAAAAAGTGAATTATCAAATGGAATAAATTTAAATGATAACAAAGAACTTAGTGGTTTATTTTATTTATCAAATTCTGATAATAATAAAGAAGAACTACTATTTAATGCTGACTTTGATACTGTGTATATAAATGCACTAGAGGTGGTAGATTTAATATGTAAAGCTAAGATGACTTATAAAAACTTTCAACACGTTGTTTTAAATATGACACCGTCAGAAGAGGAAAAAAATAAATATGAGTTTTTTAAGTACTTGTATAATAAACATGTTAAGAAAAAGGCATTAGCTAAAATGATAGATACCTATGATATAGAAAAATTCTTTGGTAATTTAGATAAAGATGATACTATGATAGCATCTATTGCAACTGATAAAAATAATATATTAGTTTTATGTAAAAAGATATCTCAGACAGATGAAGGAAGAAGAGATTTAGCTACTAAATATAAAAAGCTATTTCATGCATTGAACCCGGGCAAAAACCTAATTGAACATACTAGGGCGCAAAAAATTAAAAATAGTAACTATGATGAAAATAAAATATTAGAAGAAATAAATAACAGTTTTAATAAATTTGAAAAAGAATACCTAAGAGAATATGAGATGGCTTAGAAATAAGCTGTTTTTATAGCTGAATGCTATAAAAGAAGAATGGCGGTGCGATATGTTTACATTATGTTACAAAGGAAAAATAGGTGGCGATAAAGAAGAAATATTTCCAATATATGAATCTAGTTTAAAAAACATTGATATGTATACTAGTTATAAAAGATGTGCATCAAAAACGGAATTATTTAGGCTTTTACCGTTAGATGTTAAAAATTTTATTTTAGCAAAGTTTGATGAAAATGGTTATATTGAAATTAAAGGTGAGTTCTTTGTTCGGAAAAGTTGTACGGATATAAGAAAAGGAAGAACAGACCTTGATGTTTTATATAATTATGATTCTGATATAGTTTATGCTGATGAAAGAGACATATATTTAGCGTTAGCTAAACTTTCCATTACCAAAGAAGATGATATAGCAACAGCTGGAATAAAAACAAAATTTTTTAATGAATTATATGGTACAGTTATAAAAAAACAGCAAAGACTGTTAGGATTAATAGATGAAAATAATGAGAAAAATGAATTTTATGAAAGATACAAAAATAGATTAGAGTCTATTGCATCTTCTAAGTCAAACTTGAAAATAATAGCTGAACATATTTCCAAAAATTATGAACTTAAAAGGAAGGCACTTTTACTTGTAAAAGAATATAAAACATATTTATATTCTATAAATCGCAAAGAAAGCTCTATAATTAATTCAGATGTCATTGAACGCAGAGAGAAAAATAGAAGTTTTTCTATATCTAGTGCATTTATCAATATGAAAAAGATACTTTCCTATGAAAAGAAAAGATTAGAACCGAAGCGTTGTAATGAAAAAGAAAACGATAATAAAGTTGGCGTTACGCATGAAGATGATATAATACATGATTATTCATATGAGGATGATAAGAAGGAAGATTTTGATGATTTTTTAGGACCTGAAAAACCTAATGATGAAAGATACTGGAGTATAAATTAATGAAAAATAAAGTTAATGATTTTCTAGATTATCTAACAAATCAAAAAAAATATTCATCATATACATCAAAAAACTATGAAATTGATATAAATGAATTTAGCAGTTACCTAGATAAAGAGGGTATAGACTATTTAGATGTTGATTATGAATTTATAAAGGGATACTTAATGTATTTATATGATAAAAAATTATCTAGAGCATCAGTTTCAAGAAAACTGTCTTCTTTAAGAAGCTTTTATAAGTATTTATTTAATAATGATTATATTAAGTCAAATCCTTTTAAATATGTTTCTACTCCTAAGAAAGAAAAGAAACTTCCTAAATATATTGGTATAGAAGAGCTTGAAGTATTATTTAATACTCCAGATATAAATAGCCCGCTAGGTCAAAGAGATAGGCTTATACTAGAAATTTTATATGCTACTGGAATTAGAGTAAGTGAGCTTGTAAATATTAAAATAAACGATATTGATTTTGATTCTAAGGAAATTAAAATACTTGGTAAAGGTAACAAAGAAAGAATTGTATGTTTTGGAGATTATGCAAAGGATGCTATTAAAAACTTCTTAGATGATGGAAGAAAAAAACTTTTAAATAAGCATCACACTACTTGTGATTATTTAATTATAAATGAGCATGGCAAGATGATAACAACAAGAGGAGTTGAGTTAATAGTTAATAATATTGTTAAAAAAGCTTCTTTAAAAAAACATCTATCTCCCCATATGTTAAGGCATACATTTGCAACACATTTATTAAATGAGGGGTGTGATATACTTACTATAGAAGAATTACTTGGGCACGCTTCTTTAGAGTCAACTCAAATATATACGCATGTATCTAATGAAAGATTAAGAAAGGTGTATTTAAGTTGTCATCCAAGAGCTAAAAAATAAACTGTATTAATGAAAAGGAAAAACTAATATGAAATATATAGATGACGAAAATTATGCTAATGAAATAAAAGATGCTATTAATAGTTCGGTTGCAAGTCTTAATATTGATGGTATTAATGTTTCAGAAGAAGAAAGAAAAAACGTAGAAGATAAATTGCTTAAAGATGAAAACATAAAAACTTTACTTCGAAGAAAAAATCACCAAAAGGGGGAAAATAAAAATGGATGATGCTTGGGAAAGTTATTTTATTGATGGAACTAGTGTTCTTAAAAATAAGCTTGGTATAACTGATGCTAAGAAATTAGAAGAAAAAGAAAAACTAATATCACTTGAAAAATTAACTTATTTAAAGTTATTTCCCATAAAAGGAAATTTTGATGCTGAGCATTTAAAGAAAATACATAAATTCTTGTTTGAAGATATATATTATTTTGCAGGCTTATATAGAACTTGCACACTTGCTAAAACAACACGTGAATTTTATAAGCCAGAAGAAATAGAAAAATATTTAAATGAGGAATTAGAAAGAATGAATATAGAGGGAAAACTTATGATGAGCATAGAATATTATTCATTTTTCTTAGCAGATATGTATTATCAGCTTATGACCGTTCACCCATTTAGAGAAGGAAACGGAAGAGCTGTTCGTGAATTTTTAAGAGAATATGTCTTAGAAAATAACAAGAATTTGCCATTTGATGTAGAACTTGATTTTTCACGTATGGATAAAGATGAATTCTTAAAAGCAGTAGAATATCACTATATATATCCATCACTTCTTCAAATGCTTTTTAAAGATGCACTAGTAGAAATAAATAAAAGTAAAGATAGCCAAAAAAAGATTTAAATATCTAATTAGTAAATTTAGTTTTTTCTTGTAAAATAATGGAAAAACATAGCATTTCATATTGTAAGTGCTATTTTTTTTGTGTTATAATTATCTTGTACTAAAAAAGAAGGAGGAATATAAATGACAAAATGGGTTTACCTTTTTAAAGAAGGTAATGCTAGTATGAGAAACCTTCTTGGTGGTAAGGGAGCTAACTTAGCTGAAATGACTAATATTGGACTTCCAGTACCTCAAGGTTTCACAATTACAACAGAAGCATGTACTCAGTACTATGAAGATGGAAGAGAAATCAATCCAGAAATTCAAGGCCAAATTAATGAGTATATTGAAAAGATGGAAGAAATCACTGGAAAGAAATTTGGTGATAAAGAAAACCCACTTTTAGTTTCTGTAAGATCTGGTGCTAGAGCATCTATGCCAGGTATGATGGATACAATCCTTAACTTAGGTCTAAATGAAGACGTTGTTAATGTTATTGCAGAAAAGTCAAATAATCCAAGATGGGCTTGGGACTGCTACAGAAGATTCATTCAAATGTATTCAGACGTAGTTATGGAAGTTGGTAAGAAGTATTTTGAACAACTTATTGACGAAATGAAAGAGAAAAAAGGCGTTAAACAAGACGTTGAATTAGATGCTGATGACTTAAAAGAATTAGCAAGACAGTTTAAAGCTGAATATAAAGAAAAGATTGGTGAAGACTTCCCGGATGATCCAAAAGAACAATTAATGGGTGCTGTTAAAGCAGTATTTAGATCATGGGATAATCCTCGTGCAAATGTTTACAGAAGGGATAATGATATTCCATATTCATGGGGTACTGCTGTAAACGTACAAGCTATGGCATTTGGTAATATGGGTGATGATTGCGGAACTGGTGTTGCATTTACTCGTGACCCTGCAACTGGTGCTAAAGGTTTATTTGGTGAATTCTTAACTAATGCACAAGGTGAAGACGTTGTTGCTGGTGTTAGAACTCCAATGCACATTGCTGAAATGGAAGAAAAATTCCCAGAAGCATTTAAAGAATTTAAAGAAGTTTGCAAAACTCTAGAAGATCATTATAGAGATATGCAAGATATGGAATTTACTGTTGAACATGGTAAACTATATATGCTTCAAACAAGAAATGGTAAGAGAACTGCTCAAGCTGCTTTAAAAATTGCTTGTGACTTAGTTGATGAAGGAATGCGTACAGAGGAAGAAGCAGTAGCTATGATTGATCCTCGTAACTTAGATACATTACTTCACCCACAATTTGATACTAAGGCACTTAAGGCTGCAACTCCAGCTGGTAAAGGTTTAGGTGCATCTCCAGGTGCTGCAACAGGTAAGATTGTATTTACGGCTGAAGACGCTTGTGAATGGGCTGAAAGAGGAGAAAAAGTAGTTTTAGTTAGACTTGAAACTTCTCCAGAAGACATTACTGGTATGAAAGCATCTCAAGGTATCTTAACTGTTCGTGGTGGTATGACTTCACACGCTGCTGTTGTTGCACGTGGTATGGGTACTTGCTGTGTTTCTGGTTGCGGTGATATCATAATGGATGAAGAAAATAAGAAATTTACACTTGCTGGTAAGACTTATCATGAAGGAGATTATATCTCAATTGATGGCTCAACTGGTAATATATATGATGGTAGGATCCCAACTGTTGATGCTACAATCGCTGGTGAATTTGGACGTGTTATGGGATGGGCTGATAAGATCAGAACATTAAAAGTAAGAACAAATGCTGATACTCCAACTGATGCTAAAAAAGCTCGTGAGTTAGGTGCTGAAGGTATTGGTCTTTGCCGTACTGAACATATGTTCTTCGAAGAAGACAGAATAGCAGCATTTAGAGAAATGATCTGTGCTGATACTGTTGAAGAAAGAGAAGCTGCACTAGATAAAATTTTACCTTATCAACAAGGTGACTTTGAAGCTTTATATGAAGCTTTAGAAGGATTCCCAGTAACTATAAGATACTTAGATCCACCTTTACATGAATTTGTTCCAACTGAAGAAGCAGATATCAAGAAACTTGCTGATGCTCAAGGTAAATCAGTTGAATCAATAAAAGCATTAATTGCATCACTTCATGAATTTAACCCAATGATGGGACACAGAGGATGCCGTCTTGCTGTTACTTATCCAGAAATAGCAAGAATGCAAACTAAAGCTGTTATTCGTGCTGCAATTAACACTAAGAAAAAACACTCAGATTGGAATGTTAAACCTGAAATAATGATTCCACTTGTTTGTGACGATAAGGAATTAAAATATGTTAAGAAAGTTGTTACCGAAACAGCTGATGCTGAAATTAAAGAATCAGGTATTGATTTAGAATACGAAGTAGGTACTATGATTGAAATTCCAAGAGCAGCACTTACTGCTGATGAAATTGCTAAAGATGCTGATTTCTTCTGCTTTGGTACTAATGACTTAACTCAAATGACTTTTGGATTCTCAAGAGATGATGCAGGTAAGTTCTTAAATGCTTACTATGATAAGAAGATATTTGAAAACGATCCATTCGCAAAACTAGATCAAGATGGTGTAGGTAAGTTAATGGAAACTGCTATTAAACTTGGAAAACCAGTTAATCCAAAACTACATATCGGTATTTGTGGTGAACATGGCGGAGATCCTTCATCAGTTGAATTCTGCCATAAGATTGGCTTAGACTATGTTTCTTGCTCACCATTTAGAGTACCTATTGCAAGACTTGCTGCTGCACAAGCTGCAATCAATGAAAAAAATAGTAAATAATTGGTTATTTATAAAAAAGCTAAGGTGTTTTGATGCCTTAGTTTTTTTGCTAAAATGATGTTATGGAGGAGAAAACATGGAATTAAAAAAGATTCAAAAAGATATTTGGCAAAACAAAATAAACAAAGGATTTAATACAACAGATGTAAATAAGGAATTTTGCTTATTATATGGAGAAGTTTCTGAAGCATACGATGCTTGGAGAAAGAAAAAGGATGATTTAAATGAAGAATTAGCAGATATAGCTATTTACTTAATGGGATTATCTGAAATGCTAGGTTTTGACTTGGCAGATGAAATAGAGAAGAAAGTTTCAAAGAATAAAAAACGAGTATATAAAAATGTAGATGGGGTTAATGTGAGAATAAGTGATTAATATTTAGATATTAAATATACTAAAATATTTTAGACTAAGCTGTCATTAAAAAAGAGCTGAATAATTAGAATTAAGAATCAAATCGTAATTAAATATACTATAAATGTATACTTAAAGGCCGAAACTTAAGCTATATTCTTAATGACTTTTCATTAGAAAATTGGTACAATATTGATAACGCAAAATTTAAAAAATGGAAAATGAACTTCCAATTAGGTATCTAAAACGCTGGGCATAAGTGTTAGAAGTTTTATATATGAGGTAATGTATGTTAGAAAATATAAGTAGCGATAAAGATCTGAAAAAGATTTCTATAGAAGATAAATATAAGTTATGTGAAGAATTAAGAAGATATATATTGGATGTAGTATCAAAAAATGGAGGTCATCTAGCTAGTAATTTAGGTGTTATAGAACTTACAGTCGCTTTAGAAAGTGTCTTTAATTTAGATAGTGACAAAGTTATTTTTGATGTAGGACACCAAAGCTATACACATAAAATAATTAATGGCAGAAGAAAAGAATTTAAAACATTAAGACAGCATAATGGTATTGCTGGATTTCCTAAGTATCAAGAATCACCAACAGATTCCTTTAATACAGGCCATAGTAGTACATCTATTTCCGCAGCCATGGGACTTGCAAAGTCTAGAGACATAAAAAATGAACATAATTCTGTTATTGCAGTTATAGGTGATGGGGCATTAACTGGTGGCATGGCTTTAGAAGCTTTAAATCACGTTGGTAGCACAAAGACTAATATGATTGTTGTATTAAATGATAATGAAATGAGCATATCAAAAAATATAGGTGGGATAAATGAATTTTTAACTAAGCTTAGAAGTAGAAAATCATATAGAAAAAGTAATGACAAATGGAAAAAAATAATTAGTAAAACTCCAGTTGTAGGTGATGGTATTGCTAGAATTATTAGTAAGTCAAAAGAAATGATAAAGAGTGCAATTATACCTAAAATGTATTTTGAAGATATAGGCTTTACATATTTGGGACCCATTGATGGTCACAATATCGAAGACATGGAATATATATTTAAAAAAGCTAAAGAAATACATGAGCCAGTACTGATTCATATTTTAACAAAGAAGGGAAAAGGCTATAAATTTGCTGAAGAAAATCCAAATAAGTTTCATAGTATAAGTAGTTTTAACATAGAAACTGGTCAAGTTATAAATAAAAAGAAAAAAGATTACTCTACAATTTTTGGCGAAAAACTAGTCAAACTTGCAGATAAAAACAAAAATATAGTTGCTGTTACTGCTGCTATGAAAGATGGAACAGGACTATCATTATTTAAAGAAAAATATGAAGATAGATTTTTTGATGTTGGAATAGCAGAAGAGCATGCGTTAACTTTTGCCGGTGGACTAGCTATTGATGGAATGATACCATTTGTACCAATATATTCATCATTTTATCAAAGAGCTTATGATCAAGTTATACATGATATCTGTATGCAAAATCTACACGTTATTATGTGCGTAGATAGAGCTGGTTGTGTAGGAAATGATGGAGAAACACATCAAGGCCTGTATGACTTATCATTTTTTAAGATAATACCTAATATTGTAATCATGTGTCCCAGAGATTTTAACGAATTAGAAAATATGATGGAATTTGCACTTACTATAAATAAGCCAATTGTTATTAGATATCCAAGGGGTAGTGAAAAAAGCATTAAATGTAAAAGTAAAAAAATAGAATTAGGACATGCTGAAAAAATAGTAACAGGTAGTGATTTGTCAATAATAACTATAGGTAATATGACTCCTAGAGGTTATTTAGTAAGTCAAAAGCTAAAAAATTATGGTATTAGTAGTGAACTAATTAATGTAAGATTTTTAAAACCACTAGACAATAAATTAATTATTAAGTCAATAAATAAGACTAAAAATGTCATTGTAATTGAAGATAGCACCTGTATAGGTGGATTAAGTAGTAGTATAAAAGAATTAATACTAGATGCGGATATCCAAAATGTTAAATTTAAGGCATTTAATTACCCTGATAAGTTCATTGAACACGGCAGTATTGATGAGTTAGAACGAGCCTATGGCTTAGATATAGACAGTATCATTAATTATGCAAAAGCTGATAAAAAATAGTTAATTATATATTAGAAAACAATTACTGTAATGATTTGATTTAGAAAAATATTTATGATATATTATCTATGCAAGGAAAAAATGTTAAATCATTTTTGTAAGGGGTCTATTTTCGGAT
>CAKPGT010000002.1:0-115000 GCA_934155185.1 uncultured Bacilli bacterium
TTTGGTCCATTTACTCATTCAGTTCCCTTATTTTACAACATTTTTTTACTTTGGTCAATTTAATTTTTCATTTGAGCAAATTTTATTTAAGTTAAATTAAGAAAAAGTCATTGTAATAATGACTTTTTTGTTGTATTATTTATTATATAAGATAGGGGTGCAGTTATGTTTAATAGTGCAAATAATGATTTCAATAATAATTTTAATAATGATATGAATAACAGTTTTGATAGAAGTAATTTTAATAACAGTATGGATAACAGCTTTAATAGTAATAGCACAAACAATGCTATTAATAATAGTTTTGGAAATCCACCCCTTTTTGATAACTTTAATAGTCAAAGTTCGGTAAATTATAATCAAGAGTATTCAGGTGGATATAGTAATGAAGATATACCACCTGAATTAGATGATATAAAACCGCTTAATAATTCATCTCTTTATGAGGCTCCTACATTAGATGTTTTAGGGCCGGCTAATTTTATGCCAGAAAAAGGCGAACCTTTAAATTCAACAAATGATCCACTTTCTTTATATGAAAAGGGTAACATTGATTTAAATTCAAACAGCAATTTTAATAGTGGCGTAGACAGAAACTTTGATAGTTCAAATTTTAGTTCGTTAAATAGCTTTAACAATATGAATAATAATGGTATAAATAATAATTTTGAAAATAGTTATACACCTAACAATCAAAGTAGTTTAGATAATGGTTTCAATTCACTAAGTGACTTTTCAAGTAATGCTAATTCTTACAAAATGTTTGAAAATACCAAAAACTCATATCAACTAGATAATAGCGCCAGCTTAAATATTGATTTAGGTAATGATTCTAGTGATACATATGATTATCAGAGTAAAACCGTAGATAACAATATTTTTAATAACAATCATGAAAAAAGCTTATTTGAAAATAAATTAGAAACTGATAATTCGCATGCATCAACTGATTTTAGTAATTATTTAAGTAATAGTAAAAATAGAGAAGTAAGTAAGACAGACGATATTAGTAATCAGCTAACAGGGGAACAAAGAGAAGATAATTTTTCTAACGACTTAGATACGGAAGAAAAAAGTTATGAAATTGATAATTCTTCTATAGATAAACCTTTATCTGATAAAAAGGATGCTTCAGATAATAATTTTGACCATGGTTATGAGATAGAAAATGATATTTCATTAGAAGAAAAAAGTTCACCAGATAGTTTGGATGATTTAGGAATAGATGATTCTTACAATGAACCTGATACTTTGGAAATTATGGACTTAGATGAAAAAGATGATAAGGAACTAAAAGAAGATGATGCAGATAATGTGGATGAGGATTTACTCTCTAGTAGTGTTGATAAAATAAAAAAGTTAATAAATGAAATAAAAACATTAGGAGTCAATATAGAATTTGAGGAATTTGATTTCGAACAGATGTATCAGTTAATCATAAAAATAAATAAAAATAAAGAAGACTAAGTATAGTCTTTTTTGATATAATATGTATATATAAGAGAGGATGATAATATTATGACAATAGGAATAGCAAATGATCATAGAGCATATGAAACAAAGGAAAAACTAAAGGAATTATTAGACGATTATAATATAATTGATTATGGTTGTTATTCAAACGAAAGAACTGATTATCCTAAGTATGCATTAAGATTAGGAAAAGCAGTAATTGATAATGAAGTAGATCTTGGAGTAGTAATGTGCGGTACAGGAATAGGAGTTTCAATAGCATGTAACAAAGTAAAAGGAATAAGATGTGCTAAGATTGATAATATTGATGAAGCAAAATCCGCAAAAGAACATAACAATGCAAATGTACTAGCTTTTAGTGCTCAGTCACATAACGCAGAAGAAATTAAAAAAATGATAGATATGTTTGTTAATTCGACATTTAATACAGAACCATGTTATAAAATGAGAATAGAACAAGTTGAAAAGTATGAGGAAACAAATGAGTATTAAAATAATCTTGTATTGTTTATTTATTCCATTTAGTATATGGATTATAACATCAACCAATCTTGATAAAATTTTTAAGAAAAATAGTGTGATGCAAATTCACTGCTTATATTTATCATTATCACTTGCTTTATCATATTTACTTGTTAATTTTCTAGTTGATATATATAGTACAATGAGTCTTTTATAAGGAAGTGATTATTTTGAAAAAAATACTTTTATTTACCTTAATTATTATAATTATACCTATTTTAATAGTTGGATTAGACGGTGTAACTGATATAATAAGTAAAATAAAATATGGAAGTTATAACAATAAAGTAATAAAAGTTAAGAGAAATTCTACTGGTAATATAGAAGAAGTTCCATTAGAAGATTATGTTGTTGGGGTAGTTGCAGGAGAAATGCCTGCCTCTTTTAATATAGAAGCATTAAAGTCACAAGCTGTTGCATCAAGGACTTATGTCTTAAAGAAAACAGAGAATAATAAAAAAGATTATGATGTAGAAGATAGCATATCAAATCAAGTATATATTGATGATACCCAGATTAAGGAAAAATGGAAAAATAATTATGAAAAAAATTTACAAAAAGTAAAAGAAGCTGTATCAGATACCAAAGGTGAAGTTATTTTATATAAGAATACTATTATTGATGCTATGTTTTTTTCAACTAGTAATGGATATACAGAAGATAGTGGGGATGTTTTTTCAAGTAACGAACCATATTTAGTTAGTGTATCTTCATCATGGGATGAAAAAGAGTCACCAGTTTTTAGTAGTACTAATGAATTTTCTAAAAAAAATTTTTTATTTAATTTAGGATTAGATACTAATTCTGAAATAAAAATTTCAAACATAAAAAAAACAAAGACAGGTAGAGTAAAAAGTATTATGATTAATCAAAAAGAATTTACTTCAAATGAAATAAGAAAAGCATTTTCTTTAAGATCAACTAGTTTTAGTATAGAGCAAACTAATGAAAAAATAATTTTTCATGTTAACGGATTTGGACATGGTGTTGGTATGAGTCAGTATGGCGCAAATGGAATGGCAAAAGCAGGATATAAATATAAAGACATATTAAAACATTATTATAAAGATTGCGATATAAAAAAAATAAATTAATGTATAATTTTTCTCATTTTGTAAAAACTTAAAATGAGAGGTGAAAAAAATGAGAAAAAGAAAATTAAAACCAATAGTAAAAGTAACAATTTTAGGAATATTTCTAACAATATGCATGATTACGGTTGGCGTTTTAACAGGAAAAACGTCTGATGTATCTAAAATGGATGATGATTTTACATATGTAAACGATTATATATTTGATAGTTATTATCCAGTTATAAATGACAGTGAAAAGATTTCTAAGCCATTTACAAAGGAAGACGTAAGCATATATAAAAATTTTTATGATAAGGATGCAAGTGAAGAGGAGCAAAAAAACTCAATAATATATCATGAAGGAATATATATGCAAAATTCAGGGGTTGATTATAAATTTGAGGAACAATTCGATATAACTTCTTCTTTGTCAGGAACTGTTACTAATGTTACTGATGATACTTTACTTGGTAAAACAATAGAAATTAGAAATTCAACAGGATTGATAATGGTATATCAGTCACTAGGTGAAGTTCTAGTAAAAAAAGGCGATACAATATCTCAAGGCCAAATTATTGGTAAAAGTGGTACATGCAAATTAAATAGTGAAATAAAACAAGGTTTGCATTTTGAAATATATAAAAATGGCCAGGTAATCAATCCAGAAAAAATTTATGGTAAGCAGTTAAAAGAATTATCAGAAAATTAGGTAGTCTTTAGAATGAGAAATAAAGATATTGGGATTGATTTAGGTACAGCAAATATTCTTATATATGTTAAGGGCGAGGGTGTTGTTTTAAGCGAGCCAAGTGTTGTTGCAATTGATAAAGAAACAGATAAAGTTCTTGCTGTGGGCCAAAAGGCTCATGAAATGCTTGGAAGAACGCCAGGAAGTGTTATGGCAATAAAACCATTAAAAGATGGTGTTATTGCTGATTTTGATAAAACAGAGATTATGCTTGATTATTTTATAAAGAAAATAAAGGGTAAAACTATATTTTCAAGACCAAGAATATTAATCTGTTGTCCGTCAAATATTACACAGGTCGAAAAGAATGCTATAAGAGAAGTTGCTGAGAGAACTGGTGCTAAAAAAGTATATGTTGAAGAAGAACCAAAGGTAGCAGCGGTAGGAGCAGGACTTGATATAGGTATGCCAGGCGGAAATATGGTAATTGATATAGGCGGTGGCACAACGGATATTGCTGTACTATCTTTAAATGGTATAGTTTATAGTGAATCCATTAAAGTTGCCGGAAATACGTTTGATTTTGATATTGTAAAGTATGTTAAAAATAAATATAAATTATTAATAGGCGAAGTAACCGCAGAACAAGCAAAAATAAAAATTGGTACAGTTTTAGATAGTAATAAACAAAAAACTATGAAGGTAAGAGGAAGAGATCTTTTAACAGGACTTCCAAAAACTATTACTTTAAGTTCTGATGAGATTAAGGAAGCTATAAATGAAAGTGTATCAATGATAATACACACTGTTAAATTAGTATTAGAAAAAATAGAACCTGAAATTTCTGCTGATATAATAGATAAAGGTATTATTTTAACTGGTGGAGGAGCATTAATAGATGGACTTGATAAACTAATTGAAAAAGAAATAAAAGTACCAGTTAAAATAGCAGATAGCCCGCTTACATGTGTTGTAGAGGGTACAGGAATAATTTTAGATAATTTACGATAAAAGGAAATCTGATTGGTTTCCTTTTATATTGGTAAATTCTTCCTTTTTCTGTTCTAACACTATTTTTTGTGTTATAATTAACTAAGGTGAGTAAAGTGATTAATTTTATAATATGTGAAGATAATGAATATGTAAGAAAGCTGCATGAAGGTATAATTTCTAAGGTTACTATGCCATATGATTTTAATTATGCAGTTCATTCTTTTGAAAGATACAACGTTAAATTAAAGAATTTAATAAATTCGGTAGGTGAAAGAAAGGTTTATATATTAGATTTAGAGCTTCCAAATAAATCTGGAATCGATATAACAAGAGAGATTAGAAAATCAGATTGGGAGAGTATAATTATTATTTTAACTTCACATGATGAAAAAGAAATGATTTTATTAAAGCAAAAACTATTAATATTTGATTTTATATCAAAATTTGATGATTATGAAAAAAGATTGACGGACACATTGAATATGATAATTAAAAAGTCTGCTTCATATAATTCATTAAGCTTCAAAAGTAATAAGGAATTATATAATGTGAAAACAAGTGACATACTTTATATTTGTAAGGATTATGAGTCAAACAAAGTAAAGATTGTAACAACTAATAAAGAGTACTTAGTAAGAGACAGTTTAGCTAATATTTCTAAAAAACTTAATTCGAGGTTTTATCAGAGCCATAGATGCTGCTATATAAATTTAGATAGTGTCAAGAAAGTTGATTTCAAGAACAGCACAATTTACTTTACTAATGATAAGACTACAGATTATTTATCGAGAAATTATAAGAAAGATTTGAGGAAGATATTATGAGTTTAGAGAAAATTTTAGTATGTTTGTTAGATGCCTTATTTCAAGCTTCTGCCTCAGCTATAATTATATTTAAATTAATAGGAGAGCAGAAAAATAGTAATAAATTAAAATTTTTTATTTTGATGTATTTGTATTTAATAATTTGTTTTCTGTTTATCCCAAATCATCTTAGAATAGTAATATATACATTTTTTACATCTATAGCAATTTATTTTGTATTAAAGATTAGTGACAAAAAAATATTACTGTATTCTTTCAGTTCCGGTATTATCGTGTCTATATCAGAAATAGTAATATCTATTATTTTAGTTTTAGTTGGAATTAGTTCTGAGAAGTTAGTTAATGATGATTTATATAATTTAATAGCAAATTTATTTATCTCACTAACAGCTATAGTTATTATTAATATAAAATTTGTATATTTAGCGATTGTTAAGATTTTAAATTTATTTGACACAAAGAAGCAATTAGTTAAATATTTTTATGTTTTTATATTATTAATTTACTTAGTTTCATTAAAAAATGGTTTTGAATTTTTGAAAGAATCTAATTATTATGTAAATACTTTATTTGTAATTAGTTCTGTTATAGTATTAATTATAATTTTAAAAAGCGAAATAAAATATGACCAAATAACTAACGAGAATAAGCAGATGCTTAATTATGTAACAAAATATGAAAAAATTATAACTGAGCAAGGCAAAGCTAATCATGAATTTAAAAATCAATTGATGGTAATAAGATGCTATGCTCAGACTAATTCATCAAAGTTGATCGGGTATATTGATTCTATAGTGGATGATATAAAAAAAACTCATAGTAGTTATTTAGTGAGTAATTTGAATAAGTTTCCAGATGGTGGTATAAAAGGGTTATTATATTATAAGTTATCTGTAATGGAGGATGAAAACATAAAGTATGATATAAATGTTGAAGTAGGCATCAAGTCTAAATTAAAAAACTTAGATATATTAATGTATAAAAATATAACTAAAATATTGGGTGTCTTATTAGACAATGCAATAGATGCCAGTAAAAAGTCAGAAAATAGAAAAATTATTATAGAAGTTGTTAAGGAAAATGAATATATTAAATTTAAATTATCAAACACTTACAAAGGTAGAATTGATGTTTCAAAGGTAGGAACTGGATATACAACTAAAGGTAATGGGCATGGGTTTGGATTAAAATTAGTTCAGGATATTATTAACGAAAATAATCAACTTAACATAGAAAGATACTTAGAAGATAACTATTTTGTATCTGTTTTAAATATAAGAATTTTATAATAAATAAGTTAATCATATTATATAAAATTTTTTAAAGTATTATTAAAATAAAAAAATTATAATGGTAATTACTACCGTATGCTGAAAATATATTTTAATAATTTTCATGTATAACCATTAATTTTTTATGTGAAACTTGTTTTATTATAAAGGTGTTTAATATCAGATTATAAGAAGGTATATTATTTTAAAATTCAGTTAATATTTGATAAAATACATTTGAAAAGTCATAATGCACATAAAATTAAAAAGCAGTTATTGTGTCACAAATATTGTGTAGATGCTACAAAAAGAATTTGTGACTAGATAATTATGTTAGAAAAATTGAAACTGCTTATGTGAAGTAATACTAGTGAAGTTGATAAACAAAGAAGTGCTGAAAAAGCATAGTCAACGAAACCTTTTGGATTTGATACAAAATTCATTATTTAAACTGAGCATTTTATGTTTGCTTTTATTAAAAATACTGTAGAATCTAAAAAGGCTCAAAAAAAGAACTGCGAAAAATTACTTATTAAATTTTTCACAGTTCTTTTATAATCTAAAATTTATTATCTTTCTATCATTGATTTTGGCATAGTAGGTTCATCTATGAATACTATTAAGCAACCACTTGTAGCACTAGCAGCA
This sequence comes from uncultured Bacilli bacterium, assembly GCA_934155185.1. GTDB lineage: Bacteria > Bacillota_I > Bacilli_A > RF39 > UBA660 > Aphodocola. The sequence goes on from CAKPGT010000002.1 coordinate 7,493, forward strand.
ACTAGAGCTCCTAATGCAGAAACAATTGAAACAAATAAAGCTTTCATGTTTTTTAATCCTCCTTTACTATATTATTTAGACACCTATTTTTAAGTGTTTAAACCATAATTTTTATAATTCATATAAGGTGTTTTAAATATTTTATAAGTTATGGGAATTATTAATAAACATTCAATTAGCAATCCTATTATTAGGCTGTTTATTAATAAGTTATTTTTAATAAAGAATGATATTATGAAATATATTATAGTTACTGAAATAGATAGTGTTTTAAAAATTAATCTTTTCCTTTTTTTTATTAGTGGTCTTTTTACTGTATCTGCAGGAGCATAAGCAGTAATTATTATTCCAGCTAGTATATAAAGAATATATAGTATTTCTCTTGGTATAGTAACCACTTTACACAAATAAGCACATCCAAGGAATAGTATGCTGGAAGTAACTAAGCATATAGCACTATTAGGAGCATGCATTCCAAATGCAAACAGTCGTATGAAATTAAATGCTAATAATAATATTAATAATTCTTTAAATATTCCTAGTATAAATGCTAATGTAAAAATAATAACTGCTTTAGTAATTGTTAGATATATCCCCTCAACTCCATACATTATTTCATCAAGCTTATCTTCAGAATATTTAGGATACTGATTTTTTATACTATCTCTTATTTTAGATAATATCAACTTTTTCATATTGTACCTCTTAATTTCTAACTCGATTTTACAACATAAATTGATATTTTAAACAAAATAATATTAAGACGGCTAATAATGTTTTTAGGATAAAAATATTATTATTTGCTTATTTAAAAATTACCTTTCGTATACAAAATATGACCTTTCACGACATAAAATTTAAAAACATAGTCACATTTTGGTACTATATGTGTGCTAGCCAACAAATTTGACGAAATTTGATTGGCGCAATAGCTTGATAAATAGTGCTTGCAGAGTTATATTAATGTTGTAAGCAATAAGGGAAGTGAGGTGTTGACGTGATAAGAGTGGGTAAAATAAAGTGGTTTAATAACGAAAAAGGTTATGGCTTTATTGAAGGCGAAAATGGTGAAGATATATTTGTACATTACTCTGCTATTAAACAAGACGGGTATAAGTCTTTATGCGAGGATCAAATAGTTGAATATGAACTATTAGAAACCGAAAAAGGACTACAAGCTATCAATGTAAAAGAAGTATCAAATACTACTGTTAAACAGTAGTATTTATTTTTTTTGTGTGATATAATCAAGTTAGGAGGATGATAATATGAAATATAATATTCGCGGAGAAAATGTTGAAATTACATCAGCAATAAAATCCTATATTGAAGATAAGATAGGAAAGTTGGATAAATATTTTGAGGAACCTGAAAATATTAAAGCAAATGTTGTCATAAAGATAAGAGGTAAAAAGCAAAAAATAGAAATAACGGTACCTGCAGTACATTATACTTTGAGAAGTGAAGAAGCGCATGATGATTTATATGCAGCTATTGACTTAACGGTAGATAAGCTTGAAAGACAGATAAGAAAAAATAAGACTAAAATCAATTCAAAAATTAAAAAGAATATTATTCAAAATTTTGAAATGGATTTAGAAGATAATTTTGAAGAAGATTCTTTAAAAATTGTAAAGAGAAAAAGAATTGATATGAAGCCAATGAACGAAGAAGAAGCAATATTACAAATGAATATGCTAGATCATGAATTCTTTGTATTTAAAAATGCTGATACAGATAGTATTTGTGTTATATATAAAAGAAAAGATGATACTTATGGTATAATAGAAACAAATAAATAATATATTTAACATGAAAATAATTAATATCACTTTAATTATTTTCTTTTTTTTGTTACAATATCATATAAGGAGATGAAATGATATGTTAGGTATTTTAAAGAAAATATTTGATAGTGAATATAAAGAATTAAAAAGATTTAGAATTATAGCTGATGAAGTTTTTTCACTTGATGAAAAATATAAGAAAATGAGCGATAAAAAACTTAAAGATACTACTAATGAATTAAAGAAAAGATTGGAAAACGGTGAAACACTAGATGATTTAATACCAGATGCGTTTGCTTTAGTAAGAGAAGCATCATTTCGTGTAATTGGTGAAAAACCATATTATGTTCAAGTATTAGGTGCACTAGCAATTCATTTTGGTAATATATCTGAAATGAAAACAGGTGAAGGTAAAACATTAACTTGTGTTATGCCTGCTTATTTAAATGCATTAACTGGTAAAGGTGTTCATGTTGTAACTGTTAATGAGTATCTAGCTGGACGTGATGCAAACTGGATGGGTCAAATATTTGAATTTTTAGGTATGACTGTTGCAGTAAACTTAAGAGAAATGAGCCCAAAGGAAAAGAAAGAAGCATACTTATGTGATATTCTTTACTCAACAAATAATGAATTAGGCTTTGATTACTTAAGGGATAATATGGTTGTAAGAGCTGAAGATAGGGTACAAAGGCCGCTTAATTTTGCCATAATTGATGAGGTAGACTCAGTATTAATAGACGAGGCTAGAACTCCACTTATTATTTCTGGTGGTGTTATGAAGTCAGCTAATTTATATAAAGATGCAGATAGATTTGTAAAATCCCTAAAAGAAAATGAAGATTACACTATAGATGAGAAAACAAAAGACATTACTTTAACTGATGAGGGTACCGAAAAAGGGGAAAGATATTTTAGATTAGAAAATTTATATGATATTGAACACACTGCTTTAGTTCATCATATAAATCAGGCTTTAAAAGCAAACTATACTATGAAGAATGATGTTGATTACGTAGTTCAAGAAGGAAAAGTAGTAATAGTTGACCAATTTACTGGAAGACTTATGCCAGGACGTGCTTTTTCTGACGGACTTCATCAAGCAATAGAAGCTAAAGAAAATGTTGAAATAGAAGAAGAAACAAAAACACTAGCTACTATAACATTTCAAAATTACTTTAGAATGTATGAAAAATTATCTGGTATGACAGGAACTGCAAAAACAGAAGAAGAAGAATTTAGAAACATATATAACATGTTTGTTATTCAAATACCAACTAATTTACCAGTAATAAGAATAGATGCAGCTGATTTAATTTATTCTACTAAAGAAGAAAAATATAAAGCTATTATTAATGAAATTAAAAAAAGACATGAAACAGGTCAGCCAGTTTTAGTTGGCACTATTGCTATAGAAACAAGTGAAATAGTAAGTGGACTTCTTAAAAAAGCTAAAATTAAGCATGAAATACTAAATGCTAAGAACCATGCAAGAGAAGCTGAAATTATCGCAAAAGCAGGTGAAAAGGGTGCTGTTACAATTGCTACTAATATGGCTGGTCGTGGTACTGATATTAAATTAGGTGAAGGCGTTAAGGAACTTGGAGGTTTATGCGTAATTGGTACGGAAAGACATGAATCAAGACGTATCGATAATCAGTTAAGAGGACGTTCAGGACGTCAAGGAGATCCAGGATTTAGCCAATTCTTTGTATCGTTCGAAGATGATTTAATGGTTAGATTTGGAACAGATAGATTTAAATCAATACTTGAGATGGCTGGTTTAGATAGTGAAAGAAATATGCGTAGTAAGACAATTACTAGATCTGTTGAAACTGCTCAAAAAAGAGTAGAAGGTAATAACTTTGATGCTCGTAAACATTTATTACAATATGATGATGTAATGGGAAGACATCGTGAAATTATGTATGCTAAGAGAAATGAGATTTTAGATAAAGAAGACATACATGAAACAGTGATTAATACCATAAAGGAACATATAGAAGGTTTAATAAGAAGACACACCGACGAGCGTGGTGTAATAGTAGAAGATAATTGCGATGAAATTGTTGAATATGTTAATGAAAATTTATTAAGAAATTCTAATCTAAAATTATCTGAAATATTAAATAAAGATATATCAGAAATAATAGATGTAATTGAAAATAAAGTAATTACTGAATATGAAAATAAGATAAAAGAATTACCTGACGAGATTAGAAATGATTTTGAAAAAGCAATAAGCTTGCAAGTTATCGACCGTTACTGGATGGAACATATAAACACTATGGATCATTTAAGAGAAAGTGTTTCTCTAAGGGGTTATGCTAATGAAGACCCACTTCAAGCTTATGTAAGAGAAGGTTTTCAAATGTTTGACGCTATGCTAGATAGTATTAGCAAAGATATTACGTTATATTTACTAAAAGCAGAGATAAGACAGAATTTAGAAGTAAAGCAAGTTAAGGGAAGAACTAATGATTCAAAGGATGCTACGCCTAAAAAGACTGTTAAAAATGGAAAAAAAGTGGGTCGTAATGATCCATGTCCTTGTGGCAGTGGCAAGAAGTATAAACAATGTTGTGGTAAATAGCTTGTTTTATAAGGGTTTGTGAGTTTGACAATAGTCAAAAAAGGCAAAAAATTGTGCACATAACGCCATTTGTGCACAAATTAAAAAAATCCCCATATTATAAGGGAAAAATATATGTGCACATTAATAGAAACTAGCGTTAAGCTAGTTTTTATTCTCTTTTCTAAAGATTTTTAGAAGGAGGATTTATGGCACAAGTACATGTGACAAAAAGAGGAAACCTATTTCAATATAGGTTTGAAATTGCTCCACAAGGTGGAACAAGAAAGTATATTAATAAGTCTGGATTTAAGACAAAGCAAGAAGCTTATGAAGCAGGAATGAAAGCGTATAACGAATATTTAAATGTTGGTCATTCTTTCAAACCTTCTACAATGTCATTTGCTGATTATTTAGATTATTGGATGAAAAATTATTGTGGGGTTAATCTAAGGAATAATACAATGCAAGCATATATAAACATTATAAATAATTATCTAAAAATTAACATTAATTACATTCTAATGGAATAAGATCCTAAGATTTATTCTTAGTCTTCATATAATTTATGATATAATGAACGTAGGTGGTTTTATGTCTAAAGTTTCTAATGTTATAACTATGTTAGAGTTGCTACAATCAGGAAGAAAATATAGTATTAATGAACTTTCTAATAAACTCGAAGTTTCAGAAAGAATGATTAGAGTATATAAAGAAGATTTGGAAAAATCTGGAATATATATAGATACAATAATGGGTCCATATGGGGGTTATGTATTAAACCAATCGGTTCGTATGCCTATTAGAAAATTTAAAATGAAAGATGCAAAATTATTAGATAAGTACATTGCAAATGAAAAAAATAAAGACATAAAAGAAGAACTTATATTACTTCAGGATAAAATTAAAGGTATATACATTGGAAGTAAGCAAGAAGAAAAAGAATTAAATTTAAAAGATGAAACCGGTAAGAAGTATAATTTATTAACAAGAGCTATAAAAGAAAAGAGAAAAGTTAAAATATTATATTATTCTTATGGTAAAGGTGAAAATGAAAGAATAATTGATCCAGCGGAAATGTTTTTATTTCAAGATGGTTGGTACTGCGCAGCTTTCTGTGAAAAGAAACAAGATATTAGGCATTTTGAATTAAAAAGAATAATAAAGTACGAATTATTAAATGAAAAATATGAGTAGACGAAATATTACCTCTTTTTGAGTTATATTGAACTTGAAAGGAGATTTTTTATGGAAAAAAACATGAAAGTTAATTTTGATTTTTTAAAAGCAAGGGTGATAGATTCATTAGACAATACTGACTTAGAATTTATTAGAAATGAATTATCTAAATTAAGTGAACCAACATTATTTAGTGGTGTTGGAGGATCAAGTGTAGTTAGTGAATTTGGCGCTAAAGTTATTAATACTAAAAATGGTATAATTTCAGTAAATAGTGAACCAAGAGATTTTTTATACCGAAATAATGGTGTACTTAGAAATGTAGTAGCATGTAGTTATAGTGGAAATAATTATGGAGTAGAATTAGCCTTTTTAAAAGGCTTAAGAAAATACTTGTTATCAAACAATTCATTCGATGATAGTGATGTGACTTATTTAAAATATGGTACTACCATCGATAAAGAAAGAAGTTTTATATCACTTGGTGCAACATTGATTCCTATAAGTATATTAATGAACTATTATTTAGATGGAAAAAACAATCCAATGTTAGATTGCATAGGAGAATCATCGTTCAATTTTGATTTAGAAAGTGATGTCTATGAAATATTCAGTGGCTATGATACCAGTACCGCATCAAAGTACTTAGAATCTACAATAGTTGAATCTGGTATTGGAATACCTATAGTTCATGATAAGTATTCTTATTGTCATGGAAGAAGTACACTTGGTATTAATTATAATGGTATAGCGATTTATTATAATAGGAATACTGAATTCGATCTAATGATATTGGAGGAACTTAAAAAGTATTATAGTATGATCATCATTATTGATTCTAAATTTAAAGATCAAATACTAGATGATTTTCAGATGCTTATCCAAAGCATGTATCTAACAAAGTATATTGCAGAGAAAAAATTAAAAGATTTATCCAAAGTAGAATACTCACCGATAGTAAAAAAATTGTATAAATATAGTGGACAAATTTAAGCACACTAATTTTTCTTTTTATGTTCAATTGCTTACTTTTTAAATTATAGTATAATTTATTTGGCAGTATATTTATAAATATACTATATTAAATAAAATTTTTAGGAAAGAAATTTATATCTGCACACAACAGTTCCTATTAAAATGGGAACATTGTGCACATTTTGTGCTCATTAACCTAAAAACATATAGTAAAAATAATACTATATGTACCATTTATACCGTATCTGTTTAGACCTTTTAAGCCTTGTAAAATCTATAATACTACATATATTTCATAGTGTTATATGTACAGGAAAAGGATGAACTTGTGGCTCAGGAAAAAAATATAAACAATGCTGTGGTAAATAGTTTATAAAATAAGGAAAATAATTTACAAACATTTTTGAAAACATAAGAAATACTAGCGATTTGCTGGTATTTTTTCATTTGCTAAGTAATTAGTGGAGAAAAAAATATGAGAAATGTTTATGCGCAAAAAGAGGAAAGATATATCAATATCAATTTGCTATTGCATCTATTAATGGCAAAAGAAAAAAAGGTAAAAACAATTAAAACCAAAGCGGAGGCTATTGAGGCAGGAATAAAGACACTCAATGAATATATAAATGTTGGGCATTGTATGGAGTCAAGCAATGTGCCATATGGTGATTACTTAGATTATTGGATAAAGGAACATTGTGAAATAAACTTAAAGTATCATACGATACAGACTTATAAAAAAAATTGATTTTGAAAGTGAAATAATTACAAAATATAAATATGATAATGTTGGTAATATTGGTAACATGTTATACAAAAAAATTTATGTTCTTAATACGTATAACTTTATTACTAAAGATATATATATAATTATAATAATGAAAATAGGCAATATCAATTAACTAAATTTAACAATACTATTATTACTTATGATGAGATAGGTAATCCATTAACTATAGGGGATACAATCAACTTAACATGGATTAATGGTAGAGAACTGGAAACTTATAATGATGGTATTAACCTAATTTCATACAAATATAATTCTGATGGTATAAGAATAAGTAAAAAAGTAAATAACAATGAAACGAAATATTACCTAGAGGATAATGACATAATATTTGAAAAAAAAGGTAATAATGTGTTATACTATTTACGTAATGATATAGATGATTTGTTTGGTTTTATGTATAATGATGATTTATATTATTATATAAAAAATAATACGAAAGATATTATAGGTATATTGGATAGTAGTCATAATATAGTTGCTAAATATAAATATGATTCTTGGGGTAAAGTAATTTCTATAACAGATTGTAATGGTTATGATATATCAAATGATATTAATAATATAGCAAATATAAATCCATTTAGATACAGGAGTTATTATTATGATTCAGAAACTAAATTATATTATTTGAATAGTAGATATTATAATCCAGAATGGAAAAGATTTATTAATCCGGATTCTTATGGGGAACAAATTGGTGGTAATATATTACTTCATAACATATATATTCTTTAAATAACCCTATTTTGTATAATGACGAAAGTGGTAATTTCCCAGGAGCTCTATCATTAGCTACAGGTGTACTTTATGCTTTTGGGAAGGCTATGCTTAAGGCTGCTATATATGTAACTATTGGTGGTTTAGTTATAGGAGGATCTATTTCTGCTGGTAAAGCTATGGCAAATAGTAGAAGTAAATCAAAGACAAAAAAGAAAACGAAAAGTAAAACAAAAACAAAAACTGCTGTAGCTGCAAAAGTAAAAACTAGTACAAAAAATCTTCGTATAATAATAAACCATGTACAGAGGCCTATTTTACACAAGATATTAGAGATGTTGTACGCGGTGAAAGATTAACAATTGAAAAAACAATTGCAAGAGTTAATGCTAAGGGAAATGTTATGTGTGACAGTTATTGGCCTGCCAAGAAAGTTGCTACTGATTTATCAACAAATCCAATGTGCGAAATAAATAAAATTCAACGTAAAGGATATAAGTATTTCTATCATTTTCATCTAAATAGAGATACTTATAAGGATGTACATATATTCTTTGAAGGTGTACCATTAGATTTCTTTGAAGGAAAGGGGAATTGTAGATGAGAATAAGAGGTAAAGTGGATGGTGACTTATACAAGAAGTTAATGAGTTATATTGTTTCAAAAAGTGATGTTTTGTCAGTATCAGTTAGACTTGATTATGATAGGAAAATTGCTAATAAAGTTATAAATATTATTATGTCTAGTAATGGATATACTGTTAATGATATTGTAAATAATTTTTCTAAAGAATATATAGAAAAAATAGCTGAAAAAAACAAGAAAAATAAATTAATTTTCGATGAAGAATATATTTGTAATGAAAAGCAATGTGTAATAAAACATATTCAAAATTTTTCAGAGGAGTACAGGAAAAAACTTATATACGACAGAAGAAAAAATCATATAAAAAGTATAATTTATTGGATGGTTTATGAATATAAAACAACTAATTGGTTACACAAATTTAAAACCAATATCATTTATAAGTCGTGCAAGGATCCATCTTATACCACTTATTATCTTAATTTGACAGTGGATTTAATAAACGATATTCTTAGTAGGAATTCATTTAATGATTGGAATTTTCCTTTTTCAGTCGAAGATATTGCACTTTTTAAAAATAAACAATGTTTATTATGCTCTGAGACACATGAAAATGTATGGGATATATATTGCAAGGATGAAAATGAATATAAGTATTTTAAATCTATTGGTATTAAATTCAATGACCCGAGATATATATTAGAAGGGAAAAAAGGATTACCTTACGATAATTATTATATCTAATTATATTTCAGATTTGTTAGTTTTAGATTAATGCAAAAGATATTTTGGTTTATTATCATTATGTCTTTTAATATTATTTGAGAAGGAGACTTTAAGATAGATTTTATAGTAAAATATTGGATTAAAATACTATTAACATCCATTACGTCAGGTATCTTGTATATTTTTAAACAATATATAGGATTAAAAAATGGAATGACCGCGCTTTTAAGAAATGAAATTATTAGAATATATGATAGGTAAGAAGAGCTTGGGCTTTGTCCATGCGGTTCAGGATGTGAGTATAAACAATGTTGTGGTAAATAGCTTATAAAATAAGTAAATATTTAAGATCCAAAAATTATTAAGTTGGTTCAGGTTTCAGAACTTATCTATAAAATAGTTAAAAATTGTTGTAAAATAAAGGCGTGAGCAAAAAATCATATGTTGACACCTTTTAAAATTTAGTGGAAAATATGTACAATAAAGTTGTTACTAATTTTAAAAGATGTCTACTGAAAGATTAAAAGAATATATGATTAAAGATTTCACTATAGATGATGAAAGAATTAAAGCCAATGGTGGAGGTAATTGTTGGAAAGAATTGCTAGATAGAATTATTGATATAAGATCATTTGAAAAAGTATTATATAGGTAAGCTTTTGATTTATACGTAAATATGAGTTACATACTGAGTAGTTTTGCGCTATATTTTCGTGAAACATTTTACTTTTTTCTCCAAAAATGGTATATTACTACTGCAGTAAATAAAATATCTATTTTTTAGGGGGAGAATATGGAAAAAGTAAAAGCTATGAGGTACTCAAATTTTAAAGAGGCAATTCATCCTTTATTATTAAGGGTTTTAACCGCTAAAGTAACAGGCAAATTAAATTTAGAAGGTAAATTTCCTAAAGATGGAAATTATTTAATTGTTGCAAACCATTTTTGTATTGAAGATATTCCAACTTTAGGTCAAGCTGTAAATGAGCATTTTTACTTATTAGTTAGTGATGAAGATAAAAATACAATTGATGGTTTAGGCTTAACGCTAAATGGTACAGAATGGGTTCACAGATTAGATAAAAATAGTAGAAAGATTTCTAGTAATAATGCTGAAGCAATTTTAAAACAAAAAAAGAACTTTGCTATGTATCCAGAGGCTACTTGGAATTTATCGCCTAACTTACTTATGTTGCATATGAATTATGGATGTATTAGAATCGCTTTAAACTCTAATGTCCCAATCATTCCAGTTGTTACATTATTTAATAAAGAAAGTAGGCACACGATTATAGGCGAGCCTTTTTATCCAACCTCAAATTTAGTTGATTCTATAAATAAATTAAGAGATATTATGGCTTCTATGATATATGAGGAAATGCTTAAAGAAAATGAAATGGAATATAAAAAAGGAAATACAAATATACGTCATAAAGTAATAGATGGTAAAGATTATTACTATGAAGAAAGAAAAACACTTGATTCAAATTATTGGAATAATAATATAGATTCAAGATATGAGGCTTATAAAAGAGCGCGAGAGGATAAAAGCGGAGTAAGGGAATTTGAATCACAATTTATCTTCACTCCAAAAACTGATGATTATAATTTCTTTCAAACATTTAACAGTGTGATAAGAAAAGATGGGGATAAAGTTTATATTAAAAGAATTTCATCTGAAAAAAATGGATACTACGAGCCTTTTACAAAGTATTCTGATTTTGATGAAATGTTTGGATATGGTTATAATGAAAAGGTTTTAAAAAACAATATAAGCAAATAAGGGTTATCGTTATTGATAACTTTTATTTTTTATGTTAATCTTATAGTAGTGTAGTAAATAGTAGTGGAGGAATTATGAATCTTATTTTACCAACTTATTCTATATTTTTACTTATTATTTTAAATTTTGCTTTTTTTACCAAAAAAAGATTAAGAAGTGATGAAACAAAAACATACTCTATTCTTATAATTTTAAGTACTTTTAATATTATTTTTAATACAATTGGAATTTCATTAGGATATTTTGACGGCGTTTCTGATTTTTTATATGCTTTAAATCATTTTGATTTACCACTTTACTTTTGGTGGTCTTCAATGATGTACGTATACTTATTGTATGTTTACATGAATACCGGTCAGAAAAGAAGATCATATTTTAAAATTAAAAAAATTATTTTAATCTTAAATATATTTATAACCATTTTAACGATTTTTTTACCATTTCAAATTGTTATAACGAAAAAAGCTGGTTATGCAATCGGACCATGTGTAAATTTAGTATATTTAGTATCAGGAATTTACTTAGTACTATCCTTTATTACTTCTATTTTACTAATTACTAAAAAGCAGTTTAGAAAAATAATACCACTGTTTTCTTTGATAATTTTAGGCATGATAGCGACAGTAATTCAAAAGAGTATACCATCATTAATAATTATTCCATCAGTTGCAGTTTTAGTAGAGTTTATTATGTATTTTACAATAGAAAATCCGGATTTAAAAATGGTAAATGAATTATTAAGAAACAAGGAATTAGTTGAAAAACAGATGGAAGATAAATCTAGATTTTTATTTGAAGTAACTCAAGATATTAAAACTCCAACAAAAAATATTTTTACATTGTCAGACAATTTTGATGAATTCTATGAAAAAGATAAAAAGGATGCTATAAAAATTATTAGAAATAATGCAAATTCCGTATTATTTAAAATTAATAATATACTTGATATATCATCGATGGATGCTAGTAAAATAAAAATATTTAATAATGAGTATAATGTTTATACTTTGTTTGAGACGGTAGAGAGTATTACAAAAAACTTAAATAAAAACAAAAATATAGATGTAAAATTTTTTATAAACTCTAATATACCGACCATATTATATGGTGATGAAGTAAGACTAAAACAAATTTTAATATCGGTTTTGTCTAATAGTATAAGTAGTACTACAAAAGGATTTATAATTGTAAGTGCTAGTGCAATAGTAAGATATGATGTTACAAGGCTGATTATAAAAATAGAAGATTCAGGATGTGGAATGAGTATAGATGAAGTAAACACTATTTTAGATGATAATAGAGAACTTACTAAGGAAGAAATACAAAAACTTGATGAACTTGATATGGATTTAGTAGCAACTATCAAATCAATAAAATTATTGGGAGGGAGTTTTAATATAAGAAGTGAAGAAAATAAAGGCTCGACATTTACAATTGTAATAGATCAAAAGTGTAATATAGAAAAAAAATCAGATATAATGCAGGATATTGAAAAATATTCATCAGATGTATTTGGAAGGAAAAGAGTACTTGTAGTTGATGATGATAAGGAAGAATTATTTAAAATTTCTGACATATTATCAAATTATAACGTTGATATTAATACTACTATGTCTGGTAAAGACTGTGTATATAGAGTTCGAGCTGGAGAAATCTATAATTTAATAATAATAGATGATGAACTTAAAAATGAGTCAGCATTAGGAACACTAGAAGAATTAACCAAAATTAAAAAGTTCAATTCTAAAGTTATTGTTATGTTGGCTAAAAATAAAGAACATTTTAAAAAATATTACATAAAAGATGGGTTTACAGATGTAATATTAAAAGAAAATCTAATAGATGAATTAAAAGAAAAAGCAGACTTAAATTTATAAAAATGCTTTAAATCACACGATATTTATGTTTATATTATAAGAACTCAAAAAGCGCATATAGGTGAAAAAGAATATCTTGCAGCTTTTTTATGTAATTACTTTAATTTAGTTTATGGCTAGGTGAAATATAAAGATATTAAAATTTTAGAAAGTGATGAAAAGAGGAATATAATGAAAGATATTAAATTAAAAGATGAAAATGGAAAATTTAGATTAAGAGTAAGTGGGATGCTAATAAAAAATAATAAACTTCTAGTACATGAGACACAAAAATTTAAAGGATATTGTTTGCCAGGCGGACATGTTGAAGTAGGTGAAAGTACAAAGCAGGCTATATTAAGAGAAATGAAAGAAGAATTAAATATAGATGTAGAAATAATTGATTTATTTTGTATTAATGAAAATATATATAATGTTGATGAGACAACTAGTCAAGAAATCAATTATTATTATAATTTAAAATGTTTAACTCCTTTATCTGATGCACCTTTTTCTGTTAAGGAAATAGATAAAGGTATAGAAAAAGAACATAAATTTGATTGGATAGATATTAGTGAGTTATGTGATAAAAATTTTAAACCAGATCATATGGCAAAAATAATTATGGAAAATACTGAGACTAAAAATAATGTAGTTTTATCCGATAATAGATAATATGAAATATGTGGTATATTATTTTTAATAACGTCTCTTAGTAGTACTAAGAGAAGCTAACTGAAAAACTATTAAAAATTTTGATTAAATAAGAAAAAAGAAAAACAATATAGTAAAATCATTGAAAAATAGAAATAAAACAAGTGATAGTGCATAAAACATTGTATATTACCAGTGACTCAGAGAACTATTATTACGAAAATAATAATAAATACTATATTATATGTTATAATTAGCTTGTTTGAGTGAGGTAGTATATGGAAAAAGTAAAGTTAGAGCAAAAAGAATCAAAAACACCCAATAGAAGTGTTTGGAAAAATTTAAAAGCAACTTATAAATATGCTAAGAACGGTAAAAAATATTTAATATTATTCTTAGTAGGAAACATAATAATGACTATTATTTCAATTATTATACCTATCATTATTGCAAAGAGATTAGTATTATTAACAAGCGGATTATTTCAGAAACTTTTGGGACTTGTAGTTTTAGTATTTGTTATAGAAATATTAAGAAACATAACTAGATATTTTTCAGTACATTCATATCATAAGTTTTATTATGATGTACGCCAAAATTTACAATTGGAACTAACGAGGGAAACATTAAAGATATCACAAAAGGATTTAAATACTAATTCTACAGGAATATTTATTGAAAGGATTAATAATGATACTGACAATTTAACTGATATTTTTGCAAATTTGATTGATTATATAACAAATATAATTGGTAGTTTAGGTATCTTAATAAGTATCTTTTTCATTAATATATATTTAGGTTTTTCTTATGTTTTATTAATTATAGTTATAGTTTTATATAATAAATTTGCAAGTAATATAAATTACAAAAAAAGAAAAGAATGGAAAAAAAGCAGAGAAAAAACAGGTGGCTTTATTTCTGAAATTGTAAGAGGTGCTAAAGATATTAAAATATTAGATGCTGAAGAATCTTTTTTAAGTAAAGCCAATCTTTATATGGAAGAAACTAATGATATTTCCCGAAAATACCAACACTCTAGATTAATTTTACGATTGGCTGGAGGTTCTTTAAGAGATGTCTGTGATTTATTAATAAGCCTATTAACTTGTTTCTTTCTTATTTATAACTTATTATCTATAGAATTAGCATTAATAATTATGAATTACCATTATAGAATTGTAGATACGGCTGATTGGATAGAACAGATATTTGAAATATTAAAACAATTTAATTTAGCTGCTAATCGTATTTTTGGTATATTAGAAGAAGGAGAATTTGAAAAAGAACACTTTGGTACACAAAAGCTTGAAAAATTTGAAGGAAATATTGAGTTTAAAAATGTTTGCTTTGAGTATGAAGAAAATATACCAATCATAAAAAATATGAATTTTAAAATAAATGCTAATGAAACCATTGGTTTTGTAGGACCATCTGGAGCAGGTAAAACAACTATTTTTAATTTAATAAGCGCTCTAGAACTTGTTAACAAAGGAAGTATTGAATTTGATGGTATAGATATTAGTAAATTAGACAAATCAAGCATTCGTGGTAATTTGTCAGTAATTAGTCAGAGTGCCTATATTTTTAATATGAGCATAATGGATAACTTAAAAGTGATAAAACAAAATGCTACAGAAAAAGAGATTAAAGAGGTTTGCCGCTTAGCGTGTCTAGATGAATTTATAGAAAGCTTGCCAAACAAATATAATACAATTGTTGGCGAAGGCGGAGTAACTTTATCAGGCGGTCAAAGGCAAAGATTAGCTATTGCTAGAGCCTTATTATTAAAAACTGAAATATTGCTTTTTGATGAAGCTACAAGTGCTTTAGATAATGAAACACAAACAAAAATTCAAGAAGCTATTAGCAACTTAAAAGGTGAATATACGATTTTAATTATTGCTCATAGACTGTCAACTGTTATTGATGCGGATAGAATATTTGTTGTTAATGATGGTAAAATAGAAGCTTCTGGCAATCATAAAGAACTGTTAAAAAGTAGCAAAACATACAAAAAATTGTATGAAAAAGATATAAATGAAAATAATAAAATAAATATATAACTAATCTATTTAATGATTTAAAATATTACTTAAAATGCTTTATTATTAGCTGCATAACTAGGAGGAATAAATGACATGAACTATATAATATGGGTTATAATTTACTTAGTATTTGCAGTATTATTTGCTCAAGAATTTAAAAAAGTAAATAAAAACTCAAAAAACATATCAGCATTAACAGTCTTGTTAGAATTGATGAACGGCTATCTTTGCACTTCTATTATCACCACTATTTAAATATAAATTCTCTACTAACATATATACATATGCCATAATATTCGTTGTTACTATACTGTATGCATTCACTGATAGACTTAATATAGAAGCAAGGTATGGTCTTAATCCATCTGTTTTTAGTATGCTTAAACAATTATCAACAGTATTTATGGTTATTTTTGGGTTAGTATTCTTAAAAGAAAAATGGGTATTTAAAAAAATAATAGGTGCTATCTTGATATTATTTTCTAATATAATGCTATCAATAAATAAGGATGGAAAGTTTGAATTTAATAAATATTTTATAATGTCATTCATATCAAACTTTCTTTTTGCTGTTGCTATGCTTATAAATGTTAATATATCTAATGAATTTAATATAGGAATCTATACGTTTTTAACAGTATTTGTTCCAGCAATGTTTATAAAGATAGGGACAAAACTTACTACAAAAGATCTTATTAATGAATTTAAAATTTATGATAAAAAAAGATTTTTATTAGTAGGATTTTCATGGTGTGTTATGCTTATATCATCTGTTAAGGCTTATGAATATGGAAGCATATCAGTTGTTGCACCCTTACTAACTTTGACCAGTATTTTAAATTCATTTTATGAATATTTCTTAGATAAAAACAAAAAAGATTTAATTTATAAACTAAAATAAGTGCTATTATAATGGCAGGAGTAATTTTAATAAAAATTTAGTAACTATAATACTATCTATTATTGAATTAGATGGTATTTTTTATTGCCACTATAAATAATTCAAAATATGTGTTATAATGTAACAATAGGAGGATATATGGAATTTACAATAAAAGATATAGAATCACTAGAAACAAAATTTAACGATATTTGGAGGTCTCTTTGACATACCAAACAAAGAAGATGAAATAAATATATTAAACAAGAAATTAGCAGAACCTAATATTTGGAGTAATCCAAAAAAAGCTGAAGAAATAAGCAAAAGAATAAGTAATTTAAAGGGAATAATTGATCCGATAAATACAATAAAAGAAAATATTCTTGCTTTAAAACAGATAGATGAATTTAGTGATGATGAATTAGATGAATTATTGCAAAAGGATTTTGAGGCGTTATATCAAAGTACCAAGGATATGTTAGAAAAAGAAGAAACCTTAACATATTTATCTGGAAAATTTGATGGTAATGCGGCAATTTTTGAAATACACGCCGGGGCAGGTGGTACAGAAAGCTGCGACTGGGCTTTGATGTTATCTAGAATGTATAGTAAGTATTTTGATAAGAAAAACTATGAATATGAAATTATAGATGAACAAAAAGGAGAAGAAGCTGGAATAAAAAGCATAGTTTATTTAGTTAAAGGAAACTTTGCATATGGTTATCTAAAAAATGAAAAAGGAGTTCATAGATTAGTGCGCCTATCTCCGTTTGATGCCAATAATAGAAGACATACATCTTTTGCAGCAGTTGATGTAACTCCAGAGTTTGATGATGATATAGATATTAAACTAGATGAAAAAGATATAAGAATTGATGTGTATAGAAGTAGTGGGGCAGGAGGTCAAGGTGTAAATACAACGGACTCTGCAGTTAGAGTAACGCACATACCAAGCGGAATAGTTGTTACATGCCAAAATGAGAGAAGTCAAATTAAAAATAAAGAAACAGCACTAAAGGTCTTAAAAAGCAAACTATATCAGATAGAATTAAAATCAAGAAAAGAAAAGATAGACTCAATGAAAAGTGATCATAGCGGAATAGAATTCGGCTCGCAAATAAGAAGCTATGTGCTTCACCCATATTCGCTAATAAAAGATCATAGAACTGGTTTTGAGACTTCTAATGTAAGTAAAGTGCTTGATGGTGATATAGATGTATTTATAGAAAGCAATCTAAAAGGAGAAAAGGCAAGATGAGATTATTTAAAAGACTAAGAAGCAAAAGAGATTTAAAAATATTAAAACTAGTAAAAAAGACCAATCTTTTTAAAAGATACTTCTTCTTGATAATTGGAACCATAATATATGCTTCATCATATAACCTATTTATGTTTAAAAATAATATAGTATATGGTGGTGCAAGTGGTATATCAATTATTACACAAAAAGTAATTGATCCATCAATAATGATATTAATATTGAATGTGTTTTTCCTTACTCTAAGCTTAATATTTTTAGGAAAAAAGAAGACACTTGACTCACTAGTAGGTTCTATTTTATTTCCATTATTTGTTAAGTTAACTTCAAATATAGGTAATTACATCAAAATAGATAATGATAATTTATTATTAATAGTTATAATTGGTGGTGTCTGCATAGGAACTGCCGCAGGAATAATATTTAAAAGTGGCTTTACAACTGGAGGTACAGATATATTAAATCAGATAGTAGCTAAATACTTTAGGTTATCAATTGGAACATCAATGCTTATGACAGATGGTATAATTGTTTTGGCAGGAGGATTTTTCTTTGGATGGACTAGAGTTCTTTATGCATTAATAGTTTTATATATAATTAATATTATGGTTGATAAAGTAGTTTTAGGTATATCTAGCAGCAAAGCAGTTTATATAACTACTGATGAAGATGACCTTGTATGTGATTATCTTCTTAATGAATTAAAGTTAGGGATAACACTTATAGAAACCAGAGGTGGATATACAAATAAAAAAGATCAAATAATAATGTGTGTTGTTCCAACTGGTGAGTATTTTGAAGTAAAAAATGGAATTAGTCAAATAGATCCTAAAGCGGTTATTTTAGTTACTGATGCATATCAAACGTCAGGAATATATACAGGCGGTGCTGGAAGTACAAGCATTATTTAATAAAAAGGAAGGTGTAGTATATGGAATTTATCAAATTTATTGATGTAGAAAAAACCTATAAAAACGGTGTTAATGCAGTATATAATATGAACCTTGGCATTAAAAAGGGTGAATTTGTATTTGTTATTGGTGCATCTGGTTCAGGTAAATCTACATTAATTAAAATGCTTTATCGTGAAGAAAAACCGACTCATGGTCAAATATACGTAGGTGGTATAAACGTAGCTAAGATTAAAAACAGTAAAGTATACAAATTAAGAAGAAAGATAGGTATAGTTTTCCAAGATTATAAGTTATTACCAAAATTAACAGTTTATGAAAACGTTGCTTTTGCACTAGAAATATATGGATTACCTAGTGATGAGGTAAAAAGGAAAACTCTAAAGGCACTAGATTTGGTTGGCTTAAAATCTAGAATAAAAAGTTATCCAACACAGTTATCTGGAGGAGAACAGCAAAGGGTTGCAATAGCAAGAGCTATAGTTAATTCTCCAAAACTACTTATATGTGATGAACCAACAGGTAATCTAGATCCTGATACTAGTTTAGAAATAATGAGAGTTATTGAAAAGATTAATGACCTTGGAACTACCATTGTTATGGCAACTCATGACAGGGAAATGGTTGATAAAATGAAGAAAAGAGTTGTTTTGCTAGATAATGGTAAGCTTGCTAAAGATTATGAGAAAGGAAGCTATAGTAATTATGAAAGCAATTAGAATCGTATTAAGAAATATTAGAGATGGGTTTAAAAGTGTTGGCAGAAACCTAAGCCTATCAGTGGCATCAATATCATGTATAACAATAACTCTTTTAATAGTTGCTATAGCATTAATAGCATCATATAATGTTGAAAATATGACAAAGCTTGTTAAAGAAGACTTTACAATTGTAACTTTTGTAAAAACAGAGACAACAGAAGATCAGATAAAAGATTTAAAAACAAGTATAGAATCTTATGACAATGTAGAAAGCGTTACTCATCAAACAAAAAAAGACATTGCAAATGAAATGAAAGGTACATCTGATTCACTAGCATCAATAATAGATACTTGGACAGATGAAAATAATCCTTTATATGATACACTTTTAGTAAAAGTAAAGAATACTGAAAATATATCAAAAACTGCTGATAAGCTAAAAGAATTAGAATTAGTTGCAGACGTTAAATATGGTCAAGGAATGGTAGAAAGTTTACTTAAAGTATTTAAAGTAATAGAAAAAGCAATGATAATAGCAATGGCAGCTTTAGTATTTGTTACATTATTTTTGATAACAAATACAATTAAAATAACAATTTTCTCTAGAAAAAGAGAAATAGAAATAATGAGACTTGTTGGTGCTTCAAACTTTTCTATTAAACAACCATTTGTAATAGAAGGTTTTTGCTTAGGATTTATAGGTGCATTAATTCCAATAGGAGCAGTATTATATGGATATTCAGCACTATATAAACATTTTGGTGGGCAGCTATTTTCCCCATTCGTAAAATTAGTTCCTGCAGAACCATTCATTTATTATGTATCATTAATATTATTAGGTTTAGGCGTTGTAGTTGGTATGTTTGGTAGTTATAGAGCAGTAAGGAAGTATTTGAAAATCTAATGAAAAAATTACTAAGATATTTAACAATAGCATTAATGTTAATGATAATACCATTTATAACGGTAAATGCCAAAACCTTAGCAGATATACAAAAAGAGCTTGATGCAGCTCAAAAAAAACTAAATGATACAAATGTAAAAAAAGCAATGAATAGTCAGGATATAACTGAGACAAATAAAAAAATAAGTAATATAAAGGCTAGTATAAAACAGGTAGAAGAAAATATAGAAGCAAAGACAAAAGAGAGTGAAAGTCTTCAGCAAGATATAGTTAAGAAAAACAATGAGATTAAAGACTTAATGAGATATTATCAGATTTCTTCATCAGGGTCTGCAATGCTGGAGTATGTTATGGGAGCTGAGAGTATAACTGATTTGATATATAGACTATCAGTTACTGAACAAATATCATCTTATAATAAAAAAGCTATTAAAAAGATGAATGATATGATAGCAGAAAATGATAGAATCAAAAAGGAATTAGCTAATAAAAAACAAGAGTTAGCAAATTTAAACTCTGACTTAGAAACTCAAGTTGTAGTTTTAAATAAAAAGCAAAGTGAACTTGATGCAGAAGGCCAATCTGAAGAAGAAACAGTAAAAGGTATGCAAAAGCAAGTAAAATATTATAAGTCTATTGGTTGTAAGGATAGTGAATCTATTGATGCATGTTACTCAAGAATATATGGTAGTAATTATTTGCCAGTAGGAACATCATTTAGAAGACCAACTACAAGCGGTAGAATATCAAGTGAATTTGGTAATAGAACATTAAATGGTAAACCAAATAAACACTTCGCTATAGATATAGCTATGCCTACTGGAACGCCAGTATATGCAACTGCTCCTGGTATTGTTGGTTATACTGGTAATGTGTGCGGTATATCATTAGTTATATGGCATAACATAAATGGTAAGACTTATTCTTCAATATACTGTCATCTATCTAAGCAGTTAGTAAAAAAGGACCAGGTAGTAACCTCTGACACAATGATTGCAAAATCAGGATGTACAGGTCGGTGTTATGGAGCACATTTACATTTTGGTTTAGCAACAGGTAAATACTATGGTGACTATAGAGCTTATTATGCTGGAAAATATGATAGCTTAGAAAATCACACTTTTAATCCTAGGGATGTTGTTGTATTTCCTGCAACAGGGAAGAGTTATAGCAATAGATAATATTTTTGGAGGTAAGTTATATGTTTGCAACGGTATTAACTGAAGAGGCTTATATAAAACTTATTGAATATGCAATCGAAAAATGTAATGTTATCTCAGTTACAAAATATTTTGATCCATGCGAAGATGTTGCAAAAAACACTTTAAATATTATATTATCCGAGACTAATCAAACTGAAAGAGATATTTTAAGAAAATGGTTAGAAAAAGATGATTATATAGATGAATTGTTTAACATGTTTAAAGATAACGATTTAATTTTTGATAGGAAATGTAAAAGGAGTTTTGGGGGCACA
This sequence comes from uncultured Bacilli bacterium, assembly GCA_934155185.1. GTDB lineage: Bacteria > Bacillota_I > Bacilli_A > RF39 > UBA660 > Aphodocola. The sequence continues at coordinate 29,299 of CAKPGT010000002.1, forward strand.
TTAAAATCTTATAAAAAAAAGATGGTTATTGAAGACAGCATTGAACATATATTTTATGAATATAATATAAAAGATTGGCTTAGAAAATATAAAAGTAGGATGATTAAAAAAACTCAAGACGACAAAACCATCACATATTTTTTTAAGTTAAATGACGCTTTAAAATCTGATATTTTAAGTACATCCTCGTTTTCAGATTGGAAATTTCCAGATTCGGTAGAAAATTTATTTTTTTATGAAGATGAAAATTGCTGGCTTCACTCTACTTGGCGGGGTCACTTTGAAGTTTTCTGCAAAGATGAAAAAGAGTTTAGATATTTAAAATCTTTAGGTGTAAGATTTAATGATAAAAAATATATCAATAAAAAATAGATTAAACATGGTTTTTAATACTATATTAAGAGATTCAAGAAAGCAACTTTAGCTTTCTTGTTTTCTTTATGAATTGATGATAGAATTAATGTGTAGATTTATATTGCTTAATAGGGATATTAGATGTTTGATATTTAAACGTTTAATGAAAGTAGGAGAAATTTATGATAGAATTAAAAGAAAAAAAAGACCGCCTTTTAAAACTTAATGAAAGCTATAATAAAATGCAGAAAAAATATGGAGCTAAGGATTTAGATGCAATATGTAATGGTGGAAAAATAGAAAACCCCAATATATGTTTTGTATTTATGAATCCAACAGGAAGAAATATAGCTAGTCAAAACACCTGGAAAGGATTAAAGGCTCCGTGGATTGGTACTAAAAACATATGGAAATTATTTCATAATGTAGAACTCATGAGTGATGATTTGTTTATAAGAATAATTCAAAAAAAGCCAGGAGACTGGGATTACTCTTTTGCGGAAGAAGTATATAAAGAAGTTGAAAGAAAAAATTACTTTATAACTAATTTAGGAAAATGTACCCAAGTTGATGCAAGACCTCTATCAGACAAAGTTTTAGAAGGATATTTAAAATTATTATTAAAGGAAATTGATATAGTAAAACCTAAAATAATTATTACATTTGGTAATCAAGTTAGTTCTATTATTTTAAATAAAAAAATTTCAGTATCAGAAACTAGAAAGAAATATTTTGAAAAAGAGATAAATGGTAATGTATATAAGATATTTCCAGTATATTATCCAGTTGGTAATGGTATTTTTAATATAGATAAATCAATAGAAGATATAAGATGGATAATAAAAAATTATTTATAGGAGGGTAAATTTATATGAAAAAAGAAGAAAAATATATATATAAGACTGAAATTAATGCCGATGAATATGCAAAGATGATTAGCTTTTTTCCAAAAATTGGATATTGGCAATTTATTAAAAGAGGCTGTATTATAAGCTTGATATTATCGTTTATTATAATGCTATTTTGCAATGATAGCCTTATAGCGCTTTCCTGGTTTATCATGCTTCAAATTGCTATTATGATAGTATATAAATTTAATTTAAAAGGAATTGTAAAAAAAGCATATAATAAATATTTGGAAGATAAAATTATTTCTAAGAACAAAGTGACTGAATTCTATAACGATTATTTAATAAGCTCATCGGATTGTATAACATATAAGCTAAAATATTCTGAAATAGATAAATTTATAGAAACTGATACTAATTATTATATTGGCTGTGGTTTTAGAAAAATTATAGTTATAATAAGAAAAGATGACTGCTCAGTAGAACTTTCAAATTTTATCAAGGAAAAGTTTTGTAATATAGAAAAAAAGAAATCACTAAGTTCACATAAAAATAAAAATACGGTTGAAACTTTTATGAATATCTTATTTATTTTATCATTATTAATTTTATTTTATGTATTATATACATTAGAAGATGAAGGTTTTAAAGAAAAGTATTATATAGTTATTGCTAAAGTTCTGTTTGTAATTTTTTCATTAATACTTTCATTTCTGTTTAATAAGAAAGGTGTTAAATGTACTAAAAATATAGTTGCAAGTTTTGTACTATTATTCTTTGTAATATTACAATCTATAGTACCGTTATCTTTAAACATTGAAACAGATTATTCTAAAATAAATGAATATAAAGAAATAGTAGATGCCAAACTTCCTCAAGATGGAAAACTTAATATTATGGAATTTAATAATGTGTATGAGGATAAAAAAAATTATGTAATGCTAGAAGCATTTTACAGTAAAAATCAGTCCAAAATAATAGAAAATAGTATTAAAGAAAGTAAAAATTGGATTTTGAAGAAAGACTTAAGTTCAAATTTAAAAATATTTTTTTCACAATCATTTATAAGTGGTGAAAATTCTTATTATTCTGTTTACAATAAAACAAATAATGAATATAATAAGGTTCCAGATGAATCAGGTGAGTATGAAATTTATGCTATTAAATATGATTTTGATGATGATGTACTAGAAATAGATAAGTTTAACTATTTTTATAAATAAACCAAAAAATAGTGATTACTAAAAAATGATAATCACAAGGGAGGATGCAATGTTCGATTTAGTATCAAAATTTAAGCCTTCAGGTGATCAACCAGAGGCTATAGAAAAACTTTCAGAAGGAATAAAAAATGGTGATAAATATCAGGTTTTGCTAGGTGCAACAGGAACAGGTAAGACATTTACAATAGCAAATGTAATTAAAGAGGTTAATAAACCTACATTAGTGCTTGCTCACAATAAAACGCTTGCAGGGCAGTTGTATTCCGAGCTTAAAGAAATTTTTCCAAATAATCAAGTTTGCTACTTTGTCTCATACTATGATTATTATCAACCAGAAGCATATGTGCCTTCTAGTGATACTTATATTGAAAAAGATTCATCAATTAATGATGAAATAGATGAACTAAGGCACTATGCTACTTCATCACTTATAAATGCAAAAGATGTTATTGTAGTTGCATCTGTATCGTGCATTTATGGTATAGGTGATAAAGAAGAATATGAAAATCATATGCTAACTTTAAAAGTAGGTGATGAGATAAACCGAAACGAAGTATTATCAAAACTAGTTGATATGATGTATGAAAGAAATAATATAGACTTAGTTAGAGGTACATTTAGAGCTAAAGGTGATGTTATAGAAGTTATACCGGTTTACGAGAAAAGCCATGGAATTAGAATTGAATTATTTGGTGATGAGATAGATAGAATATCTGAGTTTGATGTATTAACTGGAGTGGTAGTAAGTGATAAAAAATTTGTTTCTATTATGCCAGCATCTCACTTTGTAACTAGTGAAAAAAAGCTTTCAAAAGCGATAGTTAATATAAAAGAAGAATTAGATGAAAGATTGAAGTATTTTAAAGAAAATGGAAAATTATTAGAGGCTGAACGCCTGGAACAGAGGTGTAAGTATGACTTGGAAATGCTAGCAGAAACGGGTTTTTGCTCGGGTGTTGAAAATTATTCTAGACATTTAGCTTTAAAACCAGCAGGAGCAACACCAACCTGTCTTTTAGACTTTTTTCCAGATGATTATTTGATGGTAATTGATGAATCACACGTAACATTACCGCAGGTTAAAGCTATGTATAATGGTGATAGAGCAAGAAAACAAATGTTAGTTGATTATGGATTTAGATTGCCGTCTGCACTTGATAACAGACCTCTAAAATATGAAGAGTTTGAGGAAAAGATAAATCAAGTTATTTATGTTTCTGCAACTCCAGGAGATGAGGAGTTAGCTAAAGTAAACAACAATGTAGTAGAACAAATAATAAGACCAACTGGTTTGTTAGATCCTTTAATAGAGGTAAGAAAACAAGAAAACCAAGTGGACGATTTAATAGAAGAAATTCAAAAGCAAATTGAAAAGGGCGATAGAACGCTAGTTACAACACTAACCATTAGAATGGCAGAAGAATTAACATCATATCTAAAAAACTTAAATATAAAAGTTGCATATCTTCATAGTGAAGTAAAAACGCTTGAAAGACTTAAAATTATTCATGATTTAAGAGAAGGCAAGTATGATGTACTTGTGGGCATTAACTTACTTAGAGAAGGTCTTGATATACCTGAGGTTAGTTTAGTTGCAATACTTGATGCTGATAAACAAGGATTTTTAAGAAGCCATAGAAGCCTTATACAAACCATTGGAAGATGTGCAAGAAATGCTGATGGAAGAGTAATTATGTATGGTGATATAATTAGTGATGCTATGAAAACCGCGATAGATGAAACGAAAAGACGTAGGGAAATACAAATTAAATATAACGATGCTCATGGTATTGTTCCAAAAACAATAAAGAAAAAGATAATGGACGTAGTAAGCGTAAGTGAGCAAACTGAAGAAAAATCTAAGAAACGTGGCAAGAAGAATATTGATAATAATGAAAGCATTATAAAACAATTAGAAGAAGAAATGCAAAAGGCTGCGAAAGATTTGGATTTTGAACGTGCTATGGAACTTCGTGATATTATATTTGAAATGAAGGTAAATTAGTATAAATAAGAAAATAGAAGGTGGTTATGTTTTGCATAGCCATTTTTAATGCAATAATTTACTTGTAATATGTACAAATGTTTGATATAATTGTTGTATAAATTTCATAATTTTATGATAGAATATTAAACTGAAGGTGATTTAAGTGGATAAAATTATAGTAAAAGGTGCTAGAGAAAATAATTTAAAAAACGTAGATATAGAAATACCAAAAAATAAATTAACGGTTATGACAGGTGTATCTGGAAGTGGTAAGTCTTCCCTTGCATTTGATACAATATACGCAGAAGGGCAAAGAAGATATGTAGAAAGCTTATCTTCTTATGCTAGACAATTTTTAGGTGGAACTTCAAAACCAGATGTGGATTCTATAGAAGGACTTTCTCCTTCTATATCAATAGATCAGAAAACAACTAACAACAACCCAAGATCAACAGTTGGTACTGTAACTGAAATATATGATTATTTTAGACTTTTATTTGCACGTATTGGTGTGCCTTATTGTCCTAACCATGGCATTCCAATATCAAGTCAGTCTATTGAAGAAATGACAACACAGATAATGAATGAAGAAGATAAAACAAAGCTAATTATTATGTCTCCTGTAGCTTACGGTGAAAAAGGAACGTTTAAAGATTTACTAGATTCTTTAAGAAGGGACGGATATGTTCGTGTCAAAATAGATGGAGAAGCAAGAGATTTAAGTGAAGAAATTATACTTGATAAAAATAAGAAACATAATATTTTAGTTGTTATAGATAGAATTATAAAGAAAGATGAAGCTAGAAGCAGAATATATGAAGCTATTGAACTAGCTTGCAAGTTATCTAAGGGTAAAGCTGTAGTAGAAATCCCTGGAAGAGATGAAATAGTTATGAGTGAGTCATTTGCATGTCCGCACTGTGATTTTTCGCTAGAGGAATTAGAGCCTAGAATGTTTTCTTTTAATGCTCCGTATGGTTCTTGCCCAGATTGCAAGGGACTTGGCTTTAAACAAAAAATAAGTGAGTTATTAATAATTCCTGATAAAGAAAAAACATTAGCAAGAGGCGGAATAGAACCTCTTTCAGGTATGGATGATCAAAACATATATATAAAAAAATTAGAAATAGTTTGTAATAAATATGGTATAGATATGAATAAGAAAATGAAGGATTTAACTAAGAAAGAATTAGATATTATTCTTCGTGGTACAAAAGAACCTATAGAATTTAATTTTAAAACAAGAAGTGGAAATGTGATGAATAGCTATGAACCATATGAGGGTGTTTTAAATAATTTAGAAAGAAGATATTTTGAAACAAATAGCGAATTTATAAGAGATTGGTTAGGCAAATATATGGTGGAGTTAACTTGCCCGACTTGTCATGGTAAAAGATTAAAAGAAAGCGTGTTATCTGTACTTATAAACAAGAAAAATATAATTGATTTAACGGATATGAATATAGATAAACTATATGACTTTTTTGACAAGCTTAAATTAAGTAAGGAAAAGGAAGAAATAGCAAGACTATTAATTAAGGAAATAAAGTCAAGATTAGAGTTTTTACATAATGTAGGACTTGGATATTTAACTTTATCTCGCGGTGCTGGAACTTTATCTGGTGGTGAGGCTCAAAGAATAAGATTAGCAACGCAAATAGGTTCTCAGCTAACGGGTGTACTATACGTTCTTGATGAACCAAGTATTGGTCTTCACCAAAGAGATAATCAAAGATTAATCGACTCACTATTAAAAATGAGAGACTTAGGAAACACTTTAATAGTAGTAGAACATGACACTGATACGATGCTTCAGTCTGACTATTTAGTTGATGTTGGCCCTGGAGCAGGAGAGCATGGTGGGAGGATAGTAGCTTGCGGAACGCCAGAAGAAGTTATGCAAAATACCAATAGTTTAACAGGGGATTATCTAAGCGGTAGAAAAAAGATAGAAGTGCCTAAAACAAGAAGAAAAGGAAACGGAAAATTTATTGAAATAAAAGGAGCCAAGGAAAACAATTTAAAGAATATAAATGTTAAAATTCCACTAGGCAAACTTGTATTAGTAACTGGAGTATCTGGCTCAGGTAAAAGTAGTTTAGTTAACCAGATATTATATAAAGCTTTAGCATTGAATGTGTATGGAAGTAAAGTTATACCTGGAAAACATAGAAGTATTAAAGGTATAGAAAACGTAGATAAGGTAATAGATATAACTCAAGACCCAATTGGTAGAACGCCTCGTAGTAATCCTGCAACATATGTCGGTGTATTTGATGATATAAGAGATGTCTTTGCACAAACTCGTGAAGCAAAAATAAGAGGTTATGAAAAAGGAAGATTTTCATTTAATGTAAAAGGTGGAAGATGTGAAGCATGCTGGGGAGACGGTGTTAAAAAAATATCAATGAATTTCTTGCCTGATGTTTATGTGCCTTGCGAAGTATGTGGTGGAACAAGATTTAATAAAGAAACATTAGAGGTTAAATATAAGGGTAAAACCATATATGATGTACTTCAAATGAGGGTTGAAGAAGCAACAGAATTCTTCGAAAATCACCCAAAAATTAAAAGAAAATTGCAAGTTTTAATGGATGTCGGATTAGGTTATATAAAACTTGGTCAAAGCGCCCCAACTTTATCTGGTGGTGAGGCATCAAGAGTAAAACTTGCAAAGGAACTACAAAAAAAGCCTACTGGTAAAAGCGTATTTATATTAGATGAGCCAACGACAGGATTACATAGTCACGATATTAAAAAATTGCTAGTAATTTTAAATAGAATTGTTGATAATGGGGATACTGTAATAGTTATTGAACATAATTTAGATGTTATAAAAGTAGCAGACCATATTATTGATTTAGGACCAGAGGGTGGAGATTTAGGAGGCACTATCGTATGTGAAGGAACTCCTGAAAAAGTAGCAAAATGTAAAGAATCATATACAGGAATGTATTTAAAAAATGTTTTAAATTAATGCAAAAACGAGGGAAAAAGGAAAAAGTATATAATAATAAAGTAGAGATATAGATTATTTCTACTTTATTTTTTTATGATTTATTAGTTATTTATGCATTAACTTTTATAATTATAGAAATGATAAAATATATACCGAAAGGAGCTGTTATTTATGGTACTTCCAGCTAACATATCATGGACAAAAACTAAGAAAAACGTTGAAGAAATAATAACTAAGTATGTTTATTATATCCTATCCGTAGATGATAGCTCATCTAATAGTGCAAGTGATAATTTCTTATTAGAAAACATGGAATTTAAAAGGCCAGATAATCCGTATTATAAAATAGAAATAGATGAGTTAAAAGAAAGAATAGAATTTATTAACTATTTTAGAACAGCATTTAATAGACTTACAACTGATGAAAGGAAGATAATATACTGGACATATATAGATAAAGAAAATAATTATGATGATAGATATATTGCTAATAATTTAGGCTTCTCACTTGGATATTATTATATTAAAAAGAAAGAAACATTAATAAGATTTTCATACTGTTTAGGTGTAGAAGAAATTGAATGATGAAATGCGACATGCTTCGGCAAAATAAATGATTAAAATAATTACAATAATATATAGAGGAGGAAAGTATGAATTTTAAAGTTATAAAATGTAACTATGAAGACGCGTTATCCGCAAATTTACTTTTAACGAAATTAATATTGGATGAAAAACAATATGATGAAAATATTAATGAGATGTGTGTTGTAAAATCATTATATGAAAAATTTTATGATAATGAAGATATTTGTTTATATGCTGCGAAGTATCAGAATAAAATAATAGGGTATATCTATGGATACATACAAAATAATGGTGATGCAAAAAAGAACATTGTATGCACACTTGATGCACTATATGTTTTAGAAGAGTATAGAAATAAAGGTGTAGCTACTGAATTAGTTAATACTTTTATAAAATGGTCAAGAAATAAAGGGGCACATTATATAGATTTGAAAGTGTGCAACTTAAACAAGGAGGCAATAAATCTTTATAAGAAATTTGATTTTCTTGAAACAAAAACAATAATGACTAGAAATATGGAGGAATTATAATGATTTTATCAAAATTTTTTCATTCTAAACAAATAGATGACGATTTATATGCAATATATAATTCACTTGTAATGGACGTAATATATTTAAATAAAAAGCAATTAGATAACGTGAAAAAGTATAATGTGAAAGAAGAGAATATTGAGCTTTTACAAAATGCAGGTATATATGTTGAAAACTCAAATAAGGATAAAGAAGCATTAAGCGTAGTCAAAAAAAGATATGATAACGTTTGCGGAAAAGTAAATATAATGTATTTGATAATGAGCACATCTTGCAATTTGGGATGTAAGTACTGCTTTATAGAAAACTGTCAGTTTAATAATAAAAAAGAAGCTAATATGAGTGAAAAGACAGCTTTAACAGCTTTGAAAAAATATGATGATTATCTAAAAAAGAACAATATCAGAGGCTCCATTATTTTTTATGGTGGAGAGCCCTTGGTAAACTGGAAAGCTATTCAGAAGGTATTGTTAGAAGCTAAAGCAATGAAAAGCCCCATAGATTTTTCTATGGTTACTAATGCAACTTTGCTAGATGAAGAAAAAATTAAGTTTTTAGCTGCTAATGGGGTGGAAATTGGGATATCAATAGATGGACCTAAATCTTTGAATGATAAAAATAGAGTTTATAGAAATAGTAAAAAAAGCGTATATGACGAAGTTATAGAAAAATTTCCTATGCTTAAAGCACATGAAACAAAATTTGGACTTTCTATTACAGTTTCTAATGATTTTTTAGATAATCAAGATGAGGTTTTGGACTGGCTTTTAAAGTTGAATGTGAAAAGTGTATTCTATAATTTATATCATTACACTAGTTATGATGATAATTGGGAGGACTATTATAAAAGGGCGTGTGACTTTCTTATAAAATCTTACAAAAAATTATCAAAGAAAAACATATATGATGGACGTTTAATTAGAAAAATTGAAAGTTTCTATGATAATGAATTTAAGTTTTCAGATTGCGGTGCAATAGGTGCAAATCAGCTTGCTATAAAGCCAAGCGGTGACGTATGTATTTGTCATGGATATTTGAAAACTGATAAGTATGTTATTGGAAATATAAATAACGTTTCTATAGAAACAATAATGAGATCGGACGAAATTAAATTTTGGAAGCAAAGAAACACTTTAAATAACAAGGAGTGTTTAAGGTGTGAAGCTCTTTATATATGTGGTGGAGGATGTGCTATACAAGCAGAGGCTTTATTTGGAAATAGAAATGAAATAGATAGACCTTTTTGCATACATAGCAAGAGTGCTCTTAATTGGCTGTTAAAGGAAAGTTATCGAATAAATACAAAAGCAGTTGCAGAAGAGGAGGTGAAAAAATGAGAATGCTAGATAAAGAAAAAGTTAAAAACATACTAGGAGCGACAACCGAAAATTATGCTTCGGTATGTAACAGTTGCGCATGTGGTGGTGGAACTGGTTCGTGTAACACAACATGTAAAGGTTGTAAGGACAAAAGTGAAAATATTAAAGAAGTAAGAGAAGTATATAAAAAATAAGGACTTTATGTTCTTATTTTTATACTACTAGGGGGTAGGGGAAAATTATGATAATAGATGCACACAGTCATATTGGAAGGGATTATTATTTTGGAGAATCTAAAATAGAAGAATATGATGAGTTTTGTATAAAAAACCAAATAGATGTGGGATTTTTGATGCCAATGCCATGGCCAGTATATAGTAAAAATAATATTGAAACGTGTTCGTTATTATGGGAGCATAATAATTATAGAAGAATTAACTATTATAAACTTTTTACTGATAATAACAAAAGGGAAACCATAATTTCTAATCCTTATAAAGAAGTTAATGCTTTTTATTACGAAAAGTTGCAAAAATGTAATTCTAAAACTCAAATTAAATTTGTACCATTAGTCCATGGAAAGCTAGATAATCCATATTATTTAGAAAATTTGATAAAGAAAACGAAGCCAGTTGCTATAAAATTCCACGGCTTTAGCGGTGGCTTTTTTGCAGAGGATGTAAAAAAAGATGTTATAGATGTAATCAAATTTTATAATATACCAATCATTATTCATACTTCAGTATATAAGTATAATGATGGATATGGCATTGACACAAAGTACTTTAGAAACAAATGCAGTCCTAAAAGATGGTACGAATTCTTAGAAATTAATAATTTAAAGGGTGTTTTAAATCATGGTGCTTGTTTAGATGAGGATATTATAAAAAGAGTTAATTCTAGCAAAAATATAATGATAGGGATAGGACCTGACTTTGATATAGCTAGAGATCCATACAAAGTTTTAACTGAAAGAGAATTATATCTAAAAGTTGGGTATTTAAGTTTACTGAAGAAAATTGTAGATCCAGAAAAAATCCTTTTCGATGTGGACTATAACTGGAATTATGGTAATAATAATGAACTAGATAATAATTCCATAGATAGGATTAAAAATACGTGGAATTATATAGATAGTGAAAATATATTGGGTGGAAATGCTAAAATATTTTATAAACTTTGATAATCTGAATTGTAAAATTAGTAGTAAGCAATTTTTAGGTTGCCATGGCGTGGGTTGCCCATATGTATAAGAACTATTTTATATATGAAGTAGGAATGTTGATGCGGTTTCAACTTATTAAAATAAGAAATTTGAAATTATTTCGAATTTTTCTTCTTTTTTTCCATAAAAACTATTTACTGTGCTATAATTGTTATGGTGATATGATGAAAGTAATAGTCGTTGATAATAAAAAAAATAAAAACAATAATTCTGGCGGTAATAACATAGAATACCATTTAAATGTTGCTATAGAATGGCTTATTTATATGTTTGGGTATGCACTTGTATTAATAATTACGTCTAATCTATTTAGGTCTTTATATGTTGAGAATATATACTATGGTTTTTTAGCAGCCGTTATAATATACGTATTAAATAAAACAGTAAAGCCGGTACTTGTGACACTAACTTTACCACTTATAGGTATGTCCCTTGGATTATTTTACTTCGTTATAAACGTTATAATATTATTAATAGTTAATTTAATACTTGGCAAACACTTTTATTTAACCGGATTTTTTTCACCGTTTATTGTATCAATATTTATTAGTTTAATGAATGTTTTGATGGAAAATCTAATAATAAAACCACTAATAGAAAGGTGCAAAAAGTAAAATGAAACAAGTAGCTTTTAGTATAGGCCCATTTAGTGTTACATGGTATTCTATATGTATTTTAATTGGAATTATATTAGCAACATACGTTATAGAAAAAGAATCGCAGAAGTATAATATTTCAAAGTCCTTCATTATGAATTTAATATTTTGGTGTATTATCTTCGGAATATTAGGTGCTAGAATATATTATGTTTTGTTTAACTTAGATTATTATTCAGCTTATCCACTTGAAATAGTTAAGATATGGAATGGAGGACTTGCTATTCATGGAGGCATAATAGCAGGTACACTTACTTTAGTGCTATATTGTAAAAAATATCATATTGATATTTTAAGAATGATTGATATATCTGTTGTAGGTCTTATAATAGGTCAAGCTATTGGTAGATGGGGAAATTTCTTTAATATGGAGGCTCATGGTAGCGTTGTTTCAAAGTCATTTTTGGAAGGGCTTCATTTGCCTAACTTTATAATAGATGGCATGTATATAAATGGTAACTATTATCATCCAACATTTCTTTACGAGTCCATTTTTTGCTTAATTGGTTTTATCTTATTAATATTAGTAAGAAAAAATAAAAAGATTAAAACAGGAAATATTACTGGTTTATATCTAATATGGTACGGAATTGTAAGATTTTTTATAGAGTCTTTACGAACAGACAGTTTGATGTTTGGAAGTCTTAAAATGGCACAGATTGTATCAATTCTAATGATAATTGGTGGAATAATACTAATTATAATAACTAGCATTAAGTGTGATTATTATTGCAAAGGTCAGGTGATAAAAAATGAAAGAAAAAAATAATTTTGATGTTGCAATAATAGGGGCAGGGCCAGCAGGTATGAGTTGTGCTATATATTTATTAAGAGCAGGGATATCATGCGTTTTATTTGAAGGCGAAGCGCCAGGGGGTACCTTAAACAAAATAAGTAAAATAGAAAATTACCCTGGCTATACTGATTTATCAGGTTCTACATTAGCTTTTAAGATGTATAGCCAAGTCGAAGCACTTTCGGTTCTAATAAAAAATGAAAAAGTAATTAACATAAAAAATAATGACTCTAAGCTTAATATAATTACAAGTGGTGGCTCATATGATGCTAGTTATGTTGTAATTGCAACTGGTAGAGTTCCTAGAAGATTAGAAATAAAAGGCTCAGATAAATATGAGGGAAGAGGAATATCATACTGCACTTTATGTGATGGTGCTTTGTATAAAAACAAAAATGTCGCTATAATAGGTGGCGGAAACTCTGCTATGGCTTCCGCAAAATACCTAAGTGATTTAGCTAGTAAGGTATATATAATAAATCGTTCTGATACCTTAAGAGCAACTAAAACCGAACAAGATATTGTAAAAAGTAAAGAAAATATAGATATACTATACAATAAAAAGATTGAATCATTTATTGATGATAATGGCATTCTTAAAGGAATTAAGCTAAATGATGAAACAAAATTAGAGGTAGATGGGATATTTGTATGCATTGGTCAAGAATTAAATAATTTCTTTTATGAAGAACTTAATATAAAAAGCGATAAGCTAGGAATATTAACCGATAATAAAATGAAGACTAGTAGTCCTAATGTCTATGCCGTAGGTGATTCTGTAAGCAAAGATGTATATCAAGTAGTTACTGCAGTTAGTGAGGGAGCTATAGCAGCTTCAGATATAATAAAGGAAATAAAGAGCAAGTAGTGCTTTTTATTTTAATATTAAAAAAACACCTGGATATGTTGAAAAGAACTTCCTTATTTGATATAATCCTATTGTAAGGATTGTGATAATATGACTTTTTCTAGTAAGATAAAGCAAGAGATTAGTACAACAGAGTGCACTAGAGCAGAATACTTATCCGAATTATCTGGTATAATAAGGACAAGCGCATATATTAAGATATATAATATTAAAGTGCAGACTGAAAATAAGTTTGTTGCAAATAGAATCTTTGGACTATTTAAAATTCTTTATGATATAAATTTGAATATTACTTTAAGAAAGAACTATAATTTTAAAAAGAATGAGATATATGTACTTGAATTAAAAAAGGATACATTAAAAGTATTAAGAGATCTTGGCATAGTAAATGAAAAAAACCAGCTTCTTAGAATACCAAGTGACTCACTTCTTTCCGATGAGGAACTAATAAGGGCATATTTAAGAGGCGTATTTATGGTATCGGGCAGTCTAAATGATCCTAAGACATCTAGATATCATCTTGAATTTTTAATAAATGATACAGAGTATGCGCACTTTTTAAATAAACTTTTAAATGATAATAATTTAAATAGTAAAATACTACATAGAAAAAAAGGTTACATGGTATATATAAAAGAAGCTGAAAAAATAAGTGACTTTTTAAGACTTATAAGAGCTTATAATGGCGTAATGTACTATGAGGAAATAAGAGTATATAGAGAAAAAGTCAATATGACAAACAGATTAAACAATTGTGAGCAGGCTAATGTTGAGAGAACAATTTCAACATCAAATAAGCTAATAAGTGAAATAAACTATATAAAAGAAAATGATATGTTTGACTTGCTTGATGAAAAACTAAGAGAAACTGCTCAGTACAGATTAAGATACCCTGAGTTATCATTAATTGAACTTAGTAAAGTAATTACTATTGAAACTGGTTTAAATGTTAGCAAATCATGTTTAAATCACAGATTTAGAAAAATAAAAGAATTTGCAGATAAAATAAGGGAAAATCAAATCCATGTAGAAAAAGACTTTTAAAAAGTCATTTTTTCTGCTAAAATATAATTATCAAAATAATACGTAAGTAGTGAGGGGAAGTGCTAGAATGGGAAAAGTAATCGCGTTAGTTAATCAAAAAGGCGGCGTTGGAAAAACAACTACTAGTATTAATTTGGCCGCATCTTTAGGTGTTCAAAACAAAAAGGTTTTACTTATAGATTTAGATCCGCAAGGAAATGCATCAACTGGAGTTGGAATAAATAAAGGTGATGTTAATAAAAGCATATATGATTTATTACTTGGAAGATGTAGTGCTAATGAAGCAACTATAAAAACTAATTTTAAAAACTTATATATTATACCTGCAACAATAAATTTAGCAGGAGCTGACATAGAACTTATTGAAAAATCAAAAACCATAGAGAATTTTCAAAAGAATATGCAGTTAAAATATGCTTTAGCAACTGTAAGAGATAACTATGATTTTATTATAATAGATTGCCCACCATCTCTTGGGCTTTTAACAACAAATGCTCTAACAGCAGCTAATTCGGTTTTAATCCCAGTACAGTGTGAATTCTTCGCATTGGAAGGAATAATGCAGTTATTGAATTCTATCATGTTAGCTCAAAAGAAACTAAATCCGGGACTTGAAATAGAAGGCGTATTATTAACAATGCTTGATTCTAGAACCAATTTAGGTTTAGAAGTTGTAGAAGAAATAAGAGGTTTTTTCAAAGAAAGAGTATATAATACATTAATACCTAGATTAATAAGATTAACTGAAGCTCCATCTCATGGTAAACCAATAGTTGCTTATGATCCTATGAGTCGTGGAACGGAAGCTTATTTAAACTTAGCTAAGGAGGTCATTGAACAAAATGAAAGAAGAGACGGGTAAAAGAAGAGCTCTTGGCATGGGGCTTGAACAGCTATTTAATTCAGAAATGCTAGACTTTGATCAAGTAGAGCAGAATATAATTGAGGAAACTCCAAAGGATCAAATAGTTGAGATTAACATTAATGAGCTTATGAGTAATCCATACCAGCCAAGAAAAGTATTTGATGATGATGCATTAAAAGAGTTATCGGATTCAATTAAGGAACATGGGGTTTTCCAGCCAATTATAGTTAGAAAAAGTGTAAAAGGTTACAATATAATAGCTGGTGAAAGAAGAGTAAAGGCATCTATGCTAGCAGGATTAACTAAAATACCTGCAATTATAAGAGATTTTAATGATGATGAAATGATGCAAGTTGCTTTGCTTGAAAACTTGCAAAGAGAAAACCTATCAGCTGTTGAGGAAGCTAAAGCTTATAAAGCTATCATAGAATCATTAAGATTAACACAAGATGAGTTAGCCAAAAAACTTGGAAAATCAAGAAGCCATATAACTAATATGCTTGGACTACTTAGACTACCTTTAAGCGTGCAAGATATGGTTTTATATAACAAGATATCAATGGGGCATGCAAGGGTTTTAAGTAAACTTGGAAGTCATGGCCAAATAGAAGAATTAGCTAACAAAGTAGTTAGTGAATCATTAAGTGTAAGAGATTTAGAAAAGTTAGCGGAAGCAAATAACTATGAGAGAGCTATCCCAATAAATAAACCTAAAAAAAGTAAAGAATATAAACCAGTTGAGGATGCCCTAAAAGATAAGTTAGGTACTAGAGTATCTATTGCTGGCAATAAAATAAAGATATCATTTGTATCTAAGGAAGATTTAAACCGTATTCTTGAGATATTAAATGTAGAGGTTGAATAGGAGTTAGCATGAAAATATTTAAATTAACAATTGCAAAAGAAATATATATGCCAATACTTATAATTGCAATTTCTATTTTATTAAATAAGATTTTTACATCAGCGATAAAAAAAGCATTTGATCCTAAAAAAGGTCATGCAAGATTTGATGCAAGAAAAATAAGAACAATTAGAAGTTTACTATGTAACTTTACTAAATATGGTCTTCTTACAATTGATATCTTATGGATTTTAAATATATTTGGAATAAAAGCTTCAACTTTAGCAGCTGGGGTTGGGATATTAAGTGCTGTTATAGGTTTAGCCTTTCAAGACATATTAAAAGATATTATCTCTGGAATATCAATACTATTTGAAAATCAGTTTGCTGTAGGTGACTATGTTAAAATATCCGGTTTTGAAGGAAATATAATATCACTTGGCCTAAGAACAACTAGAGTACAGGCCCCAACCGGTGAAATTAAAATAGTAGCTAACCGTAACATATCTGAAGTTATAAACTATAGTATGGATAAGACTTTAGCTGTTGTAGATATACCAGTTAGCTATGAATCTAAAATAGAACAAGTAGAGAAAGTATTAATGGTAACGGCAGCTACTTTAAAAGAAAAAATACCAGAATTAACTAGTGATGTTCAGCTACTTGGAGTGCAAGAACTAGCTGATTCGGCTGTAATATTTAGACTTGTTGGAAGATGTAAACCAGCAGAGCATTTTGGTGTCCAAAGACAAATGAAAAAGGAATTTAAAAATGCGCTAGATAAAAACGGAATAAAAATTCCATATAATCAACTTGAGGTTCATTATGAAAAATAATTATGGAATTGGTTCTATATTAGAACTTAAGAAAAATCATCCATGTGGTAGTTATTTATTCGAAGTTGTAAGAGTAGGTGTTGACATTAAAATAAAATGTATGGAATGTGGGCGCATAGTAATGCTTCCAAGAGTAGAATTAAATAAAAAGATAAAAAGAGTAATAGAGGAGGATAAAAATGATTAACACTAAAAAACTAAAAAGATCGTCGCATCCAGTTATGTTTTTTATATACTTATCATTATTAGCTATTGTATTAAGTGGAATAGCAAATGCACTTAATTTTCAGGTGACATACGATAAATTAACAACAATGGCTGGAGAAGTTGAAACAACAACTATTGCGGTTAATTCACTTTTAAGTTTAGAAGGACTAAAGTTTTTGATAACGTCGGCTTATGACAATTTAACCAAATTTGTTCCTTTTGGTTCTCTTCTAATTGCTTCAATCGCTTTTGGAATAGCATATAAATCAGGTTTTTTAAAGACACTATGTGCAAAGATAACAAAAAAGATTCCAAAATTTGTAATAGTTTTCTTATATTCTCTTGTATGTATACTAGCAAGTGCAGACTCTAATTTTGGTTATGTTTTATTATTACCATTAGGAGCGGTTTTATTTATGTCTATGAACCGTAACCCTATAGGCGGTCTTGCACTGGGCTTTGCATCAATTGCATCAGGTCATGGAGCAGGATTATTTATAACTCAGTTAGATTTTAACTTATCAAGTTATACTGAAGCGAGTGCTAAATTACTTGATTTAGAATATACGGTTTTACAATCAAGTAATTTAATATTTGTTATAGTTGCATCTGTTTTAATAAGTTTGGTATGCACTATAATTACTGAAAAAATATTAGTAAGAAGACTTGGAAGAAACACCATGGATTCTGATGATGAAGAATTAGTAGTAGAAGAATCATTAGAGAAAAAGGGTTTAATATATTCCTTTATAGCAACTTTTATAATTCTAATTCCAATAGTTTTAATGCTTATTCCAACATCATCTAATGGTTTCTTAGGATTATTACTTGATAAGTCACAAACGACATATTCTAAAATGTTATTTTCAAGTGATGCACTTTTAATGACTAATATGGTAGGAATTATTTCATTTATATTTGCAGCTCAAGGCTTTATATATGGAGTAGTAACTGGTTCTATAAAAAAAATAAGAGATTTAGTTAACTTTGCAACAGATTATCTAAAAACTATAGGTGGAATGTTTGTATTAGTATTCTTTGCAGCACAGTTCATTGCAATAGTTAATGAATCAAATTTGGGAATGGTAGTAGTTGGTACATTATCAAATGTTATATCAGCTTCCGAATTCTCATTTATCCCGCTTATACTATTAATATTAGTATTTACAATGCTTTCTAATTTCCTTATTACTGGTTCAGTAGCAAAATGGTCAATAATGGCTCCTAATATAATGCCAGCTGTAATGAAAGCTAATATAACTCCTGAGTTTGCTCAATTGGTATTTAGAATTGGTGATTCTGTTACAAACTGTATAACTCCAGTATTTAGTTACTTTGTCATATTTATAGGATTTATAGAAGTATATACAAAAAATAAGAATGACTTTAGTATAAGAGGATGCTATAAAGCTATATTTCCATATTTCTTAGCAATTGCATCATTATGGATAATTATGCTTATATGTTGGTATATAATTGGATTACCAATAGGTATTGGTGTATCACCTAGTTTATAAGTAAGGCTAAAAAGCTTTACTTTTTATTTTACACTTTCTTAAAAAATATTTTTAATATTAAAGAGAAATGAGTATAATAATGCTAGGTGATTATAATGAATGGGGAGAAAACTGTTGTAAGCAATGCTAGAGATTTTAAACCGACAGCATTAAACAAAGCTCTTTTAAACCTTAAAAGAAAATTGGTATTAAGCACGGATGATGAAAAAGAATTAATAAATTTATATATGAAAGATCAAAGGGATATTAAAATTTTATTTGATGAAATAAGTAATCTTGATAAAGAAACTCTAAACAAAAAGCTAAATAAGATTATGATAGAAAAGACTTCAAAAAAAGAAAACAAAATCTCCTTAGAATACATAGATTAATTTAGAAATAAGGAAAATACTAAAGATATGATAAAAATTCATTATCCATATCCAAGTGAGAAAATAAAGGTAATCGAAAACCATTCTGGAAAATCTGCTAAAGAAATATTTGAAGAATCTAAAGATGAGGATGGCTTTGTAACTGTAGATGGATTTGTAAATACTACTGATGTTTCAAAAAGGTATGTTGAGTCTGATAGAATAGAAGTTAAAATGCGTAATGTTACAGAACTTGCTAACAAGGGTGAGTTTAATAAGTTATCAACAAAAGAAAAAGAATGCGTTTTGGGTCTTGTTGCATGCATTATAAAACAGCTGGCTAAGGATGAAGAACATGAAAAGGCACTTAAAAGTATACCGGTTGAGCAACTTATTATGATGTTAAATAAGAATGTGTTTATTGCACCAGATGAAAATATAGTTGTGCTATGTATTCCTGATGACCCTACTAAAGATGAAATTAAAGCAATAATCAAAAACTCAAATAATGAGTATGAGCTTGAAGATTTAAAACTTGGTGGTAAAGAAATGGTAATGAATACAGAAGCTTCAACATCAGACAATCAAAATAATGACATGGATGGTGAGAAAGAAGAGCTATCTGATGAAGAAAAAGAAAAGGATAGAGGAACTCCACTTGTTAAAAAACCCAATTGGAAGAACAATAGGGCTGCATAAATGGCAAAACAATGCCATTTTTCCTTGGTATAATTTACATGACTTAATATAAATGATATACTATATTACTAGAAAGAAGTGATACAATGGCTTTAACAGCAGGAATTGTAGGATTACCTAACGTAGGGAAATCCACATTATTTAACGCAATAACTAAAAAAAATATTTTAGCAGCAAACTATCCTTTTGCTACCATAGAACCAAATGTAGGGATGGTTACTGTTCCAGATAAAAGACTTGATTTTTTAAATGAGCTTTTTAAGCCTAAGAGTTTAGTCCCTACAACATTTGAGTTTACTGATATAGCAGGATTGGTTAAAGGTGCATCTCATGGGGAAGGACTTGGTAATAAGTTTTTATCACATATAAAGGATGCAAATGCAATTGTGGAGGTTGTAAGATGTTTTGACGATACAAATATAACACATGTAGAGGGCGGACCAAATCCACTTAGGGATGTTGAAATAATTGATGTTGAGTTTATTTTTTGTGACCTAGAGGTTGTTGATAATAGGCTAGTAAAAATAGAAAAAAAAGCTATATCAACAAAGGATAAAGATGCCTTAAAAGAAGTAGCACTATTGAAGAAAATAAAAGAGGCATTAGAAAACAATATACCAGCAAGGAAACTTGAATATACTAAAGATGATTTAAAAATGCTAAAGGCTTTTAATTTACTTACTCTTAAACCTATAATATATGTTGCTAATATTGGTGAAGGTGAAATCGGAACTGAAAACAATTATGTAAAAGAGCTAAAAGAATATGCTAAAAAAGATAATGCTGAGGTAATAGTATTATGTGCTAAAGTTGAAGAAGAATTAGCAGACTTTGATGAAGAAGAAAAGATGAGCTTTCTAAATGAGCTTGGGATTGAAGAAAGCGGACTTGATAAGCTAATTAAAGCATCATATAAATTGCTAGGATTAAGGACATATTTTACTGCGGGTCCTAAAGAAGTTAGAGCTTGGACATTTAAAAACGGAATGAAAGCACCAGAGTGCGCAGGAATTATCCACAGTGATTTTGAAAAAGGTTTTATAAGGGCAGAGGTAATAAGCTACTCTGATATGGAAAAATATAAAGGTGAAAAAGAGTGCAGGGAAGCTGGCAAATTAAGAAGTGAGGGAAAAGAATATTTAATGCAAGATGGAGATATATGCTTATTTAGATTTAACAATTAAGTCTGAGTAAAGCATTATTAATCTCTTTTTTTGTATAATAATGTGTAAAAAAATGAAAAAAAATTAAGGAATATTGATTTATAATAAGAAATCTGTTAATATTATATGTAGAATAAGAGGAGGGATAGATATGGAAGAGACTCAAAAATTAACTATAAAAACAGAAGATGGTAAAGAAGTAGAAGCTAATGTTATAACATTTTTAAAGGATGACGAAACAAATAAAGAATATGTTTTATATACCTTTGATGGTGATAATGATGAAGTAGAAGCTAAAATATATGCTTCAGTGTTTGTTGAAAACGCTTCTGGTTATGAATTGCTACCAATAGAAAGTGAAGATGAATGGCAGGCTTTACAAGAAGAAATAGTTAATTTAACTAAGGAACAATAACTATAGGAGGGTTATCATGAACTTATATGAAATAATAAAAAATGTAGATTTAAGTACACTTAGTGCGGAGGAATTTACTGAACTTCTTAATCGTTATGAAAATGATTTTTCAAGATTAGGTTTGCCAGTAAATGAACAAATAGAAATCAGGGAAGCTTTAAGCAGAGAAACAGAAAGAAGAACGTATGCTAAAAGTGACTTTAAGAAAGTATCTTCTGACATTAAAGATCTTGAGTCTGAGTTAGATGAAATAAATAGGTTAAAAGAGACCGTGCCTTCCGAGTTTTTAAAAGAGGCTGCTGTAGATGCACGTGTATCATCTTTAAAGGATGAAATTGAGCGAAAAAAGTCCATGGTCGCCGAAATGGAAGCTGAAAAAAAAGCTTCAAAGTTATCTTCTACAATGAAGAGAAAAATTAGACTCTCAATAATTAATAAGAAAATAGATAATAGAAAGAAAGCTATAGCTTCTATTCCTCAAAGAATATGCACATTAAGTAAGAGAAAACTAAATAGAATGTATAATAGAGTAAGAAATGCATATCATAAGGTAAATGATACTTTAGACGAACGCTCTTTAAGTGTTGAAGATGCTTTAAATGGCTTATTTGAAAAGCGTGAAGATATTTTAACAACTCCAGGTATTACTCCTGCACAAAGCTATATTATGGAAAGCCAAATCAAAAATGTTGCAGATAAATATGTTAGTAGATATAGAAAGATAGAAAGAAAAAAACATGTACTAGCTACACTAAAAAGTGGCGCTGTAAGAATGATGAATTTACCAAGAGCTTTAGCTGATAAGATAAGAAAAACTAAAGGTGAGGAAGAACTAGTACAAGAAAATTCATTTTCTATGTAATATAAAGTAAAAAAAGTCATATATTATTTAAAGATAGTTTACATTGACTATCTTTTTTGTTATAATACGCTTGAGTAATTTAATTGCTCTCTTGCTCTTTACTTTAAGTAAAGGGCCGATAAGACCAGAAGAGGAGGAAAAAATATGAAATACGAAATTATGTTTATCGTAAGACCTAACGTTGAAGAAAATGCTGTTAAAGAAATAGCTAAATCTTTTGAAAAGGTACTAACTGATAATGGTGCAAAGATTGTTTCATCAAAAGAATTAGGACAAAAAGAATTAGCATATGAAATAAGCGGGCACAAAACAGGTTACTATTGCTTAATTAATATTGAAGCAAATGATGCTAAAGCAATAAACGAGTTTGATCGTTTAGCACTAATTAGCGAAGATATCATTCGTCATTTAATCGTAAAGGAAGATAAGTAAAGGAAGGTAATAAAATGAATAAAGCATTTTTAATAGGTAGATTAACTAGAGACCCAGAATTAAGATACTCATCTAGTAATGCTGCAATTGTTAATTTTTCAATTGCAATAGATCGTCAATATACTAATAATCAAGGGCAAAGGGAAACAGATTTTATTAATATTGTTGCTTTTCAAAAGCAAGCAGAAAATATAAAAAAATATGTTACAAAGGGTTCATTAGTTGCAGTTGATGGTAGAATTCAAACTAGAAATTATGAAGATAAAGATGGAAAAAGAGTATATGTAACTGAGGTAGTTGCAGATAGAGTACAATTCCTATCAACAAAGGGAAGTACTTCTGATGGGGTTAGCTCTGCACCTTTAGATAATGTATCTCCTGCTGATTTTCAAACAAATGATGCACCAAAAGAAACAAATGTTTCTGATGATGTTTTTGCTGATTTTGGAAGTAGTATCGAAATAAGTGATGATGATATAGCATTTTAATAGATGGGAGGAAGAAAGATGGCAGAATTTTTTAGAAAGAAAAAGAAAATATGTCAAATGTGTGCTGGTAAAAGCGTAGATTATAAAGATCCAGAAATTTTAAGAAAATATATAAATGAAAAAGGTAAAATTTTACCAAGAAGAGTAACTGGAGCTTGTGCTAAGCATCAAAGATATATTGCTATGCAAGTAAAAAGAGCTAGAATGATAGCTTTATTACCATTTTCAAAATAGTTTATAAGGTGCCTTTTAGGCTCTTTTTTTATGCAAAAAATTGCTTAATAAATATAATAAATATTAGATAATGGTGATTTATTATGTATTTATTATTAATAGTTATATTAAATTTATCGGCTAATTTAGATGCCTTTATAATTGGTATTAATTATGGTATAAAAAAGGTTAAAATACCATTTATAAATCTTCTTTTAATTAGCTTTATTACGTTTATTTTTACATTTTCATCTATGATATGTGGAACGCTTATATCTAGCATTTCAAATAGATTAAATTTTAATTTAATAGGAAGCTTAATAATAGTTTTAATGGGTTTATATGGACTATTTGAAACGTTTAATGACAAGCAAAATGAGGATAAAAACTATGATATTAGTATTAAGGGTACTTTATCCTTAGCAGTTTTATTATCTTTAAATAACTTTATGATATGTATAGGTGCGGTATTATCTGGTTTTAAAATATTTATAACTTCATTATTTTCATTTATCATTTGTTTTTTACTTTTAGGAATAGGAAATAAAATATCACTTTCTATATATTCTAAAAGACATAATAAAAAAATAGAAATAGTATCTAATATCATCATGATATTATTGGGACTATTTGAGCTTATTTTTAACTAGCTTATCTTTTCTTTAAAAATAATTAAAAACATGTTATAATACTATCGTAATTTATTAATTAGGAAGGTGGTTAACTATGAAAGTTATATTCACTAAGGATGTAAAAGGGCAAGGAAAAGCTGGTGAAATAAAAGAAGTAAAAGATGGTTATGCACAGAATTTTTTAATTAAAAATGGTTATGCGGTTTCTTATACTAAGAGAAGTAAAGAAATATTAGATATAAGTAACAAGAATAAAGAAGAAAGAGAAAAAGAAGAAATAAAAAGATGTAATGATTTAAAAGAAAAGCTTAAGTCTGTTAACCTAAAATTCAAAGTGAAAACAGGTAAAAATGACCAAGTTTTTGGTAGTATATCTACAAAACAAATAGCATCTGAGTTAGATAAATTAGGTTACAAAATAGATAAGAAAAAAATAGTCTTAAATTCTCCTATTAGTTCGCTAGGATTTCATGAGATTAATATTATGTTACATAAAAACGTTACAGCAACGATAAGAGTAGAGCTTACAAAATAAGTATTAAGGAAGTGATAAAAATGGCAGAAAGAAAAATACCGAGTAGTTTAGATGCAGAAAAAGCAGTATTAGGTTCTGCCTTTTTATCTAAAGCTGCTTTACAAAAAATATGTGACGAGTTAACTGATGAAGCTTTTTATAGCGAAGCTAATGTCAAAATTTTTCAAACACTAAAAGAATTAAATAACGAATCTTCAGCTATAGATGTAACTATAGTTGCTAATAAATTAGATGATAAGAAGATTTTAAATGAAGTTGGAAATATAGAATACTTATCGGATATTATTGATTCTGTTCCATCAGCTTCTAATGTTGATTACTACATAAATATAATCAAAGAAAAAATGATTGGTAGAAAAATTATTGAAACTGCAACTGAGATAGCTAATGATGCATATGCTCCTGCAGATTCAATATATGAAGTATTGGATACAGCAGAAATGAAGATGCTAAGAATTGGTAATTTAAGAAAAGTAACTGAATTTCAAAAAATACAGGATGTTGTATATAGAGAGCAAGCTAACCTTGAAAAATTAGCAGAACAAGGCTCTGAAATAACTGGACTTACAACAGGTTTTACTGATTTTGATAAGCTAACTGCTGGACTTCAACCTAACCAATTCATTATAATAGCAGCAAGACCTGCCATGGGTAAAACAGCGTTTGCTCTTAATATAGCAACATATGCTGCTATGCATTCAAATAAAGCTGTTGCAGTATTTAACTTAGAGATGAGTGCGGAGCAGCTAGCAAATAGAATACTTCAGTCTCTAGGTCAGATAGATGGATTTAAAATGCGTACAGGAAGATTAGAACATAATGATTGGAAGAAGTTAAATGAAGCTATAAGTAAGCTTTCTAATGCTAATTTATTTTTAGATGATACACCTGGTGTAACAATTGGTGAAATAAGAAGTAAATGTAGAAGATTATATAACTCTGAAAATGGATTAGGATTAGTTGTTATAGATTATTTGCAGCTTATATCTGGCTCTGGTAAGAATGCTGGTAATAGGCAGCAAGAAGTATCAGAAATATCAAGAAGTCTAAAGACAATGGCCCTAGAGCTTGGTGTTCCAGTAATAGCGTTAGCGCAGTTATCACGTGCTGTTGAAGCAAGAGAAGACAAAAGACCTATAATGAGTGATTTAAGGGAATCTGGTTCTATAGAGCAAGATGCTGATATTGTTTCATTCTTATTTAGAGAAGATTACTATAATAAAGAAAAAAGACGTGATGATAATGCGAGTATTTCAGAGTTTATTATAGGTAAGAACAGAAGTGGACCAACAACTACAATTGAGTTATTATTTAAAAAAGATACAAGTACGTTTGTTAATTTTCAGAAAGAGAATGGTGAATAATTATGTTTAAAGTAATAAAAAAGGGGATACCATATGTAATTGCAATTATATTATCTGCTGCAATAATGCTTGTAGTTAACTTTGCTAATAAATATCAAATATCGCCTAAAAGTGTATATAAAGTATATCTAGATGGTAAGTCTATAGGTAATATAAAGGATAAAAATGAACTTGAAGATTATATAAATGAGGAACAGAAAGATATAAAAGATAAATATAATGTTAACAAGGTTTATATTCCATCAGGAGTTAATATACAAAAATGCAATACATATGAAAAAGAGGTATTAAGTGCAAAGCAAGTTCATAATTTAATAAAAGAAGAAAAGCCATTTACCGTAAAAGGTTATAAAATAAAAATCAAACCAGCAAGTGAAGATGATAAATTAATTACAATAAATGTAATAGAAAAAAGCATGTTTGATAAAGCTTTAAGAACGGTTGTTGAAGCGTTTGTAGATAAACAGGATATAACTAATTATGAAAATGACACGCAACCTGAAATTAAAGATGTAGGTAAGTTAATAGAAGATATTTACATTAACCAGGATATAACCATAAAAGAAGATTATATATCAACTAATGAGGTAATATTTACTGATGAAAAAACTTTAACTAAATATTTATTATTTGGAGAGGTAAAAGAGGATCAATACTATACTGTTCAAGAAGGTGATACTATTGATTCTATAGCATATAATAACAAACTTGCAACTGAGGAATTTTTAGTAGTAAACCCAGAATTTACTAGTGCCAACAACCTTTTATCAGTTGGGCAACAAGTTAAGGTTGGGTTAATCAACCCTATTTTAGATGTTGTAGTGGAGTCACATACAGTACTTGATCAGGAAAGCAAATATAAAACGGTTGAGGAAGAGGACGATACACTTGCACTTGGAACAACAAAAGTTGTGACAGAAGGCCAAAATGGAATGGATCGTCTAACAACTAAAATTAAAACAGTAAACGGTGAAACGACAAACGTTTATATAGTAGGTTCTGAAACAATAACTCCAGCAGTAGATAAGGTTGTAAAAGTAGGAACTAAAGTTGTAGCAGGTATAGGCGGCACCCCAGCTAATGTATCTGGTTCTTGGGGGTGGCCAACAATTTCACAATACTTTATTTCAAGCTATTTTGGTTATCGTTGGGGTAAAATTCATGAGGCATTAGATATTGCTGGTAGTGGTGAAGGATCTCCTATATTTGCAGCAGGTGATGGTGTAGTTGTTGCATCGTTAAATAGAGGAAGTTTAGGTAATTACGTAACTATAAAACATGAAAATGGGTATTATACTTTGTATGCACATATGAGTTCCAGAACTGTAACTGAAGGTCAGAATGTTAAAAAAGGTCAGCAAATAGGCACAATGGGACATACGGGATTTGCTACAGGAACACATTTACACTTTGGCTTATACAAGGATGGTTTGCCATATCGTGGTGGTACACCGCTGGATCCATTAATACTATATAGATGATGAAAATATCGGTTTTATCAAGTGGCAGTAAGGGTAATAGTGTATTAATAAGTACAGAGAGCACCAAGATACTAATAGATCTTGGTGTTACTAAGTCATATGCAGAGGAAAAATTAAACGAACTAGGTGTGGATCCAAATGAAATAAGTGCAATATTAATAACACACACCCACGTGGACCATGTGCAAGGATTAAAAGTATTTTTAAAAAAGTATCATCCTAAAATATATGTTAATAAAATAATTTTATCTTTACTTAAAGAATATATAGGTGATTTTGATTATTATTTATATGAAACATCTGAATTTACTATAGGGGATATAGAAGTAAATGTTATTAAGACGTCTCATGATGTTAAGGGATCGGTTGGATTTATACTTAAAAACAAAGAAGATTCTTTAGTATACATAACTGATACTGGATATATAAATAATAGATACTTTGATAAATTAAGTAATCATAATTTATACGTTATGGAAAGTAATCATGATATAGAAATGCTTATGAACGGTAGATATCCATTCCATTTAAAACAAAGAATTTTAAGTGATAAAGGGCATTTATCAAATGTTGATGCATCATATTATTTATCAAAGTTCATTGGTAATAAGACTAAAACCATAATATTAGCACACTTAAGTGATGATAATAACACTTATGAAAAGGCTTTAGAAACTTTGAAAGAGACGCTTAATAAAGATCAAAAAAACGTAGATAAAATACTAATAGCAAAACAAAAGAAAAGAACGGACTGGATAGAAGTATGATTAAGATAATTTGTGTTGGTAAAATAAAAGAAAAGTATTTTATAGATGCTATAGCTGAATATAAAAAAAGACTTGGAAAATATACTTCTTTCGATGTAGTAGAACTTCCAGATTATAATTATGATATTTCAAAAACCATATATGAAGAAGGGAAAAATATTTTATCTAAAATAAATGATAGAGATTTTGTTGTTGCTATGGAAATAAGTGGCAATAAAATGTCTTCGTTAGAGCTATCAAAGTTTATAGATAGTAACATATCTAAAAACATTACCTTTGTAATAGGTGGTTCATATGGGTTATCTAGTGAAGTTCTTAAAAGAGCAAATTATAAGCTATCTTTTTCTGAGCTTACATTCCCTCATCAGTTATTTAGAGTAATGTTATTTGAACAGATATATAGAGCATTTAAAATAATAAATAACGAAAGCTATCATAAATAGTGTTTTGATATTATAATTAAAAAGGCTACCATAAATAGGCTTTTTTTGTTATACTAAAATAGAAGGTTGTGATTATATGTTCCATAATAGTTGGGATTTAGTATTGCATGATGAAATGCAAAAAGATTATTTTAAATATATAAGAGACTATATAAAGGAAGAAAGGCTATCAAAAACTATATATCCACCAGCACAGGACTTATTTAATGCATTTAAGTTAACTGATTTTAAGGATATTAAGGTAGTTATTTTAGGACAAGATCCATACCACGGTGAAAAAGAAGCTATGGGACTTTCATTTTCGGTTAGAAGAGGTGTTAGAACTCCGCCATCTCTTAGAAATATATTTAAAGAACTTAATGATGATATGGGTGTTCAAAGAGAGAATACAGACTTATCTGACTGGGCAAGACAAGGAGTATTTTTACTTAATACAGTTCTCACAGTTGAAAAAGATAAGGCAAATTCACATAAGGATATAGGATGGGAAATATTTACCGATTATGTAATAAAAGAAATAAGCGATAAGCTAAATAACGTTGTATTTATCTTATGGGGTAGACAAGCAAGGGATAAAAAAAGAATTATAACAAATCCAAATAATTATATAATTGAATCTGCACATCCATCACCACTTTCAGCATATAATGGTTTTTTTGGAAGTAAACCGTTTTCAAAAACAAATAACTATCTAAAATCTAAAAATAAAGAAGAAATTAAATGGTAGGTACTTATGAAAAGTAAAATAAATTTATTAATAATGCTAGTGTTATTATTAATACCAATTAAAGTATTCGCAGTAGAATATAATGCAAAGATAACAGGCAGTGATGTAATATATTCAAAACCTGATAACAATAGTTTAAATGAAAGAGCAAAAACAAGTATTAAGATAGATGTTTCAAACTTAAGCAACATAAGCTATTTAGAACTATATGTAGCATATGACAATGATAAGATAGGATTAAGTACATGCAATTCATTTAACTTTATTGGTGGAGGATGTAGTATTACGAATGATAAAAAAGTATATTACATATACAATGGATATTATGAAGAGGGTTACCCATTATATACAGTAACGTTTATGCCCACTAGCAGTACACCAAAAAGTGGTTCAACGAACGTAAGTGTATCATTTAAAAATGTTAAAGATAAAGACGGAAATATAATTAATATTAATACAGTAAGTAAAAAAATGAGATTTGACGAGTTAGTGTTTAGAATTAATGCAAATGAGCAGAGTAAAAATGATAGTACAGATGATTCAGTAAAAGCCGAAACTACTAGTAAATCTATTAAAGAAAGCACTACTAAAAAAGAAGATGTTATAGAAAAAAGTACTAATAGTTCTAACGAAGAACAAAAAAGTATGGAATATGGAGACAATTACGACTTTGTAGATATAGCAAGTAAGGATAAAGAAGATGAAAAAACTAATAATAAGAGCAAAAAAATAAACTATAGTAAAAACACCATAAAAATAGTTCTTGCCGTAATAGCAGCATTTCTTATGGTAAGTCTTTCATTTTTCATTGTAATTAAAAGAAAAGATAAAAAGCTTGATAATATGCTTGATGAATTTGACAAATTTTAGCACATAATAGCACTTAATTAGTGCTTCTTTTTTTATTTTGAACGTATTAATTTTAAATAATTAGGACATAACAAACATATATTGTATAGGAAGGAGAAACTTATGTTTGTTAATTTTAGTGAAGAAACGCAACATTTACTTAAACAGGCAGAAAGGCAAAAAGATGAATTAAATCATCCATATGTTGGTAGTGAGCATCTTTTTTTATCAATACTAAAAGATAAAAAACTAAGCGAGATTTTTAAAAAACACAAAGTAACATATGAAAGATTTAGAAAAAAATTAGTAGATTTAGTTGGGGTAGGGAGCAAGAAAAGTGAATTTGTTTTATATACTCCATTACTTAAAAAGATTTTAGAAAATGCAGTAATAGAAGCAAGAGAGGAAAATAATCAAACTGTTAATCCCGAAATATTAATTATATCTATACTTGATGAGGAAGATGGTATAGCATATAGTATTTTAAGAACATTAAATGTAAATATTGATAGATTATATTATGACATAAAAAATAAGAAAAACAATAAGCAGGTAAAAAAGAAAAAGTTACTGGTTGATGAATTAGGTAGTAATTTAACAAAATTAGCTAAAGAAAAAAGGCTTGATCCAGTAATAGGAAGAGATAAGGAAATATATAAAACAATAGAGATACTTCTTAGGAGAAAAAAGAATAATCCGATATTAATTGGACCTGCTGGTGTTGGTAAAACTGCTATTGTAGAGGGAATAGCAAATCTTATGGCAACTAATAGATGCCCATCATTTCTTCAAAATAAGAAGATAATTTCACTTAACATATTTTCATTAGTTTCTGGTACTAAGTACCGTGGGGAATTTGAAGAAAAGATGAAAAATCTTATAAAAGAACTAGAAGAAAATGAAGATATTATACTTTTCATAGATGAAATACACACCATAGTAGGAGCTGGCGGTGCAGAAGGCGCTATTGATGCATCAAACATATTTAAACCAGCATTAGCACGTGGTACAATTAGAATAATAGGTGCAACTACACTTGATGAATATAAGAAATTTATTGAACCTGATGCAGCACTTGCAAGGAGATTTCAGTGCATAAATGTAGAAGAACCGGATAAGGATAATGTAACTAAAATATTATCTGAAATAAGACCGTTGTATGAAAAATTTCATGGCATAGTAATTCCAAACAAGCTACTATCTGATATAGTTAGTTTATCTTCAAGATATATATCAAACAGATACGAACCAGATAGGTCAATAGACATATTAGATGAAGTATCAGTTAAAGTTTCTATGAAAACAACAGATGGAGAAAAAAGAAGACAAAAAATTGGGGAAAAACTACTTTATCTTAAAAAGTCTAAGATTAAAGCTCTATCTAAAAATGATTTTAAAAGTGCTTATAGTTTTAAAGAAAAAGAAAACTTGTTAATGAAAAAACTAAATGATATTAAATGTGATAAAAAAATGGTTACTAAGGATGACATACTTACGGTTATAAAAGAGAAGAGTAATGTTCCCATAGTTAAATTTAATAAAGATAGAAAAGAGTTCTATTACAACATTAAAAACGAATTAAGTAAAAGTATAATAGGAAATGAAAAAAGCATTGATGAACTTATTAGGTCATTAAAAATAAGAGATGTAACTAAAAAGAAAAGATGTTATTCAGTTTTAATATCTGGTCCTAAATCTACTGGTAAAAGCCTTTTGGCATATAAGTATTCATCAATTATTGCAAGCGAAAAAAACATAATTAAACTAGATTTATCAGAATACAAAGAATACCACACTATAAGCAAGCTTATTGGAACAACAGCAGGATATTTAGGATACGATAATAAGAATCATTTATTCGAAAAAATAAGAACTAATCCTAATAGTGCTATTTTAATAGATAACTTTCAAGGTGCATGTGATGAAGTTAAAAACTTATTTTTAAGAATACTTGAAAATGGTTATATTGAAGATTCTGCAGGTAATAAAATTGATTTTACTAATTGCACTATCATATTTATGATTAGGACTAAGTCAGGCAGTACATCTGTTGGTTTTAATGGAAGTAAGAAGACAGATAATACTTTGCCCAAAGAACTTCTAAGTAAAGTATCTTTAAGCATAGCACTAAATGAACCTAGCTTAAATGATACTCTAAAGATTATTGCAAATAAAATAGATGATATTATTAAAAGATATAGTGATATAAAAATTATTATGGATGATTCATATAAAAAGAAAATATTATCTATAGTAGAAAAAGAAAAAAATCTTTCAAATATAGACTCTATTATAGAAAAAGAATTTGAATCAAAAATCATAGATGCATTAGTTGATTATAAAAGAACTGTAAAATTCACTCTTAGTAATGTTAAAATACACAGCTAGATATACTTACTATCTAGCTTTTTGCATACAAAAAATATGACCTTTATAAAAGCCATATTTAGTATTTGAATTCACTATAATCACTATCATTCATGCTTTTTTGATCAAAGAATAGCTTTTCTTTTCTCCTTTTAAATAGTGATACTATTGATATTGGAAATGTTTTAATTAGTTTATTATACTTTTGAATAGTATCATTATAATATTCTTTATATGCATTTAAGTTATCCTCTGTTTCAGAAATACTTATAAATACTTTGTTAAATTCTTCACTCTTTTTAAGTTTTTTATATTTATCCTTTATTAGATAAAATTCATTTATATATACAAGTAACTTTTTATCTAACTCCATCATATCTATTTTGGAATTAGAAAGCTCACCCAAACCTTGGTATATTTCTTTATCAGTGTTTAACGTTTCTTTAATTATTTTTTCTGACTCTTTAATTAGTTCTTTTCTTTTAATTAAAGTACTATTTATTTTTTCTTCAACTGTATTAATTTTAACATTTAAAAAACTTAATTTGTTATTACAAATGCTATATATGAAAATTATTAAGCAAAGTATGAATACTATAATTACTATTATCATTTTTCTACCTCTATTCTATGATTAAATTATAGCAAAACAAAGCTTTATTTACAAGCCTTGTAGTTAGTTATTTGATGGATAATATTCTGGACTATAATTTATCTTTTCATCAAAATCAACATAATTTAGATATATCATAAGTAATAAGTACCATCTGCCTGTTTTAGGATCGCTTACTATTATGTGATCTCTTCCGGCAGCTTCAATAATTCCAGTAAATGTTTTATCTCTCCACTCAACAGAGTCAGGAAAAGAAAAATATAAAGTAGCCAGTTTTCCTCTGTTTAGTCTTAGTATGTTTTCTATATAAGATTGCTCTATTGCAAGCATGCCATCAGATGCTTCTTTAATGTTAGTAAAACCACTATTTTGAATTATACCAGTATTATTTGGGGTTTGAGTAATATGACTCATTCCATTACTTAGTCCTGCTTGATTCATGGCAGGGTATGTTGGATTGTTATAATAATTTGTATTCATTTTTAGTCTCCTTTTATCTTATTCATTTAACTATATGATATATAATTTAAACTTATACGAAATAATTGATATTATTATGAAAGAAGTATGAAATTTATGATATAATAGGATACGTTAAGGATGGTGTAAAAATGAAAGTAAATATTGGAGTGTCCGCAAGACACATTCATTTATCTAAAGAAGATTTAAACATATTATTTGGTGATGATTATAAGCTAACTATTAAGGCCCCTTTATCACAAAAAGGTCAATATGCTTGTAATGAGCAAGTTACGCTTAAAGGGCCAAAGGGAATTATAGAAAGAGTAAGAGTTTTAGGACCTGAAAGGGATAAAACGCAAGTTGAAATATCAAGAACAGATTCGTTTAAACTTGGAATTAAACCACCGGTTAGAAATTCAGGTGACTTAGATGGAGCAGCAGAAATAACTATAGTAGGTCCAAAAGGAGAAATAACGAGAAACTCTGCAATAATTGCTTCAAGACATATTCATGCAACAAAAGAAGATGCTATAAAATATGGATTTGATGGAAAGGAATTTGTATCAATTAAAATAGATGGTGAAAAAAAGGGAATACTAGAAAATGTATATGTAAGATTAAATGATAACTTCTCTTTAGAAGTGCATTTAGATACTGATGATGCTAATGCGTTTTTAATAAATAATGGTGATGAAGCTGAATTAATAGTTAAATAAAAAGGGATGATGACATGAAATACCAATTTAAAACTGGAATTGATGTAAATGAGTATGATGCGTTCGTAAGAAATTTTCCTTCTACTTCGTTTATGCAAACGCCTGCTTGGAGTCTTGTTAAAACAGCATGGGAACATGATTACGTAGGCCTATATGAAAAAGATAAATTAATATGTGGCGCAATGGTTTTAAAAAGAAATTTATTTTTAGGTAAAAAACTCTTTTATATACCTAGAGGATTTGTAGTTAATTACAATGATGAAAATGCAGTAAAAGAGTTTGTTAATAACCTAAAAGCCTATGCTTTAAAAAATGGCGCGATAGATATTAAAATTGATCCATTTATATGTTTTAGTGAGGATAACATTCAAAACATAAGAAAAGATAAGGGCATAAAAATAAGAAAATTATTTACTTCTGATACTGATAAAATTACAAAAGAGCTAGAAGACTTAGGATTTCGTCATGGAGGATATAAAAAGGAAGTAAATGCTTATATTCAGCCAAGATATACTATGGCTATTTCTCTTAAAGATAGTTCTGGAAAACCTTATGAGAAGGAAGAACTTAGGAGAACTTTCCCAAAAAATACTAGAAACTATATAGGTACTTATCATGATGAACGTGGTGTATCGTTTAGTTATTCTACGAATAAAGATGATATTAAAGATTTAATAAGTGTTTTAAAATGCACTGAAGAAAGGCAGCATATAGCACTTAGAAGTGAGAAATATTTTAAAAAGCTTATGGAATCTTTCCCTGATAACGCGGTTTTGTTTTTTGCTAGAGTAGATATAGATAAATATATTAATTTTCTTAAAGAAGATATGATAGAGCATGAAAATAAAAAAGAGTTTTGCGAAAAGCAAATAAAAGAAGCAGAAGAAATAAAGAAAAAATATGGTAATAATCCACTTGCAGGTGCAACAATAGTTATGATGCCAACTTGTGAAAGTGGAACAAAAGTAGCATCATTTTTATATGCTGGGACTAATACTGAAATTCTTCCATCACTTAAAATAACTAATGGTCTTATGTTTTATAGATTATGTTATTGTTTAGATAGGGGATGTGACTACTGCGATTTAGGTGGTGTAGATGGCTCACTTGAAGATCATCTATCAACGTTTAAGTCTAAGTTTAACCCAAACGTACTTGAACTTGTTGGCGAATATGATTTAGTAATTAGCAGGTTTTGGTATAAATTATTTAACTTAGCTATGAAGACTTTAAAATTTATAAGATCAAAAAGATAAAAAGTAATTGTAAGTATTTAATTCGAATAGAAATTGAATACTTTTTTTAATTATTATGCTTTTAAACATGTAAAAATTATTATATAATAAGTGAAGTTTGGAAGTGATTTAATGTTTAAAATAGGAGATGTAGAAGTTAAAAACAGAGTTGTTTTAGCACCTATGGCTGGTGTATGTAATAGTGCCTTTAGAAGAATTATAAAAGAGATGGGATGCGGGCTTTTATATGCTGAAATGGTTAGTGATAAAGCAATAGTTTATGATAATGAAAAAACAAAGAATATGCTTTATATGACTGAAGAAGAAAGACCTATAGCGCAGCAAATATTTGGAAGTGATAAAGATAGTTTTGTTAAAGCTGCTAAAATAATAGAAGAAAGTATGCATCCTGATATTATAGATATAAATATGGGGTGTCCTGTTCCTAAAGTTGCGGTTAAATCTCAAGCTGGCTCAGCATTACTTAAAAATCCAGATAAGATATATGAAATAGTAAAGGCTGTAAAAGAAGCAGTAAATGTACCAGTAACTGTTAAAATTAGAAGTGGCTGGGATAGTAAAAGTATTAATGCAGTAGAGGTTGCTAAGATATGCGAGAAGGCTGGAGCTAATGCGATAACGGTGCATGCTAGAACACGTAGCCAGGGGTATAGTGGAAAAGCAGATTGGAATATAATAAAAAAGGTAAAAGAAAGCGTAAATATTCCAGTAATTGGCAATGGAGATATATTATCAGCGTTAGATGCCAAGAGGATGCTTGATGAAACCGGATGTGATGCTATTATGATAGGAAGAGGCGCCTTAGGTAATCCCTACTTAATAAAACAAGTAGTAACATATTTAGAAAACGGAAACTTATTACCAGAACAAAATCCAATAGATAAGATGAAAACATGCTTAAAACATTTTGACTATTTGCTTAAGATTAAACCTGAAAAAGTTGCAGTACTTGAAATGCGTACTCATGGAGCTTGGTATTTAAAAGGTTTAAAAGATAGCGTATCAGTAAAAAATAAGTTATACCAAATTAAAACCAAAGAAGAATTTACTAATACTATACAAGAATATATGGAAACATTATCCAAAAATGTGTTATAATTGTTATGCAGGACAAGACTTGTACTGTTGTGCGGTAAGTATAGTCTTGACCCAAAATAATGTCTTTTAGGAGGAAAAAATGAAAAAGTATAATTTGCTTAAAGTTCTAGCAATTACTGTTCTTGTAACATGGGTACTTACATTATTTATACCAGGTTCATCAGTTGACTATACTGGTAATGTTACAAAAGGAAGTATTGCTGGTGTTGGTATATGGGCATTACTTTCTAACTTAAGTATTTCTATATCATATTTTAATGGTATTGCAATTTATCTTCTTGCTATTGCATGTTTTTACGCAATTGTAAATAAGATAAATGCTTATAATAACTTTGTTAGCAAGGTATCGTCCGTATTTGAAAATAAAAAAGGATTATTAGTATCAATTACTGCTATATTATTTGCTGTGTTAGCATGTGTTGTTAGTGATCCAATGATTCTACTTGTTTTCATTCCATTTATATATATGGTTATGAAAAATCTAGAAATTGATAAGAAAGTTATTTTATCTTCAACTATAATTGCTAGTTTAATTGGTTCTATGTGTAACATTTATAACAGCACATTATTTAGTTTATTTAAACTAGAGTTAAATACCTTATTATTAGTTAAGATGATTTTATTAGTAATTTCATTATTTATTTTAATATTCTTTATCGCACCTAAGAAAGATAAAAAAGATAATAGTAAGAAAGTTACTAAGGTAAAAGAAAAGGTAGCTGAAAAAACAGTTGTTAAAGAAGAAAAGAAAGAAGATAAAAATGAAACTAAAGTAAAAGCTTCTACAAAAACTACTGCTACTAATAAGGAAGCTGGTAAAAGCACGCATAAAAAGTCTGCTTCTAAAACTACTAAAAAAAGAGCTACTAGAAAGAAGGTGGCTAAGTAATGAATATTTTTATGACGTATTATGTTGCTTATTTAATAATAAGTATGGTTGGGTTGTGCTTATTAAAACTTATTCCAAAGATGATAATGTATAATAAAAAAGGTGAGCATTCGTGGGGTGCACTTATTCCTATTTATTCACAAATTATACAATTAAGAATTTCAGGTTTGTCACCATGGATTGTTTTATTATATTTTATTCCAGTTGCTAATATAGTAATAGCAATAATAAATAATATAAAGTTTATTAAAGCTTATAAGAGAGATACTGCCTTTGCGGTTGTAGCGTTATTTTTTCCAGTTATTTGTTATCCAGTAGTATCATGCTCTATAGCAGAACAGAAAGAAAATGCTGACATTGACAAAAAAGTAAATAAAACTCTATATGCAGTATTAACTCTTTTACTAGGTACCTTTGGTATAAATAAGTTTTATGCTGGTAGGATAAAATCAGGCCTTTTAAGCTTATTATTCTGCTGGACTTTAGTACCTACAATTTTATCAGTGGCTGAATTTATTACCATTGTATCGTCTGAAAAGGCTGATAAAGATGGTAAAATTGCTGTAACTAGTTCAAGAAGAGAAACAGTTTTATTTGTTACAAGTTTAATACTATTTACATTATTTATAGTATTTACAGTAATTCCTTGGGAATCATTAATAAACAACTTTAGTGCATTTAGTGATTTTAACACATGGTTAGGTAACCTAAAAATAGGTGATTATGCTATATTTAGTAATATTATCGGAAAGCCTTCTGTAGTAGATGTTACAACTGGTTCTAATACAGGTGTAATTAGTGCTTTTGGAACATGGGCATTAACTGACACATCAATATTCTTATTTATTTTAACAGCAGTAATAGCTTTATTTAACGAAGTTAAGTTTGATGAATTTGTTTCAAGCTGTACAACTGGAATTAAGAAAGTATTACCAGTAGCTATTACAGCTATGTTAGTTAGCATTGTTCTTGTAGTTATGGTAACAACAGGTATTAATGTTACTATTGCAAATTGGATTTTAAAGTTAACTAAAGGATTTAATATTGCAACATCAACATTAACTGCTATGATAAGTAGTATGTTAACTGGAGATTTCTACTATTTCCTATCAACAATAGGCCCAGTTTATACGGCAACTATATCAAATAGTGATTATTATGGTGTTGTAGCTTTAATAATTCAGTCAATATTTAACTTAATGATGTTTGTTGCACCAACTAGTGTTGGACTAATTATTGGATTATATTACTTAGATATTCCATATAACAAATGGTTAAAGTATATCTGGAAAGTATTTGTAGGTATATTATTAGTAATTATAATTACAGCCTTAGTAATATATTTTCTAGTATAATTATATAAAGAAGCAAGTGGGCTTCTTTTTTTTGACTATAAATATAGAAATATCGTTATAAATAGTGTATAATTTTCCTGTGGAGAAATATTATTTTATATAATAGTATAAATGAAAGGAGTAACGTAATGAAATTATACAATACTTTAACTAGAAAAATAGAAGAGTTTGTTCCATATGATAAGAACATGGTTACTATGTATACATGTGGACCTACCGTGTATCATTATGCGCATATAGGTAATTTAAGAAGCTATATAATGGAAGATATACTAGAAAAAACCTTATATTATAATGGATATAAAGTAAAGAGAGTTATGAATATAACCGATGTTGGACATTTATCTAGTGATTCAGATACAGGCGAAGATAAGATGGTTAAAAGTGCTATAAAGGAGCATAAAAGCGTACTTGATATAGCTAAATTTTATACTGAAGCATTCTTTAAAGATTTTAAAGAGTTAAATATAAAAATGCCTGATGTTGTTGAACCAGCAACTAATTTAATACCAGAATACATAAAATTAATAGAAGTATTATTAGAAAAAGGTTATGCTTATATATCTGGTGGAAATGTATACTTTGATACATCAAAACTAAAAGATTATTATGTTTTAACTAATCATAAAGAAGACGAAATGGTCGTAGGTGTTAGAGAGGGCGTTTTAAAAGATGATAATAAACGTGCTCAAGCGGATTTCGTTTTATGGTTTACTAAATCTAAATTTGAAGACCAGGAATTAAAATGGAATTCTCCTTGGGGATTAGGATACCCAGGATGGCATATAGAGTGCTCGTGCATAAGTTTAAAACATTGTGGGGAATATCTTGATA
The DNA here is from genome assembly GCA_934155185.1 of uncultured Bacilli bacterium. Lineage (GTDB taxonomy): Bacteria > Bacillota_I > Bacilli_A > RF39 > UBA660 > Aphodocola. The sequence goes on from CAKPGT010000002.1 coordinate 68,978, forward strand.
TACACTGTGGAGGTGTTGATAATATATTTCCACATCATACAAATGAGATAGCTCAGTCTGAGAGTTATCTTGGACATAAATGGTGTAATTACTGGGTACACTGTGAACATTTAAATGATAAAAATGGAAAGATGAGTAAATCAAAGGGTGGTATTTTAACTGTTTCTGTGTTAAAGGAAAAGGGTTATAATCCATTATCATATAGGTTACTATGCTTACAATCTCATTATAGAAAACAATTAGTATTTACTTTTGATAATTTAGATAATGCAGAAAATTCATATAAAAAGTTAAAAAATAGGACATTACAATTAAAAGATGATGGTGATATTTGCGAGGAAAGCTTTAATAATTATAAAGAAGAATTTAAAAATTATTTAAATGATGATATGAATACATCAAGTGCACTTACTGTTTTATATGATGTTTTAAAAGATGATAAAATAAATGATGCTACTAAAAAGGCTTTAGTTAAATCATTTGATGAAGTTTTATCACTAGATTTACTAAAAGAAGATATAAAATTAGATGCAGAGCTAGTAAGTTATGTAGAAGGCCAAATAAAACTAAGAAGTGAAGCTAAGAAGAATAAAGATTTTGCTCTTGCAGATAAAATAAGAAATGAACTATTAGAAAAAAACATAGAATTAAAAGATACAAGAGAAGGTACTACTTGGAATAAAATATAATACAAAAGACTCAAGCACGTAATATTTGGGTCTTTTTTTGCGTTAAGTTAACAAATGCTTGGCATATTTCATATAATATAGTATAATGAATTTAAAGTTTGGTAAAAATAGAAAGGAATAAGTACCATACTAGCGCCAGATCCTATAAGGATGACGAGGATGATAGTTATCGAAATATTCGGCGGATGCTATCACGGTTAATGTAATCGATAGAAATACTTTAAAAACTAAAATCAACATTATAACAGAGGAGTATTTCACACATATGTTTTTATTATGCACGAAAAGGAGATTTAATTATATGTGTGGAATAGTTGGTTACGTAGGCAAAAAAGGTGATTGTGTACGTGTTTTAAGTGACGGTTTAAAACGTCTAGAATATAGAGGGTATGACTCGGCTGGTATAGCTTATATAGATAATGATAAATTATCAGTTATAAAAGAAGAGGGTAAGTTGGAAAATTTACTTAGTAAAATAGACTTTAATAAAAAAGCAAATTTAGGTATTGGACATACCAGATGGGCTACACATGGAGAAGCTAATAAGACTAATGCTCACCCTCATGTAGTAGGTAAATTTGCCGTTGTACATAACGGTATTATAGAAAACGAAAAAGAAATAAAAAAACAACTTGAAAGTAAAGGTTATAAGTTTAAATCAGATACTGATACAGAAGTTATTAGTGCTTTACTTGACTATTATTACAGTAAAAATAATGATGTTTTAAAAAGTATAGATGCTATAGATAAGACTTTAAAAGGGGCATATGCTCTTGGTATAATATGTATGGATGATAAAGATACATTATATGCAGTTAAGAAAAATAGTCCATTAATAATAGGTGCTGGTGATAATGAAAATTATATTGCATCAGATGTTCCTGCTATATTAGGAAGAACAAATAAATATACGGTATTAGAAGATGGAGATTATGCTAAAATAACTAATAATAGTATAGATATATATAATGATGGTAAGAAAAAAGATACTAAATTAAAAGAATTCTTATATGATGATGCTATTATTGATAAGCAAGGTTATGAGCATTATATGTTAAAGGAAATTAATGAACAACCAGAAGTATTTAAGAAAACAACTAGCAGTTATTTAGAAACCGGGGTAAGTAGTTTGATAGATAAAATGCCTGATTTTTCTAGGTACAACAAAATAAGAATAGTTGCGTGTGGTAGTGCAACACATGCTGGCTTAGTAGGAAAGCAAATGATAGAAAAATATGCTAATGTAAAAACAGAAGTAGATACAGCTAGTGAGTTTAGATATAACAAATTATTTTTAGATAAAGATGAACTTGTTATAGTTGTATCACAATCTGGTGAAACAGCAGATACATTAGAAGCATTAAAAATTGCTAAGAAAAATGGTAATGATACATTAGGCATTATAAACGAAAAAGAAAGTTCAATAGCTAGAAGTGCTAAATTAGTATTATATACAGAAGCCGGTAAAGAAATTGCTGTTGCAACAACTAAAGCTTATTCAGCACAGGTTGCAATGCTATCTTTAATAGCACTTAATATGTCAGTTAATAAAAACATAATAGATAAAAGCGAAATAAAAGAAATATTAAGTGATGTAAAAGCACTTCCGAGTTATATGGAAGAACTTCTTAATAATACTAAAGAATATGAAAGAATAGCAGATTATTTAGTTAAACATAATGATGTATTCTTTATAGGTCGTGGTGTTGATTATGCACTATCTATGGAAGGGTCTTTAAAACTTAAAGAAATATCATATACACATAGTGAAGCATATGCGGCAGGTGAATTAAAACATGGTACTATATCTTTGATAGATAATGGAACACCTGTTATAGGTATAGTAACAGATGATAATATTGCACCTAAAACAATTAGTAATATTAAAGAAGTAAAATCTCGTGGTGCTAAAGTTATATATATAACTAATAGAAAAGATGATATAGATAATGAATTTTATGATGAAAAAATAGAAATACCAAAAGTAAATGATTTATTATCTCCACTTCTTACTGTAATACCACTTCAATTAATAGCATATTATGTAGCTAAAAAGAAAGACTGCAGTATTGATAAACCTAAAAACTTAGCAAAATCAGTTACAGTTGAATAAGTATAAAAACAAGTTTAAATATACATACTATTTATGGTGATATTATGTATTATTTAAACTGTTTTTTTATATATTCTATTTTAGGACATTTAATAGAAACTGTAGTTGCACTAGTAACTCATACCAACTTTAAAAGTGGTATTTTACATGGATGGTGGACTCCTGTATATGGATTTGGAGCTATTACTATACTATTTGTTTCTAGATATTTATTTAAAAATCTTCATATGCCTAGATTCTGGGAAACAATTATTATGCTTATTGTAGTTGCAATTGTATTATCTACATTAGAGGCACTAGGAGGAGTTTTAATAGAAAAGCTATATGGTAAAGTATTTTGGAATTATAGCAATCATAAATATCATATAGGTAAGTATATATCTCTTGAAATGACGTTAGTTTGGGGAGTGGCAAGTGTTCTTTTTGTATATGTTATTAACCCGATGCTTGACGGAATAATAAAAAAAGTACCAAAGTCTGCCACTTTGATACTAGTTATTTTATTTATAATTGATTCAGTTACAACCTTTATAGAAAATAAGAAGTAATTTTATAGTACTTTATCAACCAACCCATAATCTAGAGCATCTTTTGCGGTTAAGTAATAATCTCTTTCTGTGTCGTCTTCAATTTTCTTGATATCTTTACCTGTTTTATCAGCTAATATATTATTTAATTTATTTCTTAAGTAAAGAATTCTATCCGCTACTATCTTTATTTCAGTAGCTTGTCCATTTACACCTCCAAGAGGTTGATGTATCATAACCTCACTATTAGGTAAGATAAATCTTTTACCCTTTGTACCAGATGCAAGAAGTATAGATGCCATAGAAGCACTCATGCCAACACATATAGTTGATACATCACTTTTTATAAAATTCATTGTATCATATATAGCCATTCCTGAAGTTATACTTCCACCAGGACTATTTATATATATACTAATATCATCATTAGATAAAGAATCTAAGTAAAGAAGCTCACTAATAACTATATTTGCAGTATCATCATTTATCTCTCCACCAATAAATACTATCCTATCTTTTAATAGCCTAGAGTATAAGTCATATGCTCTTTCACCATTATGAGTTTTTTCAATAACACTAGGAATTAGATTCATAATTTTATCACCTAGTAATATTATGTATAAAGTAATTAAAAATATTATTTAAATAATGTGACATTTTTCTTCATTTTTGATAGAATAATATTGTATAAAGAATAAAGGGTGATAACATGTCAAATATTAAAATTACATACAAAGATAAAGAAGTAGAATATGAAAAGGGAACATCTCTTTTAGATATATCAAAAGATTTTAAAGATGATTACAAAAAAGATATTATAGTAGCATCAATTGATAATAGACTAACTGGTTTAGATACTAAAGTAACTAAGTCATCTAAAGTTATGTTCTATGATTCTACAAGCGTACTTGGAAATAGAACCTACCTAAGAGGTATTTACTTCTTACTTTCTAAAGCAGTAAAAGATGTTTTAAACTGTGATGTTAAAATTATGCACACTTTAGATAAAGGTATTTACTGTGAGATATTAACAAATAATTTAATATCAGAAGTTACTACTGAGAAAATTAAAATTAGAATGAAAGAATTAAGTGCAGAAGCTTTACCTATTACAAAAATCATGGTTTCAAGATTAGAAGCCATAGAATACTTTTCTAAGATAAATCAAAAAGATAAAGCTGCTTCACTAAGGTTTATTAGTAATTCAACTATTAGTTTATATAAGTTAGATGATTGCCTTGATTACTTTTATGATGTACTTCCATGTAATACAAAATATCTTACAAGTTATAATTTAAAATATCTTAAAGACAATAAAATGATATTATTAGCACCTACTTGCTATAATAAAGAAGATAATCTTAAATTTGAAAGAAATGAAAGCTTTATACGCGCTATAGAAAGAAATGATAAATTATTAGAATCGCTTAAAATAAATACATCAGTTGAGTTAAATAATACAATATCAACAGGTGATTATGGTGACATTATAAGAATAAGTGAGTCAATTCAAAATAATAAATTATTTGAAATAGTAGATAGTATAACTAAAAATAAAGATATAAAAATAGTTTTAATAACAGGTGCATCATCATCTGGTAAAACTACTACTTCCAAAAAATTGACTTTGTTTTTAAGAAGTAAGGGCTTTGATCCTATTCCTATTTCTGTTGATGATTTTTATGTAGATATAGAAAAGAGGGTATTAAATGAAAAAGGAGAGCCCGAAAAAGAAAGAATAGAAGCAATCGATACAAATCAGTTTAATGAAAAAATTTCTGAATTACTAGATAAAAAAGAAGTATACCTACCTAGATATAATTTTGTTAAGGGTATTCAAGAGGGAAGAAGTACTCCAACTAAGATGAATGATAATAGTATCTTAATAATTGAAGGTATACATGCCTTTAATGAAAAATTAACTGAAATGATACCTGAAAAAAACAAGTTTAAGCTTTATATAGGCCCATTAACTCCGCTTAATATAGATAATCATAATTTATTTAGTAGTAATGATAACAGATTACTAAGAAGAATAGTAAGAGATAATAGAACAAGAGGAGTTGGTGCATCAGAAACATTAAGTATATGGAGAAGTGTAAGGGATGCAGAAGAAGAAATGATATTTCCTTATATAAAAGATGCAGACGATATACTAAATACATCTTTGGTTTATGAATTAGGAGTTTTAAAAACTTATGCAGAACCACTATTATTTTCTGTGTCTGAAGATGATCCTAATTACGGGGATGCACTTAGATTAATTAATTTATTTAGAGTAATTTTAGGAATACCATCAGATGATGTTCCTAATGATTCAATAATAAGAGAATTTATTGGAGGAAGTTGTTTTAAAGAATAGAAAATGGTAAAATATATAAATAGGAGAGTGATAAAATATGGCAGTTAAAGTAGCTATAAATGGATTTGGAAGAATAGGAAGATTAGTTTTTAGAATTATGTCTCATGATCCAGAGCTTGATGTTGTTGCAATAAATGATTTAACTGATCCAGCGCAACTAGCATATTTACTTAAATATGATACTTCACATAGAAGATATAAGGAAAGTGATATATCATCAAATGAAGATAGTATTATAGTAGATGGTAAAAGTATAAAAATATATAAGGAACAAGATCCTTCAAATTTACCATGGAAAGAACTTGGAATTGATGTGGTATTTGAATGCACAGGATTTTTTACTAGTTATGAAAAATCTATGGCTCATATAGATGCAGGAGCTAAAAAAGTTATAATATCAGCACCTGCAAAAGGTGATTTAAAAACTATAGTATATAATGTTAACCATAAAACTTTAACAGGAGAAGAAAAAATTATTAGTGCAGCTAGTTGTACTACAAACTGTTTAGCACCAGTAATGAAATTACTATGTGATAATTTTGGCGTTGATAAAGGTTATATGACTACAGTTCATGCGTATACTAATGATCAGTCAACACTTGATGTTGCCCATAAGAAAGGTCATCTATCAAGAAGAGGAAGAGCGGCGGCAGCAAATATTGTTCCTGCAACAACTGGTGCAGCAAGTGCGATAGGACTTGTTATACCAGAACTTAAAGGCAAGTTAGATGGAATGGCAATGAGAGTTCCGGTAACAACTGGTTCTGTAATAGATTTAACCTTAGAATTATCAAAGAAAGTAACAAAAGAAGAGATAAATGAATTATTTATGAATAACCAAAGTGAGACAATTAAATATACAACTGATCCAATAGTATCTAGTGATATTATAGGAATGGAGTGTGGAGCTTTAGTTGATGGTCTTTTAACAAACGTAATAGATGTAGATGGAAAACAGTTAGTTAAAATAGTAGCATGGTATGATAATGAAATGAGTTATTCTGCTCAAATGGTTAGAACTGCTAAGTATTTTACTGAGTTATAATAAAGTTATTGTGGCTAGCAAGAATTATACAAATAATTTCTTGCTAGCCACAATTAATTTAATAATTTAGTTTTTCACTATTAGTTGCTTTCTAATGTTATTTGGCCATCTTTAATAGGTATATTAGGAAAGCTTGCATCAGTAAGCATTATGTTCCTAACTGGAGCTACTGGATTTGCAATTTCAACGGTCTCCGATGAAGTGGTCATAACGATAGATTTAACATTATCATCGAATGTATGCCCTCCATCACTTGTAATCTGTTTATAATATATTTCTATGTTTCCAGATTGAGAAAATGGAACATTGTTAAATACTGCATTTCCATCAGTATCAGTTGTTATTTCTACTCCTACTACAGTACCTACGCTGTCAGTTCTTATAAATTTTGCACCTATAACTTGTATACCTGTGGTTTTATCTCCTGTATCAGTTACATGAAGTGTTAATGTTCCTTTAGCACTTATTTTAAAAGTATAATTATTTGAACCTTCTACTATAGTTACTTGATTCGGATTTAAAGTAGAAGCATCATAGCCATCAACTACTGCTGTAGCATTATATATTCCATTAACTAATTCAATGCTTCCTTTGCCATTAGTTATTGGGATTGTATGTCTCGCCATATTATCAAATTTCCCCCTTTAATTTTAATATCTGGATTATATTTATCCATTAACGTAAATGTAACAAGGCGTTTTCTATTGCTAACACCATTATTACCAATATTTATATAATAAACTTCATCTTTTATGGCTATTAAAGGAATTTTCATAATTAATAAATTAGAATATATAACTAACCTATATACTTCATTATTGTTTATTGGTATTTTTATTTTTCCAAAATAATCTGTTTTTCCATTAAAAATGTTCTTATTACATCTATTTATTAACTTAATTTTTAAATTGCCCGGGTATATATTTCCGTTACTATTGAGTTTTATGTAAATATAATTATTTTTCATATCTCACCTCATTACAATGTATTTTATGAATTGTCTTGATCTCTTGTAAAGGCATTATTCCTCAACACTCCATATAATTAAGGTTGAATAATCTTCACCATTTAATAAATCATTGCTAGGCTTTAAAAATAATCCTTTATCAGTAGAGAATGTAACATTACTTACATTAACATTTCCACCACTATCACTTGATTCAAATATCAATTTTTTATTTGTTTTTAGAGGGATTTCTTCATTATTGAAATTCTTAAAGAATAATGAATCTATTAGCACCTTACCTTCTTTTTCTATCATTGGATTTATGTAATTTAAATATAATTTCCAATTAGTGCCATTTATTCTACTATCAATTACAGTTACTGTTGTTTTGTTTTCCTTGAATAAAATAATTGGTTTAGTAGATGATGGTGCCATACTAAAAGGAATGTTTTCTGTTGCCTTTAATAAAGTTAATTCCCCCATAAAAGGTGTTGTTACTTTTCTTTCGGTAAAATATCCATTTAAACAAGATGTTATTTTAATTCTTGTATTATCTAGAATAGCAGAATCAACATCTGCTTCAAATAGGCCATTTTCATCAGCCATCGCTGTTAAGTTTTTATTACCATATTCTATTTTAATATTTGAATATGGTACAGTATGACCTGAGATAGTATTAACAGAATCAGTAATTGGATGAACATTTATTTTAATTAGCCCTATTGTTAATATTTTTTTATCCTGAAATGAGAAGTTATTCATATCTGATAGTGAACTTAATTCGTGTTCTGTAAAATTATGAGATGTAATAGTCGTATTATCTTTATTTAGTACTCCTTTTATTTCTGATAGCATATTTTCTTTATACCAATAAAGAGCCGGATAATCATCTAGTGTGCATGCCGAAGTATAATCAAGAGCATATATCCACATATTAATTCTGGTGAATTTAAATATAAAATTAACAGGATTATTTGTGTATACAACACTTGAGTTTTTAGTATAAATATTTACATATTTTGGATTATCTAATATAAACTTTTGATTTGTTCCTTTAAAATATATATTATAGTTATCTGATGGTGTAGTCATATAGGTGTTTAGCACTGAAACGCTTGCTCCTTCTTTAACTATAAAGTTCCCAAATATATTCCACATGGGTATTCTTTGATGACTTTTTTCAATAAATGTAAAATTGGACATTTCTTCAATTATAACATTTCTAGCCCCATGAGTTGTTGTTTTGGCAAATCCATTACCGGTTGTTAAAAGAAACTCTGAGCCATGTCCTACTATTAAATCAAGCTTATTTGTTCCATTCATAAATTCTTTATCAGTTGTAATATTTACTCTACTATTTGGCATTATTTTAACTGATGATGATATTACATCGTTAAAGAAAAAAATTGTATTAGTATTTGAAGTATTTGTTATTGTCGTATTTCCATCTATTATAATTCTATTCGAATTACAAACCCTTTGTGCTGCAACAGCATTAGTATCCTTTACCTCTATAATAGAATCAATAATTTTAGTTGTACCATAATAATTCTGTGAAAGTTCTACTCCACCAAAAATTATATTATTATATTCTATTACTACATCAGAATAATTAGGATGAGATGGAACAAAAATAACTCCATAACCATGTGAGGATATTATGTTCATATTTTTTAATATGACCTTTTTATTAGTTTTACTTGCTTTTATAACTTCCTCTTCTTGGTTTAAATAGTTTGTATAAGTGTATCTTGTATTGTTATATGTTCCATCAATTGTTACTTTGCTTTTATTACTATTGATAATAAAACCATTAGCAGCAATAATATCGTTTCCTAAATAAATATAGTTATAATTATTATCATCACCTAATGCTTGCTTTAATTCATCACTAGTTGTAACAACAACTGTATTGTCATCTATTATTTGAATAATTATCACCTTCCTTTATAATAATTTATGTTAACAATTAAAATTAGAATAATTAAAAAGAATAGAGAATTTTCTATTCTTAATGTATTTTAGTAACATTTAGCATTGCATTAGTACTTCCATTGAATTTCATAGTAACTGCTTTTGAAGGTTTAATATTTAGTGTTATAAGGTCATTTGCTTGTAATGAACAAATAGTTGAACCACTTATACTATTAATTAATTGAGCACTAAATTCACTTGTTGCACTTGTAGCGGGCTGTAATATATCATTTGCTCTGACAGACATAGTTATAGAGCATTCCTCATTTGTTGCTCCACATAACAAATATGATATTAAATATACCCCACTTTCTTTTATTTTAATTGAATTACCATCTGGATATTCAGTAAGAAAGGCCGTTCCTTTTTCAGGCAGAGGAATTACTGTATCTGCACCTTGTGGTAAAGTAATTTGCGTATCAGTCATCGAATATCTAATGCCATACGATGATACGAATTCTGTTCCCGGAGGGCCTGCTGGGCCTTGTGGACCAGTAGGACCAGTATCTCCTTTTGGAATTGAAAATGCAAGATGATGTACCCAGTTTTCAAATGTATCCATAACAGTAGCTTCTTCACCTGGCTCTAAAGTCTGCGTTTCATCTATAGCAATATGCTCTGTTCTTCCTATTTCTCCAGGTAGCCCTCTTGGTCCAACATCTCCAGTATCTCCCTTTTCACCTTTTGGTATTTTAAAGTCTAAAACTACATCAACTGGTGTTCCAGTATTTATAACTGAAGCTCTTTCAGTTGACTCTACTGTTTCAACATTTCCAATTTGAATAGTAGATGGTCCTGGGTCACCCTTTTCACCTTTTATTCCTTGTGGTCCTATTTCACCTTTATCACCTTTTGGACCTTGTACTCCTTGAGGACCAATTTTACCATCTATCCCCTGCTTACCTCTAGGTATTTTAAAATTTAAAATAACATCTTCGATTGTTCCGACATTTTCAACTTTGGCGTTTTCAAAGGGTTCTACTGTTTCTGTAATTCCAACATCAACACTGGTTGGCCCAGGTAATCCTCTTGCCCCTTGGGGGCCAGTTAAACCTTGCTCTCCTCTGGGCCCTGGGTCACCTTTTTCACCTTTGGGCCCGGTTGGTCCATTAATATAATAAAATTTACATTTTTTTCTTTCTTCTTCAATTCTTTTTCTTATTTGTTCATAATCTCCGCACTTATTCATTATACATCTCCCTTTAATCTTTTAAGAATTATTATATATAAATTCTTCTATTTTAATTTATGTAAATAGTTATAAAGTGTATAGTGAATATGCAATATTATAAAATTTAAAAACAATTGTAAACCTTAATAAAGAAGACCATAAATATGTTAGAATATATGATTTTTAAGCATTTATAAATATTATTTTATAGTAATTTTCCTAGTTTTGAAATATTATCTGTAACATAAGAAAAGGTGTTTAAAGTAATATAAATGTGCATATAAGAATACTTAGTAGTAATATATTAGATAATTTATTATTCATAAATCCTGGTAAAGGCTCATATTAAAGCTAGATAAACATCTGGTTTTAATTTTGCTTATAAGATTTGGCACTAATATAAAAGATATTTAAAAAATGGTAATTATCTGATATAATTGTATATGAAAATAAGGTCGGTGATTGGTATGAATATAATAAATAGCCTTTATAAGAGTGAAGATAACGAAAAAAAGAAGTTTAAAGTAACTCGTGGTATGCTTATTTTAATAGGAATGGTTTTAATTTTCATTATAATTGTAATTATTATACTATCAAGTGTGTTTAGCAAAAAAAGTGAAAAATATACTACAGATGATTTTAGTAGACTAGAAGAAAGAATGAAACAGGAAGCACCTATATATATTTCTCAAAAGAATATAGAATTGACAAGCAAAGAATATAGAATTGAACTTTCTGATATGCTTACTACAAATGGTGGCGCTATAAATCCAGATAAGGTTAAAGCAGCAAATATATGTACAGGATATGTTATAGCGAAGAAAGAAGATACCGAAAGCTATAATGCGTATATTAAATGTAAAAATTTATATACAACGACTGGGTATGTAAGTAATGATGAGAAAACAACGACTAAAACTACTAAAACAAATAAAGATAAAACAAAACCAGATATTACTTTAGTTGGTGAAAAGGAAATAACTATTAATAAGGGTGAGGAATTTAAAGATCCTGGTGCAAAAGCAACTGATAATATAGATGGTGATATTACTTCTATGATAAAAGTAACTGGTAAGGTTGATACATCTAAAGCTGGCACATATGTTCTAACTTATTCTGTATCTGATAAGGCTGGTAATAAAAATAGTAAGACAAGAAAAGTTATAGTAACTGAATCAAAAAATACTACAACGACAACTACGACAACTAAAAGGCCAGACACTACGACAAACAAACCAGCAACTACAAAGACTACTAGAAGACCAAATACGACTAATACAACTAGAAGGATAACAACTACAATTAGAAGAGTACCTGCTAATCCACCTGTAATAACATTAAAAGGACAAAGAAGTATTACATTAAATGTTGGAACAAGTTACAAGGAGCCTGGGTATTCCGCTAATGATGGATTTGGTAATGATATAACATCTATGGTTAAAGTTACAACTAATGTTAATACTAATTCTGCTGGAACGTACTATGTTAACTATGCTGTTACTGATAGTTATGGTTTATCTACTGCTGTAAAAAGAATTGTAACGGTAAAATCAACTTATGTTAAAGTAACTGAAATTAGATTAGTACCAAATGTTATTACAATTAAAAAAGGTGAGAAAAAAGGGCTTAGTGTTCATTATACACCTTCTAATGCTACAAATAAGAATGTATCGTGGAGTAGTAGTAATTCTAGAGTAGCGACTGTAAGTGGTGGTGTTGTAACCGCTAAAAATAGGGGAACTACTATTATAACAGCCAAGTCACCAGATGGACCTGTTGCGTCAACAAGAGTAACCGTAGAATAAATATAGATTGGATGATATTTAATGAAAAAAAGTATAAGAGATTTTGACTTAAACAATAAAAGAGTAATAATTAGGTGCGATTTAAACGTTCCAATAAAAGATGGCGTTATTTTAGATGATAACCGTATAAAAGAAAGCTTAAAAACAATTAACTATGCCATTTCAAAAAAAGCAAAAGTAATTATATTATCACACCTTGGAAGAGTTAAAACTAAAGAAGATATGAAAGATAAGTCTTTAAAGGTAGTAGCTGAAAGATTGTCTAAATTGCTTGGTAAAAATGTTACTTTTGTTAATGAAACACGTGGTACTGTGCTTGAAAATGAAGTTGCAAAAATGAAACCAGGTGAGGTTATACTAGTAGAAAATACTAGGTTTGAAGATTACCCAGACAAAAAGGAAAGCTCAAATGATCTGGAACTTGGAAAATACTGGGCGAGCCTTGGAGATATATTCATTAATGATGCGTTTGGAACATGTCATAGAGCACATGCGTCGAATGTAGGGATAGCTAGTAATTTAGAATCCGGGATAGGTTTTTTAGTAGAAAAAGAAATAAAATCATTAAGTAATATATGTAAAAGCCCAAAAAGGCCATATACAGTCATAATGGGTGGTGCTAAGATGAATGATAAAATAAAGGTAATGGATAGATTAATTGATAAAGCTGATTATATGTTACTAGGTGGTGGAATAGCAAACACATTTTTAAAGGCATTGGGTTTTGATCTTAAGCTATCTATATATGATGAAGAAAGTGTTAAATACTGCCAAAAATTATTAAAAAAATATAGTAATAAAATTATTTTACCAGTTGATGGGTATAGTACACCTAAATATCAGGATGGACTAGAAGTTAAGTATTCTAACATAGATGATATTCCAGATAATATGATGGTGTTAGATATAGGACCCAAAACGATAGATTTATTTAAAGAATATATAAATAAATCTAAAACCGTATTTTGGAATGGCCCAGTTGGTGTGTCAGAATTTAGTAACTTTGAGTATGGAACAAAAAGTTTATGTGAGGTTTTGAAAGATTCAAATGCCAAGGTAGTAATAGGTGGTGGTGATAGTGCATCAGCAGCTATTAGATTTGGATTTAAAGATTCTTTTTCACATATATCAACAGGTGGTGGTGCTTCCTTGGAATTTGTAGAAGGAAAGACGCTACCAGGAATTGAAATAATAGATGAAAGGTAATATGTATGAAAAATAAGAAACTTAATCTCTTAGTATTATTTATAATGATAATACTTGTTCTATACTTTTCACTAAAAGATAATTTCAATGGTGTAATAAATGAGTTATCCAATGTAAATCTTTTGATTTTTGCTCTAGCTATTATAATGTTTTTGCTATCACTATTTTTTAAATCAATTAGTCTTTTTATGTTTATAAGAGAGTATAACAATAAATATTCTATTAAAGATGCATTTTCATTAACATTAATAAGTCAATTTCTAAATGGAATAACACCATTTCAGTCTGGTGGTCAGCCTTTTGAAATATATCTTTTAAAGAAGAAAAAAATAAGAATAACTGACTCTACTAATGCTTTATTAAAAGACTTTATTTCTTTTCAAGTTGCTTTAATACTTATGAGTTTGTTTTCTATGTTTGTTAATTTAAAAACTAAGTCTATAGAAATGAATAATTATCTTACATGGATAATACTTGCGGGTTTTATAATTAATTTCGGTGTTTTATTATTCTTATTTATATTTGCTAATGCTAAGGAAACAGGGAAGAAAATTCTTAATAAAATAATTGACTTTGCATTCAAATTTAAAATAGTAAATAAATTAAAAATAACTAAGGAAAAAGCTAAAGAAAGTGTTTCTCATTTTTATGAAACAAGTGAAACAGTAAAGAAGAGTAAGTCAAAGATATTAATAGGTACGCTAACAAATATGATGTATCTTATAATTCTTTATATTATTCCAACACTAGTTTTTATGTCATTAGGATATAATAAAATCACGATATTAAATTCTATAGTAGTTACATCATTTGTAATGCTAATAGGAAATTTTGTGCCAATTCCAGGTGCAACAGGTGGTATAGAATTTGGTTTTGTAAAATTATTTGAAGTCTTTATAAAAGGACCAATATTATCGGGTGCAATGTTAATGTGGCGTACGATAACATATTTTTTAGCAATGATTATAGGTGCTATTGCATTATTATTTGAAAGAAAGGATACATAAAAATGAGAATAGGATTATTTACTGATACTTATCCACCTTTTATTAATGGTGTTTCAACAAGTGTTTTAATGTTAAAACAGGGCTTAGAAAAACAAGGACATGATGTTTATGTAGTAACAGTTAACAGTGAATCATTTTCATATAAAAAAGAAGATAAAGTACTTAGAGTGCCGGGTATCCCAATTGGTATATTTGATTATAGATTAACTAGTTTATACCCTCTTAAAGCAAGAAAAATAATTAAAGACTGGAATCTAGATGTTATTCATACTCATACTGAATTCGGTATAGGCTCTTTTGCAAGACTAATTTCTAAACAATATAACATTCCATTAGTTCATACTTATCATACTATGTATGAAGAATACATTTATTATATAACTAAAGGATACTTTGATTCAGCATCTAAAAAACTAGTTGAATATTTAACACTTTTCTTATGTGATAAAACAATTGATGAATTAATTGTACCAACGAAAAAGACTTGTGATTTATTTAAAGAAAAATATAAAGTAAAAAGAGATGTGCATATTATACCTACGGGTATTGATGTTACAAGATTCTATAATGAAAATGTGAATGAATCCTCTGTTTCTAAGTTAAGAAAAGATTTAGGATTAAAAAAAGATGATTTTGTTATTTTGTATGTTGGTAGAATTGCAAAAGAAAAAAATATAGAATTTCTTATTAATAACTTAAAAGGTATAATAAAAAAATGTCCGAAGGCTAAATTGGTTATCGTTGGTGATGGACCGGATATGAAAGAATTACTTTATCTAACGGATAAAAATAATCTTAATAAAAATGTTATATTTGTTGGTAAAGTACCATGGGATGATGTTCCAAAATATTATCAGGTAGCTTCTGTATTTGCAACTGCGTCAACTACTGAAACACAAGGACTAACGGTAATAGAGGCTATGGCAGCATCAAAGCCAGTAGTTGCAATAAGAGATGAAAGCTTTGAGCTTGTTATAACAGATAAACAAGATGGTTTCTTCTTTGAAGATGGTGAAGGCTATAGAAAGCTTATAGATAAGTTATATAATGATAAAAAATTAGCCGATAAAATCTCAAAACAAGCTAGAATAACTGCTAACAGCTATAGTGCTGAAGTATATGCATCAAGGGTTTTAGAAGTATATAAAATGGTAGTTAATAAAGATACAAATCTCTTTAAAAAAGCTTTCCACAGCATAAGAAACATTATTGAAAGAGATGATAAGTAATATGAAGAAAATGATTGTATGTAACCATAAAATGTATTTAACATATGATGAAGCTAGAGCTTTTAAAGAAAGACTAGATGATATTGATAAATCTAATATTGATTTAATAATATGTCCTAGCTTTACTAATATAAATTTGTTTAACAAATACAAATTAGGAAGTCAAGATGCATTTTATGAAGATAAAGGTGCTTTCACAGGTGAGGTATCAGCTTATTTCTTAAGCCTTATGGGAGTTAAGTATTCAATACTAGGCCATTTTGAAAGAAGAGCTTGCGATAGCAATGAAATAATTAATAAGAAAGTTAAATCAGCTTTAAGAAATTCTATCATTCCAATATTATGCATTGGTGAGTCAAAAATGGAAAAAGACTTGATGAAGTCTAGTGAAGTTATAAAAAAACAGTTAAAAGAAGGATTAAAAGGTGTAACTTTAAATAATGATGATGAAATAATAATAGCTTATGAACCGGGGTGGGCAATAGGAAATGAAAGTAGCCTTACTAAAGATGAAATTTTAGATGCTCTAGGCTATATAAGGAAAATATTGTCATCTTGTAATATAAATAATTATAAATTAATTTATGGTGGCAGTATAAATAAGGACAATATAGGTAAAATATTAAGCGATGAAATTGATGGTTATTTAATAGGAAAAGCCTCTACTAATGCTAATCAATTAGAAGAAATAATAAAAAATGTAAAGTAAAGCGTAAAACTGACAAATTACTTGTTTCATTTCTGATAATATTGTGTTATCTTATAAGTATAGAAAGGGGAGGCTGTATGATTAATAGCTCTAAAATAGAAAACCTAAAAAACAGAAATGAGGTAATATTAACAACTATTGACACACTTTTAGACATTAGGCTTACCCTAACTGTTAGAAAGCTAATAGATAAGACAATAGCTAAATTAGAATTAAAAAAAATAATTGATAATGCTAAGGCTAAACATAACAATCTAGTTAGAAAAGAAATAGATAATGCATTTGAAGATTACTTCCCTGTTAATGAGAAAAATGTGGATTCTGATAAGAAGAGAAAGAGTAAGACCTTTGATGAAATGCAAGATTCATTAAATAAAGAGAAGAACTTTGAGGATAAGGGGGAAGAAAAAGGTAAAGCACTTAGTTTCAACAATGGGCGTTTTAGTAATAATAATTCGTCAGATTTACCTAAAGCAGCATAAAAATATATATTTGAAGGATGTAGTAGTACATTCTTTTTTTATTCGACAGCTTTTGATAATTTATTTAAAAAAAAAGGAATATAATACTAGTGCTATTTAAGGAGGAAAAAGAAATGAAAGAAAAAGAACAAATAAGATTACTAGTAGTAGATGATAATGAAAACTTAGTCGAGATGATAAAGGACTATTTTGAGGATCATAAAAAAATTAAAGTAGTAAATGGTGTATATAATGGGGAAGAGGCGCTTAAGATAATAGAAAAAGAACCAAATAGCTTTGATGTTATGTTACTTGATCTTATAATGCCTAAGAAAGATGGCATGTATGTGCTTGATAGAATGCAAAAACTAGCTATTAATAAGCCTGTTGTAATTGGCACGTCATTTAATGCTGATGAAACTATACAAAGGGTATCTAGATATAATCCTAAGCATTTTGTATTAAAACCATTTGAGATGTCTGAACTTGAGTCTAAATTGTTGGATGCTGTTAACTTTATTGTAAAAAAGGATAAGAATACTGATTCAATGCATAGTAGCTTAGAGATATCTGTTACCAAGTTACTTCATGGATTAGGGGTACCATCTCATATAAAAGGTTATCAATATATTAGAGAAGGAGTTCTTTTAATGTATGAAAAACCAGATATAGTTGGTGCAATAACAAAAGAACTATATCCTGAAATAGCTAGTAGATTTGATACAACTGTATCTAGGGTTGAAAGAGCTATTAGACATGCTATAGAAGTAAGTTGGAATAGAGGGGATATAGACCTTATGGAAGAAATATTTGGACATAGTGTGGATTATGATAGAGCAAAGCCTACAAATAGTGAATTTATAGTGACTGTATCTGATAAATTAAGACTAGAGTATAATAGTGTTAAGTAAATAATAAATTTCACTATTTTAATAAAATTTTAATAATTAGGTGTTATAATACTCTTAGATGGAGGTTATTATGGTTATAAATAATGATAATGGAAAATCAAAGTTTTTTGTAGGAGTATATTTATGGATGTTTATAGGGCTTGCTTTGTCAGGTGCTGTAGCATATTTTACATCAACTACACCTGCTATGATTAACTTTGTAAGAAATGGTTTTTTTGCTATAGTTATATTAGAACTTATAGTAGTAATTGCTTTTACAGCACTTAGAAATAAAATATCTAGTACGGTTGCTAAGGTATTATTTATAATTTATTCTATAGTAAGTGGATTAACACTATCTTCGATATTTTTATATTATAAATTTGGTAGTGTCGTTATGGTATTTTTATCAGCAGCATTGCTATTTGGACTTATGGCCGTTTATGGATATTTAACTAAGCAGGATTTATCATCTTTTGGTAGATTAATGTTATTTGGATTAATTGCAGTAATTATCATGTCAATAATAAATATGTTTGTTTTAAATTCAGCTTTAGGTTTAGTTGCTTCTATAATTTCAATTATTGTCTTTTTAGGATTTACTGCATGGGATATGAAAAAACTAAGAAGTGTGTATGAATATTATGTAGGAAATGAAGAAGAACTAAACAAGGCAGCAATATATGGAGCACTTGATTTATATCTTGACTTTGTAAATATATTCCTTGATTTATTAAGACTATTTGGTAAGAGTAGAGATTAAAATGGTATTAGCTATTTGCTAATATCTTTTTTAATGACAAAAAATGTGCTATACTGTAGCTATAGTATAATTAAGGGGAAGATTTTGTATGAGTAAAAAAGGGTTTGATAAAATTGCATATTCTAATGATAAGAGTCTGCTTGATGTTATTAATTCTAGCTATTTAACGCTTGATGATGTTAAATGGCTTAAAAGTAAAAGATGGTTTAAAAGATTTTTAAAAATATATTCTAAAGAATTAAAAAAACGATATGATGCATCCCCTGTTATTGATAAAAAAATTGAACCAAAAGATGAAGATATTGAAATACTAGATTTTACTAAGACTATTAGTATACCGAGCCATGAAGTAATAGAAATATTAGATTTTACAAGAACAATAAATATAAGTGATACTAAGGATATAATAAATGCTACTAGTAAAGCTAAAAGAAAAGTAAAGATAGAAAAAGCTATATGGCGTATTATAATTTTTATTTGTATAGTTTTACTAGCTATGATGTTATTCATCTTGGGAAATTCTTTCTTGGAAAATAAAAAAACAAAAGATATGATTAGTAAGGTTTATGATACTGCTGGTATAAAGGAAATTACACCTAAAACCACTAATAAAGAAGATAGTGCTTTGATTACAACAACAAGTTCTATATATGAAAAATATGGGAATATGAATATGATAGAGGTAAATTTTGACGGTTTAAAAAACATAAATCCTGATACTGAAGGGTGGATAAAGGTTGAGGGAACCAAAATTAATTATCCATTTGTTAAAGCTAGTGATAATGAATATTATTTGAAACATAGTTTTGATAAATCAAGTAATAAAAAGGGATGGGTATTTTTGGATTATCGTAATGATATAAATAATATAGGAAAGAATACTATTTTATATGCACACGGCTTAGTAAATAACGAAATGTTTGGTTCACTAAGAAGAGTTGTTAAACCTAATTGGTATAAAAATAAAAACAACTATGTTTTATCGGTAGTAACACCCAATGAGACTTTAAAGTGGCTTGTATTTTCAACCTATACTATAGAACCTGAAAGTTATTATATAACAGCTAATTTTGAGAGCAACGAAGAATTTGATGAATTTGTAAATTTAATAAAGCAAAGAAGTGTGTATGATTATGGAGTTGATGTAACGAGTAGTGATAAGTTACTTACATTATCTTCTTGCTATGACGATAAAAAACGTATGGTTTTGCATGCTAAGTTAATTGGGTAACAAATATGAATATGTGTTTGGCTATAGGCATATTCATTTTTTTTTGGAAAAATGTGTAAAAATGCCTAAAATAGTCTGGAAAAATGTGTAAAAAAGTCTAAAATAGTTCGGAAAAATGTGTAATAAACGATTAAAATGGATAGAATAATGTGTAAATATGGTGGTGAGGTAAAACTATATAGCAAGATTGAAGAGAAAAATTGATAATGTTTTATATAAAATAGAAAAGAGTGTTTTAAAAAAATAAAAAAGCGCATAGTACCGTAAATCAGACACCAAATGGAAATTCAAATTAATCAATATTGATTGGGCAAGATTTATCAACACAATAATGACATTGCATTTAAGAAGTTATTTTTTGTTTTGAAAACCCAAAAAATTCTATTTGTCTTGATGCTATAAATTTTCCTACAGAACTATACTTTTTGTTGACAATGAAGAAATTTAACGTATAATATAGGTTAATGGAGGAGATTTAGATGAAAAAGATTTCTAAAAGATTACTTGCTGGTGCGTTAGCGGGCGTTATGATGACCTCATTTGGGGGCTGTACATTTAAGGACAAAAATGATAAATCATTGGATAATGAATCAATTTCTCAAACAGAAGACGTAAAATATAGTGCACAATTTCTTGAAGATTGTTATTTAGTAAAATATACTGACATAAGAGGAAATGAAACAGTATTAGCTGTTTATGTGTATATTAGTTATTTTAAATGCGGTATTGTAAATCTTCCTAATTATGAGTATTTATATTGTTCATCAGCTCGTGGTGTTACGAATAATGAAGAGATATTAGAAAAATTTCTAGAAAGTGTTGGAAAAAACGGCTCATATGATTCATTAATTAATTATTTGCGTGCTGATTGTGGAATTAAAGATTTCTATAATGGGGATGATATAGAAGCTAGTATAGCTAAGACAAAAGAAATTTTAGAAAATAAAGATGAACCAGTATTAAGCAAAAGACTTAAATAAGTCTTTTTTTAATAATCTACTGTTGTATGAAATATGGATGGTTAGTATGATAATAATATCAACTACTATTTGTTATTATACAAAAAATTCCTTGTGGTAGTATTATTTTTAGACGTATAATTAATTTCCTTCCAACTTAAAACATATTATATTATTTACGCACCCTGAAACTTGCACTTCAAATGAAAAATTTGCAAAAGATGGCAATTTGACTTTAAATTAAAAATATGCTATAATGCTGTCACCAACTGGTTTTATACATATAAAATCTTGTTGTGTTATATTATTTATGGGGGTAAAAATATGAGAATAGTAAAAGAAAAGAAAAAAATTGATGGTAATAAAGTTGTAAATCGCATTGGAATTGGTATGATAGTAGTCGGATTAGCACTTCTTCCGGTATCAATAACATCTTATGTTAATAAAAAATCAAATGAGGAAGAACTTACTTCTGCTACAAAGATTGAAGCTGTTGAACCTGAAATAAGATATGTAGATGATAGTGAAGTTTATATGATACCAAAAGGATACTCTTTAAACGGGGAAAAAATTGTTCCTACTACGAAAGTTCAAGTAGTTATCAATCCTATAATAAAATACAGAGATGGTAGTAAAGTTTATAGGGCGCCAGTAGGATACTCTTTTAAAGAAGATTGTAGTGACTATGCTGTTAAAGAATATAAAAGATAAATAATAATTGTAAAAAGGCTTAATACTTAGTATTGGCCTTTTTTGCATTTTATCCTATTTATAATTATGCATAAGAATTATTTATATATAAACATATTTTTTCAAAAAAACAATAAATTTTTATATGAAGAATATTTTTGGAAAAACTTTCAAAAACCCCTTGAAATAAAGGAATTCTTCTGATATAATGGTTACTGCGTGTAGATGCATTGATGTGCGAAGTTGCTGATACACCCGGTTAAGTTGCTATTTTAGCACAAGGGAAATCAGGTAATTCGTTACGGAGCAAGTTTATACCAGATATAAGCGAAGGGAGGATACTTAAGTATGTCAAATAAAATCAGAATAAGATTAAAAGCATATGATCATCGTTCTTTAGATTTGGCTGCAAGTAAAATCGTAGAAACAGTTAAACGCACAGGCGGAAAGGTAAGCGGCCCAGTACCACTACCTACTGAAATTCAAAAGTACACTATTTTAAGAGCAGTTCACAAATACAAAGATTCACGTGAACAATTTGAAATGCGTACTCACAAAAGATTAATTGATATAGCATCACCAAGTAAAGAAACAATTGATGCGTTACAGCATCTTGATTTACCAAGCGGTGTTAATATTGAGATTAAATAATTATAGGAGGAAAAAATGGAAAGAAAAGGAATCTTAGGTCGTAAGCTAGGAATGACTCAAGTTTTTGCAAAAAATGGAAAACTTATTCCAGTTACAGTAGTTGAAGTTGAGCCAAACGTTGTAACTCAAATTAAGACTAATGAAACTGATGGATATGAAGCAATTCAAATTGGTTTTGACACTAAAAGAGAAAAACTAAGTAATAAAGCTGAAAAAGGTCATCTAGCTAAAGCTAATACTGCTCCTAAGCGCTTCTTAAAAGAGATCCGCGGAGTTGATGTTAGCAAGTATCAACTAGGTCAAGAACTTAATTGCAAAGTTTTTGAAGAAGGAGAAATGGTTGATGTAACTGGAACATCTAAGGGTAAAGGATACCAAGGTGTTATTAAACGTTATCATCAATCTAGAGGTCCAATGGGACACGGTTCTCAATATCATAGAGGTGTTGGTTCTCTAGGAACAATGAGACCAATGCGTGTATTTAAGGGTAAGAAATTGCCAGGACACATGGGACATGTAACAGTTACTATGCAAAACTTAGAAGTAGTAGCAGTTATACCTGAAGAAAATGTTATTTTAATAAAAGGAAACGTTCCAGGTGCTAAAAAGTCTTTAGTTATCATCAAGTCAGCTGTTAAAAAGCCAAATGTAAAACATGAAAAGGTTGAACTAGTAACATATGCTACTAATGAAACTGAGGCTTTAGAGCAAGCTACTGAGGTAAACGAAGCATCACAAGAAGTTACTGAATAATTAAAATTATTAAATAACTTTTATAAATACTTGTGATGAAAGGAGGATGCAAAATGCCAAAAACAGCACTTTTAAGTTTAAAAGGTGAAAAAATTAAAGACACAAAATTAGACGATAACATTTGGGCGATTAAACCAAATGATCAAGTTGTATATGACGCCGTTTTACTACAAATGGCAGCATTAAGACAAGGTACTCACAGTACTAAAACTCGTAGTGAGGTATCTGGTGGAGGAAGAAAGCCATGGAGACAAAAAGGAACTGGTAACGCTCGTCAAGGTTCTATTAGAGCGCCTCATTTCGTAGGTGGTGGAATTGCGTTTGGACCAAATTCAAATCGCAACTACACTAAAAAGATGAATAGAAAGGAACGTCGTTTAGCTCTTAAGTCAGCGCTAACATATAAAGCAGCTGATAAAAACGTAATAGTTGTTGATAAGTTTGAAGCTGAAACTAATAAGACTAAAGATATGTTAAATATTCTTGAAGGCTTAAAGGTATCAGAAAAAGCTCTAATTGTAACTACAGAACTTACTGAAAACTTAATTCTTGCAACAAGAAATATTAAGAGAGTTAAACTAATCTTAGCTAATGAATTAAATACTTATGATGTATTAAACTATGATAAGTTAATCATTACTGAAGATGCTGTAAAATATATCGAGGAGGTGCTTAAATAATGAAAGAAATAATTAAGGCACCAATAATTACTGAAAAGTCAGCTAATATATCTGCTGATGGAAAAAAGGTAGTTTTAAAAGTATCGAAAGATGCAAACAAAGTACAAATAAGACAAGCTGTTGAAAAAGCTTTTGACGTTAAGGTTACAAACGTTAATACAGTTAATGTACGTGCAAAAAAGAAGAGAGTTGGACGCTATGAAGGTAAGACAAGTGCTTATAAAAAAGCAATAATTACTCTAGCTGAAGGCAGTAAATTAGATTTAAGCTAATAAGGAGGAAATATAATGCCAGTTAAAAAATTAAGACCAACTACGCCTTCTAGAAGGCAAATGAGTATTTTGGTTAATGATGAAATAACTAAATCTACTCCTGAAAAAAGCTTAGTTGGTAAAAAGAGTAAAAGAAATGGTCGTAATAATTTAGGACGCATTACTGTAAGACACCGTGGTGGCGGTGCTCAAAGAAAATATCGTATAATCGATTTTAAAAGAAATAAATTCGATATTACTGGTAAAGTAGCAGCTATTGAATACGATCCAAATAGAAGCGCTAACATCGCATTAATTAATTACAAAGATGGAGAAAAGAAATATATAATTGCTCCTAAAGGATTAAAAGTTGGCGATATTATTGTTAGTGGACAAAACGTAGATGTTAAAGTTGGTAATACAATGCCAATTATGAATATACCAGTTGGTACTGTAATTCATAACATTGAAATGAGACCAGGAAAAGGAGCTCAAATTGCTCGTAGTGCAGGAGCTAGTGCACAAATCTTAGGTCGTGAAGAAAAATATGTATTAATAAGATTAAGAAGTGGTGAAACAAGAAAGATTCTTGGTACTTGTATGGCTACAATAGGAGAAGTTGGTAATGCTGATTATGCATTAGTAAACTTAGGTAAAGCAGGACGTACACGTTATATGGGTATTAGACCTACTGTTCGTGGTTCTGTTATGAACCCTAATGACCATCCACATGGTGGTGGTGAAGGTAGAGCTCCAATTGGTCGTAAGCAACCAATGACACCATGGGGTAAACCAGCACTTGGTATGAAGACTAGAAGAAATAAAAAAGCTTCAACTAAGTTAATCGTAAGCCGTAAAAAATAGTGGAAAGGAAGAAATGTAAATGGCAAGAAGTATAAAAAAAGGGCCTTATGTATTTGAAAGATTACTTGCTAAGGTTCAAAAATTAAACGAAGAAGGCAAAAAAGAAGTAATTAAAACTTGGTCACGCCGTTCAACAATATTTCCAGATTTTATTGGTCACACTTTTGCGGTACATAATGGTAAGGAATTCATCCCAGTTTATGTAACAGAAGATATGGTTGGACATAAATTAGGTGAGTTCTCACCAACTCGTAAATGTGGTGGACATGGCGAGAACAAAGATAAGAAATAACTAGAAGGGAGATAAAATTATGGAAGCGAAAGCAATTGCGAAAACAGTTCGCATTTCCGCTTTAAAATCTCGTTTAGTTATGAGGTTAATAAACGGAAAAAATGTTAACGAAGCTATGAGCATATTAAATAATATGAACAATAAAGCAGCTAGAGTTATCAAAAAGGTATTAACATCAGCTGTAGCTAATGCAGAAAATAATCATAATCTTAATAAAGATAAATTATTTGTTAAAGAAGCTTATGTTAATGATGGACCGGTACTAAAAAGATCAGTGCCAGATTCAAGAGGAAGAATTGCTAGAAATGATCACCGTACAAGTCATGTAACAGTGGTTGTAGCAGAAAGATAAGACAAGGAGGAAAACTAATGGGTCAAAAAGTTAATCCTGCAGGTTTAAGACTTGGTATTAACAAGGATTGGACTGCTAAATGGTATGCACCAAGTAAAGATTTCTCTAAATCGTTAGAAAACGACATGAAGATTCGTGAATTCTTAGCTAAGAAGTTAAAGAATGCAGCAGTTTCTTCTATAACAATTGAAAGAAGTAATAAAAAAACTGAAATTAAAATCAGTACTGCAAAACCTGGTGTTGTTATTGGACACGGTGGAGAAGAAATTGAAAAATTAAAAAAAGAGTTAAATAAATTAGTTGGTGAAGAAATTCAAATTTCAATATTAGAAGTTAAGAACCCTGATTTGGATGCAAAGCTAGTAGCTGAAAACATTGCAAATCAAATTGAAAACAGAGGTTCATATCGTATGGCTCAAAAAAGAGCTATTAGAAATACAATGAGAGCTGGAGCTAAGGGAATTAAAACTTTATGTTCTGGACGTTTAAATGGAGCTGAAATTGCTCGTAGCGAAGGTTATAATGAAGGTACTACACCTTTACATACTTTAAGAGCAGACATAGATTATGCAACAGCTGAAGCTGATACTACTTATGGTAAGATTGGCGTAAAAGTATGGATTTATAAAGGTGAAATACTTCCTTCAAAGAAGAAAAATGGAGGTGCTCGCGATGTTAATGCCAAAAAGAACTAAATATCGTAAACCTCACAGAATTTACCATGAAGGAAAATCAAAAGGTAATACCGTACTTCACTTTGGTGAATACGGTTTAATGGCAAAGGAAGGAGCTTGGATCTCTGCTCGTCAAATCGAAGCTGCCCGTGTTGCTATGACAAGATATATGAAACGTGGAGGAAGAGTTTTTGTTAACATTTTCCCACACTTATCATTAACAAAAAAACCTCTTGAAACTCGTCAAGGTAAAGGTAAAGGTAATCCTGAAAGTTGGGTTGCTGTTGTAAAAGAAGGTAAGATTATGTTTGAAGTATCTGGTGTAAGCGAAGAGATTGCTCGTGAAGCATTAAGACTTGCAATGCATAAATTACCAATCAAATGTAAATTTGTAACAAAAGAAAATGGTGGTGAAGAAAATGAAGGTTAAGGAAATTAGAGAACTAACCACTGAACAAATCGAAGCTAAGATAGTAGAAGCTAAAGACGAAATATTTAACTTACGTTTAAAACAAGCTACTGGTAACTTAGAAAAACCTTCAAAAATACATGAATTAAGAAAAGACGTTGCTAGAATGAAAACTATTTTAGCAGAACGCAAGGAAGCTTAGGGAGGTTTACTTATGGAAAAAGCAAGACATGAAGTAATTGGTAAAGTTGTAAGTGCTAAAAATGACAAGACAATTACAATTTTAGTTGAAACTTATAAAAAAGATCCAAAGTATGGTAAACGTGTTAAATATTCTAAAAAATATGCAGCACATGACGAAAATAACCAAGCTAAAGTTGGAGATATAGTTAAGGTTGTAGAGACAAAACCATTATCAAAGACAAAGAGATATAGTTTAGTGGAAATAGTAGAAGAAGCCGTAATTTTATAGGCACTTTACAAATAAGAAGGAGGATTCGTTATGATTCAACAACAAAGTCGTTTAAAAGTTGCTGATAATTCTGGAGCTCGTGAACTAATGGTTATTAGAGTTTTAGGAGGCAGCAAGGTTAAAACAGGAAATATTGGTGACATCGTAGTTGGAACAGTTAAAAATGCAACTCCAAATGGTAATATAGCAAGCGGTAAAGTCGTAAAAGCGGTTATCGTTAGAAGTAAATTTGGAATGCGTAGAGATGATGGTTCTTACATAAAATTTGATGATAATGCTTGTGTTATTATTAGAGATGATAAGACACCAGTTGGAACAAGAGTTTTAGGTCCAGTAGCACGCGAATTACGTGATAAGGATTTCATGAAAATTGTATCGTTAGCAAAAGAAGTGTTATAGACCTTTTAAGGAGGAAAAATCATGAATTTAAAAATTGGAGATAAAGTAATTGTTATTGCTGGTAAGGACAAAGGTAAAGAAGGAAAAATCATCGCTAAAAAAGGTGAAAAAGTTTTCGTAGAAGGAGTTAACATGGTAAAAAAACATGTTAAGCCAAACGGACAAGACCAAGTAGGCGGAATCATTGATAAGGAAGCAGGTATTCACGTATCTAACGTTATGATGATTGATCCAAAAACTAAAAAACGTACTAGAATAGCAAAAGAAATAGACAAAGACGGAAAAAAAGTTAGAATTTCTAGCAAGTCAAAAACTAAGTTAGACTAAACCTGGAAGGAGGGTAACTATGAACAGTTTAAAAGAAAAATATACTAAGGAAATCGTTCCTGAATTAACAAAAAAATATAATTATACTACTGTCATGGCTGTACCAAAGCTAGAAAAGATCGTAGTTAATATGGGAGTTGGAGATGCAACTTTAAATAGTAAACTATTAGATGTTGCAGTAAGTGAATTAGAAAAGATAACTGGTCAAACACCTGTTATTACAAAAGCTAAAAAATCAATCGCTGGTTTCAAATTAAGAGAAGGACAAGCAATTGGTTGTAAAGTTACGCTTCGTGCTGAAGCTATGTATACATTCTTAGAAAAGCTTATTAAAATCGTATTACCACGTGTTCGTGATTTTAGAGGTATTTCACCAAAAGCTTTTGATGGAAGAGGAAATTATACACTAGGAATTAAAGAACAAACTATATTCCCAGAAATAGTATATGACGAAGTTGTAAAAGTACGTGGAATGGACATTGTTTTTGTAACAACTGCAGAAACAAATGAAGAAGCATTAGACTTATTAAAAGGATTCGGATTACCTTTTAAAAAGTAAGCAAGGGAGGAATAAAGTGGCAAAGAAAAGTATGGTCGTAAAACAAAGAAGACCAAAAAAGTATAAAGTACAAGAATATACTCGTTGCAACAGATGCGGTCGTCCACATTCAGTAATGAAAAAATTTGGTATCTGCCGTATTTGCTTTAGAGAATTAGCGTACAAAGGTGAAATTCCTGGCGTTAAAAAATCAAGCTGGTAGAAAAAGATACGAGGAGGGAGGATTCATATGTCAGTAACAGATCCAATCGCAGATTTACTTACGCGTGTGCGTAATGCTAATCAAATGCGTTATAATGAAGTTGTAGTACCTTCATCAAATGTTAAGATGGAAATAGTTAAAATCTTAAAAGCAGAAGGTTATATAGCAAACTATAAAATTGAAAAAGGTGAAGTACAAGATAATATTATTATCACCTTAAAATATGGAAAAAACAAAGAAAGAGTAATATCTGGACTTAAAAGAATATCTAAGCCAGGTTTACGTGTATATGCTAAGGCTGAAGAAATTCCAACAGTACTAAATGGACTTGGAATATCAATAGTATCAACATCTAAGGGAATTATGACTGGTAAAGAAGCCAAAAAAGAAAACCTTGGTGGAGAAGTTTTAGCATATGTATGGTAATTCAAATAGGAGGTGCTAAGGAAAGATGAGTCGTATTGGAAATAGAGTGTTAACAGTTCCTGAAAATGTTACTGTTACAATTAATGAAGGACAAATCACTGTTAAAGGACCAAAGGGTGAATTATCATTAAATATTGATGAAAATATCAACGTTGAACTTGTTGGTAACGAAATTAAAGTTACCAGAAACAGTGAAATTAAAAAAGTAAAACAAATGCATGGTACAACTAATTCTTTAATCGAAAACATGATTAAAGGTGTTTCAGAAGGCTACGAAAAAGGTCTTGAAATAGTTGGTGTTGGTTTCCGTTTCAACCTAAAAGGTAAGATGCTTGAAGTTAATGCTGGTTATTCACACAAAGTTGAACTTGAAATACCTGAAGGCTTAACTGTAGAAAGCATAAGTGCTACTGAAATAGTTGTTAAGGGTATAAATAAAGAAGCTGTAGGTCAATTTGCTGCAGATATAAGAAGTATAAGAAAACCAGAACCATATAAGGGTAAAGGTATTCATTATAAGGGCGAACATATTCGTCGTAAAGAAGGAAAGAAAGCTTCTAAATAATAGGAAAGGGAGATTATTACAATGATAAAGAAAACATCACGTAATGAAGCTCGTAAAGCTAGACACACTAGAATAAGAAAAAAAATAAGTGGAACTAGCCAGTTACCAAGATTATCTGTATTTAGATCACTAAAAAACATTAGTGCTCAAATAATTGATGATGAAAAAGGTGTTACTTTAGTTAGTGCATCATCAATGGATAAAGAATTAGATATCAAAAATGGTGGTAACGTAGAAGCAAGTAAGCTTGTAGGAGCTTTAATCGCAAAGAAAGCAAAAAAAGCAAAAATTAATAAGGTAGTATTCGACAGAGGAGGATACTTATATCATGGACGTGTTAAAGCATTAGCTGATGCTGCACGTGAAAATGGTTTAGAATTCTAAAGGAGGGTAACGAAAGTGGAAAAAAGAAACAACAAGCCACGTGAAAAAGAATATAACGAAACAGTTATTTCAGTTAATCGTGTTACAAAGGTTACCAAAGGTGGACGTCGTCTTCGTTTTGCAGCAACTGTTGCAGTAGGAGATGGAAAAGGCAAAGTTGGCCTTGGAACTGGTAAAGCAAATGAAGTTCAAGATGCTATTAAAAAAGCTATTGGAAATGCTACCAACAATATTATTAAATTAGATTTAGTAGAGGATAGAACAGTTTCTCATGATGCAATTGGTACATCTGGTGCTGCTAAGGTTTTAATTAAACCTGCTAAAGCTGGTACTGGTATTATTGCTGGAGGTTCAGTTCGTGCTATTCTTGAACTAGCAGGAGTTAAAGATATAATTTCAAAATCACTTGGATCAAATACAAAATTAAATACCGCAAGAGCATGTCTTGAAGCACTTAAAAACCAAAAGTCAGCAGAACATATTGCTGAGCTTAGAGGAAAATCTGTAGAGGAGATTTTAGGATAATGAAACTACATGAATTAAAATATAATGAAGGTGCAAAAAAAGACATTAAGAGATTAGGTCGTGGATCTAGTAGCGGTACTGGAAAAACAAGTGGTAAAGGACAAAAAGGACAAAACGCTAGAAGTGGTGGTGGAGTTAGAATTGGTTTTGAAGGTGGACAATTACCTTTATACAGAAGACTTCCAAAACGTGGATTTTCTAACGCTATGTTTAAGACAACATACGCTGTTATTAATGTATCTGATTTAAATATGTTTGATGAAGATACTTTAGTAACTCCAGAACTTTTAAAAGAGATGGGGATTATCAAAAAAGAACTATCTGGTATAAAAGTTTTAGGTAATGGCGCTTTAGAGAAAAAACTTACTGTAAAAGCACATTCTTTCTCTAATAGTGCAATTAAAAAAATAGAAGCAGCAGGTGGAAAAGCAGAGGTGATATAATATGTTTAAAGGCCTTAAGCAAATCTTTTCTGCCAGAAATAAAGATATAAGAAAAAAGATATTATTCACATTACTTATATTGTTTATTTACAAAGTTGGAACAGCTGTAAGGGTTCCAGGTACAGAAAACATAACGCAAGATTTAGGTTTCTTAGAGTTACTTAACGTTATGGGTGGTGGCTCACTTAAGAACTTTTCTATCTTTGCTTTAGGTGTAACCCCATATATTAGTGCATCAATAATAATACAGTTATTACAGATGGATATAATTCCTTACTTTTCAAATTTAGCAAAAGAAGGGCATACAGGAAGGGTTAAATTAAATAAAATTACTAGATATTTAGGTATTGTATTTGCATTCTTACAAGGATTGGTAATGTCGTTTTCATTCCTTGGAGGAAATGCATCAGCAGTAGAATATTTAAGAGTTTCATTAATTTTAACAGCAGGTACATGTTTCCTACTATGGCTAGGTGATCAAATTACTAGTAAAGGTGTAGGAAATGGAATATCAATGCTAATTATGGCCGGTATTTTAATTAGTACTCCAAGCATGATGGCTGACGCATTTGGTTCATTTGTTGTATCAGGTAGTGTTCAAGAAGTAGCTCTTGGAGTAACTAAATTCATATTATTTATACTTGTTTATCTTGCCATAATAGTTGGTGTGGTATTTATAGAAAAATCTGAAAGAAGAATTCCTATACAGTATTCTAATAAGACTACATCTGCTTATGGTGCAAAACAAGCATATATACCATTTAAACTTAATTCAGCAGGAGTTATGCCAGTAATTTTTGCTTCAAGTTTAATATCTATTCCTGCTTTTATAGCAAGTTTTATAAAGAATGATTCATTTTCATTATTTATTAACAAATATATTAGTTATAATACAGTAACTGGATTCATTTTGTATATATTATTAATTATATTATTTACTTACCTTTATACGTTTATGGCTTCAGGACTTAGACCTAAAGAATTAGCCGAAAACTTAAATAAACAAGGCGGTTATATTCCTGGTGTAAGACCTGGTAATGAAACAAAAGGATATATTAGTAAAATACTTTCAAGAACTACGTTTATAGGCGCGTTATTCTTAATAGTTATAGCAGGACTTCCAATACTTGTTTCAAACCTAAGTACACTTCCAACAAGTGTAACAGTTGGTGGTACAGGTTTACTAATCGTTGTTGGAGTTGCCCTTGAAACTTATAGCCAAATTGAAAGTGCAATATCTGCAAAACAATACGAAAGGGGTTACTATAGAAAATGAAAAACATAATATTTTTAGCACCACCAGCAGCTGGTAAAGGTACACTATCAGAAATGTTAGTGGAAAAATATGGCTACGGTCATATATCAACTGGTGATTTGCTGAGAGAAGAAATAAAAAATGGTACAGAAATCGGGAAACAAGCTGAAAGTCTTATGAAAGAGGGAAAGTTTGTTTCTGACGATGTAATAATAGAACTTATTAAAAACAGAATCACAAAAGCTGACTGTGAAAATGGATACATATTAGATGGATTTCCAAGAACACTTGTTCAAGCTGAAAAGTATGATGAATTACTTAATGAATTAAACAAGGAACTTGGTGTTGTTATATATATAGATATTGATAAGGATGTAGCGATGAAGCGTGCTTGCTCTAGAATTACATGTCCTAAATGTGGAAGAATATATAACAAATATTCTAATGAAATGAAACCTAAAACAGAAGGTATATGTGATGACTGCCGCGTAAACCTTACTTCTAGGGCTGATGATAGTGAAGAAACATTCATTAAAAGATTTGATGAATATGTAAATAAAACAATGCCTCTTTATGAATATTACAAAAATAAAGGTGTATTAAGAGTAATAAATGCTCACGAGAGTAAATTTGATACATTTAATGAGGCAATTAAGGTTTTAGAAGATTAAGAAGGCTATTATGATAAGTATTAAATCAAAAAGAGAAATTGAATTAATGATAGTTGCTGGTCGTATAGTTTATGAAACACATCAGCATATAAAAAACATGGTTAAGCCAGGCGTTAGTTTACTTCAAATAGACGCAGAGGCTGAAAAGTTTATATTAAGCAAAGGTGCTACACCTTCGTTTAAGGGATATGAAGGTTTTCCTAATGCAACATGCATCTCGGTAAACGAAGAAGTTGTTCATGGAATTCCTTCTAATCGTAAACTTAAAAATGGTGATATAGTATCAATTGACATTGGCGCAAACTACAAGGGATATCATGGTGATTCTGCTTGGTCTTATGCTGTAGGAAATATTGATGATGATAAAAAATATTTAATGGAGCATACAAAGAAAGCTTTATTCGAAGGAATTAAGGAAGTTAAGCCAGGTAATCACGTTGGTGATATTGGTTATGCTGTTGAAAAGTATGCAAATGCTCACCACCTAGGAATCGTAAGAGAACTAGTAGGCCATGGTGTTGGAAATAATGTTCACGAAGATCCTGATGTTCCAAACTATGGAAATAGACATACCGGTCCCGTTTTAAAAGAGGGCATGGTTATTGCAATAGAACCAATGCTTAATTTAGGAAGCGATGATATTGTAGTTGAAGACAACGATTGGACAATAACAACTTTAGATAAAAAACCATCAGCTCACTTTGAACATACGGTTTTGGTTACTAAAGATGGTTATCAAATTTTAACAGGAGAGTGATATATATGGCTAAAGAAGATGTTATTGAAGTAGAAGGTAAAGTTATTGAACTACTTAAAGGCGGAGACTTTAAGGTTCAACTAGCAAACGGACATATCGTATGTGCTCGCGTTTCTGGTAAAATGCGAATGAACAAAATTCGTATTTTAACAGGTGATACGGTAGTTTTAGAAATCTCACCATATGATTTAACACGCGGGCGAATAACCTACAGAAAATGATAGGAGGAAATAAACATGAAAGTTAGACCATCAGTTAAAAAAATCTGTGACAAATGCAAAATTATTAAACGTAATGGGAAAGTAATGGTTATTTGTGAAAACCCAAAACATAAGCAAAGACAAGGATAATAGGAGGTGCAAACTAAATGGCACGTATTAAGAATATTGATTTACCAGATAATAAAAGAATAGAGGTTGCATTAACTTATATTCATGGTATTGGTAGAAAATTATCAAGACAAATATTAACTAAGTTAAATGTAAATTTAGATACTAAAGCTAAAGATTTAACTGAAGAAGAAATTTCTAAGATTCGTAAAGAATTAGATAACCACTTATTAGAAGGTGATTTAAGAAGAGAAGTTTCTATGAACATTAAAACAAAAATGGAAATAGGATCTTACCAAGGTATTCGTCACCGTAAAGGCTTACCTGTAAGAGGGCAATCTACAAGAAGTAATGCTAGAACTCGTAAAGGTAGAGGTAAGACTGTAGCTAATAAGAAGAAGTAGGAAAAAAGGAGGATAAATAATGGCTTACAAAGCAAGAAAACGTAAGGTTAAAAAGAATATACCTGAAGGACAAGCTCATATTCATTCAACTTTCAATAACACTATCGTTACTATAACTGATAGCGAAGGTAATGCAGTTAGTTGGGCTTCATCAGGAACATCAGGTTTTAAAGGAAGTAAGAAAAAAACTCCATACGCTGCTGGTATGAGTGCAGAAGCAGCTGGTAAAGCAGCTTATGATGCTGGAATGAGAAAGGTTGCTGTATTTGTAAGAGGATTAGGTTCAGGAAGAGAAACTGCAATTCGTTCATTACAAAGTGCAGGATTAGAAATTACTTCAATTACAGATGTAACACCAGTACCACATAACGGTTGTCGTCCACCAAAACGTCCACGTGGATAATTTAAATAAAAGGGAGTGAATTTACGTGATAAAATTCGAAAAACCAGAATTCAAAGTTGCTGAATATGTTGAAAACAGGAACTATGGAAAATTTGAAATTGAACCTTTAGAAAGAGGTTTCGGTACAACACTTGGAAATGCTTTAAGAAGAGTAATGCTATCATCATTACCTGGTGATGCTATAACTAGTGTACACATTGACGGTGTACTTCATGAATTTCAAACTATTGATGGAGTAGTAGAAGATGTTACACAAATTATACTTAATTTAAAGAATGTAGTTGTAAAGAATCACACTAATGAACAAAAAGTTATTAAACTAAATGTTGATAAAGAAGGTGTGGTAACAGCAGCTGATATTGAAAAAGATGCAGATGTTGAAATAATAAATCCAGAACAAGAAATTGCTACAATAGTTAAAGGTGGAAAACTTAACATGGAAATGACTATAGGTAATGGTCGTGGATATGTTAGAGCTGAAGCTAATAAGAAATTACTTGGAAATGTTAAATTAAATACTATTGCTATGGATTCAAACTTCTCTCCAATTGAAAGAGTTAACTACGAGGTAGAAGGTGCTCGTGTTGGGCAAGATGATACTTATGACAAATTAACTATGGAAGTTTGGACTAATGGTTCAATGAAACCTGAAGAAGCAATTGCTTTAGCATCTAGAATATTAATTGAACATTTTGATATTTTAACTAAGTTGGATGAAATAGCAGATGAAACAGGACTTATGAAACAAAACGTTGATGATTCTAAGACTAAGGCTTTAGAAATGTCAATAGACGAATTAGAATTTTCAGTTAGAGCATATAACTGTTTAAAGAGAGCTAATATTAATACTTTACAAGACTTAACGCAAAAGTCTGAAAATGAAATGATGAAAATCCGTAACTTAGGTAAAAAATCACTTAAAGAAGTTATTGATAAAGTAAAAGAAATGGGATTTTCATTTAGAAATGAGGACTAAAAGTAAGGAGGAATAATAATGGCTTATAGAAAGTTAGGACGTACAAATAAACATAGAAAAGCTATGCTTGCTAATTTAACTAAGGACCTAATTAAAAACGAACGTATTGAAACAACTGAAACAAGAGCTAAAGAAGTTCGCAAATGTTTTGATAAAATGGTTACTTATGGTAAAAATGGTAGCTTAGTAGCTAGAAGAAATGCACTTGCTTTCTTACATAATGATAAAGAAGCTGTAACAAAAGTATTTGATACACTTGCTAAACGTTATGAAACAAGAAATGGTGGATATACTAGAATTCTTAAATTATCAGAAAGAAAGGGCGACGATGCTCTTATGGTTATACTAGAATTAGTAGACTAATTATTAAAGACTTAGTGTGGCTATTGTCATATTAGGTCTTTTTTTATGTAAACTTTTTAATTAAGTATTTAAATTTATAAATATTTATGTTATATTGTACTTAGGATATGTAGCTAAAAGAATAGACATATCAAAATTACGGAAAGGAGAAAAGAAGAGGTATGAAAAAAAGATTGGGATTTTTTGCGTTATTATCAGCACTTGTTTTACCACTAAGTATTAGTGCAATGACACTAGACAAAGATACTACTTTAGCTGAGGATGTTAATGACGGTATCCTAGTAAAAAAGGGTAGTAAAATAACATTAAATTTAGGAGGTAAGAAAGTAACTAATAAAGATGGTGAACACACTATTACAGTTGAAGATGGTGCAACACTAACTATTATTGGTGAAGGTAGTGCTACAAATACTTCTAATGACAGAGCAGTATTAGCTAATGATGGTACCCTAATTATTAAAGGTGGTACATATAGTCGTGTTGAAACAAAGACACCTGATGTAACTTATTATGTATTTGTTAACCATGGTACAGCTTCTATCGATGGCGGAACATTTAAGATTGATTCTGTAGGTGTTGATATGACTGATAAGGCAGCAAAAGCTGGACTATCATCATTAATTGATAATGGTTGGTATAATGAGAAAGAAAATGTTGATGGTAAAAAATCAGTTTTAACTATCAATGATGGTAAATTTATTATAGCAAGCAATGACAAGTATATAAAAAATGATAGTTTTGGAACGATGACCGTAAATGGTGGAACATTTAATACTTCAGCCTATCCATCAGCAGTTTTAGGTAACATTGCAGAAGATGCGGTTTTAACTGTTAACGGTGGTATTTTTAATCACGGAAGAGCTACTGAACCTATTTGGTGTTATAAAGGTAAAGCTACTATAAATGGTGGAATTTATAACTTAGTAAGTGACAAAATTAATATCAATGATGGTGGAGAACTAAAAATCGAATTTAAAAAATATAAAATAAATGGTAGTGAAAAGACTTCAGTTGTTAATGAAGAAGACATCAAAGAAATAGTAAATGTTGCTGATGTTAAAGAAGCGGATATCCATGAGAATGCTTTAAAAGCAATTAAGGCTGCTACCGATGGCAAGTATACATTCGCTAGCTTCTATGAAATTAATCTTTATAAGGGGTTAGATGAAGATACAATATTTGAAGGCACTGAGATGGAAAAATCTGATACTGCTAAAGTTATTACTTTAAAGATTCCTACTTCACTTAAAGCTGTTCAAGATGGATATAAGAGAACATATTATGTAGTTCGTTCACATATGGTAGATAACGAATACAAAGTTGATGTTTTAGATACTACTTTAAATGAAGATGGAACTGTGTCTTTCAAAACTGACAAGTTCTCAAGCTATGCATTAGCTTATACTGATACTAAAGTTGAAAAAACAGAAGTTAAAAACCCTAATACAGCTGATAATGGATTATTATATATGGTTCTTTCAGGTTTAGGTTTAGTTTCAATAGCTTTTGTTTCAAAAAGTTTAATTAAACATTAATTACATAATAAAAATAATGTCTGAAATCGGACATTATTTTTTTTGCAATTTAATTAGTTTTGCGTGCATTACGACTCTGTTACCTTTACTATCTCTGCATGTTGATAGTGTTATAATTTTATCATTTTCATTTACATCTGCACTAAACTTTACTTTGCTTCTTCCCTTTAAAGTAGTAGCAAATTCTTTAAACTCATTATTAGAACTAAAATCTGTTGTTATATAATAGCTTTCTGCCTTTATAGTATAGACTGAAAATACTTGCCAAAGACTTGTATATTTGTCTGTTGCAAACTTTATAATATAATTATTCTTATTTTCATACCAGTTGCTCTTAAGAATGTTTTTTAAACTACCAAACATGGTTGTATCAACTCTTCCATGTGCATATATTATAGTATTTTTATCTAGTACATCTAAATTGTTTCTAAAGTCTAGAAATACCCACCCGGCATTATTTTTACTCTTATCATATGAGTGATTTAAATAGTATTCATTATCACTTCTTTGAACTACTGGGTAATTAATATTAGTTCCCTCAACCTTTATCCAGGCTTTAGTATCACTATTTTTCTTTTTAAGGTCACTAAAGTTAACATCTAACATATTCATTTTTATATAATTCCAGTAATCATTATCTTTATCCTCAGGAGGATTTATGTTGGTATCTTCACTAGCATCTGCCTCTATTTCATTTACTTTAATATCCTTGGTTATATTTTTTTCAACCTTTTTAGTATCCTTATTGTCTTTATTCCATAATAGTATATTTAGTGAACTAAAAGCAAAAAGTGCTATAAAGCAAATTAAAATTATTACTCTTATCCATCTTTTAAGAACGAGTCTTGTTCGTTTTTTTGGTGGTTTTCTTCTTTTCATTTCCCTATTAACATCTAATATCATAATTTTACCTTCCTAAATTATTATAGCATGCTAATAGTAAAATAAAAAGTTATTTAATATCTTAAATCAGAAATGACAAATTATATATACAAGAAACCTAAATAAACCTAATGACTTTTTATCAGAAATTTGATACAATTTAAATGGTGATAATAAATGCGAGCATTAATTACAGGAGCATCTTCTGGAATAGGAAGAGAATTAGCCATTATTTTAAGTGAAAAAGGCTATGACGTAGTTTTAGTTGCTAGAGATGAAAAAGGGCTTAAAAGTGTGTCTAAATTGTGTAAAACAAAGACATATATTGAAGCCATGGATTTATCTGATTATAAGAATTGTATTAAGCTGTTTAATAAGTATAAAGACATAGATTTATTAGTAAATAACGCAGGTTTTGGGCTTTGCGGTGAATTTATTAATACTAATCTAGATAAAGAACTTAACATGATAGATTTAAATATAAAAGCTGTTCATGTGTTAACTAAATTATATTTATCAAGTATGGTTAAGAAGGATAATGGCAGAATACTTAATGTGGCTTCTAGTGCGGCTTTTATGCCAGGGCCATTAATGAGTACTTATTATTCTACCAAGTCATATGTATATAGGCTTACAGCAGCTATTTACGAGGAATTAAGAAGAAATAAGTCTAATGTTAAAGTATCAGTTTTATGTCCTGGACCGGTTAGTACTAACTTTAATAATGTAGCGGATGTTAAATTTGCTGTTAAGGAAGATGATTGTAAAGAAGTATGCAAATATGCTGTGGATAAGATGTTTAAAAACAAGCTAGTAATAATACCTGGAATATCAATGAAGATAATAGTGTTTTTAACTAGATTGTTACCAGTTAAGTTGGTATCAAAAATAGATTATAATATACAAAGAAAGAAGGAAAAATAAATGAAAAAGAATATTAAAGGATTTACATTAGTAGAATTATTAGCTGTAATAGTAATACTTGGAATTATAATGACTATAGCAGGTACAACTCTTATTGGCACTAGAAAGAAGGCAAATAAAGAAGAAGCAAAAAATATTGAAAATACAATAACAAAAGTTGGAGAAGAGCTATATGCGCATGAAAGTATGTTAGGTAATAAAGATGATGATACCTACTTTTATCAAAAGTATAAAGCTTCAGGTATTGGAAGCTCTTTAAAAATAACTATTGAGGCCTTAAAAAATGCAGGATATTTGAAAAGCAAAACTATATCAAATCCTAGTGGAAATGGAGATTGTAAGGGCTACTTACAAGTTACTAAAACGGGCGAAGGTCCTAAATTTGAAGGACATGTTTGCTGCCTTAATTTGTATAAAACTGGTGAAGATGATGAACCAACGGAAGCAGATTGTAACGGCTATGATGATATAGCAGATGAACCAAAATTAACCAACAATTAAACATGTGTTTTAACTAAGCATGTAATAGAATTAAAATATATACACGACTAGATTATTAGTAAATATTTAAATTTATAATTGCAAGGCTACTGGCTAGTAGCTTTTTTTTCTATTTTGTTATATAATAAAACCTTATATTTTAAGGAGGTGAAAAAGTGGGTGCTTTGGAAATTAAAAATTTAACTTTTAGATATAAAGATAAATTTATATTTGATAATTTTAGTTTAAATGTAGATAATGCATCTTGGGTTACAATTGCAGGACCTAATGGTTCCGGTAAAACTACCTTAGTAAAACTTATAGCAGGCATTTTAAAGTCATATTCTAGTATAACTATATTAAATAAAATACTTAATAAAAAGAACTTATATAAGATAAGAAGAGATGTTGGTTATGTATTTGATGTACCAGAGAATTTTTTTGCATGTGAAACGGTAGAAGATGAGCTTGCTTTTTCACTTGAAAATATGGCTGTTATGCCAAGTACTATTAAAAGAAAAATAAAAGAAATATCATCTCTTCTTAAGCTTGATGGTTTATTAAAGAAAAATCCGTATGATTTAAGTGGCGGTCAAAAACAAAAAGTTGCTTTGGCATGTGCTTTAATGTTAGAACCTAGAATTCTTGTATTAGACGAAGCTCTAACTATGATTGATATAAATGAAAGGGAAGAACTTTTAAAAATAATAAAAAATTATAACACTAAAAAAAGAGTTACTGTTATTTCTTTCACGCATAATCTAGATGAAGCAATATACTCTGATAGATTAATCATTTTAAATAAAGGTAAAATAGTTGTTGATGGACCATTTCCGGAAGTGTTTGATGAGGAAAGAATAATGAGAAAGATTGGCTTAGAAGTTCCTTTTGCAATAGAACTTAGCCAAAAACTAAGGGTATATGGTCTTACTAACAAATTAGATATTGATCTTGAAAGGTTGGTGTCTAAGCTATGGAAGTAATATTTAGAAACGTAAGTTATGTATATAATAAGGGTTTAGAAAATGAAACCGTTGCTTTAAATGATATTAGTATGTGCCTTGATAGCTCTAAAGTGCATGGAATAATTGGACCTATAGGAAGTGGCAAATCCACCTTGCTAGAGCTTATGAATGGCATTGAAAGACCAACTTCTGGTGGGGTTGTAATAGGAAAATACGATTTAACTTCTAAAAAGCTAGACTTTAACTTTAACAAATTTAGATATGATGTTGGACTTGTATATCAATTCCCAGAAAAGCAATTTTTTTGCAAAACTGTTGGTGAAGAAGTTTCTTTCTCAGAAAAAATATATGGTCATAAGGGAATAAAGAGTGTAAAAGAAAAAACGGTAAAAGCCCTTAAAATGGTTGGACTAGATGAGTCATACCTAAATAGAAACCCTTTTAGTCTTAATAGTGGTGAAAAAAGAAGAGTTGCAATAGCATCTGTATTAATATCTAATCCTAAACTATTGATACTTGATGAACCAACTATTGGGCTTGATGATAATGGTAAGAAAAAACTTATGCGAATTTTAAAAAAGCTTAGAGATTTTTATTCAAAAACCATTATTATAGTTACACATGACGTTGATATGCTTTATGAAATAGCGGATAGTATTGTTGTTTTAAATTCAGGAAAACTAGTTTGCTATGGTCCTAAGGTAGAAGTATTTAGTAATGTAGAATTGTTAGAGAAAAATAATGCACCTGTGCCAAGTGTTATTAAAGTAGAAAAATTAATATATGATAAAACTGGCATAGACTTAGGAATAGTAAATGGTATAAATGACCTAGTAAGAAGCATAGCGAAAGCTAAAGATGCTTATAAGGAGGTATCAAGTGATGAAAAATAATTATCCATTTTTTAAATATGTACCATCTGAATCTAGCATACATCAAATGAATTCAAAGCTCAAAATTATGCTAATGCTTTTGTTACTTCTATCAATTATTCTTTTAAGGACATATGTATCAGCATTAATACTATTTTTATATTTATTTTATCTTATGTATAGTACAAAAATAAAAAGTAGTGCTTATATTAGTAATTTAATCTTAGTTTGGCCACTATATGTTCTTATATTTGTAATAACGCTTTTAGTTACGTTTAACTTTGATAAATCATTGCTTATGGTAATTAAATTTATTTATATTATATTAGTTTTATTAATATTAACGTTTACTACTTCTCTAAGCGAAATTGCATGGGGATTTGAGTGCTTATTTAACAAACTCAATAAAATACATATTCCGGTATCTAAAATAGCGCTTAAAATAGCTTTAGGTATAAAGTTTATAGCAACACTTTTTGAACAGTTTAAGGCCGCTAGAAAATCTATGGCATATAGAGGAGTGCCATATAATAAATTAAACGTATTTAAATCGTTTAAACTTATGGTCGCACCTTCAATATTCCTATCATATAAATTGTCTTCAAGAATGGGACAACTTATGAAATTAAGATTTTACGGTAGCTGTAAGAGAAGAACAAATTATCACGAAAACAAGGTTAAAAAGCTTGATAGGCTTTTGATATTTTTGAGCCTTGTAATGGTATATATTTCAATATGGTTGGGGTGGAAAGTATGAGGTATTTAATTGATTTTTCATATTCAGGAGAAAACTTTAATGGTTATCAAAAACAGCCTTTTTTAAGAACTGTTCAAAAAGAGATAGAAGACGTTTTAAAGATGATTAATCAAAAAGATGTTAAAATATGCTCAGCTGGAAGAACTGATGCAAAGGTAAGTGCTCTTCATCAAATGGCGCATTTTGATCTTGATAAAGACATAAAGCCATATAAGCTTAAAGGCGCACTAAATGGATATTTGCCACCCGATATATATATTAATGATGTTAAAATAGTTGATGATGATTTTCATGCAAGGTATATGGCAAAGTCAAAAACGTATAGATATACTATAAATACAGGTGTTTATAATCCATTACTTCGTAATGTAATTTATCAGTATTGTAAGCCTTTAGATGTATCTGAAATGAGAAAAGCTATAAAATATTTTATAGGAACACATGACTTTACTACTTTTTCGTGTGCTGAGGATAAAAGAGAAAACAAAACTAGGACTATTTTTGATGCTAAAGTAGAAAGTAATGACTCTTTAATTACTATAACATTTAAAGGCTCTGGCTTTTTAAAATATCAAGTAAGAAATATGGTTGGTATTTTAATAGATGTAGGGAATAGAAAGACTGAACCACGCTTAATTCCAAAACTTATTGATAAAAAAGATAGAAAAGAAGCTAAAGCAACAGCACCAGCAGAAGGTCTTTCCTTAATTGATGTATCATATAATTAAAAACAGCTTTCAATTATGAAAACTGTTTTATTTTAAATCTGCAAATTCGTCGGCTAAAGTTTTAATACTTATTAGTCCACATATACCTACTAATATATAAATTATTTTAGAGCCTAATGCATCAGCGCCGCCAAATATTGTTGCAACAAGGTCAAAATTAAATAATCCAATTAATCCCCAGTTAATAGCACCAATTATCATAACGGTTAAAGCTATAACTTGTAGTGTTTTCATAATTTCCTCCTTTTATACTTATATGATAATCAAAAAAAACTATTTTATACGCGAATATTAGAAAAAATTATCCATATAATTAAATGAAAACAAAAAGAGGTGGATAATGAAAAAAGTTTTATATTTTGTTTTGACAATTTTTGTTGTCATAGGTTTATCAGGATGTGGAAAGGAAAATAAAAAAACGGTATTAAATAAACTGGATAAAAAAGTTAAAAATGTTTCAGGATATAAACTAGATGCTAAAATGGAATTAATAAATAATGATGACTGTTATAAATATGATGTTACTGTTTCATATAAAAAAGAAAATAATTATAGAGTATCACTAAGAAATACAACAAATAATCATGAGCAAATAATTTTAAAAAATAATGACGGAGTATATGTATTAACTCCAGCATTAAACAAAAGTTTTAAATTTCAAAGTAAATGGCCGTATAATAACTCGCAAGCATACTTACTTCAATCTGTTGTAAATGATATGAAAAAAGATGGTAAGTTATCTATGAAAAAAGTAAGTCGTGGCTATCTATTTAAAAGTACTGTTAATTATAAAAATAATAAAAATTTAACTTATCAAGAAGTCTTAGTTGATAGTAATATGAATATTAAAAAGGTAACTGTTTATGATAACGAGAATCATGCACAGATAAAGGTATCATATAGTAGTATAGATATGAGAGCAAAGTTTAAAAATAATTACTTTTCTATAGAAGAAAATATGAAAGCAATATCAGAACTTGATACAACAACAAAGACAGAAAAAGAAATGAATACTTTAGACGAAGCATTATATCCTATGTA
This sequence comes from uncultured Bacilli bacterium, assembly GCA_934155185.1. Taxonomy (GTDB): domain Bacteria; phylum Bacillota_I; class Bacilli_A; order RF39; family UBA660; genus Aphodocola. Next base: position 113,325 of record CAKPGT010000002.1, read on the forward strand.
CGTTCCAACTGATACTTATTTAGAGACAGAAAAAACGGTTGAATTAGACGAGGGTTCAAGAATAATTCTTACGTTTGCTGGTGAATCTCCATTTATGCTTGTTGAAGAAGTATCCGCAAAAAAAGATGAAATGGAAATAATACCAACTAGTGGTGATTTAGATATAATTGGTGGCACAATAGCTATAATAGGTGATTCATCTGTTAGCTGGACAAATGATAATGTAGATTATTATTTAGTCTCAAGTGAACTATCTACTAGTGAATTAATTAATGTAGCAAAGTCTATTTCTTCAATGCCTGTTAGCAAATAATGTTGTAAATAATTGCATTTTATGATACCATGTTTATGGTGATTTAAATGAAAGATGAAGTAAAAAATGGAATAATTCTTACGGTTGTAGTTTTGTTAATAGTAGGAGTTGTATATTTAATAACAGCGGTTTTTGCAACAGGAGAAATTGGTTCTAAAAAAAGCAAAACAAATGATGATGCATCAAGCTCTAGTTATATTACATATGATAATATGATTCTTGCATCTAACACATTTACACAAAAAGAGTCTGAATATATGGTTATGTTTGTTATAAATGATGATTTAAGTGATACATTAAAGAGTTATATAAACTCATATAATAATTCAGACATGAAGCTATATGTTGTTAGTGCGGATGATGCAGTAAACAAATTTGTAAAAAGTGATAGTGCAAATGAAACTGCTACTAATTATAGTGAGCTTAAAATTAATAAAAATACATTGATAACCATAAATGGTGGAAAAATATCATCTTATTTAACAAATGAAGATGAAATAAAAGAAAAATTAAAATAAAGATTTTATACTACTTGCAGTTATAAATTAAGCAAGTAGTTTTTTTAAAAAATTTTATAACTCTTTTACCTAATATATGTTATACTTTTATTATGCGGAGGTAAAAATGAAACGAAAGAAAGTTAGCAAATATAAAGAAAATAATGTTAGTAGTACAAATGAAATCAAAAGTAATAAAAAAAACATTGTTAAGATAAACAAGCAAAAAATTGATAGAATTCTTAATAAGAAAAGTGATTTTAAGGTATATGAACTTATAATTTTTGCAGTTTTAATTACTATAGCATCAATTTTTTCAACTGTTCTTATAATGCATGGGACAAGGTACAGTAATTCAACTAGTATCTTAAAAAGCAGTAAAGGTAATAGCTATTTAAATGAATTTGAAGAGGTTTACTCTCTTATAAATAATGAATACTATGAAAAGGTGGATAAAAAGAAATTAATTGATGGTGCTATAAATGGTATGTTAAGTTCACTTGGGGATCCACATACTAGTTATTTCAATACTAGTGAAACAGAGAATTTTAATGAACTTATGAATGGTTCATATGAAGGTATAGGAGCTGAAATATCAATTAATAATAACGGGGATATAATTGTATTTTCTGTGTTTAAAAACTCACCTGCAAGTGAGGCTGGATTAAAATTTAATGACATAATATTAGAGGTAAATGGTACTTCTGTTAAAGGAATGACGACAACTAAAGTAGTATCTTTAATAAAAGATGAAAAAAAACCTACTGCACATATAAAAGTTAATAGGGATGGAAAAGAAATGACATTTGATGTCAAAAAAAGAATAGTTGTTATAGAATCTGTTGAGTCTAAAATATTTAAGAGAA
>CAKPGT010000002.1:117500-119938 GCA_934155185.1 uncultured Bacilli bacterium
CCTTACCTAGACTTGACATCCCGGGCAAAGCTATAGAAATATAGTGGAGGTTACCCCGGTGACAGGTGGTGCATGGTTGTCGTCAGCTCGTGTCGTGAGATGTTCGGTTAAGTCCGATAACGAGCGCAACCCTCGTCGTTAGTTACTAACAGTTAGGCTGAGGACTCTAACGAGACTGCCGGTGATAAACCGGAGGAAGATGGGGATGACGTCAAATCATCATGCCCCTTACGTCTAGGGCTACAGGCGTGCTACAATGGCCGACACAAAAAGAAGCAAAACCGTGAGGTGGAGCAAATCTTAAAAATCGGTCTCAGTTCGGATTGAAGTCTGCAACTCGACTTCATGAAGCTGGAATCGCTAGTAATCCTGAATCAGAATGTCAGGGTGAATACGTTCCCGGGTGTTGTACACACCGCCCGTCAAGCCATGGGAGTCTGTAATACCCGAAGTTGGTAGCCTAACCTTATGGAGGGGGCCAACGAAGGTAGGACAGGTGACTGGGGTTAAGTCGTAACAAGGTATCCCTACCGGAAGGTGGGGATGGATCACCTCCTTTCTATGGAGAAAGAAAACGAAAAAAGGTGCGTTGAATTGAAATGTTTTGCTTAGTTTTGAGAGATTATTTCTCTCAAGAAAAATAGTTCTTTGAAAACTTGATAATGTGGTAATTGTATATGTAACGAGCATATACAATATTAAAATATCTCATAAATTAGGAAAAATTCAAATGGTGATTAAATTAATAAGGGCGCATGGCGGATGCCTTGGCACTAGAAGCTGAAGAAGGACGCGACAAACAGCGAAATGCTTCGGGGAGCAGTAAGTATGCTTTGATCCGGAGATATCCGAATGAGGGAACTCACCTATGGTAATGCATAGGTATCATTAAGTGAATACATAGCTTAAATGAGAGCAACCCAGTGAACTGAAACATCTTAGTAACTGGAGGAAAAGAAAGAAAAATCGATTCTCTTAGTAGTGGCGAGCGAACAGGGAATAGCCCAAACCAATCTAAGGATTGGGGTTGAAGGACCTTACAATAAGAGTGAGAAAATTATAGTATAGTTGAACTAGATGGGAAGCTAGACCGAAGAAGGTGATAGTCCTGTAAACGAAATATTATAAACTCTGTAGGGTATCCTGAGTACGGCGGGACACGAGAAATCCTGTCGGAATCCACGGGGACCATCCCGTAAGGCTAAATACTCTCTAGTGACCGATAGTGAACAAGTACCGAGAGGGAAAGGTGAAAAGAACCCCGGGAGGGGAGTGAAATAGAATACTGAAACCATGTGCTTACAAGAAGTCAGAGCTCGTTAAAGAGTGATGGCGTGCCTTTTGCAGAATGAACCGGCGAGTTATTGTATCATGCAAGGTTAAGTTGAAGAGACGGAGCCGAAGCGAAAGCGAGTCTGAATAGGGCGATTTAGTATGATGTAATAGACCCGAAACCGAGTGATCTAGCCATGAGCAGGTTGAAGTTTGGGTAAAACCAAATGGAGGACCGAACCGACGTACCCGGAAACGTGCGCGGATGACTTGTGGCTAGCGGTGAAATTCCAAACGAACTCGGATATAGCTGGTTCTCCCCGAAATAGGTTTAGGCCTAGCCTTGAGAAAATGCCCTTTGGAGGTAGAGCACTGAATACATGATGGCGGCACCTAGCTGTACTGAGTGTAATCAAACTCCGAATGCCAAAGAAAGTAGTCTCAGGAGTCAGTGTATGGGTGATAACGTCCGTACGCAAAAGGAAAAGAATCCAGATCGCCAGCTAAGGTCCCAAAATATATGCTAAGTGGGAAAGGATGTGGAGTTGTCAAAACAGCTAGGAGGTTGGCTTAGAAGCAGCCACCCTTTAAAGAGTGCGTAATAGCTCACTAGTCGAGTGACACTGCGCCGAAGATGTACCGGGGCTAAGCATATTACCGAAGCTGCGAATTTATACGATAAGTATAAGTGGTAGGGGAGCGTTCTAATTGCGGAGAAGGCAGATCGAGAGGACTGTTGGAGCGATTAGAAGTGAGAATGCCGGTATGAGTAGCGCAAGATGGGTGAGAATCCCATCCACCGTTTGCCTAAGGGTTCCTGGGGAAGGTTCGTCCTCCCAGGGTAAGTCAGGACCTAAGACGAGGCCGAAAGGCGTAGCCGATGGACAACAGGTTTATATTCCTGTACCACCTATATAACTGAGGGAATGACGAAGGAAGCTAGGGAGAGCCAGTTAATGGATTCTGGTCTAAGCACAAAGGCTAGTATGCTAGGAAATCTGTAATACTAAGTAGCTGAAGTGTGATGGTGAATGTAGTAGAGATACTACAGAAATCTCTTGACGCTAAACTTCCAAGAAAAGTTTCTAGGGTTAATTATATAGGTGCCTGTACCAAGAACCGACACAGGTGGGCAAGGAGAGTATCCTAAGGTGAGCGAGAGAACT
>CAKPGT010000003.1 GCA_934155185.1 uncultured Bacilli bacterium
AAGATTTATAAAGCAAACGATGATACAACAAAAGTAAAAGCTACAGTAAGAGTAGAATGGCTAGATAAAACTGATACAAAAACAGAATCAATTAAGGATATAGTAGTAACATTAAATGCAAAACAACTTGTTAAGGAAGTAGTTACTACATCATCATCAACAACAAGTAGTAGTATAGCAGCTAATTGTACAAAGTTTACAAAGAAAGACACCTATGAAATAGGAGATATAATATCATTCTGTAATAATGATGCAGAATATACAGATAGTAATGGGGATACAGTAAAAGGAAAGAGTGAAGACTTTTATGTAATAAGTGATAATGGAGATACGGTAACAGCTCTTGCAAGCTATAACTTAATGGTAGGAAGTAATGCAACAGATACATATGCAACAGCATTTCCAGGACTTCAAGCAAATGGTACTACTACATATCCAGTAGCATTTGCAACTAAGGATGAAAATAGCAAAAAGACAGGATGTACTGGAAGTTACTGCTATTTAGGATACTGGGCAAATACAGATGGAAGTTTAAAGGATAGTTATAAGAATGAAAGCCAAACTGATTATCCAGCAGATGTGTATAAAGAAGAAGAGAATAAATCATTATTAAGAGAGCCACTAAAAAATTATGAAACATATTTTACAAGTACATTAAATAAGACTACAGCAAAAATGAGATTAATAACATATAATGAATTAATAGGATTAGGATGTAGTGCAGATGATGGTACTTGTAAAACAGATGCAGTAACAACAAATAAAAGAGAGTGGATTTATAATACTTGGTATTGGACCGCGTCTGCTCGTGATTATGACGGCGTGTGGTTTGTCAATGCTCTTGGTAGCTTCAGCAACAGCGACTTCTCGTACGATGCCGCCCATGGTGCTCAGCCAGTTATCACTATCTCAAAGTCTGATATCTAGCACCGAAGGTGCTTATAGTCCCGATTTTGGGACAAAATAGAGACTTAAGGGTTTGATTATTTGGGAAACTTAACCAAATAATCAAACGGCCTTAAACAGGAAAAAAAGAGATAGAGAAAACAAAAGAAGAGAATTAAGTGTTTCAGGTTTGCGATTAAGCAAAGCTGAAACCAATTTGAAATTTTGAATTAAAATAAACTGTAGGAGATATAAACTCCTATTTTTTGTGCTATAATTTTTTACAGAGACTGGTGTTGCTGCTGATATAAATAAAATAAAGGATAAAATAGTTATAAAAGTTAAAACATTTATTTATGGCACAGAATGCGTTAGCTACCCCCCTAAGAGTAGTTTCTAATTGGGGTTATAATAGTAAAGTCAATTGACCGAGAAACTAGACATTTAAACAAAAATATGATAAAATTAAATTATTAAGGGAAAAAAGGGAGAAAGAAGTGTTATTATGAACTCAGAAGAACTTAAAAATTTAATTGAATCAGCAAGAGTTGCTAAAGGTATTTCACAAAGAGAACTTGCTAAATTAACAGGTATTAGTAGAAGTACTTTAAATGATTTAATTAACGGAAAAATAAAAAAAGTAGACATTGATGATCTACGTAAAATTGCTGAAACTTTAGATATGTCATTACAAAAACTATTGAAAGCTGCAGGTTATGATGAAATGTCTTTATATTTTCACGCACATAAGAGTAAAGGTAAATATATTGATCAATCTAGTAAAGATTTAAAAGAATTAATTGAAAAATATAAAAAATCAGAATTAGAATTGTTAGATTTTGATACTCAAAAAAGAAACAAAGTAAGTGATGTAAGGCAAAAATTATTTTATACTATGGAGCACTTACAAATTATGAAAAATAATAAAGATAGTTTATATACAATTGATAAAGCTATTGAAGATATAAAATATGCTTTTGATGAATTAAAGAATGTGGAACAAAAGTATGATTATAATAAATTACCAAAAGAGAATTAAAAAATAGGAAGGAGTCAAAAAATATGAAGTTAGAGGAGAAAAAAAGACACCAGGAGAATTTAGAATTTCGCAAAATTGGATAGGTGGAACAATGCCATCAAATGCAGCCTATGTTCCTCCTTTAGTAGAGGATCTACCAAATTGCTTAAAAGATTTAGAACTTTTTATAAATAATGAAGAAATAGATACACCAGTTTTAATAAGAATAGCTATAATTCATTATCAATTTGAATCAATTCATCCTTTTTTAGATGGTAATGGTAGGATTGGAAGATTATTAATTCCTTTATACTTACAAAGTAAAAAGTATTTAGATAATCCATGTTTATATATATCATTCTTCTTTGAAAAAAATAGAGATTTATATTATCAAAAATTAAATGATGTTAGAGTTAAAAATGATATTATTGGATGGATAAAGTTTTTCCTAGAGGGAATAATAGAAACAACTAAAATTGCAAAAGAAAAATTTAAAAAAGTAGTAGAACTTAATAAAAAAATAGATGTTCAAATAACAGATTTAAAAGTAAAATATGATAATGCAAAAAAAATAATTGATTATTTTTATGATGAACCATATGCGTCACGCAAAAAAATATCTGAAGCATTAGAAATGCCTGAATCTACTGTTAATGGTGTAATAAATGAACTAAAATCTGCTAACATAATAAGAGAAACAACTGGATATAGTAGAAATCAAATTTTTGTTTTTTCAGAATATGTAGAGATATTTTTATCTGAATAATTTATAAAACGAAAAAATCAAAAAATTGTTTTAAAAAAATTATAAAACGAAAAAATCAAAAAATTCGTTCTATAAAAAAATATAAAACGAAAAATCAAAAAAATTTGTTTTAAGGAAGTGATTGTTGTTAGTGATAATGACAAATCATTGTCTGATACGTTACAACCATCAGAAAGATTTAATAATTTAAAGCAATTATGTGATAACTATAAAATAAAATTACTTGAAGTAGATAATACTTTAGAAACGGATTTATATAATAATGGCTACTTAGAAAATTATAAGGATTTATTAAAGCAACATAAGCAACATAATGTAATTTATATCGCTAAAAAAAATAGAAAAACAGAAATAGCAGAAAAATTGATTGAGGATGAGGTTGACATATCTAAATGGCATATAATAAGGAACCTATAGTGGTTCCAAATATCATGGATAGATTACCATTTACACATAATTATTTACAGACTCACTTATTGATTTTGAAAATGAAATAGAAAATATTTTTAAATTAATAGATACAGAAACATTAAATACACTAAAAAACACATAAGTTTTATAAACTCATGCGTTTATCCTGTAAGTCATGCACATACTAATTTACTTATATTATTATAAATGTTATAATTAGTTTATGGTAGGAAGGTGATATCATGGCTACAAAAAAGAAGTCTACATCTAGTAAGAAAAAGGGAAAAATGCCAGTTGAGATATTTGGTATTTTATATATAGTTTTAACAATACTTGGTCTTTTAAGATCGGGCTTTGTTGGTAGAATGGTAAGTAATTTTGGAATATTTTTATTTGGAGCTTATTATAATTGGGGGCTTGTATATTTTCTTTTAGTTGGAGGATATGTACTAATATTTAGAGAAAAGCCTCATTTATTCAAAAAAAAGTTAATAGGTTTTTATCTTATTTCAATAGCCATTTTATCAATGGCACATGTTAAATATGTAATGTATGATACTAATATTGGATCTGCTGTTTTTCAGGATACCATTGCAAATATAGTAGCTGGTTTTAATGATATAACGTTTATAGAAGGTGGAGGAATAATGGGTGCTATATTTTCATACCTTTTTGTTCTTGCATTTGATATATTAGGATCTAAAATAATTTGCTGGGTATTTATATTGTTTGGTGTTATGATAATATTTAACTTATCCCCAGCAAGTATTTTAAGAAGTATAATACTCGTATTTGTTCCTAAAAAGAAACATAAAGATAATGAAGAAGGCGAAGAAGAGGAGGATACAGAAGAAAAAGATAAGGGTGCAAAAGAAAAGGACAAAAGAGTTGTTATATCTAGCGTAAATGATCTTTCACATACAAATATAGAGGAAGATACCGTAGTTGAAGAACCTGTTAAGGGTGAATATAAACTTCCTCCTATTTCACTTTTAGACGTTCCTAAAAAAGTAAATACTAAAGCTAATGAAGAAAATATATCTTCAAACATCAAATTATTAGAGCAGGTATTAACTGATTTTGATATTAACGGCAAAGTAGTAGAAGCTCATGTTGGACCTACTGTAACGCAGTATGAACTTGAAATAAAATCAGGAACTAAGGTAAATAAAATATTAAGCTTAAATAAAGAAATAGCACTTGCACTTGCTGCTAAAGATGTTAGAATACAAGCTCCTATACCAGGGAAGAGTACAATAGGAATAGATATTCCAAATAAAGTTACAACACCTGTTTCATTAAGAGAAGTATTAGCAGCTATTCCAAAAGAAAAAGCAGACAGTAAGCTTCTTGCTGTTTTGGGTAAAGATATAATGGGCAATCCAAGATGGATGGAAGTTAATAAAACACCACACTTACTTATAGCAGGTGCAACAGGATCAGGTAAATCTGTATGTGTTAACTCTGTTATTACTTCAATTTTAATGAGAGCAAAACCAGATGAAGTAAAATTAGTAATGGTTGATCCTAAAAAAGTAGAACTTTCTATGTATAATGGCGCACCACATCTTTTAACGCCAGTTGTAACTGATCCTAAAAAAGCATCTGTTGCACTAAAGAAGATAGTTGAAGAAATGGAAAGAAGATATGAACTTTTAAGTGAGACAGGTACTAAAAATATAGAAGGTTATAATAAATTAGTAGAAAAAAAACTTGAATCTGGTGATACATCATTAAAGAAATTACCATATATAGTAGTTTTAATAGATGAGCTTGCTGATTTAATGCTTGTAGCTGCTAAAGAAGTAGAAGACTCTATTATGAGAATAACACAAATGGCTAGAGCTGCTGGAATACATCTAATAGTAGCAACACAAAGACCATCAACAGATGTTATTACAGGTGTTGTAAAAGCGAACATTCCATCTCGTATAGCATTTACAGTATCTTCTTCAATTGATTCAAGAACTATTCTTGATATGACAGGTGCAGAAAAACTAATAGGTAAAGGTGATATGCTATTTTTACCTATGGGAGAAGGAACCCCAACTAGAATACAAGGATCATATATATCTGAAGAAGAAATACAGCGTGTTATTGCGTATACTGTTAAACAGCAAAAAGCACAATATGACGATAAGTTTACTAATTTAACAGATAAGCCTAAAGGAGCATCAGGCTATGATGAAAAAGATGATAGTTATGATGATCCACTATATAACGAAATAGTTGATTTTGTAATAAGAGCAGGTAAGACAAGTGCTTCACTTTTACAAAGAAAATATAGGCTTGGATATAATAGAGCAGCTAGAATGATAGATTTACTAGAAGAAAGAGGAATAGTTGGACCTCCGAATGGTTCTAAGCCTCGTGAAGTATTAGTAAAATATGAAGATAAAGAAAATGAAAAAGAAGAGGATGATGACGAATAGTTAGCACCTCTTCTTTTTTATAAGTCTGTTATTTTCTTTTTTATAAATGTCAAGTGAGTTACAAATATTTATATTATACTTTTTAAATAATTCTTCTTCATTTTCTTTATTCACGTTAAGCATAATATCTATTGCAGCATCCATACCGCTCTTTGGATTATCTTTAAACATATTAAATAATGCAATAGCTACTGAGCTAGAATATAGATATGTTAGATGATGTTCAAGCGGAAGTTCATTTAACTCATATAAACCGAAGTCATAATTAGGCTTTTCCTTAACTTCTACATCAATAAGTTTTTTTATGTTTCGCTTACTTTTATTTGTATCTAATTTAGAGAGTCTATATAAGAAATCTAAAAGCTCTATATTTGAGTATAAGTTACATAAGTATATGTAATTATAATTATATATGTATTCTTCCTCACTAATTAAATCATTATTAAACAAATATTGGTTTGAGTATAGCTCTATTAGTATGCTTCCAAGTTCTCTATATAGTATTATACTTTTATCGTTATCAAACTTTCTATTTGAAAGAATATTAGTTAACCCATGCACATTTTCATGGTTTAATGTCATAAATACATTAGTAATTTTATCAGGAATTATTTGATAATAACATTTATTATTAGCAGTAAAACATGAGCCACAATATTGAGCATTTTTGTTTTTGTCATCAATATATAACCTATTATTATTTATAACAGATTTAAGTTCATTAGAAAGTAATGGATTAATTTCATTTAAAAATTCTAATGACTTATCTATATAATTTATATTTTTATTATCAAATTCACTTTCTATACCATAAATAGAAAAATCTTCCTCTAATACGTTTTTAATTATTTTTTCTATATTCTTTTTCTGAAAGTCAGTTAGATGTTCGTTAAAAAAATCACTATCACGCAATAAGTCACCTTTAAATTCTAATACTGATAATATATGAAGGCGGCATAAAGGTTCATTAAATAAAACCCTTAACATATCTGATAAGTTTGCGTTATCATTTCTATAACTTAAATCTTTGCCGCGTGTTTTAATTACGTTTTTAATACTTTTTAAATATTCGGTTAATACTTCTTTTTTATTCCACTTATAATTACTTCCCATAAGTAAAATCCCCCTTAAATGCTATATATTCTACCATAAATTCTAAATTTATCAAGCCTAATTTGAATAAATGAATTAGCAAGTTTAGATGGCATGATAGACATAATAGTATTAAAGATAAACTTTTCTTAAATTTGATTATGAACTTTTACCTTATACATGCTATAATTAATGTAAGAAAGGATTTGATAATATGGCAACACCACATATAGGATGTGAAAAAGGGGATATAGCAAAGACTGTTATTATGTCTGGAGATCCACTTCGTGCAAAGTATATAGCGGAAAACTTTTTAAAGGATTATAGATTAGTAAATGAAGTAAGAGGTATGTACGCTTATACAGGGTATTATAATAATAAAGAAGTAACTGTTATGGGACATGGTATGGGAATACCATCTATAGGTCTTTATACATATGAATTATATAAATTTTATGGAGTAGAAAACATTATAAGAATAGGTTCAGCAGGTTCATATAATGAAAATGTTAAAATTAATGATATAGTGTTAGCTAAAAGTGCTTATAGCAAGACATATTTTGCGAAACTTTTAAGAGATAAAGACGTAAATGAAGTTGAATCATCAAGTGATTTAAATAACCGTATTTTAGATGTAGCAAATAAGCTAGGTATAAATTTAAAATACGGAAAAATAATAACAAGTGATGTATTTGATGTTTATGTAGATAGTGATAAGTTTAGTAAGAACTTTCCTAATGAAGAATTTTACGCAATTGAAATGGAAGCCTTTGCATTATTTTTTGTAGCAAAAGAATTTAATAAAAATGCATCTTGCCTGCTTACTGTTGTTGATTCTAAATATGAGAAGACTACGGTTAGTAAGGAAGTTAGAGAGCGCGGGTTAAATGATATGATAAGATTAGCTTTAGAATCTATCTTGTAATTTAGTAGTATTTAAAAATAAATTAGCAGTAATAAATAAATTATTTTATCCTAGTTAAAGGAGGCTAAGTTATATGGAAATAAAAGAATTTGTTTACAATGATATACCAATTGTAGTTTTAAATACTAGTAAGTTTAAAACGATTGTTGGAAAACTTTACTTTAAAGAAAAGATAAAAAAAGAAATGATGTTAACAAGAAGAATGGTAAGAAATTTACTAATGCATTCTTCTTTAAAGTATCCATCATCAGAAAAATTAAATATGAACGTACTTGAAAATTATAATCCATCATATAATGCATCAACCATGAGAGAAGGAAATTATATGATAAATTGTTTTTCTTTTAACATCTTAGAAGATAAATATACTGAAGATGGGAATTTTAATAAAGCATTAGATACGTTTAAAGAAATAGTCTTTAACCCGAATGCTTTAAATGGTGAATTTGATTCTGAAGAATATAACCTAATGTATAAATCATTAGAGGGTTATTTAAAATCAAAAATAGAAAGGCCTAGGAATTATGTAATAGATGAATTATGTAGAAGGCTTGGAAGCGAAAGCCCTATTTCGTATATGCCAGAAGAAGAGGATTTAAAAAAGACTACTAAAAAAAGTCTATATAGAGACTATGAAGAAATGATTAATAATAGTCAAAAGAAGCTTATTATTGCAGGTAATATAACTGATGATGTATATGACAGCTGTAAAAGTATTTTAGATAATTTAAAACAAAAAGATTTTGATTATCCTTTAATAATAGAAAATGATATATCAAGTAAAGTAGAAGATGAGATAGAGAAATATAATGGTTTGCAGTCTATTTTATCAGTAGGCCTTAAACTTGATAAACTAACTATGTTTGAAAGACTATACGTAGTTCCTTTATATAATGGTATACTAGGTGGTGGTGCTTCTTCAAGGCTATTTGATGTTATAAGAGAAAAAAACTCACTTGCATACTTTTGCTTTTCTAGATATGAAAGAGATGATAGTTTAATTTACATATTATCTGGAATAGAAAAAGATAACTATGAAAAAACATATGATTTGATGAAAAAAGTGCTTGCTAGTATGAAAGAAGTTAAAGAAGAGGAAATAAAAAGAGTTAAAGAAGAGATAATATCATCATTAAAAGAAAGTGATGATTACCTATCAAGTTACCCTGGAAGCTATTACTTTAATCAATTATATGGTATTTCATCTAAAAAAGAATTGATAGAAAACATAAATAAAGTGACAAAATCCGACATAGAGAAGATATATAATAAGCTTCATTTAAGTAACTCTTATTTTTTGAAAGGAGTAGGAAATAATGAAGAAGATAAAAATTAATAAAGTAGATGAAATAATTTACCATGAAACCTTAGATAATGGTTTAAATATATATATCTATAAAAAAGAAGGATATCAAAAAAAGTGTGCATATTTTCAGACTAAGTATGGCTCTTTAAATAATGAATTTGTTCCTATAGGTAAAAAGGATATGAAGTTGTTTCCACTTGGTATAGCACATTTCCTAGAGCATAAATTATTTGAAAGTAATGATGATAGTAATGTCTTTGAATTATTTGAAAAGAATGGTGCTTATGTAAATGCTGCAACAAGCTATGAAAAAACCGTGTATTTCTTTTCAAGCTCAGATCATTTTTATGAAAACTTAAGTCTATTAATAGATATGATAGAAAGCCCTTATTTTACAGATGAAAATGTTGAAAAAGAAAAAGGAATAATAGGTCAAGAGCTTGATATGTATAGTAATGATCCAGAGCAAGCTATGTTTAATAAGCTATACTATAACAGCATTATAAATAATCCGTTAAGGTATGATATAGGTGGAACTAAAGAAGAGGTTAACAAAATAACTAAAGAAGATTTATATGAATGCTATAATACATTTTATAATCCATCTAATATGTCATTATTTATAGCAGGTGACATTGATGTAAGCAAAGTAATAGACTTTATAAAAGAAAAAGAAAGCAAAAGAAGTATATCAAAATTAGATAATATAGTAAAAAAAGAATATGAAGAACCACTTAGTGTATTAAAAAAAGAAGAGGTAATATATCATAATGTTACTAAAACTAAAATAGGTTATGCATATAAGATAATTCTTCCTAAGGATAAAAAAGAAAGAGAATTTATAAGAAAGTTTTATATAAAAGTATTTTTATCAACTAGGTTTGGAAGTACAACAGGTTTTTCAGAAAAGCTTATTAAAGATGGTCTTGCAAGCTCATACTTTTATTATGATTATTCTTTTACTGATAATATTGTAATGATATTTTTTACAGGTGATATAACAGATGATTTAAAAGTACAAAAACTAATAGAAGATAGACTAAAAGACTTAACTAATTTAGATACTATGTTTAATTTATATAAAAGAAACTTTATATCTAGCTATGTTAAATCATTTGAAAGTATAGATAATGTTATAAATAACTTAAGAAGTATGGTAAATAACTATGGAGTGATATTTGATAATTTATATGGTTTGTATTCTAATTCCTCTTTTGAAGATTATTTAAATACTATTAAGTCTTTGGATTTTAGTAATAAAACAAAAGTCATAGTAAGAAATAAGGAGGATAAAGATGTTAGAAGTAAAGGAAGTAACTAAGTATTATGGTGATTTTAAAGCAGTAGATAATTTATCTTTTAGTGTAGATAAGGGTGAAATATTTGGCCTTTTAGGTGTTAATGGAGCTGGAAAGACAACTACCTTTAGAATGATTATGAATCTTATTAAACCAACTAGTGGTAAAATAACTTTTAATGGAAAGAAAATAGATTATGATGTAACTGACAATATAGGCTTCTTAACAGAAGAAAGAAGTCTGTTAACTAAACTTACTGTAAAAGAGCAAATGCTTTTTTATGGAAGATTAAAATCACTTAGTGAGGATGTTATACTTAAAAGATTAGATAAACTTTTAAAGAAATTTGACATAAGCGATTATAAAGATAGGAAAATAAATACTTTATCAAAAGGTAATCAGCAGAAAGTTCAGTTCATATCAGCTATTATAAATGAACCTAAATTACTAATATTAGATGAACCATTTTCAGGATTAGATCCTATCAACATAGAATTATTTAAAAGTGTTATATTAGAGTTAAAAGAAAAAGGTACTTCTATAATATTTTCGTCACATAGAATGGATCATGTAGAACTATTTTGTGAAAAACTAGTTATATTAGTTAAGGGTAAGACAGTGCTTAAAGGCTACTTAAAAGATATAAAAAATGATTATAAAATTAAAAGAATAATAATAGAAGGTGATGTAAATAAAAAAGAGCTAAGCAAAATAGAAGGAGTTATTTCAGTTAGTAAAAATGCATCATCATATATAGTTAATATTAAGGAACAAAAATACTCTAAAAACGTGTTTAGCTACCTTAAAACATGCGATAATATTACTAAATATTTAGTAGAAGATGCAAGTTTAGAAGAAATATTTGTTGCAAAGGTAGGTGAAGCATATGGAAAATAAATTTCGTTTCTTAACTAAGTATAGTTTAGATAAAAAACTTAAGAATAAGTGGTTTTTAGTCGCTAACATAATAGTTTTTATAGTAGTTGTAGTACTTGTTAATATAGATTCTATAGTAAGCTTTTTTGGCGGTGACTTTAATGATGATGTTAATATTAAAATAGTAGATAATGCCGGATATTATGAAACCATAAAAGATGATTTAAAAGGCTTTAAAGAATATTTAGGTGATGTAAAGGTTAAAATTTCAAAAGAAGATAATATAGACAAAGTTAAAAAGAAAATGAAAGGTACTAAGGATATACTTCTTGTTGTTAATAAGGATAATGATAATTTATTTGATGTTGAATTTATTAGTGATTCATATATAGATACAGTAAGATATCAAATAATTATTAATTGCCTAAATAGTTCAAAAAATAAGCTTGCACTATCAAATTCAAATATAGATAAAGAAGAACTTAATAGAATAAGTAAACCAGTTGATATAAAAAGAACGTTTCTTGATGAAACTAAAACTAAGGATGAGGAAAGATCAAAAACCATATTATCTGTAGCATCTATGGTAATAGTTCTTCCGTGCTTTATGTTAATAGTCTTCTTAACCCAAATGATAGGTGCTGAAGTAAATGAAGAAAAATCAACTAGGGGAATGGAGATTATAATAGGAAATGTATCTCCTAAGGCTCATTTCTTTTCTAAGATATTATCAAGTAATATATTTGTATTAGTGCAAGGTGCATTACTACTATTTTATAGTGGTGCAGGTTTAATAGTTAGAAAGTTAACTACTAAAACATCATCTTTAATATCATCAGTAAGTGAAAATGCTGATATATCTGGAATTATTAGTTCTGTAAAAGATAGTGGAATAGTAGATAAATTAGGATATATAATTCCACTTGTAATTATACTTATGGTACTTAGCTTTTTAGCTTATTCACTTCTAGCTGGAATATTAGCTTCTATGACTACTAATATGGAAAACTACCAACAATTACAAACACCGCTTATGGTTATAAGTGTAGTAGGATATTATTTAATCTTGTTATCATCTATGTTTCCAGGAGCAGTATTCATAAAAGTAGCAAGTGTAATTCCTCTTATATCTATATCACTTGCACCTAGTCTTTTGTTGTCAGGTGAAATAGGCGTGAGTCTTATAATAGTTGGAATATTACTTCTTGCACTACTAGATTACATACTTATAAAATATGGACTTAAAATATATAAAGTAGGTATACTTAATTATTCAGAAACAGGTTTGTGGAAAAAGATGCTTAAAGCTGTAAAAGAATAAATAAACTAACTAGGAAAAAATTTCCTAGTTTTTTAAATGCTTATCCATAATTCTACAAAATAGGATGATTTAAGGTGCTATTATAGAGACATTTTCATAAAGGAAAAGGAGACAGAAAAAATATGGAAATAACCCAAAAAGAAGGAGAAGTAGTACCTGTAACATCAGATAGGATGTTTAAAGCTATATTAATGGATAGTAAAGAATACTTAGCAGATATATTAAGTAATATATTAGATATAGATAAGAATTATATATTAGATAATTTAGTATTTAAAAATACCGAGCAAGGAATACTAGGCGTATCAGAAAAAAGAAAGGTAACGGATTTAATAGTAGATATAAATAAACTAACTATTAATCTAGAGATGAATGCAAGTTATAGTAAGGCATCTGTTAGAAAAAACAATGCATACATAAGTAGAATTATGATAGGTGCTATAGAAAGTGGGGAAGACTATGCTAAGTTAGATATAGTCGTGGTTCAGATAAACTTTGATAAAGTATGGAAGTTTGAAGAGGAAATAAATCAAACTAAAATAGAAACTGTTAAGAAAATGAAAGAGGAAAATATACCATTAGATACTATAATAAAAATAACTGATTTAACCAAAGAAAAAATAGAAAAACTATAGATTGTGGGGAGTAAAATCTCTACAATTTTTTATTTGCATTTCTTACTTAAATTTAGTATACTTTAGATAGAATAGAGGTGTTTTAAAATGATGATTTTTCAGTTTGTTGGAATACAAATTTTCTCACTTATGTATTTGTTATTAATATTAATAGTTTATTCTTCAAAGAAGAGATTTATATCTGCTGAAAATAGTATATTTAAAATTTTACTTATTTTTACTATTTTTGAACTTTTTCTTGATGTAGCAACATGCTATACAATAAAATATGCAAGTTATGTTCCGATTTTAAATTCGTTTTTTTGTAAATTTTCAATGGCATGTTATCAAGTGTGGGCTGCTATGTTAATGCTTTATGTGCTTTTACTTCCTAGCAAAAAAAACTATAGAACAATAAAAGAATTATTTAGTAAAAGCTGGATGTTTCAAGTTGGCACTATTATTGTTTTTCTTTTAGCATTTATTATGTTTTTATTTCCGGTTGGTTATCTTTATGACAAAACATATAATATATCATACGTAGTAGGTAATCTTACTTCATATAATTATGCTGTGTGCATTACATATTTATCAATAATGCTAATATCTGTAGTAATAAATAGAAGTAAAATACCTTTTTCAAAAAGAATACCAATAGATATATTTATATTAACTTCATGTATATTTTTACCAATTCAAAGATTTAATAAAGATGTACCAGTACTAATTGTTCCTCTTATGTCATTTGCAATTATGATAATGTACTTTACATTAGAGAACCCAGATTTAAAATTAATAAATGAATTAAACGAGCTTAAGAAAAAGGCTGACGAGTCAGCTAACGTTAAAACAAAAATTTTGGATAATGTATCTTATAATATGAAAACACCTATGAATACTATAGTTAGTTTAAGTGGAATGCTTATGATGGAAGACTTACCAAAAGAAGTTAGCAGGGATGTAAGAAATATAAATGGTGCTAGTAAAGTTTTACTTGAAATGGTTGATAATACGCTTGATATATCAAAGATAGAAGCTGGCGTAGGAAAGGTAGGCAAAGAACAATATAATCTAAAAGATTTAATAAGAAAACTATATTTTAATACTCTTCATTCTATAAACGAAGAAAAAGTTAAACTAGTATTAAACGTAGATGAAAATATTCCATGCAATTTATATGGAGATTATGATAAAGTATCTAAAGCCTTAGGAAATATACTAGCAAACGCAGCTAAATACACAAATGTTGGAAGAATTAACTTTACTATTAATAAGGAATTATATGAAGGCAAAAAAAAAGTTAAACTTATATTTATAATATCAGATACAGGTATAGGAATAGAAAAGAAAGACTATGATAAATTATATGGTAAATTTAGTAGAATAGAAAATAGTGAAACTAGACTTATAGAAGGAACTGGTCTTGGACTTGCCTTATCTAAACAAATAATAGAATTACTAGGTGGAAAAATTAGTTTTGATAGTACATATGGCGCTGGAACAAAATTTATTATAGAGCTAGAACAGGAATTTAAAGATAATGAATTAGTTGGAAAGATAGACTTGCTTGATGACTCTACTAATAAATTAAATAAACTTAGTGGAAATGAATATAAGGCACTTATAATAGAAAGCAATAAACATGATATGGATGTTTTAAAAAGATTACTAAAATTTTATAACATAAAAGTAGACTATGCACTTCCTAAAAAAGATGAAGTAAATTTGATACAACCTGATAAAAGCCAAATTTATGACTTAATATTTATAGAAGATAGAATTATAAATGATGATGTAATAAATGTAGTAAATAAGGTAAGAAATGATAAGACAGTTTTAGTGGGAATATCATCAGATGGATTTGATAGTTCAAGAAGTTATTTTTACAGTAAAGGTTTTAATGAATGCATATTAAAACCAATAGATATAATAATATTAGATAAAATTATAAATAAATATTTAAAGTAAGACTTAAAGCGGATTAGAAATACTAATCTGCTTTAGTTTTGTTGAAAAACATTATTATAATGTGCTATAATTTGATACGTAGAAATGAGTGATGTTTGTGTTAAAACCTAATTTTAAAGAGGCTAAAAGAAGAACAAAAGAAGATATAAAGGTACTTAGAGATGAATATCTTATATCTGATAAAGAAAAAAAACTTGGAATAAATAAGAAATATTATATAAAAACTTACGGTTGTCAAATGAATGAACATGATAGTGAAATGATTAGTGCTATATTAGAAGATATGAGTTTTACTAAAACGGAAGATTATAATGATGCAGATTTAATTATTCTAAACACTTGTGCAATAAGAGAAAACGCACATAATAAAACCTTTGGAATGCTTGGTAGAATAAAACATTTAAAGCAGACTAAAAAAGATTTATTAGTAGGTCTTGCTGGTTGCATGAGCCAGGAAGAAAGTGTTGTAGATGAAATAGTAAATAAGTTTAAATGGATGGATTTTGTTTTTGGAACTCATAACATTCATAAACTACCTGAAATATTAGAAAAACATATGGATACTAAAAAACTAGAAGTTAGTGTATGGTCTAATGAAGGAAATATTATTGAAGGTATTCCATCAAAAAGAGATTCTAAGTATAAAGCATGGGTAAATATAATGTATGGTTGTGATAAATTCTGTACGTACTGTATAGTGCCATATACTCGTGGTAAGCAAAGAAGTAGAATGCCGGAAGACATAATAGATGAAGTTAAAGATTTAATTAGTAAGAGATACCTGGAAGTTACTTTACTTGGTCAAAACGTTAATGCTTATGGTAAAGATTTTAAAGATAGAGAATACAGAATGGAAAACTTACTTGAAGATGTTGCTAAAACAGGGATTAAAAGAGTAAGGTTTGTAACATCACATCCATGGGATTTTACAGATAACATGATAGATGTAATAGCTAAGTATGAAAATATATGTAACTATATCCATTTACCAGTTCAATCAGGCTCTTCTAGAATACTTAAACTTATGGGAAGAAGATATACAAAAGAATCATATCTAGAACTATATAATAAGATAAGAAAAAAAGTTAAAAACTGCTCAGTAACAACAGATATTATAGTTGGATTTCCAGGAGAGACAAAAGAAGACTTTGACGAAACATTATCATTAGTTAAGGAGTGTAAATTTGATTCTGCATATACATTTATATATTCTCCTAGAGAAGGAACGCCAGCAGCTAAAATGAAAGATGATGTTTCTTTAAAAGAAAAAGAAGAAAGACTTTACAAATTAAATGAAATTATAAATAAATATTCTAAGGAAATAAATGATGAATTAATTGGTAAAAAAGTAAAGGTTTTATTAGAAAACATAAGCGAAAAAGATTCTAATATGTTAGCAGGTTATACAGATACTATGAAGTTAGTTAATGTTAAAGCAGATACTTCATATATAGGTAAAATAGTAGATGTAAAAATAACAGATGCTAAAACTTGGAGCTTAGATGGAGAAATTGATGAATAATATTCAAAACAAAATGGATAAATTATTTGATAATTTAGAAGAAAGTACTTTATATAAAGATTTTATTAATATAAAAGAAAAGCTTTTGAATAATAAAGAAATAATGAATACTATAAATGAAATTAAAAGATATCAAAAGCTAGCAACTAATAATAAGGATATAGTATTAGAAAGGAACATAAGAAAGCTATATACTAAGTTAGAATCTTATCCTTTATATCAAAGTTATTTAATAAAAAAAGATGAATTAGAAGAAGAATTATATATGGTTAAAAGTATTTTTGAAAATTATTTTAAAGAATTGCTCTTATTAAAATGGTGATTTATATCACTGTTTTTTTGAATATTTTGCTTTGCATGAGGGGAAAATATTATTGACTATTAGCAAATAAAATGTTACTATTTATTTGTAAAATAGAAGAAGGAGGAAAGACAAAAATGGAAAAAGAAAGAAGAATTAAAGGATTATCTTTAGTTGCTTTAGTTGTTGCTGTATTAGGTTTAACGGTAGCATTTGCTGCATTGAGTACGCAATTAACAATTGAAGGTTCTGCTAGTGTTTCAAAGGCAAGTTGGGATGTTCATTTTGCTAATTTATCTGATCCAACTAAAGCTGGTGCTACAATTGTTGCAACAGAAGATGGAAAAGGAATTCAAACAGATACTACAAAAATTGTATTACCAACTTTGACATTTACTAAGCCAGGGGATACTGTCTCTTATACTTTTGATGTAGTAAACGGTGGAACTATTGATGCAAAAGTTGATGTTGAGCCAACATGTACAAGAACAGTTACAGCAACTGCTACTGATGCAGATAAAAATGCGGCAGACAAAAAAATGGTGGAAGACAATTTTACGTGCGAATTAACATATGCAGATGGTACAAAAATTGGCAAGGATAATGAACTACTAAATAAGAATACAAACACAAACACAAAACAAATGAAACTTACAGTTGGTTATCCTACTACTGCAACAGAAGTTCCATCTAATGATGTTAATATATCAGATATTACGGTTACAATGACATATGTTCAAAAATAATAACTTAATAATTATATCAAGGAAGAGAATGCTCTCTTCTTTGGTATGCTATTTTATACAAAAGTGTTAAAAAGGAAGGAATTAAAATGAAAAAGGGACTTGATAAAATTAAAATTTTAGAAATCGTTCTTTTGATTTCTTTACTATTTAATAGTTTTGTGTTTAAGATAGCAAACACATACGTAATAGCTAGTATATTAGGGGTATTCTTAGTAATTGCTTTTCTATTACTTGGTTTTGAGAAAAACAATTATAGAAACAAAAAAGATGCTTTACTAACCGTTATAATTAGTCTACTTGCTTATTACTTTATAACGTATTTTTTAGGGGCATTCTTTAGTTTTTATAAAACTGCTTATAGTCTAACCCCTATAAACATAATTAAAAACACATTTCCAGTAATACTAATAATAGCGGTTAGCGAAATACTAAGGTATATTATATTAAATAAGTCAAGGGAAGATAGAATTAGCGTAATTCTTTGTACTATTATATTTGTATTAGTAGATATTAATGCTTCTGTGCATTTATATGATGTTAAAACATCTCTTGGACTTACTAAAATGATTTGTTTAGTAATGTTTCCTAGCATAACTAAAAATATATTTTTGAATTATACTACTATAAAAGTTGGATATCAAAGTGCACTAGTTTATAGGTATGTAATGGAATTAAATGAGTATTTACTTCCTATATTTCCAAACTTTGGGGAATATATAAATACAACTCTTAGAACGGTACTTCCAATATTTATATTGTTTAGATTAAATAATATGTTTAGTTACTACGAAGATAGAAAAATTACAACGTCTAGATATACCAAAAGGAAATTAATATTATATAGTGTTATTACTTTTTCTTTGTTAATTATAGTAGTGCTAACAAGTGGTATGTTTAAATATCAGGCACTAGCGATAGGCTCTAATTCTATGTCACATGAAATAGAACTAGGTGATGTTGTAATAGTTAGAAAGGCTAAAAAGTCTGAAATAACTAATATTAAAAAAGGTACCATTTTAGTTTATAACCATGATAAAAAAATAATAGTTCATAGAATAGTTAAAATTATTAATAATAATGGTAAGATTAGTTTTATTACTAAAGGGGATAATAATAATGCTAATGATTCATGGACTGTTAGTGAAGATGATGTTATTGGTACAACTAGATTTAAAATAAAATACATTGGTATGCCAACGGTTATGCTAAATGATTTATTGAGTAAATAGGTGGTGGAATAAATGGAAAATAAGGATAAAAAGGAATTAGAAGAAGTATTTAATGGAGATATGCCATCAGAAAGTAATTTAGTTTCTGATGATTTATCTAAGACTTCTATTATAGAACTTCCAAAGTTTGATGATGGTTTTAAGTCATCTAAAAGAAAGAAAAATAAAAAGGTAGAAGATGATAAAATAGAGTTTTCTAGTTTTGAAAGTGTAAAAAAGAAAGAATATAAAACAGATATTGAGCCTTCTTTTGTGCCTTTAGATAATTTAGATAATTATGAATCTAATAATATAGTAGATAACGAATCTTACAATTATAATATCAATCAAATATCTGATAATAATTTATCTTATGATACTTTAGATAAAGACTATATCTATAACAATACAGAAATAAAAGAAGATACTATTAATTCTAATTCTAAATCTAATTTAGATGACAAATTAGGCTTTATTAAGGACAAGATAGATAATATGTATCTTGATTATAAAACAAGGCTTATAATTAATATTTCAGGGGTTGTATTATTTGTTTCATTATTCTTGATATTTTTAATAACAAGTATTTCTATTAATGAGAAGGGTAATATAAACTATAAACAGGCTAGTAATCTTGACTATAAAGTATATTTAAAGCCAAATAATTATTATAGTGAAAAATATTTAGATAAAAATATGCAATATATAGCAAGCCTTATTGATAATGTTGATGTAAACTTTAATTATAACTTTAGAGCTAATGAGGAAATAAATTATAAATATACGTACTATGTTAAATCAGAAGTTAGAGTAGCTAATTCTGATGATAGTACAAAAGTCATTTATTCTAAATCTGATAGGGTAACAGAACCAGTAACTTTGTCTAAAGAAAATTCATTAGGTTTTGATATTAATCAAAATATAAAAGTAGATTATAATAAATATAATGATCAAATAAAATCATTTAAGAGTTCATATTTAATTAATGCTGATAGTAACTTAATATTAAGTTTATGTGTTGGAGTAGAAGATCAAAAAGGTAATAAGATTAAGGATATTAATACTAATGAAGTTATGAGTCTTAATATACCACTAACACAGCAAATGATAAATATAAGCATGAATTATAAGGAAACTAATAATAGCAATAATGCTAAAATATATAAAGATTTTAATATATCTAATAAAGTATTATTTGCATTTTCTATATTATCATTAATAGGTGCTTTAATATATATAGTACTATTAGTTATGTTCTTAAGAAAGACAAGTACTAAAAAAACTATATATGATATTACATTATCTAAAATACTGAGAGAATATGATAGAGTAATAGTTAACTCTAGAAAACCAATAGCTATAACTGGTGAAATAATTGAATTAAGCAGTTTTAATGAATTACTAGATGTAAGAGATAATCTAGAAAAACCAATTATATTTAAAGAAATACATAAAGGACAAAAAAGCGAATTTGCTGTAAAAAATGGGGATGAAACTTATAGATATGTATTAAAACTTGCTGACTTAGAGAAAGGAAATACAAAATGAGAACCATAAAAGAAGGAAAAAGAATAAAAAGGCTTAGTAAGAATAAGACTAATTTTAGAATTTTTCTTCTTTTTTGCTTTTCTATAATTGGTCTTACTGTAGGATATTCTGCTTTAAATGAAGAAATTAAAATAACAGGTGAAGCATCTATAAGACCAATAAAGGATGTAAGAATAACAGACGTTAGATTAAGTGAAAAAACAAATGAAGGGGAATTTAACTATAATAATTTTAATATAAATAGCATAAATGTGGGAGCATCACTTCCTAATACTAATTCTACAGTAACATATGAAGTAGATATTAGTAATATAGGAAATGTTCCTGTTATAGTAAAAAGTATTACACCAGAATATGGAAATAATAGCGATATAGAATATGTTATTGATGGAATAGAAGTAGGTAAAACTATAATAGGCACTAATGCTAATAAAACAGATTCTGATATGGGCAAACCAACCACAATTAAAGTTACTATTAAATATAAAGATGGAGTAACAACTATTCCTGATGATCCAAGCGTTAGTTTAAAATTAACATTTGAGTTTGAAGTTGCAGTTGATTCTATTTTAGCTGAATCATCAGGTTATGGTGATACTAGTGTCTTTAATAATACTAATATAACTAAAGATAACGTAGAAACAATAAAGTTCAAAGGTACTATAGATGTACCTGAGGATATTTCAGAAGATAATATATGGGATGCATCATTAAATAAAGATAATTCAGTAATAGCATATTATACAGTTAATAGTGATACTGGCTTGTATAATGTAGTAATAGGTGGATATGGAAAAATAGAGTTTCCACCAGATAGCTATTATTTATTTGGAAACTACGCAAAGCTTAAAACAATTAGTTTTAGTGATTATATTGATACGTCAAATGTAACATACATGGGCTATATGTTTTCTAATTGCTCAAGCTTAACAAGTCTAGATGTAAGCAATTTTGATACTTCAAATGTAACTAGTATGGGTTCTATGTTTTATGGCTGTTCAGGCTTAACAAATTTAGATGTAAGTCATTTTAATACATCAAAAGTAACTAATATTAATATGATGTTCTATAACTGTACAGGTTTAACAAGTCTAGACGTAAGTAATTTTGATACATCAAAAGTAACTAATATGGGTTCTATGTTTTCTAGCTGTTCAGGCTTAACAAATTTAGATGTAAGTAACTTTAATACCTCAAAAGTAATTTATATGTCAGGTATATTTAGCGAATGTTCAAATTTAACAAGCTTAGATGTGAGTAATTTTGATACGGCAAGCGTAACTGATATTAGTATGATGTTTGAAAAATGCACATCGTTAGAAGAAATTAAAGGCATAGAAAATTTTGACACGTCAAAAGTAACTACAATGCTTTATGGAGCAAGGGGATTATTTGCAAACTGCAAAAATTTAAAATCTTTAGATTTATCAAAATGGGTTATTACATCAAGTGTAACTGATATGAGCTATATGTTTTCTGGCTGCTCAAGCTTAACAAGTTTAGATTTAAGTAATTTTGATACATCAAATGTAACTAGTATGAGTTCTATGTTTTCTGGCTGTTCAGGCTTAATAGACTTAGATTTAAGTAATTTTAATACATCAAGTGTAACTAATATGAGCTATATGTTTTCTGGCTGCTCAAGCTTAACAAGTCTAGATGTAAGCAATTTTGATACTTCAAATGTAACTAGTATGAGTTCTATGTTTTCTGGCTTGGGCTTAACAAACTTAGATTTAAGTAATTTTAATACATCAAGTGTAACTAATATGAGGTCTATGTTTATTGGCTGTTCAGGCCTAACAAGCCTAAATATTAAAAACTTTACTTTTGATAAAGTTACATCATATGATTCTATGTTAAGTAATGTACCATCTTCTGCTATCATTTACGTTAAGGATCAAACTGCATATGATTTTATAAATAGTAAAAGAACTAGTGGCTGTACAGCTGGCACATGCCCGGTATGCTCAAATACTGGCGTTACATGTCCTTAATTATAGTTTATAAAATATTAATTAGTATTTTTATTAAAAATTTGTTATAATTATATAGCTTATTAAAGAAAGGAGGAAAATATATGAGTAAAATTAAGATATTTGCTATGGGTGGCCTTAATGAAGAAGGTAAAAATATGTATGTTGTTAAAGTAGACCGAGATATTTTTATCTTTGATGCTGGGTTAAAGTATGCTAGTGATAAGTTTTTAGGGGTTGATTATATAATACCTAACTTTGATTATATAAAAGAAAATATTAAATACATTAAGGGCTTATTTATTACTCATGGACATGAAAAGAATATGGGTGCTGTATGTGATATAGTATCTGAAGTACCTAATTTAAAAGTTTATGCAACTAGGTTTACGGCTAATATATTAAGAAAAGAACTAGAGGCTTCTAATGTTAAATTTAAGAATTTAATTGAAATAGATCCACATAAGAAGATTAGTTTTGGAAAATGTAGTGTATTTCCTGTTAGGTTAACTCATTCTATACCTGATAATGTTGGCTATGCTTTAAATACTCCAGATGGAGCGATATTTTATACGGGTAATTATGTATTTGATGCTACTATGTTAGGTCCTTATAAGGCTGATATAGGAAAGCTTGCTTATATTGGTAAACAAGGTGTTTTATGCCTTTTAGGTGAATCTATGTATGCTGATAAAGTAGGATATACATCTCCAAAGAATAGGATAGATAAATTAATTCGTGATACTTTAAATAAAACTGATGATAGAATAATTGTAAATGTATTTACTGCACATGTATCTAGAATAGAAGAACTTTTTAATGAAGTTGCTAAAACTACTAGAAGAGTAGTTGTTATGGGACATAAGCTTCAAGGAATAATAAATGATATTTTAGATAACAACTATGTTAATTTTGATAGAAGCAGAATTGGCGATTTAAGTAATATAGATGATAAAGATGCTGTAATATTAATATCGAATGAAAGAGAAAAACCATTTATGAATCTCAATAGAATTATAAATGGATATGATAAGTACGTTAAGATTAAACCTACTGATACAGTTTTATTTATGGAGCCTATTAATGATTATAATGAAAGACTTGCTATTAAAGTAGTTGATGATATATCTAAAATAGGCGTGTCTGTTGTTACTATGTCAAGAAAAGAAAACTTACTTCATCATGCATCTAGTGAAGATATTATGCTTATGTTAGATTTAATGAATCCTAAGTATTATGTTCCTGTTGAAGGTGAGTATAGACATATGGTAGCCAATGCTAAAAATGCTAGTCATGTTGGAATGAGTAAGGAAAACATTTTGTTAAAACAAAATGGTGATGTAATAACATTTATTAATGGTAAGCTATCAGATGAAAGTGAACACATAAAAGTTGATGACATATTAATAGATGGTAATTCTTCTCAGGATATAGGAGAACTTGTTCTTAAAGATAGAGAATTATTATCTGATAACGGTATTGTAATTATATGTTCTACTATTGATAGGAAAACCAAGAAGATATTAGCTATGCCCGAGGTTTTAACTAGAGGATTTATTTATGTTAAAGAAAGTAGTGATTTAATAGATGAAATTAAACGTATTTCTTTAGAGGTTATAAAAGAAAACATAGTTGATAATTATGTAGAGTATAACAGAATTAAAATGAGTCTTAGAGAAACTTTAAGCAAGTTCCTATATGAAGAAACAGGATGTAGGCCGATGATTATTACTGTAATACAAGAAGTGTAGATGCACTTCTTTTTGTATATATTGACTAAAATGTTTAAAATTGATATTATTTAGTGGGAATGGTGATCAAATATGATTAATTTTTATGAACGTGTTTCAGAAAGTTATTTTAAGTTAAGAAGCTATGGTGTAGATGAGGATGAAGCTAAAAAATATGAGTTTGAAATTAAAAATAATGAAGTATATTTAAGGAATATGAGTGATGTAGAGCTTAAAAAGTTTTTAAAGGATACATGTTCTGATATGGGTAAAGAGCTTGCTTTAGCAACTAAAGAAAAAACTAAACCTGTTCTTAATGTAATTTCTTCATGTGATTTATTTCTAAAAGCTTTAGATAATTACGGTAGTAAAGGAAATTATGATAGGGCATTAGAATTATCTTTACAAAAAGATGCTGAAAAAAGAACTGAAAAAAATTTGCGTTACGTAAATAAAGAAAAAATAAGAAAGATAGGAAAGAGGTTTGTAGTAATTACCCTTGCTGTTAGTGCTGTTGTAGGTATTAATTATGGATTAATTAAAAGTGGTATTATTGGTCCAGGTTCTAATAATAATATACCTACTCCTGATAGAGTTGAATATTATGTTGATAATGATGTTTATCATGATAATAAGTATCATGTTGTTATTGATGAAGAATGCACAGTAGCAGAAGTAGCTGAAAAATATGGAGTCTCAGCTAGTTTTATTCGGGTTATTAATGGAGATCCTAAGGCTCTTAAACCAGGTGATGAAATAATAATTTTCAGCCCATTAAGTCCAAGAATTGATTCAGCAAAGTCTAAATAAAATAAGTCTAAAGAATAATGATAGAAATTCATTATTCTTTTGTTTTTAAAATTAACATATTTTAATGGATATTGACTAAGATGGCTAAAATTGGTATTATTTAATAGGAGATGATAGCTAAATATGATAAATTATTATATTTTATTAGATAAACTAACTGATATAAATAATCTTAAAGAAATGGATGAAGAAAAACTGCGTGCTACTTTAAAAAAAATAAGCAAGAAGTTAAGACAAGATAGTAAGAAACTAACTGGTAAGGATGCTGTTTTGGTTTCTACACTTGATTTTATTTGCAGAAGGTTTTTAACTACGCTAGATCATTATGGCTCAAAGGAAAACTATGATAGAGCGTTAGCTAAAAGTACTAAAATCATAAAAGTTAAAGTACCAGATAAGAAAAAATTAGGTAAATTTGTTTTAGTTACTAGTTTAATTGGAACCATGGCTGTTGGATTGCCAGCAGTTACTCTTACAGAAACTGAAGTTCCCATTTATCCTCATGAGACTTATGAAGAAGTAGAAAAAGAATTACGTAATAATGGTATTGATATAGTTAAAATAAATGAGAATGGTTCAGCTCTTGAAGTAGTAACCCCAAGATGGAAAAAGGACAAAGTTGATAAGTTAAAAGAAAGAAGGGAAGATGAAAGCTATAGTTTCTCATATATAATAAAAGAAGGCGATACTTTCGATGAATTAAGTGAAAAGTTTAAAATCTTAATGCTAAGTAAGGAAGATGGAACTATGGATTTAAGAGAAGGCGATGTTGTAACCATAGTAACAAAAGATGCGGCATCAGCTAGATTAGGAAGAGAAATATATAAAAAAGATCAGGAAAATAAAATACTAGAACCGACGTATTTTGTTTCTTATACCGTAAAAAAGGGTGATACTCTTGGAGAACTCGCATTAAGATTTGGTGTTACTTGCCATGCAATTGGAAGATATAATGAGGGCCTTATTCCAGAGGGCGAAAAAGCATCACCTGGTGAGGTAATCTATGAGGGATTTTCATATCTTATACCACAGTATGAAGAGATAAATAAAAATAAAACATCTGTTACTATTGATGGCGAAGAATATGAAGTTATTCAGTCTAAAGTTAATACTAAATAATAAGCTCTTACATGAGCTTTTTTATTTGTTACAAAAATTTTTTGTACTATTTGTTAATTTTGTGTTATAATTACTAGCGTGTAAAAAAAGAAGGTGTTAAATATGCAAATAAGAAACGTTGCTATAATTGCTCACGTTGACCATGGTAAAACAACTCTTGTAAACCAATTATTAGAGCAGTCTGATACTCTAAGAGAAAATCAACATATACAAGATAGAGCTATGGACTCAAATGATATAGAAAGAGAAAGAGGAATAACAATATTAGCTAAAACAACTGCTATTAATTATAAGGGATGCCGCATAAACATTTTAGATACTCCAGGTCATGCTGACTTTGGTGGTGAAGTTGAAAGAATTATGCACATGGTTGATGGTGTTTTACTTGTTGTAGATGCTTATGAAGGCACTATGCCACAAACCAGATTCGTACTTAAAAAAGCATTAGAAGCAGGTGTAAAACCAATTGTTGCAATAAATAAAGTGGATAAACCATCAACTAGAATACCAGAAGTGTTAGATGAAGTTTTAGAATTATTTATAGAACTAGGTGCTAATGATGAACAATTGGAGTTCCCAGTTGTATATGTATCAGCACTTGAGGGAACATCTAGCTTAGATGCTGATTTATCTACTCAAAAACATACTATGGCCCCTGTACTTGATATGATAATTGATAATATTCCAGCTCCAGATATGGATAATTCATCTCCTTTACAATTTCAGCCAGCATTATTAGATTATAATGACTATGTTGGAAGAATTGGTATAGGACGTGTTGCACGTGGTAAAGTAAAGGTTAATGAAAACGTATCATGTGTTAGATTAGATGGTACTATAAAACAGTTTAGGGTGCAAAAGTTATTTGGTTTCTTAGGACTTAAAAGAATAGAAATAGATGAAGCACATGCTGGTGAAATAGTTGCAATAGCAGGTCTTCCTGACATATCAGTAGGTGAGACAGTATGTACTGCTGGAAAAGAAGAGGCACTACCAATTTTAAGAATTGATGAGCCAACTCTTCAAATGACTTTTGGAGTTAACAATTCTCCTTTTGCAGGACGTGAAGGCAAATTTGTAACAGCAAGAAAACTAGAAGAAAGATTAATGAAAGAAACCCAAAGGGACGTATCTTTAAGAGTAAGACCGAATGATACAGAAAGCTGGATAGTATCTGGAAGAGGAGAACTTCACTTATCAATATTAATTGAAAATATGAGAAGAGAAGGTTATGAGCTTCAAGTATCTAAGCCAGAAGTAATTATAAAGGAAATAGATGGTGTTAAGTGTGAACCATATGAGGAATTACAATTAGAAGTTCCAGAAGAAAACGTAGGGCCTGTAATAGAGGCATTAGGAACACGTGGTGCAATTATGAACAACATGCATAATGTTCAAAACTTAGTCAGATTGAATTATATAATACCATCTAGAGGATTAATTGGATTTATGACTGATTTTATGACTATTACTAAGGGTTATGGTATAATCAATCATACATTTAAGGAATATATGCCACTTGCAGATGCTGTAGTAGGTGAAAGAAAACTAGGTGTACTAGTTTCTATGGAAAATGGTAAAGCATCAGCATATGGATTAGGTCAGCTAGAGGACCGTGGGGTTATGTTTATTGAACCGGGTATTGAAGTATATGAGGGTATGATTGTAGGAGAAAATAACAGGGAAAATGATTTGGCAGTTAACGTTGTAAAACAAAAACAGCAAACCAATACAAGAAGTGCTGGAAAAGATCATACGGTAGTACTTAAAAGACCTAGAAAATTATCTTTGGAAGTATGCTTAGATTACATAAATTCAGATGAACTAGTAGAAGTAACACCTCTTAACTTTAGAATGAGAAAAAGAATTTTAAATACTGAGGAAAGAAAGAAATTTGATGCAAGAAAAAATAGTTAGGTTAGCTAACTATTTTTTAACATATTTATATAGGTAAAAGATAAGATTAGAATTTTTCCTAATCTTATTTTTTAATATCTAATATTACTGGCATAATAATTGGTCTTCTACCTGTTTTTTCAAATATAAACGTAATTAAATCAGCAATTATTTGGCCTTTAAGTTCATTATAGTTAACTGTTTTCTTTGTTAATTCTTTATTAATGGTGCTTGTTGCAACACCTTCAATTTTACCTAATAGTTCTTCGTTTTCATTAACTAAAATGAATCCTCTAGTTATTATATTTACTCTTCCAAGTAATTTATGAGTGCTCATGTTAATATTACATATAGCAACTAAAATACCATCATTTGCCATTATTTTACGATCTCTTATAACAACGTTTCCTATATCGCCAATTCTATTACCATCAACATATATATCATCAGCACCAACATTACCAGCTTTTCTTATTTCTTTTTCATTTATAGCTAAAACATCACCATTTTGAAGTAAGAAAGTTTTTTCTCTAGGAATTCCACAGTCAATAGCAATATCTTGATGTCTTTTAAGCATTCTATATTCACCATGTATTGGCATGAAATATTCTGGTTCTATTAGCCTAATCATAAGTTTTAATTCTTCTTCGTTACCATGTCCTGATGTATGAATTTCATTTTCAGGGTTATTAACAAATACTTCAACACCTTGAAGGTATAGTGCATTTATTGTTTTTGCAACCGAGGCACTATTTCCAGGTATAGGATTTGATGAGAATATTACGGTGTCATTAGGTCTTAACTTAATTTGCTTATGTGTTCCGTTAGCTATCCTAGATAGGGCAGCTAGTGGCTCTCCTTGAGATCCTGTACATAAAAGGCAAACTTCTTCAGCGGGAAGAGTATTTGCAACATCAGGTGTTATAAATATTTTATCATCTTTTATATATCCACCTTCTATAGATATTTCTATATTATTTTCCATACTTCGACCAAATAACGCTATTTTTCTGTTATTCTTTTTGCATGTTTCAACAATGTGTTTTAATCTATATATATTAGAAGCAAATGTTGCAATAATAATTCTTCCCTTAGTCTTTTCAAATATTTCTTGTAATTCTTCTTCTACCTTAGATTCGCTCATCGAAAATCCAGGAGACAAAGCATTAGTTGATTCACTCATTAAAAGTCTTACTCCACCTTTTCCAGTATCAGACATTTTATGAATGTTACTCATAGGTCCAATAGGTGTTAAGTCAAACTTAAAGTCACCAGTTTCAACAATTTTACCATATGGAGTTGAAATAATAATTCCATGTGAATCAGGAATAGAGTGAGTAGTTGCAAAAAATTCAACCGTTAAATGTTTAAATTTAACAACGGTATCCTCATTATATACCTTTAAATTATCATAACTAATGTTTCTGTCTATTAGTTTTCTTTTTATTAACCCGCAAGCTTGATTTGGTGCATAAATAGCAGGAACATTAACAGTTTGCAAAAGAAAAGTAATTCCTCCAATATGATCCTCGTGTCCATGGGTAATAAATAAAGCTTTAATTTTGTCTTCATTCTTTTTTAAAAAAGTAAAATCAGGTATAACATAATCAATTCCCATTAAATCATCTTTAGGAAACATTACACCAGCGTCGATAATAACAATTTCATCATCATGCATAACACAGTACATGTTTTTTCCAACTTCGCCTAATCCCCCGAGAGAAAATACTAGTGTTTCTGCTTGATTTTCATTTAAAATTTTCATTTATAAAATATAAACTCCTTTCTTATTTATTAGTCAAAAAGAATTAACAGGAAAATTATACTATTTTTTTTACAATTTGTCTATTGTTTGTTATAATTATAATGCTTAAATATTCTTAAATGGGGTGCGCTATGAGGTATAGTGAATTATTGGTAAAACTTTATGATGTGGTATTAAAACTTAAAAAACAAAATAAAGAAGATTATGTTCCATCAGATTTATTTTGTAGTATGAAAGACGTACTTTATTTAGAATACGTACTTGAACCATATTATAGCAGAGAAAATGAGTTAAACGATTTTGAATCGCAGTGTTTCAAAGAACTAATAGAACTACACAGTAAGGCTAAGGCAAAGTTAGAAAAAAGTTATGTGAATGCTTACTTTAATGGAGAAGTAAAAAGAATATTTTTAAGACAATATAAGGACACATCTGACTATTTAGCAATAGGTTTTATAACTGAGATTGGTGATGATCTTTTTAGTTCGGATTTTACAAAATTATTTAATCAAAATATAAGAAATGTCTATGAAGAAAGACCAGATATTTTAAGCAAACTTGAAGTTTTTTCGTATAAATATAGGGAACTAAGTATTTCATGGATAAATATTGGTATGATATTTAAAGGGTTACTTAAGGAGATGGAACTTCTTTCTAAACTATATAGAAAAAATAGTATGGGTGGACTTAAGATATATAGTTTTTGTAATTCACTACTATCAAATAATGATGTAAATTTAAGACTTGTAAGACAAATAATGCCAGTTGATAGTGGTTTTTCTTTTACAACTAACTTAACAGATTTATTTTTAAAACTTGAAGATAGTTATGACTTCTTTTCAGAGAAATACATGCCGCTATTTTTAAACATAAATAGTAAGTATGGCGCTATAGATTTAGTAATTATGAATAAGGTATTTGAGGAATCTTGCATATTGGGTTTAATTTTAAATAAACTTACTGATAAGGAATTTTTAAATAGTATAATGAAAGAAGATGGCTCTTTAAATTTTGATAAAATAAGTAGTATGATAAATATAATTATGGATAAAGGCGTAAAAGATTTAAGAGAAAAACACAAAATAAAAGATATGTATAATTATTATAAAATGGCAGATGACATTTTTGAAAAGTTTAAAGAAGGTAACTTAAAAAGTGAGGGTAAAAATAAAAAGTAAAGAAGAAACTTTACCTATAATGTGTTATAATTATAATACTTAAATATTTTTAAGTGTGTGTGGGGGTGCATTATGAGATATAGTGAGCTATTACTAAAACTTTATGATGTGAGTTTAAAATTAAAAAAGCAAAATGATCAAGATTATATACCACAAGGTTTATTTTTAGAACTAAAGAATTTACTTTATCTAGAAAATATGTGTGATTTATATTATAGTAGAATAAGAGAATTAAATAGTTTTAAAATGCAAATTTTTAAAAAGTTAGCACATGAAGATGGTAAGACAAGAAGAAAATTTATAGAAGATTACAAAAGGGTATATGATAGTGGTGCAATAAAAGACGTGTTTTTAAGGGATTATAAAAGCATATCTGATTATGTAGCGGTAGCTTTTATAACTGAATTAGGTGATTTGCTGTTAAACGCTGATTTTACAAAATTATTTAATAACAATATAAGAAGTGTTTATGCAGAGTCCCCAGATATTTTAAGTTGCTTTAGAATTTTTTCATTTAATTATAGGAACTTGGGTGTTAAAAATGAAAATATTGGAAAAACATTTAAGAACTTACTTAAGGAATTTGAAATTCTCTCTAAAACAGGTAAGGTAAATGGTTTTGGTGGAGTAAAATTATATGATTTTTGCAATAAAATGTTAATGGCTAATAATGAGGTTTTAGATATTGTAAATAGAGGTATGAATATTAAAGAGAAACCAGATAATATGATAAATTTATCAGATATATTTTTAAAGGTAGAAAATAGCGATAACTATTTTTCTGATAAATATATGCCATTATTTGTTGATATAACTAGTAGGAATTCTTTTCTTGAATCAATTGTGCAAGATAAAGAAATTAAAAACGCACTTGTAATAGCATTATTTTTAGTGAAATTAAAAGATGAAGATTTTTTAAAAAGCATTACAACTGAAGATAATCATCTAAATCTTGATAAGGCATGTAAAATAATAAGTACACTTAAAAGTAAAGGTGTTCTAAAAGAACCTTTATATTATAGTCCACATGAATTTTCTAATTATTATAAAATAGTTAATGATACTTTTGAGGAAAGTAAAAAATGGACAGAAAAGTATAAGAAAATGAATTAAAAGTGCAAGGAGGATACATATGGGATTATTTGATAAAATAAAAAATGTTTTTAAAAAAGAAGATAAAAGTGTAAGTACATATGAAAAGGGTTTATCTAAAACAAGAAAAAGCTTTGTAAACAAATTAGCTAGTCTTTCAAAAGAGTATGATGAAATAAATGAAAATTACTTTGAAGAATTAGAAGAACTACTTATTAATGCTGATATAGGAGTTAATACCGTAATGGAATTTATGGATAAGCTCCAAAAAAGAGTAAGCAAAGAAAAAATTACAGATCCATCTATGCTAACTGAAATAATAGTAGATGAATTATTTATAATATACGTAAATGATGATATATTAACTAACAAAATAAATTATAATAATGATGGGCCTACAGTGTTATTATTTGTTGGTGTAAATGGAGTTGGCAAGACAACTACCATAGCAAAATTAGCATCTAAATTTAAGAAAGACAAGAAAAAAGTATTATTAGTTGCGGCAGATACATTTAGAGCAGGAGCAAGAGAGCAACTAATAACATGGGGTAAAAAAGTAGGATGTGATGTGGTAAGTGATGATACTACAAATGATCCTGCAAGTGTTGTATATCAAGGATTAGAAAAAGCAGTAAAAGAAAAATACGATCTAGTATTAATTGATACAGCAGGTAGATTGCAAAATAAGGTTAATCTTATGAAAGAGCTTGAAAAAATAAATAATGTTGCAAGTAAGATAGTGCCAAATGCACCCCATGAAACATTCTTAGTAATAGATGCAACAACTGGACAAAATGGAATTAGTCAGGCCAAATCATTTAAAGAAATAACAAATTTAACAGGTATAATATTAACTAAACTAGATGGCACTGCAAAAGGTGGTATAGTTTTAGCTATTAAAGAAGAAGTTAAAGTACCTGTAAGATATATAGGTTTAGGTGAAAAAGAAGAAGATTTACAAGATTTTGATATAGAAAAATATATATACGGATTATTTAAGGACATGATGTAAATGGATGAAAGAGAGTATTTGATAATCTTATATGATTATTATGGAGAACTATTAAATGAAGATAATAAAACCTATTTTGAAGATTATTATTTTGATAATTTATCTTTAGGAGAGATAGCTGAAAACAATAGTATTAGTCGTAATGCTGTCCATAAGCATATAAAAAGTACTGAGACAAAATTAAGATTTTATGAAGAAAAGTTAGGATTATATGATAGGGATATGCGAATAAAACGTAAATTAAAAAGCATAAAAGATGAAAAAATATGTAAAATATTAGAAGAATTTTTAAAATAGTGTTTGATTTTTGAAAAAAGATGGTATAATATTACTGAATAGAATAAATAAAAGGAGTTTGTGATATGGCAACTAGTAAAAGTAAGACTAAAAAAGAAACTAATAAAAGCGCTAATCCAGTAGGAAGACCAAGAAAGAAATATGGTGCTGAAACATTAATGGATAACAAAAAAAGTTTTAAAGTAGACAATAATAATATTGTATTTGATAAGTATGGTGATGCTCTAATATTAATGGCAGTAATACTTATTATAGCATGTTTAGTTTTATACTTTGCAGTTAAGTAATTGTTTGAATGAACTGGACTTAGGTCTGGTTTTTTTGTATAATTAATTATGGTGATAAAAATGTTTGAAAGTTTAACTGAAAAGATAGAAAAAGCAGTAAATAAACTAAAGGGTAATGGGGTTATAACTGAAGATAATATAACAGATGCTATGCGTGATGTAAGGCTTGCCTTGCTTGAGGCAGATGTTAACTATAAAGTAGTAAAAGAATTTACAAATAAAGTAAAAGAAAAAGCTTTAGGAGAAGAAGTTAAAAAATCTTTAAAGCCAGGTGAGGTATTTTTAAAAATATTAAAAGATGAGCTTCTGACTTTATTAGGTGAAGGCAAAACAGAGCTTGATTTATCTAATAATCCATCAGTAATTATGCTAGTTGGACTTCAAGGTTCTGGTAAGACAACTACTATAGGAAAATTAGCTAATTTATTAAGAAAGAAAAAAAGTAAGAAGCCTCTTCTTATTGCTTGTGATGTGTATCGTCCAGCAGCAATTGATCAATTAAAGCAGTTAGGTCGTGAACTTAATATAGAGGTTTATGATGAAGGGCAAGGTAATGCGGTTAAAATAGCACAAAATGGTATTTCTTATGCCAAAGAAAATGGTTACGATTTAGTATTAATTGATACGGCAGGTAGATTGCATGTTGATGAAAAATTAATGAATGAATTAAAGGATATTAATGAGACAGTAAATCCTAATGA
This sequence comes from uncultured Bacilli bacterium, assembly GCA_934155185.1. GTDB lineage: Bacteria > Bacillota_I > Bacilli_A > RF39 > UBA660 > Aphodocola. The sequence continues at coordinate 34,101 of CAKPGT010000003.1, forward strand.
AATATTACTAGTAATAGATTCTATGATGGGACAAGATGCAATAAATGTTATAAATGGTTTTAATGATGCACTTCCTTTAACTGGTACTATATTAACTAAGATGGATGGTGATACCAAAGGTGGTGTTGCTTTATCTGCAAGGCATTTAACTGGTGTTCCAATTAAGTTTATTGGAGTATCTGAAAAACTAGATGGTATAGATGAATTTAATCCAGATAGAATGGTATCTAGAATACTTGGTAATGGTGATATAATGTCAATAATAGAAAAAGCAGAATCTGTTATTGATGAAAAAGAAGCGCTAAGTACTGTTAAGAAAATACAGGCTGGTAAGATGGATCTTGAAGATTTTTTATCACAGTTAAAACAAATTAAAAAATTAGGCCCACTTGAAAACTTGCTTAAGCTTTTACCAGGAGCTAGAAAAATGGGCCTTAATAATATAAGTATAGATCAAAAACAGTTTAGTAAGATAGAAGCTATAATACAGTCTATGACACCTAAGGAAAGAAGAAATCCATCTATTATAAAAGCATCAAGAAAGCAAAGAATAGCTAAAGGTTCTGCATCTACTGTTCAAGATGTAAATAAATTACTAAATCAGTTTGAGCAGATGCAAAAAATGATGAAAATGATGAAAAATGGAAATTTTAAAATGCCATTTTAATACTTACTATCTTATGTGGAGGAAAAAATGATTAAGGCAAAACCATTTGTTAAATGGGCAGGTGGAAAAAGACAAGTTATTGATAAATTAAAAAAATATGTTCCATATGAGTTTGATACTTACTATGAACCATTTATAGGTGGGGGTGCCCTTTTATTTGAACTAGCTCCTAAGAAGGCTGTTATTAATGATTCTAATAAGGAACTTATGAATATATATGAATGTTTATGTGATGAAAATAAATTTAAGAAAATGTGTAGCGTACTAAACAACTATGAAAAAGAACATTCAGAAGAATTTTATTATGAAATAAGAAATAAGGACAGAAATAAACATACATATGATAGATTATCTGATTATACTAAAGCAGCTAGAATGATCTATTTAAATAAAGCATGTTTTAATGGTTTATATAGAGTAAATAGTAAAAATGAGTTTAACGTTCCATTTGGAAAGAAAGCTAAAGTAAATACCTATGATGGCGGTAATTTAATAACTGTTAGTAATTACTTAACAATGAATGATATTAAGATATTAAGTGTAGACTTTGAAGAAGCTGTAAGTACTGCTAAAAAAGGAGATTTCGTGTACTTTGATCCACCATATGATTCAGATACTTCAACTTTTAATAGTTACACTGAAGAAGGTTTTGGTAAGAAGGAACAAAAGAGATTAGCTGAAGTCTTTAAAAAGCTAGATAAAAAAGGTGTTTATGTTATGTTATCTAACCATGATACTGTTTTAGTAAATGAATTATATAAAGGATATAATAAACATGTAATAGAAGCTAAAAGAAACATAAACTCTAATGGACAAAAAAGAGGAAAAGTAAAAGAAGTAATCATAACTAATTTTGAAAATGAAAAGGGATTTTAATTAAAGTCCCTTTTCTACATATTGTAGGTAAAAAGCTTAATAAACTCATGATATAATTTTTTTAGGAGGATTTATGAATAAAATAGGTGAAAAGATTAAAGAATATAGGATAAAGGAAGGATTAACGCAGAAACAGCTAGGAGATATTTTATATGTTACAGATAAAACAATTTCTAGTTGGGAGATTTGCAGAACTTATCCAGATATAGATATGTTAAAAAAGATAAGTAAGGCATTAAATTTAAGTATGTTTGAGCTTGTTTATGATAGTGCAAATGAAAATGAAATAGAAATTGAAGTAAAAATAAAGATAGATGAAAATGAATATAAAAGAATAAAAGAACTTATGGAAAAAGAGGGTAATTATATTAGCAAAATGAATCAAAAAGCTACTTATTATGAACCATCGGATAGAAGCTTTACTAATTCTGATCCGATTAGAAAATGGCTAAGAATTAGAAAAGAGGGAAATAAAAAAATTCTAAATTATAAATATTGTAATGACAATAGATATTGCTGCGAATATGAAGTGGGTATTGATAATGATAATGCTTTAATGAAAATATTTGATGCAATAGGGCTTGTCAAAATGGCAAAGGTTAGTAAAAGAAGAACCCAATATATGTATGAAGATAAATATGAGTTTTCCTTCGACAAAGTTGATAACTTAGGATATTTTGTTGAGATAGAAGTAAAAAAGCCAGAGTTAAGTTTAGAGGAAGAGTATGAAAAGCTTATAGAACTAATAAACAAATTTAATATTGATATTTCAAAAATAACAACGAAAAGATATCCGTACTATTTTATTAAATCTTAAGATAAAGACCTATTCAAACATTTAGCCTTGTCATACTATAAAGTAGATAAGGGGGATTTAAATGTTTTTTAATAATAAAAGCAATATGTTCTTTGGTGCTGCTGGATGCTGTCAAAATAATGATAACGTAAATTGTCCATGCGATCCAGTAATTGAACCAACTATTGAAAGATGTGTAACAAGAGATATTTGCCATACCGTAGAACATATTTGCCCAATTCACACAAGAGTTATAAACAATCATATTATTCAACATAACTATACTCCAGAATATACTTGCTCAGAAGAAAATACTGTAACAAATGTTGATCCTGGTTGTTGTAACAAGTTCTAGAAAAATTCCTGTTTAGGAATTTTTTCTTTATGTAAAATTTCTAGTTTTTTTAAATGTTTACCCATAATTATACAAAATATGATGATTTAAGGTGATATTATAGAGGCATTTTCATAAAAGAAGGAGAAAAAAATTATGGAAATAAGCTTAAAGGGAGGTGAAGTAGTACCTGTAACATCAGATATGATGTTTAAAGCTATATTAATGAATACTTAGCAGTTATATAAAGTAATATATTAGATATAGACAAGAATTATATATTAGATAATTTAGCATTTAAGAATACTAAAGCAAGGAATACTAGGTGTATCAGAAAAAAGAAAGGTAACGGATTTAATAGTAGATATAAATAAACTAACAGAGATGAATTAGGGCATCCGTTAGGAAAAATAATGCATACCTAAGTAGAATTATGTCAGGTGCTATAGAAAGTGGGAAGACTATGCTAAGCTAGATATAGTCGTGGTTCAAATAAACTTTGATAAAGTATGGAAGTTTGAAGATGAACTAATAATTATATTTGAAATGAGAAATAAAAGTACTTATAGAAAAAGAAGTAGTTATATATATAGTAATGATCCAGTAATATATCATGTAAATCTTTCAAAAGCATATAAAATGTATTATAAGATAGAAAGTTAAATATATTTATAAGGGAGCTAGCACTTATGATTACAAATAATAAGGAAGATTTAAATGAAATATTAAAAGGAGATAAGGTAATGGAAGGCGATAAAAATAAGATAACATCATTATCAATGGATGATTATATAAAGGAATACTATATAAAAGAAGAGCAAGATGAATGAATGAGAAATGTTGATATAGCTGATGCTAGGAAAATTGGCTTTAATGAAGGAATAAATCAAAATAAGATAGAAACTGCTAAGAAAATGAAAGAGGAAAATATACCACTAGATATAATAGCAAAAATAACTAGTCTAACCAAAGAAGAAATAGAAAAACTATAAGCACGGTTTAAATTTAACAGAAATAAATTTTGTTATAGACTTGCTATATAGACAAAATTATCTATTATTTTCACCTTATTTGTGCTATACTTGTATTAGAAATAGGAGAATAATTTATGAGTATAGAAGAGACTAGAAATAATATTAATAATACGAAAGATATTATAAGAAGGATTATAAAAGCACATTCATTAGATACCGTCCTTGGCAATAACAGTAGGGAAGACTTAAATTATGTAGATGTGCTATATCCTTATGTTGAAAAAATATTTGGTCTTGATGTATGCTTAGCATCTATTAATGATAAAAATTTACTTAGGTCTTTTTATGAAGAAAATTACGAATCAAGTGTTAATTATGATAAACTATTAGAAATATTTAGTGGTGCCAAAGAAATTTGTGAAGGCTTAACAGAAAATAATAAATTTCTTAATGTAAGTGATGACCTTAAGGATGTTATAGAAGAAATTATTGACAAAAAAATTGCTATCAAAGCTACTGTAAAATAATGTAAATATTATTGATATTAATATATCAAAAGTTGTATACTATAATTAGGGAAGGTGATATTAGTGATTTATCCATCAATTGACAAAATACTAAATAAGATTGGATCTAAATATTTATTAGTACATGTTGTTTCAAGAAGATCAAAAGAAATGACAGAAACAAAGCATTATCAAATGCCTGAGTCAAAATATAAATGTAGTAAAAATATTGGTAGGGCTTTAGAAGAAGTTATGGAAGACTTAATACATGTTAAATAGTATTATGTTTTTTTTCTATGGAGGGTGCAATAATGAAGATAGTTAAATTTAAAAAGACAAGTAAAAGTAAATATAAACTATATTTAGAAAACAATCAAACATTATCCTTGTATGAAGATATAATAATAAAACATAATCTTATTTTAAAAAAAGAAATAGACAATAATGAAATTAATAAGTTAGTTAAAGAAAACATTAACTATTCAGCGTATGATTTAGCTCTAAACTATATATCTGTTAGACTTAGAAGTAAAAAGGAATTAGAAAACTATTTGTTAAAAATGAAAATAGATAAAAACATAGTAGACTTTGTCATTTTAAAGCTAGAAAATGAAGGCTATCTAAATGACTATAAATTTGCTAAAGCCTATTTAAATGATAATATAACATTAACACCCAAAGGTCCTTATAAAATAAAAAATGAGCTTATAAAGTGCGGTGTTGATAGCAGTATAATAAGTGAATTATTAGAAGATATAGATGATTCTATTTTAGAAGAAAAGTTGTATAACTTAATGGTAAAACAATTAAGAATAAAAAAGGGTAGTAAAACTGAAATTAAACTGAAACTTATTAATTATTTTTCAAATTTAGGTTATGATAAAAAAATGATACTTGATATTTTAAGTAAATTTAGCATTGAAACTGACGTTTCTAATTTGCAAAGGGAATATAATAAATTATATACTAAGTATAAAAAAAAGTATGAAGGAAATACCCTTGATAGGCTTATAACCTCTAAATTATATTCTAAAGGTTATAGCTTAGATGAGATATCCAAAGTAAAACAAGCTAACTAAAATGTTAACTTGTTTTCTTATTAATTACTAGATGTAGTTGTTGTAGTTGTAACAGCTTCTTTTATATAGCTTTCGTAATCTTTTTTAACTGTTTTATCTTTAATTTTAATATTATATTTATTTCTTAATGAAATCATTGCTTTAGCACTTAAAGTAGTATCGTTTGATTTCTTCTCTTCAACTAATTTCTTAATTATAGTATCTTTTGATTTTTTATAACTTGGTTTTTCTTTTTCACCAGTTTTCATTATAATATGGTATCCATAAGTTGTTTTAACAGGTTCTGTTGTATATTCATTAACAGATAATTTGTATGCTGCTTTCTCAAACGCTTCTTCCATTTCACCAGTATTAAAGTAACCTAAATTACCACCATCTTTTTTAGATGCTTCATCTTCTGAATATTCTTTAGCTAAAGTAGAGAAGTCTTCGCCATTCTTAAGCTTTTCAATTATTTCTTTAGCTTTTTCTTTAGCCTTCTTATCATTAGCTTCTTTTTCTTCATCAGTTGCGTTATCATCATTCTTAACAGCTATTAAAATATGTTTAGCTTCAATATCACCAACAATTTTATTTTCATAGTAATCTTTCATTTCTTTTTCAGTTAAGTTTTCTTTTATATAATCTTCTGTTGCTAATGTTAATTTACTGTTTTTTATAAGTAAACTTTTTAACTCAGCATCATTAGCAATACCATTATATTCTAGGAATGCTTGATAGCTGTCACCATAAGTACTTTTATAATTATCAACAGTTGATTTAGCTGAATTTTTCATATCATCAGTTGTTTTATACTTTTTATTTAAAATGTATTCATCAATTATATTGATTGCAATTTTTTCACCATTTTGCTTTTTAAGTTCACTATAAAGTTCATTAGCAGTAATAGTTTTACCTTTTACACTAACAACGATATCATCACCATTTTTAGTTTTTGTGTTTTTAGTTGAAACACAAATTAATACTATAAGTAATACAACTATTATAAGAGTACATGATACAACTATTTGTTCTAAAGTTAAACTATTAAACCATTTAGATAATTTAGACTGTTTTTTAGTCTTGTTAGCCTTTGGTGCATAGTTATCAACTTTAACTTCTTTAACCTCTTTTACTTCTTTTTTAACTTCCTTTTTTACAGGACTTTTTTTTGTAGAATTTTTTACTTCTACTTTTTTAGCATTAGTTTTTTTTCTCTCAGCTTTTTTTACAGTTTCTTTCTTTGCAGTTTCTTTTTTTACTGGTGCTTTTTTTGTAGTACTACTAGTTTTTTTAACATCAGTTTTAGAAGCTGTTTTTTTACTTTGAGCTTTCTTTTTCTCTGCCATTTATTCTCATCTCCTAACAATTTACTTATATATCATAACAAATTATATTATAAAACTCAACTTTTTTAACGTCTTTTTTATTTCAATAGTAAGAAAACTATAAATCCTATAAAATTTTATTCATAAGCATTCACACATTTTATCTATTTGCCATAAAATACTTTGAAAAGACAAAAAGGAGGAATGAATTATGGGAAACAATTACGCTTCTGGCGCTGGAATCATATTAGTACTATTCATCTTATTAGTAATCATAATAGGTGCTTTTGTTTAATATAAAAAAGGAGGTTTAAAAAATGGCATGTTGTGGAAATACAACTAATACTTGCAGTAACCCTTGTCAAAACTCTTGTGGTTCAAGAAAGGGTAATGGATTTTTACTAGTAATAGTATTATATATCTTACTTGCTATAATAGTTGGATCATTTATATGCTAAAAGAGGCTTTTAAAAGCTTCTTTTTTCTATTTAATGGTGATATAATAAAATTGTAGTAGAAGAGGTAATAGTATGAGTGAAGAAAATAAAAATAATAAAAAATCTAAAAAGAAAATAATAGGTATAGTAGCAATAATTATTGTTTTATTGTTAATAATACTTTTAATATTTCAGTTTAGGTATGATTCAGTTCAAAAAAGTAAATTAAAAGAAGAATCAAAAAAGTTAAAAGAAATTTGTAATACGAAAGATTTAAGTTTTGAATACGGAAGTAAAGTAAGCTATAAACAAATATATGAAACAGTAATTAATAAAAATAAAGTAAAAGAAAATATAGATGTTTCTTTATATTTAAATGATAAGAAAATAAGTAAAAATAAAGAATATAGTTTTCTTGATTTAGGAGTTTCTAATATCAAAATAGTTGTTAAAAAAACTGGCACTAAAAAACTACAATTTGTTATAGATAAAAGCTCTATAATAAATTTTATTAAGAATTATAAAATAAAGGTTGCACCAATAATTAACGAGTATGAAGCCAAAGTAAAAGTAAATGTAACAGATACAAATAAACCAGAAATAAATGGGGTATCTGATAAAGAAATAATTGTTGGCGCTAATATAGATTTAAAAGAAGGTATTACTGCAACAGACAAAGTTGATGGTAATTTAGACTTTGAAATAGATGGTAATGTTGATATAAATAAAGCTGGGGAATATTTAATAAAAGTAAAAGCAAAAGATAAGAATAATAATGAAACCATTAAGGAGTTTAAAGTAACCGTTAAAGAAAAAAATAAAGTAATAACAACTAAAAACGTACATAATAAAGTGAATAATTCAAATAAGACAAATAATTCATCTACAAATAAGGAGCAAAATATAGGTAAATATTCTAAAACTACTCCGGACATGCTTAGTATTATTAATAGTGAAAGGGAAAAACAAGGATTATCTCCGTTAAGCTGGGATAGTAGTCTTGCTAAAAGTGCAGAAATAAGAGCTAATGAACTTTTAATAAATTTTTCTCACGCAAGGCCAGATGGTAGCTCACCATTTACTGTTATTCAAGGCAGTTATGGATATGTAGGAGAAAATATAGCAGCAGGACAAAGAAATAATGTAGCAGTAATGAATAGTTGGATGGCATCTCCTGGACATAGGTCAAATATATTGTCTAGTAATTTTAAAAAAGTAGGAGTAGCACTTTGCTATGATCCTAACTCATCTTATAAATATTATTGGGTACAATTATTTAGTGATTAATTTAAATATTAGGCGCGTTACCTAAAAAAAATTATATTTAGTTTGTTAAAATACCAAAAATAGTATAAAATATAGATGGATAAAGGTGATAGGTATGTTTACTATTAGAATTGGAAATAAAAAAATTAAACTTTTAAACTGGTTAATATTTCTTCTAGCAGTTGCATTAATTATCTATGTTTTAGGCTCATTGGTATTTTTTATTCCAATATTTAAAAAGACATATAATTATAAGGTTCGAAAGGAAAACTATGAGATTACTCAAAAAAATGTATTTAAAAACGTATGGTTTAAATGTAATACCAAAGAAATATATGAAGTTAAAGCATCAGATAATCTTATAAAAGAAAAAATATATAGTGATTTAAAAAATGATGGTTTTAAGGAAAGAAAAGGTATTTTAGTAAGAAAAACAAAAAGTTTTGGTACATGTAAAAACAAAAGAAAAAACTATGAAAAGTATCACAGGCAAAATGTCTTTATATTTAAACTTAATGGAAAAGATAACATTAAAGTTAAATATGGTGATGAATATAATGACGAATACGTAACTTTAGGAAAGAACTATAAAGTTGATATTAATTCAGATTTAAATATAAAACAAACTGGTAATTATGTTATATCTTATACTATTAATATTGATAATTTATATAAAGAAAGATTATATAGAAAAGTAAGTGTTATAGATGATGAAAAACCAGTAATAGAATTATTAGGAGAAGAGGAATTTGTTTTAAAATATAATGTATCTTATAATGAACCTGGGTATACAGCTAAGGATAATTATGATGGTGAAATTACAAAAAAAGTTAAAGTAAAAAATAACATAAATCCAAAAAAGCCTGGAACTTATAAAATAACTTATACCGTATATGATTCTAATGGGAATAAAGATGTAAAAAAAAGAAAGGTAATAGTTAATGAAAATACGGGAAAAGTTACAAATGAAAAGTCAAATATAGAAGTAAAAGACGGCATTACTTATGTAAATGGTGTGCTTATTGTTAACAAAAAGTATAATCTTCCCAAAGATTATGATCCAAAAGTTAATAATGAGGCATTAGAAAACTTAAAAATTATGCAAGCTGATGCTAAAGCATTAAACCTTAATATACCACTTGTTTCAGGATATAGGTCTTACGCAACTCAAGAAGCTTTATATAACAAATATGTAAAAAAAGATGGCGAAGCAGTCGCTAACACATATTCAGCTAAGCCAGGGTTTTCAGAACATCAAACTGGACTAGCATTTGATATAGGAAGCGTGTCTAGGTCGTTTGAGGGTACAACCGAAGCTAAATGGATAGAAGAAAATGCCCATTTATATGGATTTATAGTGAGATATCCTAAGGGAAAGACAGATATAACAGGCTATATATATGAGCCTTGGCATGTAAGGTATTTAGGTAAAGAAATAGCATCTAAGGTAAAACAAAGTGGTCTTACACTAGAAGAATATTTAGGATTAAAATAAAGAAGCTTATATTAACTTAAGCTTCTTTTAAAATCTCATATATTTCTTTAGGATCTTTTATTAATTCCTTATGCTTTATAAGCTCTATAGATTTTTTATCATTATAATATGGTTTTATATGTAAATGATAATGCTTTACTTCTTGAACACTTCCGTTATTTTGAAGTAAAGAAAAACCATCACACCCTAATTTTCCTTCTAATTTTTTTATTAATACTTTTGAAACATTATAAATGTGAAGTAGCATTTCACTTGGAATATCAAATACATCTTTATAATGCTTTTTAGGTATTATAAGTGTATGACCATCACTATCTGGTGCAATATCTAAATATGCTAAAACTAAATCATCTTCATAAATCTTCATACATGGAATTTCTCCATCAATAATTTTACAAAAAATACATTCTTTCATCTTTCCACCTCTATTTAAATATTAACATAAAAACGCATTTTACACTATCTTTTAAGTTTTTTTCTTGATATATAGTTAAAAATAAAGTAAACTATACTTATGTAATTACTTATATTGTAGGTTTGAATGGAAGTGACTATTTATATGAAAATGGTAATAGAAAAACTAAAGAAAAATAATAAGACTATATCAACAATGGAATCTTGCACTGGTGGAGGGGTAGCTAATGCTATTACTAATATAGAGGGTGCATCTGATGTAATTAAATTTAGTGCGGTTACTTATTCTAATGAATATAAAATTAAAATGGGAGTGTCAAAGGATATTATAGATAAATATTCTGTTTATAGTTTTAAAACAGCAAATGAGATGAGCTATAACATAGCAAAGTTTGCAAATAGTAATTATGGGGTAGGAATTACAGGTAAGTTAAACAGAGTAGATAATAATAAATATTATGAATCAAAAGTAGATGCTACTAAAAAAAGTAGAAAAGAAAATAAAGAATTAGTTATAAATGAGATAATTAATATGTTGCTGAAAATATAGTGGTATTATACAAGAAATATAATATTTATATTTTTTTAATTGCATAAAAAAATAACTATCGTTATTGATAGTTATACTAATCTTATTCTAAGTTTTTTTCCTTTATTTTTAAGCTCATTATTGATTATTTTTTCACTGTCTTTAAAGAATGATTCCATTCTATCATATAAATTACTATCCATGAATATATTTTTTTCTTCATGTAATCTTTCTACAGAAGTGTGTAAATTGGCATTTTTTAATGGTCCATGTGCCCAGTGCATAATTTCTTCATAACTAAGTAAACTATTAATAACTTCTTCGCAACTAGCGTCTTCCTTATCAAGTCCTGGAAAACATGAAAGTATGTCTTCACGTATAAAAACAGAAAGTTCATCAAAATTATCATATAATGGGCATATTCTTTTTTGAGTATCTCTTCCATTTAATTTACCACCAGAAATTATTCCAAAGTTATATGGAAATCTGTCTATGTTTCCATATATTCTATCTGTAAAACAGGTTTTCAAAAAATGTGTACTGATATTATCTTTCTTTAACAGATTATATCCTTCTTGTATATTTGGAGCTTCTTTAAATGGATTAGTTATTTTTTCATCATTTCTAAGAAAACATATAGAAGCTAGATATTCTCTGTTATCAAGCCTTACTATGTCATAATTAGCAGTATTCATATTAAGTGATTTTAAAAAATACATAATAACAAGTTCACCTTTAGAATATGAAGAGAATCTACTTGATTTTAAAAGAAGCTTCGTGCCATTATTTAAAATAGCCCATTTATTTAATCCACGTCCACCTTCTTTTTTATTTGAAACTATAAGTGGTATTTCATCAAGTATTATTCTTCCTTCTTCATCTCTAGTTATATTTTCTGGAAATTTAGCCTTGCAGCTCACATTCATTTTATATGTTCTAAAAAATTCTTCTTCTTTATTAATTTTGAATACCGGGCTATTATTTTCATCATATAAATGATTTTGTTTTAATACTTTTATTATTTTTTCTTCCACAATATGCTCCCCCCTCATTTATGGCAATATACTATAACACAAAAAATGACAAAATACAAGTTGCCATAATATATTTTATGATGGTATAATTATAAAGAAGATATAAAGATTATAGAAACTAGGTGATTATATTGAAAAAATATAAAGTAATGGACGGAAATGAGGCTTGTAGTTATGTCTCATATTTATTTGGTGAGCTAGCGGGAATATATCCAATAACTCCGGCATCTACTATGGCAGAAAAGGTAGATGAACTATCAAGCAAGGGATTTAATAACTTGTATGGTTCTCCGCTTAAAGTAGCCCAGATGCAAAGTGAAGCGGGTGCTATAGCATTAGTTCATGGAGCACTAGAAGCGGGCGTTTTAGCAACTACTTATACAGCATCACAGGGACTTCTTTTAATGATACCTAGTATGTATAAAATAGCAGGAGAATGCCTTCCTTGCGTTATAAATGTAGCAGCAAGAACAATTGCAACGCATGCGTTAAGTATAATGGGCGATCATAGTGATATATATGCTACAAGACAAACTGGTTTTGCTATGATGGCATCGTCATCAGTTCAAGATGTTATGGATTTAACTGCGGTATCATATCTATCATCAATTAAAAATAAGATGCCGGTTTTAAACTTTTTTGATGGCTTTAGAACTAGTCATGAACTTAAGAAAATAAGTATACTAGATGGTAATGATTTAAATTATCTGCTTGATAAGAAAGCACTAAATGACTTTAAGAACAATAATTTAGTTACGAATAAAGTAATTAGAGGTACTACCCAAAATGATGATATATATTTTCAAAATGTTGAAGCAAGAAATGTAAATTATGATAAGATGCCAGACGTTGTAAATGATTATATGCAAAAGATAAATGAAATTACAAAAAAAGATTATAAACCATTTAATTATTATGGAGATAAAAACGCAAGTAAGGTAATAGTTGCTATGGGATCTATCTGTGAAACTATAAAAGAAGTAGTACTAAATGAAGAAGATTTAGGCCTTTTAGAAGTGCATTTATATAGACCATTTAGTAAAAAATATTTTTTTGATGTAATGCCTAAGACAGTCAGGAAAATAGCTGTTTTAGATAGAACAAAAGAACCAGGCAGTATAGGTGAGCCTTTATACTTAGATGTATGCGCGTTATATCAAAATAAAAGTATCTCCCCTTTGATAATAGGTGGTAGATACGGATTATCTGGTAAAAATACTGATGCCGCATGCATAAAAGGCGTATTTGATTTCTTGGATGATGAAAATAATTTTAATGGATTTACAGTTGGTATAAAAGATGATTTAACAAATAGAAGTATAACTATTCCAGATTATAAAATAAAACATAAAGGGGTTAGAGAAATATTAGTTTATGGTTATGGTTCTGATGGTATGGTTGGAGCATCTAAAGATATAATAACTATACTTGGAAATTATACAGATGCTTTTGTTCAAGGATACTTTCAGTATGATTCTAAAAAATCAGGTGGGGTAACTAAGAGCCATTTAAGATTTTCTAAAGATGAAATAAATAGTCCTTATTATATTGATAAAGCAAATATTTTAGTTTGCACAAAAGATTCATATTTAAAAGACTATAACATAATAGATAAGGTTAAAAAGGGTGGCAAGTTTATAATTGCAACGTCTTTAAATGAAGAAGAATTAATTTCATTTATACCAAATAAGGTTAAAAGGGTAATAATTGATAATGATATAAAAGTATATAGCATAGATGCTCAAAAGCAAGCTAGTATTAATAACATTCCAAATAAGATAGGTGTAATTATGGAAACTGCTATATTTAAAGTAGCAGGATTAGTTAATTTTGATTTGATAAAAGATAAAATAAAAGAGCAGGTTACGAAAAAGTTTTCTAAAAAGGGTACTGAGATAGTTGAAGCTAATTTAAATGCTATAGAAAGTGTCTCTCAAAATTTAAAAGAAATATCAATTAACATGACAAGCTTGTCTCAGGATGAAGAATTAAATGATAAGAAGATAGATGATAAAATTCTTAAGAGTACCATAAGACTTGAAGGAGATAAACTAACTGTTAAAGACTTTGAAAGCCATATGGATGGTTCATTTAAACCAGGAACATCTAAATTAGAAAAGAGAAATATAGCACATCAGCTTCCTTGCTGGAATAAAGAAAACTGTATTAGCTGTAATTTTTGCGCAATATCATGTCCTCATGCTGTTATAAGGCCATTTATATTAACAAAAGAAGAGGTTTATAAATATGGTTTAGATGGTAAGGTAAAAAAGGTAGAAGGTAAGGAAGATTTATTCTTTTACATGGCAATTTCTAAGGAAGACTGCACAGGGTGCGGAGTATGTGAAAATGTATGTCCTTCTAAGGATAAGGCAATTACTATGAAACCTTATAATAAGAAAGATATTAAAGATGTTTCTAAGATTTTTGAAAACGTTAAAAATAAAAATATATATCCAAAAAACACAGTTAAAGGTTCTCAGTTTGAAAAACCATTATTTGAGTTTTCTGGGGCTTGCGCTGGGTGCGGACAAACACCATATGTTAAACTATTAACTCAGTTATTTAATGAAAGATTAGTTATAGCCAATGCAACAGGTTGTTCATCAATATATGGAGCTTCTCATCCAACAATGCCTTATAGCATATCTTGGGCTAATTCATTATTTGAGGATAATGCTGAGTTTGGTCTTGGAATAAAAATGGGAGATGAGCTTCAAAAAGAAAGGTTTAAAAACATACTTAAAAATAGTAATTTAAGTGAAAAAAATAAGGAGCTTTTTGATAACTATCTAGCAAATGAAAATGACCTAGATGTTTGCAATAAGTTTATTAAAAACTTTGATTTTAGTGAAGCTATAAAAGCTGAGAGATTAAAAAAATATATATTTCCTAAATCAGTTTGGTTAGTAGGCGGAGATGGATGGGCATATGATATTGGTTTTGGTGGTTTAGATCATGCACTATCTACAGGAGAAAATATTAATGTATTAGTTTTAGATACTGAAGTATATTCAAATACAGGAGGACAAGCTTCTAAGTCAACAAGAAAAGGTGCTACAGCTAAGTTTACATCATCTGGTAAAAAGGGTAATAAAAAAGATTTAGCTAGAATGTTTATGTCATATGAAAATGTTTATGTTGCAGAAATATCTTTAGGCGGTAACATGAATCAAGCTATTAAAGCATTTGAGGAAGCAGCAAATTATAATGGCCCATCAATTGTAATTGCTTATGCACCTTGTATAACACATGGCATAAAAAGTGGTATGAAAACAAGTATTAATGAAGAAAAATTAGCTGTTCAAAGTGGATACTGGCCACTATTTAGATATAATCCTTTAGAGAAAAAGTTATATTTAGATTATAAAAATCCTGATTTTGATAAATATTATAGCTTTTTAGAAAATGAAAACAGGTATATGATGACAAAAATAGTTAATGAAAAAAGAGCATCAGATTTATTAGAAGAAAATAAAGAAGCTGCTAAAAAAAGATTTAATTACTATAAGGAATTATCAGAAAAGTAAGTTTACATCAAACTTATTTTTTCTTTTGTTTAAACCTAATAATAAGGTATAATAAATAAGGGTGAAGAAAAATGTTAAATACTATTAAAATAGATGAAATATATGATGTAAATATAGAAGGTTTAGAAAATGAGGGGGCTGGAGTTTGCAGGATAAATGGAATGGTTGTATTTGTACCTAAAGCTTTGACGGGCGAAAAGGTGAGAATAAGGATTACTGAAATCAAAAAAAACTATGCTAAAGGAAAGGTAATTGAAGTACTAGAAAAAAGCAAGCACAGGGTAGATTCTGGTTGTCCTTATTATGAAGAATGTGGTGGATGTAATTTAAGGCATCAAGATTCTAAAGAAAACCTAAAGTTTAAAAAAGAAAAAGTAGAAAATGCTATAAAACGTATTGGAAAGTTAGATATAAAGGTAAATGATGTAGTATCTTCTTTTAGAGATGATAATTATAGAAATAAAGCTAGCTTTAAAGTTGAGAATAACAAAATAGGTTTTTATAGCGAAGGAACATATCAATTAGTTGATATTAAAGAATGTAAATTAATGAAAAAAGAGATAAATGACTCTTTATATTACATAAGAAAATATTTGGAAGAAAACAAAAATGAAATAAAAAATGTAACAGTAAAATATGGTAATGCTATGAATGAAATACTTATTGATATATACTCAGTAAACGAAAGTGATATTAATATATGTGATTTTTTAATAAATAATTTGTCTAGTTTGAAGACAATTATATTTAATGATAAGATTGTATATCAAAATGGATACATAAGTCAGATAATAAATGGATTGATGTTTAATTGTTCCGCTAAATCTTTTTTTCAGGTAAATGATATGCAAGCTGAAAAGTTGTATAATTTAGCAATAAAATCCGCTAATTTAAAAAAGAGTGATACGGTATTAGACTTATACTGTGGAACTGGAACGATATCTTGTATTGTATCTAGTCATGTTAAAAAGGTTATTGGAGTTGAGATAGTAGAAGATGCTGTTCGTGATGCTAAGTGTAATTTGATGATTAATAATATTAATAATGTTAAGTTTATAGTGGGTGATGCTGCTAAAAAGGTAAGTAAAATAAAAGAAAAAGTAGATGTTATCTTTGTTGATCCACCAAGAAGCGGAATGGATAGAAAGATGATTTCTATAATAAAGAACATTAAAGCAGAAAAAATAGTTTATATATCATGTAATCCTGTTACTATGGCAAGAGACTTAAATTATCTAAGTGACACTTATATTACAAGCGAAGTAACACCAGTTGATATGTTCCCTAATACGGCGCATGTTGAATGTGTGTGCTTACTAAATTTACGTTAAATCCTTGTAAATAAAGGAAAATTAACTATTAGGTAGAGGCAAAAAATGGCAAAGAAACAAGCAAATTATTGATGTTTTTACAGATTTATGAAAAAATGATTTTCGAAGTAAGAGGTAAACAAGTTATTTTATCTTCTGATGTTGCAAAGTTATATAAAGCAGAAACGAGAGTTATAAACCAAGCAAGTAAAAGAAATATTATGAAAAATATAGAAATAAGATAGTAGTAAAAGTGAAAGTTATGTAAATTATGTTTTAATTTATTACTAGAGGCAAGATAAAAATTGGGAGGTAATAGCCACTTATTGGAATATGTGCAGGATTCAATAATATCTCAAGGGCTTTAGGCACGGGTATAATTGAAGATAAAACAAAAAGTCACGATATATATGATAAAAATTATAGACATGAAGTTACATTAATAAACGGTACAAAACTATATGACCTGGTAAATAAAGACAAATATAATGTAAATAGTATTCATGCGATGATAGCACTTAAAGAAAATGTTGAAGGTTATGCAAAAATATCAACTATTTCTTATGATGGATTAGTAGGAAGTTTTGAATTGGATAATAAAAAATTTGCAATGAGAATAAAATGGCACCCAGAATTAATGATAGATGATGATGTTGAACCAAGCATTAAGTTAGTAAAACGTATTAAATCTAGAATTAATAAAGATAAATAAGTGGATACACAAGGTAAAGTATATATATGACAAAAAGGGTGACTAATTAGTCATCCTTTTTCAGTTACTTAGACATTGGTTTTTTTTCCTCATTTAATTTATATTCAAGCAGTACAGAATTAACGGCATCCTTTATCAAATAATCATCACTTATTTGGAAGGATTCTTTTTCTACACCATTAATATTATATTTAAAAGTCTTTTTATCATAATTCATTCTATCATCTCCTTAAAATACAATACAATTATATCGTACGTGAGATTATTCTTGCAATCTAGCAAATATAAGGTATTAAAAAGCATTGCATAATATAATAAAAAATTATATTATATTTATAGTTAATGCATTTTTAAGAAAGGAAAGAGTTATTAAGATGGATAAAAATTGTGTAGAAGTAAATATTTCGGATTATAGTTTTCTAAGACTTTTGGTTTCTTCAATTATATTAAAAGGACAAAATCCAATAATTGTAAATAATAAGTTAGAAAGAAATTTGTATAGTTTTTTTAATAGGGAACAATACAACTTTTTGTTTGAAGATATTTGCAAAAAAAGTGATGTTTTTTGTGAAAATGACTACGTTGATTTAAGTCGCGCGTTTCAGCAGGCATATGCATTGGGATTAATTTTCCAGGTTCATAGTTGTCTAAATGAAATGAGAACAGTAATAAACATTTCGATGGATGAAGCTAAGCAAATACAGTCTCAATATAGTCAGGAGCAAATCAAAGCTATGTCTAATATGGTTGATGAAATGTTTAAATTAAGAATAGATAAAGGTTCAGATAAATTTGTGGAAAATGATTTAATTAATGAGGTGCCAGCCTTAAAAAAAGACAGAAAATTTGGCAAATAACTAATTTTTATAACGATAATACTACTCATTTTCTTAATATTAAATATTATTAAGGTAAAAAATAGGGAGGAATATTAATTGAATAAAATAATACCAATTGTTTTTAATATAAATGAGTTAGAAGCAAGTGCAAAAAATAGTGATGGATTATCTTGCTATATATTAGGTAGAAGCTATGATAGTGGTGAAAATGGTGTTAAACAAAATTTTGAAAAAGCTTTATACTGGTATAATAAGGGAAAATTACTTGGTGATCCCAGATGAATTTATGGCGTTGGCGCTTGTTATTACTTTGGTGATGGTATAGAACAAGATGAAGATCAAGCATATCAACTTTTTGTTAAAGCATATCAGCCTTTATTAGAATCAATAGAGCAAGAAAAAGATACGCCAAATAAGCAAGCGTTTTCTATATTTTGTTTAGGAGCATATTATTATTTTAATAAACAAAATTATGAGTATATAGGTTTAGATTTTTTAAAAAAATGTTGAGGAGGAATAAATGGCAGAATTAAAAGTTTTAAATCAAAAAATTTCTTATTTTAAAATAGAAGATGAAGATTATATTTCTATTACAGATATGCTTAAATCTAAAGATGGTGATTTCTTCGTATCTGATTGGTTGAGAAATAGAAATACTATCGAATTTTTAGGTATTTGGGAAGAAATTCATAATCCTAATTTTAATTATGGCGAATTCGCCATAATTAAAAGTCAAGCAGGTTTAAATAGTTATAAAATTAGTGTTAAAGAATGGGTAGAAAAAACAAATGCAATTGGTATAATGTCAAAAGCAGGAAGATATGGTGGAACTTATGCCCATAAAGATATCGCTTTTGAATTTGGTATGTGGATTAGTCCAAAGTTTAAATTATTACTTATTAAAGAATTTGAAAGACTAAAAGCAGAAGAGCAAAAACAACTTGGCTGGAATGCAAAACGTGAACTTTCAAAGATTAATTACAGAATACATACTGATGCAATAAAACAGAATTTAATACCTAATGAGTTAACAAAAGAACAAATTAATTATGTATATGCTGAAGAAGCTGATGTTTTAAATATGGCTCTATTTGGTATGACTGCTAAAGAATGGAGAAATAAAAATAAGAATCTAGATGGTAACATTAGAGATCATGCAACTATAAATGAATTAATATGTTTAGCAAATTTAGAAAATCTTAATTCGGTATTTATAAATGATGGATTAAATCAATCTAAAAGACTTGTTAGACTTAATAAAATAGCAATATCTCAAATGAAAATTTTAAATGATAGCGATGTAAAGTATTTAAAAGGAGATGAAATGAATGAAAATTATGTAATAATTCATGGTAGTTTTGGTTCAAATGAAGGTAATTGGTTCCCTTGGTTAAAAGAACAGCTAGAGACAAAAGGAAAACAAGTTTTTGTTCCACAAATGCCAGTTGGTGTAGGAAATCAAAACTTTGAAAATTGGTCTAATGTATTAAATCAATTAGATATAAATGAAAATGCAGTTATTATAGCTCATAGCATAGCACCTATATTTGTATGTAAATATCTAATAACGAATCAGATAAAAGTAAAGAAGTTAATATTTGTATGTGGTTTTAACAATTATTTAGGGATTGATTCTGATTTTGATGCTGTTAATAAACCGATGTTTATTAATAACTATGCAGATGTAAAACTATATTGTAAAGATATAGTTTGTTATTATTCTGACAATGATCCATATGTTAAATATGATGTTGAAAAAGAATTTGCTGACAAACTTACTGATAAACAGTATGTTATAAAAAATGGTGGGCATATAAATGCAGAAACCGGTTATACAAAGTTTGAAGAAATTTTGAAGGAGATATAATAGTGGATATTACTAAAAGTTCCTTTGATAAAAGACAATCTGTTCAAAAAAATTATGATTTGATAGCAGAACAATATAGTAATGAATTTGGAACTTATATTGAAGATTTAGATGTATATGAAAAATTTGAACAACATCTAGTTGAAAACGCTAAAATTTTAGATTTAGGTGCAGGCTCTGTAAGAACATATTCTTATTTTAATAAACAAAATTATGAGTATATAGGTTTAGATTTTTCAAAAAAAATGAAAGATTGTGCATATAATTTACATGGGGAATTTCCATATATTGTAGACGATATGGTTAATGTAAAAAAGTATTTTTCTAATAATTCATTAGATGCTGTTTTTGCTGTTTATTCTCTATTTCATTTACCTAAGAATGATTTTAATAATTTATTTTCAGATGTATATGATATTTTAAAAGTTAATGGTTTATTTTTATTTACATACCAAATAGGTCAAGGTAAAGATATGGCAGATGAACCATATTTAAATGAAAAAGGTAAAAACTCATTATATATGTGCTATCATACAAATGAAGAAATAAATGATTTACTTCATTCTTTTTCATATACAGAATTATTTAAAAAGCAAAAAATAGAAATATCTCCTTCAGCTATTAACAGTAATAGTGTTACAACTGTCTTTATACTGGCTAAAAAGATTAAATGATTCTATTGGGATTGAGGGACCCATAGTAGAATTTGTATGGGAGTACAAATTCAGTGCTGGCTAGACATAGATTTTATTCCCATATTCAAAAAAAGAGGATTAAATTATTTTGATAATTTTTTACTCTTTTTTGAAAATCATTTATATAAAATAAAAACTTACGAACAATTAAGTCCGTAAGTTGATTTCAAATGGATCATTTGATAGGAAGGTTTTAAACCTTTTATCAAAAAAAATATCCCTCACTTGTTAAATTAATTATATGATAAATTCTTATATAAATCAATAGTCGCATAGGAATTTCTTGGTATTTATAGTATAATTATATTAAGAAAAATCTTATTAAGGAGGGATTTTATGCTAGAAAATAACGATAAATATTTTGAAGTATTAAATGATATTAAGAAAACTTTAATTGTTACTAGAAATAAAATAGTTGAAAACGCAAATAAAGATTTAGTTTTAATGTATTATAATATCGGTTTAAAGTTAATTGAAAATAATAAATGGGGTTCATCTTTTATTGATACATTAGCAAAGGATTTAAAAATTGAATTTCCTACATTAAAAGGTATGTCTGCAAGAAATTTGAGATATATGCAAAAGTTTGCAACAGAATTTGATAATGATGAATTTTTGCAACATCATGTTGCAAAATTACCTTGGTCTTCTATAACAACTATAATGGATCAAGTCAAAGATAAAGGGCAAAGAAATTGGTATATTACGGAAGCTATTCAAAATGGTTGGGCTAGACCTGTTATAGTTCATCAAATTGCAAGTAAGTTATATGAAAGACAAGCATTATTAGAAAATAAAACTACTAATTTTGATGAAACCTTACCATCTCCAAATAATGAGCAAGCAAAAGAGTTATTAAAAAATCCATATATATTTGACTTTATAACTGCTGATAAAGATTTAAAAGAATTAGATATTGAAAGAGAACTGACTGCTAATATAACTAAGTTATTATTAGAGTTAGGAAATGGTTTTGCATTTGTCGGAAGACAATATCATTTGGAAATAGAAAATGAAGATTACTATATTGATTTGTTGTTCTATAATTTAAAAGTAAGAAGTTATGTTGTAATAGAATTAAAGACAACTGAATTTAAACCGGAATATGCAGGTAAACTTAATTTCTATTTGAGTGCAGTAGATAAATATATTAAAGATGAAAATGATAATCCTACATTTGGAATATTACTTTGCAAAGATAAAAAAAGAGTAACTGCTGAATTAGCATTAAAAGATATTAATAAACCTATCGGTGTAAGTGAATATAAAATTTTGTCAGAGATACCTGAGTTTTTAGAAAATACTCTTCCAAGTATCGAAGATATAGAAAAGAGATTGGAGGAAGATTCTGAATGAATATAAATATTAATAGAGTAAAAATTATTGTTACTATACCATTAGAAAACGTAGAAGAAGTTAGAAATGCTATATGCGAAGCTGGTGCAGGTGTTATTGGTAATTATACTCATTGCTCAATGTCTACTAAATGCGTAGGAACATTTAAACCAACTGATGAAGCAAGTCCATATATTGGAGAAAAAAATAACTTAGAATTTGTTGATGAAGAAAAGTTAGAAGTTGTTTGTGATGTTAAGAAAGTAAAAGAAGTTATTTTGATGTTAAGAAAGGTACATCCTTATGAAGAACCTGCAACAGATATTATTCCTTTAATTGATGAAAGTTATTTTGAATAAATAGGGGCAAGATTATGAAAAAGAATTATTTATTAGTACATGGAAGTTTTGGAAATCCATTTTCAAATTGGATTCCATATTTAAGAAAGAAAATTGAAGATAAAAATTTATAAGTTTATACTCCGGATTTCCCAACTGGCGTTGGTTATCAAAATTGTGAAAATTGGTTTAAACTTTTAAAGACATATGTTGATGCAAATATTATTAATGCAAATACAATTATATTTGCTCATTCTATTGGTGTTAGTATAGATATATAGACACGAAAATCTGTATAACATGAGAATGCAAGTATCATATAGTATTTGC
The DNA here is from genome assembly GCA_934155185.1 of uncultured Bacilli bacterium. Lineage (GTDB taxonomy): Bacteria > Bacillota_I > Bacilli_A > RF39 > UBA660 > Aphodocola. The sequence continues at coordinate 56,771 of CAKPGT010000003.1, forward strand.
ATTAAAATTTAAAAGATAGAAAATATATGGGCGTTGAAACAATTCGTTCAAAAATATTTCAAGGAACACGGTGATGATATTAGAAAGGTATCATATATTGTCTATGAAGATAGAGCCGAATATTTAGTTAATGATTGGTATTTGTTTGTAGTGAAAAATTAAATAAATCTTATGTCAATATTTTTTTCTTAATTTTGGTCTTGTTTTATGCCAAAATGGCATTGATTTAAACAATATGGCATTGACAATTAATATCTGAAAAAACTTATAAAATAGAAAAAAACGTTGATTTCTCAACGTTCAGTTTTTTTATGGAGCAGGTGAGGAGAATCGAACTCCCGTATCAAGCTTGGAAGGCTTGGGTTCTACCATTAAACTACACCTGCAATCAAGTAGGCAATTCTAATTATACTTATTTTTAAGACTATGTCAATAGAATTTATAAAAAAAGTTGAAAAACCATGCCTGCCTAATTATTATATGTAAATTAATATTTTGTTATTCATACAATTATGATAAAATTAGTTAGAGGAGTTATTAAGATGATAGTAAATATTTTAGTTTTGGTTATACTTATATTAATTAATGGAATTTTATCAGCTAGTGAACTTGCGTTCTTATCACTAGAAAAATTTGAACTAGATAAAATGATAAGAAAAAAGAAAAAGAACGCAAAGAAAATAAAAAAGGTGCTAGATAATCCAAGTAATTTTTTGTCTACTATACAAGTTGGAATAACACTTGCGGGATTTTTATCAAGTGCGTTTGCCGCATCAACATTTGCAGATGAAATAATGAAAACTGGATTTATGATAGTAAGTCCAAATTTTACTAATGCTTTTTTAATAATTATTATAACAATAATATTATCTTATTTTACACTGGTGTTTGGTGAATTAGTGCCAAAAAAGATTGCTCTTTCTAGTCCATTTATGGTTGCAAGTTTTTCTGTTAATTTAATTAAGATTATGCAGGTATTATTTTTCCCACTCATAAAGCTTTTATCAATATCAACTGACTTAATTTGTAAGATGCTTAATATTGAGAAAAAAGAAGAAGACTTTACTGAAGATGATATAAAAAGAATTATAATAACAGGAACAAAGGACGGAATAATTGAAAAGAAAGAAAAAGAATATATATTTAATATATTTAAGTTTAATGATACAACGGTTGACAAGGTAATGACCCCAAAAGATGAATGCATATTAATTAACGTTAACACTAAGTTTGGTGCGCTTCTTAAAAGACTGAAAAAAACAAAGTTTACAAGATACCCTGTATATGATGGAAATACAAATAATATAATAGGTATCTTTAATGTAAAAGACTACATTATGTATAAGAAAGACAACGATGATTTTAATTTAAGAAACCTTCTTTTTGATGTTAGAAAATTTAATTATGACGAAAAAATAGATGATGTTTTTGCTACCATGCAAAAAGAGCATGTTCAGATGGCTATTGTAACTAAAAAAGATGAATTCATAGGAATTATAACTTTAGAAGATGCTGTTGAAGAAGTATTAGGAAAAATATATGATGAGTATTATGAGGAAGATGATGATTAAATCATCTTTTTTTGGTTTATAACCCAGCCTAATTTTTAATTAGATGTATATAATAGGCTAGGAGGTAAAAATGATGGAAAATTATTCTAGTTATAACTTAGATGACATTTTAGTAAGAACATTTATGATGCCTGCTGTGATGCCAAATGAATACACTAACATGAATATGCTACCAAAAACTAATGCTGAAATATACATGAATAACAATAACAATAATCTATCCTATAATTCGAAGTTTTTAAATCCAGAGGAAGGATTTTTAAAAGGAAATATGGAAAGAGGAACATATGAGCCATATAGAAATATGACTTATATAAAACCAAATATAACAAATGAAAGAGATATGATGTTATATAAAATACAACAAATGGCCTTTGCAGCTCACGATATAAACTTATATTTAGACACTCACCCAAATGATACAAATTCTATAAGTCTTTATAACAAGTATAATAAGGAAACAAAAAAGCTTACTAATGAGTATGAAAGAAAATATGGCCCTATTGATTTATCAGATGATGAAGGCTTAGGGATGACACCTTGGTCTTGGATAAATGAACCTTGGCCATGGAACAAATAATTAAGGAAAGGAAGATAACTTATGTGGAAATATTCTAAAAAACTTCAGTATCCAATAAACATAAGAAACAAGAATTTAAAGATGGCTAAAACGGTTATTAGCCAGTATGGTGGAGCTCAAGGTGAATTAGGTGCAGCATTAAGATATTTAAATCAAAGATATACTATGCCAGATGCAAAGGGTAGGGCTTTATTAAACGATATTGGAACTGAAGAACTTGCTCACGTCGAGATGATATGTACAATGGTATATCAAATGATGAAAGGTGCAACTCCAAAAGAATTAGAAGAAGCTGGCTTATCAGCTCACTATACAGAACATGGTTTAGCATTATTCCCAAGTGATGCTAATGGTAATGCATGGACAGCTAATTACATATCTACGACTGGAGATCCTATAGCGGACTTAGAGGAGGATTTAGCTGCAGAACAAAAAGCTCGTGCAGTATATGAAAACTTAATAAATCAAACTAATGACCCCGATATACTAGGACCACTTCTTTGGCTTAGACAAAGGGAAGTAGTTCATTATAACAGATTTAAAGAACTATCTGATGAGTATAAGAAAAAAGGATACAATTAATAAATAATTAATCGCTTACGAATATTCGTAAGCTCTTTTTTTAAGAATGCTAATAAATTAATTATGTAGCTATTAAATTGCCATAACAATATTTATTATGATGTTATAGTAATTTAAAATAACTGGACACAATAAAGGCAAAATATTAGTTATAGGAAAGCTTACATTGAATAAGAACTTATGTGTAGCATGCAAAACTTGAAAAGCAAAGAAAAACGTGTATAATATTAATACAAGTTTATAAAAGGAGAACCTATGAATAAATATAATTATGATATTAAAAGAATTAATTCTGTGGAGGAAATATTGGATGGTAAAAAACTATTAATTAAAGAATTCATTAACATGGATTTGTCTAATTTGGATTTGAGTATAATTCCTAAAGAGGCTTTTGAAAACTGCTTTTTTTATAATACAAACTTTAAAAATACAGGTATTAAATTTATTCCAAATAAATTAGCACCTGCAACAGAAAAGCAAATGGAGCTTTTCCAATTACCATGGCAATACAAATACAAGAATTCTATTTATTTTTGTAATTTTAGTGACAATGATTTAACATATTTGAGTCACGAAGATTTTTTACTTGGGGAGAAGCCTAAAAGAAATAACGAGTATTTTGAGGTTGCAACGATGGGTTGTGACTTTACAAATACAGGAATAAATTTTTTAAATACATTAATTAATGTTAAGCTTGATTCTTCATATCAAAATTATGATTTTAACGACAAATTTTGGAAGTTTAATGGTGGATTGCTTCATTGGCCTGATTTTATAGATATTAACACAATTTTAATGAATCCATTTTTAAATGTACCTTCTTTTAGATTTCTTATTGCTATTAGATATTATATAGGTGATGTTGAATTATTACTATATTCTGATACTCTTAGATCTAGAGTATCAAGTGATCCAAAAATGATGAAAAAAATTGTAGAAAAATGTGAAAGCTTTTTAGAATATGATAAACAAGGATATGGCAAAAAACTTTATAATAAATTATCCCCATTTATGGATTTATATGCAAAAATCAGGTTTTTTGGAGCTTTTAGCATATGCAATTTGAATCTTAAAAATATAGATTTTGAAGATATTCCAACAGAAGTTTTACGATTTTATGAAATACAGAATAATAATTTTGAAAATATAACTTTTAATTATACAATTAATGATTTATTAAAGATTCCAGGCGGACCAAGTCATTTTTTGGATACAATTAGTGGTTATGAAAATAAATACAAGGATTTGTTTATTACTAAAATAAATTATAATAGTTGGCAAGAAAATCCAAATGCTGTAAAAAGAGTATCAGAAAGTGCTATTACTTTTTTTACGAAAGTATATGTAGAACTAAATAGAATATGTAACGCTAAGTGTACTTTTTGCAGAAACGAAACATTTAATAAGAGTAAGTATGATTTAAATAAAATAATAGATACTTTAGACTCGATTAAGAATTACATCAATGCTATAGTAATAGGCGGTGGGGAGCCTACACTTAGATTAGATGATGTAAAGAAGCTTCATGATAGCATTATCAATAATGACTTAGATTGGCATTTATTTACTAATGGAAGTAATCCTTCTATCATAAAAGATGATTATATAATGGATAATTTTAGGCTTAATTTAAGCAGGCATGCTGTTAATGACAATGAAAACGCTAAAATATTTAATATGGATAGTAATAAGATTATGACTACCCATGAAATAGAAAAACTAAATTGTAGGAATGAAGAAGTAACATTAAATGCTGTTTGCTTTAAAGGCGGATTAGATAGTTTTGATAAAATAATAGAATATATAAAATACGCAAGGGAAATTGGTTGTAAAAAAGTATTAATTCAAGATTTACAAAGAGAGTTATCTTTAGGTAATAATTATATAAATAATGATATATGTATAGACGCTGTTATTTTACCTAGGGTAAGAGAGTATTTAAAAAGTATTGGTTATAAAGAAAAGTATCCAATTTATGCAACTGGTGGCTATGTATCTTATGTATTAGAAAAAGATGGATTTTCTATTTCATTACAAAAATATATTACCCAAAGCGAGTTAGATGAAAACTGGGTTAAGTCTATAAAAAGAGCATTCGATTTATCAGTAGATCCAAGTGGCAATTTATATGAAAATTGGAATCAAAAAGATGGTAGGGTAAAGATTAAAAAATAATATAAAAATATATTAAAATCGCTTACGAATATTCGTAAGCTTTTTATATTGTATGCTTTTTGAAATCTAAATCATAGTTTACATTTTCTATTTCGCCACTGTTAGCTAAATCCTCTATAATTTTCTTATTATCTATAATTGGATCTTGAAGTACGTAAGAAAAATGATAAACAGTATAATTATTTAGGTCCTTAAAATTGTATGAAGAAATAGGGTTAATATCTAAAGCTAAGCTAATATCCTTTACTAATTTGTTAACAATATCATTATCAATACTATTTTCGGCTATAACAGTTAATGAACCATTTTGCTTTTGAAAACAAATGCTTAGGTATCCATTTACATTTTCTTTATTTATACTTTTTATATTAACTTCATAATTTTCATATTCGCAAGTTTTTATAGAAACTTCATATTCATCTTGCAAAGCTCTAAATATTTTTGCAAAAGAACTTATGTAGGACTTTTCATAATTAGCATTTAACATATATAATCACCATTACTATTATAGGTAAAAAGAAAAAAACTTATGAGTAAAATTCATAAGTTTAATATTGCTTAGCCCAGTAAATCTTTGTTTTTGCATCTTTACCACAGCATACACATTTTTTATCGCCATCAGGTTCAGCACCTTCAAAAGGCATACATCTAGATTTTAGCCCGAGTTCATCTTTTATTTTGTTTTCGCATGAAACATCACCGCACCAATTACTATATATAAATCCAGGCTTACTTGCTGTTTCTTTCATTTCATCCCAAGAAGATACGTTATATAGCATAGCATTTCTTCTCTTTAATGCTCTTTGATACATATCATTTTGTATATTTACTAATAGTTCACTTATCTTAATTGAAGCTTCATTAATAGATATATCTTCTTTTTCTAATGTATCTCGTCTTACTATAGTAACAGTATTATTTGATAGACCACGTTTTCCTATTTCAATTCTAATAGGGTATCCCTTTACTTCAGCTTCAGCAAACTTAAATCCAGGAGTTTTATCCTTATTATCTATTTTATAGGTTATACTTAAATCTTTTAGTTCATTAGAAATTTTATCTACCACATTATTAACCTCATCATCATTTCCAATAGGTATTATAACTACTTTATAAGGTGCAATTCTAGGTGGAAGAACAAGCCCTCTATCATCACCATGAACCATTATTATTTCACCAATCATTCTAGTTGTACTACCCCAAGATGTTTGGTAAGGAGTTTCTAATTTATTTTCTTTATTTAAAAACTTTATATCAAATGCCCTTGCAAAACCTTGCCCAAAATAATGTGACGTAGCGCTTTGAAGAGCAACCCCATCATACATCATAGCTTCAATAGAGTATGTATCTTCTGCACCAGCAAATTTTTCCTTATCGGTCTTTTTTCCTGTAAAAACAGGTACAGCTAATACGTTTCTTTGAAAATCTTCATATACTTTAAGCATTCTAAGTGTTTCATTAACGGCTTCTTCTTTACTAGCATGCATTGTATGACCTTCTTGCCAAAGTATTTCTCTAGTTCTTAAAAAAGGCCTTGTAGTTTTTTCCCATCTAACTATTGTACACCACTGATTATATAAAAGTGGTAAGTCCCTATAAGAATTAATTATTTTTTTAAAATGTTCACAAAACAATGTCTCAGAAGTAGGCCTAATACACATTTTTTCTTCTAATTTATTTGAGCCACCTTGCGTAACCCAGGCTACTTCAGGCGCAAATCCTTCTACATGATCTTTTTCTACTTGTAAAAGGCTTTCTGGTATAAAGGCTGGCATTCTTAGGTTTTCATGCCCTGTTTCTTTAAACTTTTTATCCATTATACTTTGTATATTTTCCCAAATAGCATATCCATAAGGTCTTATTATCATACTTCCTTTTACTGATGAGTAATCTACTAAATCAGCTTTTTTACAAACATCTGTATACCACTGTGCAAAGTTAGTATCACGACTTGTTATTTCTTTTACTTGTTTATCATTCATATAAAACACATCCTTATCCTAAAATTCCTCTTAATAGTCCAAAAGATAAACTTCCAACTATAATTCCTGCTAAAATAACACCAAGTGTTATTGCTAAAAGTGCTTTTTTCTTATCCATATTTATTAAAGCTGCTATTAAGCTTCCTGTCCATCCACCCGTTCCGGGAAGGGGAATACCAACAAATAGTAGAAGACCAAAAAATTCAGCTTTTTCTATTTTATCTTTTTTACTTAGTGCTTTATTTTCTATTTTATTTACTAGCTTACTAAAGTGCTTAGTTTTTTTAAGCCAATTGAATATTGGAGTTATAAGCCATAAAATAAATGGAATTGGAATTAAATTACCAATTAAACATATTATAAATGCTGGAACTATATCAAGCCCTAGTAAAGCTGCTGCGATAAGCCCGCCTCTAAGTTCTAATATTGGCATTAAGGAAATAATAAAAACAATTAATTCCTTACCAAATGGAATACTTCTTAACCCATCAAATAATCCTAATAAAGTATGTACTAAGCTTTCTGCCATAAAAAAATCACCTCATATAGTTAGTATTATATCATATATAATCTTGTAATATGAATACCTATTTAATATTTTATGTAAATTAATGCAAACAAAGGCGACTTATATAAATAAAAAACTAATTATTATGTTAAAATTATTATAGAGGTATAAAATATGGAAAAGATAATTATTGATGATATAAATAAACTAAAAAATATTTTAATTTCCTTTAATATAGGAGAGGAAATCTTTAATCATGCCTCTAAAATGGACTTTAATATAGAAAAAATGTTTTATGATAAAATAATAAATGATTATTCAGATAAAACTTTAGATGAAGTTACAAGAAACTTATTAGGGGTATATGGAAATTATATTGCAACACTTTATTATAAGAAGATATATAATGATACTAAAAATGAGGTTCCTATAATAGACGATGATGGAAAAGAAGTAACAAGAGCGGATATATCGTTTACAGATGGTTTAGGTAAAAAAACTTATGTAGAAGTGAAAGCTGCAAAACAAATAATAGATAATATTAGAAATTATGTTGATTTAGATGAGGATTTAAGTAATTGTTATTCGGATAAAGATAGTGAAATAATTAAATATAAGATGATTGGTAAGAAATTAATTACTCAAGTAAAGAAATTATCTAAAACTGGGGCAAATGTAATTGTCGCTATATTTGATGGTTGTTATATGGATGATATAATAAAAGATGAATTAAAAGATTTAAATGCTAAAATAAACATCATTAATATGAATATAAATGATTTAGAAGAAGAAATAAAAAGAAAACTTATTTTAGCAAGAAACTATATTATGGAAAATACTACTTTAAATATTGAAAATAAAAAGAGTGCTAAAATGTGACATGTGCATTCTTTTTGTTTACATAACATAAAATAATTTAGGTGATTTATTTGACTAGATTAACGGTTAAAGATTTAATTGATGTATCTCATGCCAAATTAGTAAGTGGAAATTTACTAGATGAAATAGGAGAGTGCTTTATAGATAGTAGTAAGGTTAATAATGGTGGTTGCTTTTTTGGTATTAAGGGTTGTAATACGGATGGCTCACTATTTTATAAAGAAGCTTTTTTAAATGGTGCTAGTGTATGTGTTATAAATGAGAAAATAGAGTTTGATATAAATGATTTTAAAGATAAAACTCTTCTAACGGTTAAAGATACTAAAGAATCATTACAGCTTTTAGCTAAAAGAAAAAGAGATTTATTTAAAGGTACTGTAGTTGCTATAACAGGTAGCGTTGGTAAAACATCGACTAAGGAAATGATATATAATATATTAAATAAAAAATATAAAGTTTTAAAAACGATAGGTAATCAAAATAGTCAGCTTGGACTACCACTTACTATATTAAGATTAAAAGATGAAGAAGTTATGGTACTTGAAATGGGAATGAATGATTTAGGACAGATAGAAAAGTTATCACTTATAGCAAGACCAGATATTTCAGTTATAACAAACATATATGATTCACATATAGGTATTTTAGGCTCTAGAGAAAATATACTAAAGGCTAAACTTGAGATAGTGCGTGGCATGAAAAAGGGCTATTTAATAGTTAATAATGATAATGATATGCTTTATAATTTAGAACTTAAAAATAAAAATATAGATATTATAACCTATGGTATTAAAAATAGTTCAAACTATATGGCTTATAATGTTAAAGAAGATGATATAGTTACGTTTGATACAAAAGATATTAAAGATATAAAAATAAGGGAAGGAGTGCCATTTGTCTATAACGCACTAGCTTCTATTATAGTAGGGAAAATGCTTTTGGTTACAAATGAATTGATTAAAGATGGTATAAATGATAGAAGAAGTGTAAGCCATAGACTAGAGGATATTAAGATAAATAATTATTTAATAATTGATGATACATATAATGCCAGCTATGAGTCTTTAAAAGTAGCATTAAATTATATGAGTAAGATAAATGGAAGAAAAGTAGTTATTTTAGGTGATATTTTAGAACTAGGCGAGGATTCTATAAGTATACATAAAAAAATAGGAAAATTATTACTAGATTATAATATTGATTATTTGATAACAATAGGAAGCTACTCTAAATATATAGACTCAAGCATTATAGATAATGGATTTAATAAAGATAATGTAAAACATTTTGATAATGAACTTAATTCGAGAAAGTTTATTAAAGATTTAATAAAAGAAAATGAAGTGGTTTTAATAAAAGGTTCGAACAGTACTAATTTAGTAAACATAATAAATTATTTAAAAAAGAAGGATTTAAGATTTTAGTCCTTCTTTTAACATGTCTTCTAATTTTTTACATCTTTCTTTATCCATGCTAGGAGTACCCTTTAATGGATAACAAATTCCTAGCTCTTCATACTTATGAACTCCTAAGGTATGGTATGGTAAAAGCTCTATTTTTTCTACATTTTTAAGAGGTTTAATAAAATAAATTAGTTCATTTATATATTCTTTGGTATCATTTATTCCTGGTACAATAACAACTCTAATCCAGAGCTTTTTATCTAATTTTTCACATTGCCTTAAGAATAATAGTGAATTTTTAATATCAAACCCAGTCATATTTTTATAGTTTTCCTGATTAGTTCCTTTTATGTCAAATAAGACGAGATCAGTATATTTTAAAACCTCTTCACAGTTAGGTATGCTGCCTGCAGTATCTAAGCATGTGTGAATATCATTTTTTTTGCATAGTTTTAAACATTCAAGTAGAAAGTCTTTTTGCATTAGAGGTTCTCCGCCTGAAAATGTTACTCCACCATTATTTTTAAAATATGGTTTATAGTTAAGAATTTTATTTATTAATTCCTCTGGTGTATAATTAGATGCTTTTCCATTCAAATCCCATGTTTCAGGATTATGGCAAAATTTACACCTAAGGGGACAGCCTTGCATAAATACAACAAATCTAACTCCTGGTCCATCAACTAATCCCATTGTTTCTATACTATTTATTTTTCCAATCATATCTATCACCATGTTAATTATATATTAAAAGCAAACAATATCCAACAATATTTTTAAAAATAATTAATATAATAGACGGTTAAACAAAAGGAGAGATAGGTATTATGAACTATTATAATGAAATAAAGGAAGAACTAGTAAATAATGAAGTATATAAAAAGGTAAAGGATTACTCTAAAAATAGAAGTGATTTAAAAACGTATTATAATGTTGGAAAGTTATTAAATGATGCTGGTAAAAAATATGGTGAGGGTATTATAAAAAAGTATTCTGATAAATTAAGCAGAGACCTAGGTAAAAAGTATAATGAAAGAACACTTAGAAGATTTAGACAATTTTATAATTTGTTTAGTGAACAAAAATGGACGACAGTGTCGACCAAATTGCTATGGAGTCATTATGTTGAATTATTATCAATGGATGATATATGTGAAATTAATTATTACATAAAAATAGCGGAAGAAGAAAATTTATCTGTAAGAAAGTTAAGAGAGCGAATAAAAAATAATGAATATGAAAGACTAGATGACAAGACTAGGATTAAATTAAGTTCTAAGAAAAAAACGGATGCACATGATTTTATAAAAAATCCTATACTTATAAGAAATAAATTTGATACTGATAAACTATCTGAAAAAATGTTAAAGCAAAGTGTGTTAGAAGACCTTTCACATTTTTTAAATGAATTAGGTAGTGGATATGCATTTATAAGAGAAGAATATCCAATAAAACTAGGTGATAGATATAATTATATAGATATACTTTTGTTTAATTATGTAAATAATAACTTTGCTGTAGTAGAGCTTAAAATAGGTGAAATAAAAAAAGAACATATAGGGCAGGTACAAACATATATGAATTATATTGATAAAAATTTAAAAACAATTAATCAAAATGACACCATAGGAATTATTATCTGTAAAAAAGGTAATAGCTTTATAATGCAGTATGTTACAAACAAAAATATATACGAAAGAGAGTATGAACTAATATAATTTAAAACACTAATTATTATAATGAAATAAGAGTGAACTAATAAATAATGTGGTATATAAAAAAGTATTTTGACAAGTTAACTAAAGAGTTAGGGAAAGGCTATACATTTATTTCATTTGTAAGAATGAGACAATTTTTTAGTATTTCTAAAAAAATTGCGACACTGTCGCAACTATTATTGTTGAGTCATTATACTGAATTTATAATATAGATAAAATTAATTGTTCCATAAAAACGGCAAAAAAGAAAATTTATTTGCAAGAAAAAAATATAGGGAGCAATTCACCTATATTTTAATTTTTTTAACATCCTAATTTTTCGTGGAAAGTACGTGATATAACTTCCTCTTGATGAGCTCTAGATAATTTGTCAAAAAGTACAGCATAACCTGATACTCTAATTGTTAAAGTAGGGTATTTTCCAGGATTATTCATAGCATCTATCAACATTTCACGATTTAAAACATTTACATTTAAATGATGAGCACCTTTTTCAAAATATCCATCTAATACATTTACTAAGTTTTCTACTTGTTCTTCCTTAGTATGACCTAATGCGTTAGGAACTATAGAAAATGTATTTGAAATACCATCTTCGCAGCAGTTTGCATAAGGCATTTTTGCTACCGAGTTAAGTGATGCAAGTGCACCTGATGAATCCCTGCCATGCATTGGGTTAGCTCCTGGAGCAAAAGCAGCGCCTTTTTTTCTTCCATCAGGAGTTGAACCGGTTTTCTTACCATACATAACGTTAGAAGTAATTGTAAGCACTGATAGGGTATGTTTAGCTCCTTTATATAGTTTATGGTCACATAAATCTTTATAAAACTCTTCTAAGATTTCTTTTCCTATTAAATCAACTCTATCATCATCATTACCATATTTTGGAAATTCACCTTCTATTTCAAAATCAACTGCTATACCATCTTCATCTCTTATAGGCTTAACTTTAGCATATTTAATTGCTGATAGTGAGTCTGTTGCAACAGAAAATCCAGCAACGCCAAAAGCCATTAGTCTATCAACCAGAGTATCATGAAGAGCCATTTGACCTCTTTCATATGCATATTTATCATGCATATAATGGATAATATTCATAGCATCAACATATGTTTTAGCTACCTTTTTCATAGCTTTAAAATAAGCCTTTTTAACTGTTTCATAGTCTAAATATTCATCTTCTATTTTATCTAAACCAGATACAACAAGTTCTTTCTTAACTTCATCTACACCACCGTTAATAGCGTATAAAAGAGTTTTGGCTAAATTACATCTAGCACCAAAAAATTGCATTTGTTTTCCAACAGTCATTGCCGAAACGCAGCATGCTATAGCATAGTCTGAGCCATGAAGAGGTCTCATAAGTTCATCTGACTCATACTGGATAGCATCTGTATCGATTGATACTTTAGCACAGTAATTTTTAAAGTTCTGAGGTAGTTTATCACTCCATAAAACGGTAAGATTAGGCTCAGGTGCTGAACCTAAATTATATAGAGTATGTAGGTATCTAAATGAATTTTTAGTAACAAGAGATTTTCCGCCTTCAGTCATTCCACCTATACTTTCAGTAACCCAAGTTGGATCACCTGCAAAAAGTTCATTATATTCAGGTGTTCTTAAATGTCTTGCCATTCTAAGTTTCATTATAAATTGATCTATAATTTCTTGGGCTTCAATCTCATTTAACACGCCATCTTTTAAATCTCTTTCAAAATATATATCTAAAAATGTAGATGTTCTACCTAAACTCATAGCAGCACCATTATTTTCTTTAATAGCTGCTAAATATCCAAAATATAACCATTGAGTAGCTTCTTTAGCATTACTTGCAGGCTTTGAAATATCAAATCCATACTTTGATGCCATACTTTTCATTTCACCTAAAGCAATAATTTGTTCAGACACTTCTTCTCTTAGCCTTATCTTACTTTCTGTTAAAACTTCCTCTTCAAGTGTTAGTAAATCATTTTTCTTTTCTTCAATTAATCTATCTATTCCATAAAGAGCAATTCTTCTATAATCTCCGATTATTCTTCCTCTTCCGTAAGCATCAGGAAGTCCAGTTAATAAACCAGCATGTCTTGCTTTTCTAATGTCAGTTGTATAAGCAGAAAACACACCATCATTATGAGTTTTTCTATATTTAAAATATTCTTCAACACTATTATCTAATTTGTATCCATATGCTTCCAAAGCTTGACGCACCATACGCATTCCACCAAAAGGATTAACTATTCTTTTTAATGGAGCATCAGTTTGAAGACCAACAATTACTTCATCTTCTTTTATTATATAGCCAGGGTTATAAGCATCTATGCCAGATACTGTTTTTGTATCAACATCATATATCCCTTTTTCTATTTCAACTTTTGCCATTTCCATATATTTATCATTTAATCTTTTGGTCTTTAAAGTAGGGGACTGTAAGAAACTTTCATCGCCAGTATATTCTGTATAATTATCCAAAATAAACTGCTTAACGTCTATAGTATCTCTCCATTTATCACCTTTAAAATCATGCCAATTATCATTCATAATTATTACCTCCTAATTTTGCGCTCTTAACCATTATAACAGCAATAAAAAAAATATCAATGCTTATTATATTAACATTGACATTTTTTTACTGATTTATGTTATTTAATTCACCTATAATACTAATTTTTCTAAAATTTATATGTAATAATATACTTAATATAGTAATGATACAAAATGTAATTAAAAATGAGATTATATAGGTTAAAAAACTAATACTGAGTTTAAACGAGAATATATTTGTTTCACAAGAATTAATAATAAAGTTAGTTAAGATACTTCCAAATATAGTGCCTATTATAGAACAGATAAAAGTCATAAAGACGTATTCTTTTAACATATCTTTAATAATTTCTAAATCATATATACCTAAAGATTTTTTAATTACATATTCTTTTTTATTTTCATTTAATATGTACTTCATAGCACAAAACATAAAGATTATTACAATTATGATTAAAACAAATATGACATTATTTAGAGGCTTTATATCATTTTTATACATATCTTTAACATCATCAGTTAATGTATAAGTTATTACGTTACTATCTTCTTTTACCTCATTAATTAGAGAATTTAATTTCTTTTTATTATTATCTTTTACACATATTAATATTGTATTATATAAGACATCATTTTCTGTTAACTTTTTATATAAATTATTTGATATATAAGCATAACTGTTTATGTAGTTTAAAGATATATCTGATACCTTTACTTTATATTCTTTTTCATCTATTGCTATTTTTATATTATCATTTTTCTTAACATTTAATGTATTAGCTGTCTTATTAGAAATAATTATTCCATTATCATTAAGTTTTAAGTTTTTGCCTTTAGTATTACTTAGCTTGATAAATGAGCTTAATTTTTTACCATCAGATGGGATAATTAAAGTTAAATCACCAGATGCATTTTTTTTCTTAACGTATGTGTTTGCTTCATTTACTTTACTTATTTTGATAACATTTTTATTTTTTGCAAGTTTGCTTTCTAAAACGCCAAGATCTTCCTTGGTTATATTTGAATTTATGTGTAAAGATATATCATACTTATTTATTTTATTATACTCATTATTAATTGTGTTACTTATAGAAGATTTAAAAGATAACATCGTTAGTATAAGTGAAAACATAAGACTTGATAAAATGGTTTTTGTTAAAAAATCTTTTTTATTAATTAATTTAAACTTTCTAAGTATGAAGTCTAACTTATTTATTTTCTTTTTTTCACTCATTAATTCAGATGGATTTTCTATAGAGTATTTAATAAGTATTACAGATGTCATAACAAGTAGTAAAAATACTTCAAGTATGCAAAGTTTAACCGAATATTTAAATTGAGTACAGTTAATTATACTTGGTATTTCATAAGAACTTTTATAACACATAAATATTATTTTAGAAATAACCTTACTAAATAGAAATGAACCAAGGACGCAGCCCATAGAACCTGCTAAAAGGGTATAAAGTACATACCTGAATGAAACTTCTAATCTATTATATCCTGTAGCTCTTAAAGCGCCAATTTCTTTTCTTTCATTATTTATAAACTTATAGATTATAAATAAACTAGATAAAGACATAGCTACAATAAAAAATATAGAAAATACTTTAGAGATACTACTTATTTTCTTAATTTCTAATTCATATTCATAAAAGCTTTGTGTTTCATTTCTTCTTAAAGTATAGCTTTTAGGTTCTGGTATACTTTTAAGATTATTTTTTGCATCATTTAATTCGTTTGATAGTTCTTTTATTGATTCATTTAGTAACTCTTGAGGAACATCTGATGAGTAAAGTAAATTTAAACTACTTTCTAAATTTTCAATGCTACTTTTTAAATCACTTACTGTATAGTCATATTTACTTTTTGTGCTTTCACTTATTATATTAAGTATTTCAGTTTTATTATTATCAATATAATCATTATATTCTTTACTATATGTATCATAGTTTTTTTCATTTTTAAATGTTACATATCCTTCAGTATAATAATTAACATTAAAATCATTTTCTTCAACATATATGTAATAATCTATTTTACTATTTTTAGAGTCTATTAAATTACCATTAGGTGAGTGGTAGCTGCTTTTAACTGTACCTACTATTTTTATTTTTTTAGCTCTTAAGTCATTACTATTATCAGGCATTAGAGTAATTAAATCACCAAGCTTTACATTATGTTCCTTAAGTAATTTTTCCTCAACAAGTCCTTCATTAATAGTAGAGGGATATCTACCACTTGTTAGTATAAGTCTATTTATATAATCATTATTTTTTTTACTTCTATCTTTATTTATAGAATTAACTTTTATAGTATAATCATTATCATTTATACTAGCATTTGTACTTAATGATTTAATTAATGATATTCCTTTTACTTCTTTTAGTTCTTTTATTTTGATTAGATCATCGCTAGAAAATCCCATGGTGGATACTAGTTTTAAATCCATGAAATTTGTATCATCATAATATTTTTTAGAAGCACTTTTCATGTTAGATGAAATGGAGTTTAAACTTACACAAACGCTAGTTCCAAGTATTAATATAAAGATAAGACTTATAAAACTTTTTTTACTATTTTTAATCTTTATGAAAGCATTTTTTAAAATACTTTTTATTACCATTTAAGATCACCTGCACTAACTGGCTTTTTATTTATCTTAATACTTGAAATGCGTCCACCTTTAAGATTAATAACTTTATTAGCTATAGGTGAAATAAGATTGTTATTTGCTGTTATTATAATAACTTTTTTTTCTTTTTTAGCTAAATTTTTAAGTAATTTTATTATTTGCTTTGAACCCTTAATATCAAATTGCATTAAAGACTCATCACATAAAATAATACTAGGATTTTTAGATAATGCTCTAGCAATTGTTAAACGTCTTTTTTCTTCATTAGTTAAGTTTTCTGCTTTTATATATGCTTTATCTAATAAGCCTATTTTTTTAAGTAATAAATCAGTTTCTATGCTATTTCTACTTAAAACGGATGCTAGCTTTATATTTTCTATAACTGTTAAGCTAGACATTAAATTATATGATTGAAATACAAATCCAATATCATTTCGCCTATACTTGTTAAGATATCTTTCTTTTAAGCCACAGATGTTTTTTTCATCAACAATAATACTTCCACTATCAGGTTTATCAATTCCTGCAAGCAAGTTTAAAAGGGTAGTTTTGCCAGAACCTGATTGGCCTACTATGACTACTATTTCACCTTTTTTTATTTCAAAATTAATATTATCCAATGCTTTTATTTCTGATTCTTCATTCTCATAAGCTTTACAAATTTCTTTAAATTCTATATATGCCATAGTAAGTGCCTCCTTTTTCAGTTATTATATTACATTTTGATAATTTAAATGTCAACGTTTCTTAGATAAATATTTTAATTTTTAACTTGATATATTTACAGAGATTATAATATTGCTTTGATTTTTAATTAAAGTGATGTTATAATGTCGTTAGAAGATAAAAAATAGGGGTGAAAAGATGAATGAGAATAATATAGGAAACACTGATGAACTTGGCTTTGAAAATGCTAATTTGGACCAAAACATAAATGAATCTGTTCAAGGAGATGTTAATATTTTAGGCGATTCTTCAATTAATACTAATTTAGACAGCACAGTAAATGATGCTAATACGCTTTCATTAGAAAATCAGAAGTATAATGATACTTATAATGAACCACGAACTGAGTTACTCCCAGACGAAATAGGTAGAGTAAAAGATATTAGCGGTGATAAGGTAATAGTAGGTATTACATCTGATTTAGCATATTCTAAAAATTTAGTTGATCATCATGTAGTATTTCAAGTAGAAAATGATCAGAAAATAGTTGGAACATTAACTAGCATAAACAAGGAAACAGCAGAGATTCAACTAATTGGTGAGATAAAAGCAGATAGGTTTATAGCAGGAGTTTTAATTAAACCTCAAATTGGTAGTGTATGTCAAATTGCAAGTGAAAACGAAACTAGTTTAATAGTAATTGATGGTAGTAATAATTCTACAAGTAAAGTCTTAGTAGGACAAATGCCTCTTTATAATAATGCACCAGCGTATGTACCAACTAACACATTTTTCAGTAATCACTTTGCAATTTTTGGAAATACTGGTTCAGGTAAGTCTTGCGGTGTTGCAAGATTACTTCAAAACGTATTTTTTAATACGAATCAAATTCCAAGAAATGCATGTATGTTTATATTTGATGCTTATGGTGAATACGAAAACGCATTATCTATTCAAAATAGTAGTATATTATTTAAAAGGTATTCTACCAACGTAAGGACTAATTCAAATACGTTAATAAAGTTGCCACTTTGGCTTCTTGATATAGATGATTTTGCGTTATTACTTGATGTTGATGACCCATCGCAACTTCCAATAATAGAAAAGGCACTTAGACTAGTTACAGTATTTTCAGGACCAGAAGAAGAAACAAAGATATATAAAAATGATATAATTGCTAAAGCAATACTTGAGGTTTTATATTCAGGCGGTGCGGCATCACAAATACATGACCAAATATTTGCAATATTAACATCATTTAATACATCTGATCTAAACTTAGAATCTTTAATTGTACAACCGGGATATACGAGAACATTAAGACAATGCCTAATAATTGATAAAGAAGGTAAAATAGGTGAGATACAGTTAGTATCAGAATTTATAAAGAGATTTATTAATGATAATTTAAGACTAGAATTACCTGATGGAACTATACCATTTACACTTGAAAATCTAAAAGAAGCATTTGATTTTGCTTTAATATCTGAGGGTATACTAAAGAGTGATAAAATATATGATAAAGCTAATGTTTTAAAAGTAAGATTAGATTCTCTAATAAAGAGTGAATACTCAGAATATTTTAAAGTTGATAAATATATTGACAAAGTTAATTTTATTAAGCAACTAATTACTGCGCCTAATGGTGGAAGAACACAAATAATAAATATAAATATTAGTTACCTAGATGATAGATTAGCTAAAACTATATGTAAAATATATTCAAAATTATTGTTTGATTTTACATCTAAACTTAGAGTAAGGGGATCGTTTCCTATTCACTTAATATTAGAAGAAGCTCATCGTTATGTACAAAATGATGATGATGTAAAAATATTTGGATATAATATATTTGATAGAATTGCAAAAGAGGGAAGAAAGTATGGTGTTATACTTGGATTAATATCACAAAGACCATCTGAATTATCTGAAACTACAATGTCTCAGTGTTCTAATTTCTTAATTTTCAAAATGCAGCATCCTTATGATGTTAAGTTTATTAGGGAAATGGTGCCTTACATAACAGACGAAATAGTTGAAAAAATGAAAGGTTTGCAGCCAGGTACTTGCGTAGCCTTTGGCTCAGCATTTAAACTTCCAACTATTATAAAATTAGAAATGCCAAATCCGCAACCAATGAGTCAAAACGTTGACATATCAAGATTGTGGTATTAATTAAATAAAAATGTATTATAAAAACCTTTTCCATAGTTAATGTGGTTAGGTTTTTTATTTACGTTTTTTATTTGCAATAATTGACTAAAGCTTGTTAAAAATGCTATTATATAGATAGTAAAAGATAGTAGATGATTCTTTTACATAGTAATGAGGAGGCATATACATGTATTCTAATAAACTTTTAATATCTGTTGAAGTGCCGTCGATAGAGCAAAATTTTAACTTATTTATTCCAATAAATAAAAAACTTGGGACTATAAAGAAGTATATTACTGATAGTATTTTTGAACTATCAGGAAAAATACTAGAACAAAAAAAATACTCTTTTTTCGACATTGATACTGGGGTTAAATATGGAAGTAATGTATATGTAAAAGACAGCGGAATAAAAAACGGGGCAAGAATAATTATGATTTAAGGAGGTGAAAAAAATGGCAGATTTAAAAATTAATTATGCTAATACAAGAAGTGCAGGTAACACTGTTAAACAAAAATCATCAGAGTTTTCTGATTTATTAAAGGCAATTCATGAACAAAATGAAGAATTAAAATCTCACTGGCAAGGTGCTGATGCGGATAGCTATACAAAAAAAATATCAGAACAAGAACAAGTTATGAAAAACCTAAAATCAGCAATGGATGAAATGGGTGAGTATTTAGTTAAAGTTGCTAATGCTTATGAAGAAGCAATGGAAAGTAACAAAATAAATTAATATTGATAAGGAGGATTACATATGGGAACAGAATTTTCTGGTTTATCATACGCGCAAATAAGAGGGATAGCTGCAACTTTGAAGTCAAAAGCTACCTCTATGCAAGGAATACTAAATGAAGTTAAAACAGAGTTTGATAAAATAGGTGGAGATGACACTTGGAGTGGAACATCTGCAGGAGCAGCAAAAGAACAATTTGATGCACTTTCAGCAAAATTTCCAGAATTTTATGAAGCAATAACTTCTTGCTCTCAGTATCTTGAGAGAGTAGTTCAAAGCTATGAAGCTGTTGATGCTAAAATTAAAGGAATATAGTTATTAGAGCACTAAAGCTCTTTGACAAAAAAGTGTTATTAAAATAGCATTTTTTTGTGAAACAGATTTAGAAAGGCAAGATGATACATGAAGATAAAGGCTTCAAGTGAACTGGTAAAAAGTGCAAGTTTAATTAATGATCGTTTTAGTGAAATATATAAGAGTATTGATACGATTCAGAACTATATTGGGCAGACAAATAAGGTTTGGAAAGGAACAGACGCTGATTCTTTTACAAAGAAATATAATGAAGAAGTAATACCTAATTTAAGAAAATTTAAAAGTTCTATGGAAAAATATGTGACGTTTTTGTCAAAGGTTTATCCTGTTTATAAAGCACTGGACGAATATTATGACAAACCCATAAATTGATTGGAGTGATTATTATGTATGCAAATTATGATGGAATGAATGAGCTACGTGAACGTTTAGACTCTGAAATAGATAAGATGGTTAAAAATATGAAAGATGCTAAAGATTTAGTTTCAAAGCTTGATAATAATGATTACTGGGATGGGAATGGATTTAACAGTTATAATGAAAAATTTAATAAACTAGCTATGAATTTTAATTCATTTTGTAATGATATCCAAAAGCTTAATAATAACATCAAAGTTGCAATTTCAAATTATCAGGAAATAGATAAAAAAGTTGAAGGAAGCATAGGTACATAATTATGGCATATGAAAATATAGATGTTAATAAGTTGAAAACTGCACTAAGTACAATAAATAATATTAATAATTCAAAGATAGACAACTTAGTACAAAAAATGGACTCGGAGCAGTGGCAAAGTCCTGTAAGAAGCAGACTTCAAACTGCACTTTCAAACATATCAAAGCAATATGCAAGTTTAAAAAAAGATATAGATACTTATAAAGAAATTGCAAATCATATTGAAAAATATAATCGTGCTAAAAGCGATTATGATAGATTAAATGACGATGTGAATTATTACAATAATAAATTAAATAGTTTAGATGAAAATTCTAGCTTTTATGAATATAATAAAAGTTATTTTAAGTCGAAGCTAGATAATAATGTTTTGGCTAGAAATAATGCTAGAGCTAGTATGAATGAAATAGAAAAAAAGATTAATTTGTGAGGAGAAAAAGATGAATAATAATGTTAATTTAGGAAAATATTTGCCAATAGGAACTGTAGTTCTTTTGAGAGGTGGAAAAAAAAGACTTATGATTACGGGCTTTTGTTCTTTAGCTGAGAATGATAGTTCAAAATTATACGATTATAGTGGTTGTTTATATCCAGAAGGAGTAATTGAAAGTAAAAGCATGGCTTTGTTTAATCATAATCAAATAGAAAAAATATTCTATTTAGGATACTCTGATTTAGAAGAAAAAAACTTTAAGAAGGAATTAGTTACAGAGGTTGCAAAACTAGTTCAAGATCAAGAAAATAACTAAGAATATAAATAATAACAAGGAGGTGAAATTTTTATGGGACTGTATAATTTAACTAGAATAGAGGGATGGTACGAAGATTTCACCGACTTAAAAAATCGATTTAACAATGACTATTATCAAGATTTTAAGAGTAGTTATTTAAGAAAGTGCCCTAATCAATTAGTGTCAAAAATGTATTTAAATTTGCAAGAAAAGTATTTTAAAATACGTGAATTGTATAAAAAAGTTGATACAGTTTGGAGTGAATATATAGTTGATTTAGAAAACACAGATAATAGATTAGCTGGGCAAAGTGGAAGTGTTAGTGCGTCAACTGTATCGTCATTATTGTCTAAAATGCCACAACTAAATGATACTCAGTATAGCTTATCTAATTCTGGAGGCCAAAGCAAAAACGCAGTACTTGAAATTGGGGAAAAAATTCTTTCAACGGGTGCTGTTGTTACAACTACCGTGTATAGTGGTTTATTTAAATTAAGAGAAAAATTTCAAGATGGTGCATTATGGCTTGTAGCAACTGTTACTGCTCCGGTTGTTTCATTGTTTAATAAAGAAGCTGGGGAAAAATATAAAGAAGCAATGATGGATGCAATTGCTGTAGATAGGGTTGCAGAGGCAAATAAATATTTTTATGAAAATACTAAAGTTGGAAAATACATTAATGAAAAATCTTACTTAAAGTATGATAGTGAATTTGCAAAGAAAATGCAAAATTATTCAGAAAAAGGCTTTGAAATTGCAGCAGCAACTGCATTAACCGTAGCAACTGGTGGACTTGCTGCACCTGTATCTGCTCTACTGGTTGTGGGTACTGGCTTTGCTATTGGAGCAGGTGAAAAAGCAGAGGAAAATTATCAGCAAGAAGATAGAAGTTTTTATGGGGACGCTGGTGAAATTGCATTTGCAGGTTTAATCAAAGGAATTGAATTCTATGGCACTGGAAAGACGGGACAGGGAATTATTACTGCAGCCAAAGCAGTTGCAAGTTCTGGAGGTATAAAATCTATATCTACGGTTGCAAAACAATTATTTACTAAAAGTGGAAATAAAAAAATCACTATGAAATCACTATTTAAAAAAGCGTCAGAAACGTTAAAAACAGCTTTATCAGATGTGGATACACATATGGATTCGCTTAGCGCAGCAGCGGATAATATAACTTATAGTAAAGAAGAGGGTATAAAGGTTAATTGGAAAGGTTTTGCAAAAAAAACTGTTAAATATTTCATTGCCAATTGTTGTTCAGCATTTGTTAGCAATCTATATGCACCACCAAAGACAAAAGCAGATAATGGTATAGAGAAATTTAAAGGTACAAAAAGTACATCAGCTGACGATTTAGAATCATTAAAAAAAGAATATAATGAGTTACTAGCCAAATCAAAAGAAAAATGGTTTATAGATGCAAAAGATGCTATGGATAATGGCTATGCTTGGAAGTTAGATGATATTAAATCAGCAGATGATATTGCAAAAAGAATGAATGAAATAGAAAAGGCCCTTGGCATAGATAGCCCAAAAGTTAATGTAAAAGGAATAGAATCAGGAAGTACTCATAAATCTGATTTAGAACAACTAAAAAAAGAATATAATGAGTTATTAGCTAAGTCAAAAGAAAATTGGTTTATAGATGCAAAGAATGCTATGGATAATGGCTATGCTTGGAAATTAGATGATATTAAATCAGCAGATGACATCTCAAAAAGAATGGATGAAATAGAAAGAATTTTGTATAGTGATTCAAAAAATTTGACTAGTTCAGCTTACCCTGAAGCATTTAGTAGAAAATCATTAAGTAATATGACAAATTATGAGGTACATAAGTCATTAAGTGACATGGATATTGTTATTAAAAATATAGAGTCAAAATATCCGGGTGAGGGAGTACGTCGCTTAGAAGAATATTTAAAAACTGGTAATATAAATATGATTACATCTCTTGGTGGTTCTAGAAACTATGTAGCTCAATTTGAACCTGATTTTATTGAATATTATCTTAAAAAAAGATATAATATTGATGTAAAAGTTAGTTCATCATTCTATGATTTAAATCAAACAGTACGTAGTGGTACATTAAAAAGTAGTAGTAATGAAGAATTATATAGTTTCTTTTCAAATAACGGAAGTTCATTAAATGAAACATATGGTGCTGATCAAGGTGGAATAGATAAGCTATGTGATTATTATTTAAATGGAACAAGGTATTCTTGCTCTGAAGCCAAGGAGATAGCGAATTCGTATAAAGAGAGAGGATTGCCTTTACCAAAATTTAAAAAAGAGGCTGCAGTAGAAGAATACTTTACATTAAAAAATAAGTTAGTTTCAAAGGGATTAACTAGTGCTCAAGCCTCTGTTATATTATCAAGTTTTGATGATGTTGGCGCGTGTACTTATGCTGGAAAAGCTAATTCAATCTTTTTTAAGTTTTCAGATAATCCAGAACTATTTGAGAAAAAATTTGGCTTTCCAATGTATAAAATAGATAGTAATGGGCGTAAGGTTCTTAATTCAAATGAACTTTTATTAGATATGTATATGCATATAAATGATATATCGAATGGTGGAATGTTATTTACGAAAGTTAACGATTCATATGTTTTAAATTGCAGTGATAAAATTGATGTATTTGGCAGAAAAATGCTTGATACCGAGCATCAGGTTTATCTTTCTAATTTTGGCGGTTCAAATGACTATGCTTTAAATAATTATTTAAAATCTAAAAATTTAAAGTGGGATTCTTATAATTTGATTTCAAATCCTTCTGGTAAAAAATTAAACACGTCGGAATTAGTTGACTACGTTAATGCAATCTCTTCCAGTATTGAAGATGGAAAGGCAGTACAAATGAACATCTTCTCTTCTGACAATAATATTACCATGCATTCAACAAATCCGGGTTCCTATAGTAGTAAATCAACAGATTCATGGATAAAAGAAATAGTAAATGAAAATGGCAAAATTGAAAAGAAACACAGTGGTCATGCAGTAATGATTACCGGAATAAAAAATGATGGTTTTACAGTTAGTTCTTGGGGTCAGGAATATAAGATTTTGTATAATGATTTAATAAATGGAGGAGAATTTAACATAACAATAGATAATGTTATTGATCCTGTAGTTAGTTAGGAGGTATTATGAGAGAAATTGATAATTATAAGTATATGTTTTTTAAAGAAGTGTATAACACTATAAATCTTAAAAGTGTGGAACAGAAAATGTTAGGTGATAATATAAAGCCACTTGAAGTAATAAAAGATGATAAATATGATGTAATTTCAAACTACTTTTTCTTGCTAAATGTTTTTAACATTGAGGCCTTGTCTAAGGAACAGTTACAAGATTTTTATACGTACTTTTCTAAAGATATTAATTCTTTAAATGAACAAGAACTCCAAAAAACAAGAGAATTTATAAATGAAACTTATTCTACGGTATTGTTTCCTAAGACTGATAGTAAATACGTATATTATGGTCCAATTAATGATGACTATTTATGCCCAAGAGATGCTATTGTAATAGGATTATACTATGATGCTTTTGGGGAATATGGCGATTTTGAACTAGAAAATAAACTAGCAGATATTATTAATTATATTCAGTTCTCATTGGATAAAAAGAATTATAGTAAAATTGCTGTTATACCATTTAATCAAATTACATTAGAAAATAGAATTAGTAGTTTAAATAAATAGCATTATAAGGAGTGAATAAAATGAGGGTTTCATTAATAAAAAAAGATAGAATAAGGCATGTTAACATACCAGATGTACCATCTGGTAACTTTTGGGTTACTGACTATGACGAAAACGGTAAAGAAGTTAATTTACTAAACATAAAGTCAGAAAATGGCAAGTGGAAATTAATTAGTAATTCAGAGTTTTACTGCTTACTAAACAATAACTATGTTGATAGTTTAGATTTAAAAAATTATTGTTTTTATTCTATAAGAAAAGCTTCAAGTGATGAAACAATGCTAATATATTCATCTAGTTCATGCGATAGTAAAAAGGTTGAATACCTAATTAATCAAAATAATAATCCTTTAATTTCAATTGGTAGTGCTGTTAACTGTAATATTTCATTTCCATTCTTAGATGAGGTTACAGCTAATCTTATGTTTGAAAGAGGAAAGTATGTCTTACAAGTAATGTCTCCTAAAGTTGGGGTATATATAAATAATTTAAGAGTATATGATAAAAAGGTACTAGAATATGGCGATATATTATTTTTAAACGGATTAAAAATAGTATTTATGAAATGTGAGGGCAATGATAGATTAATAATATATTATTTCGGGAATAATTTAATTGTAAATGGACTTGCTAGTTCTACATATGATGATTACGAAGAACCTTTTGAAGAAGCTAAAGAAGATTTGGATATTAAATGGTACAAAGATGAAGACTTTTTTCACAAAACTCCAAGATTTGTATCTGAAATAAAAGAAAAAGAAATTAAAATAGATGTTCCTCCATCAAAGGAAGAGCAAAATGATATGCCCGTGATATTAACAATAGGGCCAATGCTTACTATGAGTATGTCGTCTATGGTTATGGCATTTACATCAATAAGTAATGCAAGAAGTAATGGTGGTTCGTTAGCTTCTGCGATTCCATCTATTGTAATGTCTTTAGCTATGGTTGCATCTGTATTGCTATGGCCATCTTTAACAAGAAAATTTGAAGATAAAAGAAGACAAAAAAAGGAAAAAGAAAGAATAGATAAGTATTCCAAATATATAGATTCTAGAAGAAAGATGATACTAGATGAGCTTGAAAGTCAAACTAAGTCTTTAAAAGGTAATTATCCAAGTCTTTTAGAATGTAATAGAATAATTTTAAACAAGGAGCCTGTTTTATGGCAAAGAAAAATTGAAGATGAAGATTTCTTAAAAGTTAGTTTAGGGTATGGAAGCTACGATATGAAGCTTAAAATTTCTTATCCAGAAGAACAGTTTTCAATGATAGAAGATGAGCTTAAGGATTTGGCTGATAAGTTAAGCAGGGAGCCAAAAGTTTTGCAAAATGTTCCGATTCCTTATTCTTTTTTAGAAAATAATATCTCTGCTATTGTAGGACAATATAATGATAGAAGTGAGTACTTAAAAAAGATATTATTTCAAATAATTACGTTTCATAGCTATGTTGATTTGAAAATAGTTATTTTAACAGATAATGATAAAAAAAGTACATGGGAGAATATAAAGAATTTACCATATTGCTTTACGGATGATAGAAGTCTTAGATTATTTGCTTCAAAAAATGAAGAGTATAGCATTGTATGTTCTTATCTTGAAAAAATATTTAGTTTAAGAAAGGAAGCTAGTAAAACTGATGTTAATCCTCATATATACGATAAAATATATTTAATTATTACTGATTCATTTAAATCAGTAAGGAATCAAGACTTTATAGATAATCTTTTAAAGGAAAAGAATAATTATGGATTTAGTTTTATTGTTTCAAATGGTAAAATATCAACTCTTCCAGAACAGTGCAAGACATTTATAAATGTCGGATTAAATGGTGGATATTTGTCTAAAAATATTGTAAATTCACAGAATCAAAATTTTATAACAGATTTAAATAGTGGAATAAACTACAATGAATGTTACAAAATACTTTGTAACATACCAATTGAAACAAATGATTCATCATCTTCTAAAATACCAGATAAAGTTGGATTTTTGGAGATGTATGATGTTGGTAAAGTAGAACAACTAAATTCATCTAACAGATGGGAAAAGAGTAATCCAATGAATACTTTATCAGCACCTGTTGGTTATGGAAAAAACAGTGAAATCCAGTATATTGACTTACATGAAAAGTATCATGGTCCGCATGGTTTAATAGCAGGTATGACAGGTTCTGGTAAATCAGAATTTATAATTACTTATATACTATCTTTAGCAGTTAATTATAGTCCACTTGAAGTTCAATTTATATTAATAGACTATAAAGGCGGTGGACTTGCTGGAGCATTTGAAAACTCTAACTCCGGAAAGAAATTACCTCACTTAGTAGGTACTATTACTAACTTAGATGCGAGTGAAATTAAAAGAAGTATTTCTAGTATAGAAAGTGAGCTTAAAAGAAGGCAGCGTTTGTTTAATATAGCTAGGGATAAGACAGGCGAAAGTACAGTTGATATATATAAATATCAGCGATTTTATAGAGAAGGTAGGGTTGATGAACCGGTATCTCATTTATTTATAATATCTGATGAGTTCGCTGAGTTAAAAAATCAACAACCTGAATTCATGGATCAGCTTATATCTACGGCACGTATAGGACGTTCATTAGGTGTGCATTTAATTTTAGCAACACAAAAGCCAAGTGGTGTAGTAGACCCTCAAATATGGTCAAATACAAGGTTTAGAGTTTGCTTAAGAGTTCAAGATAAGAGTGATTCTAATGAAGTAATTAAATGCCCAGATGCTGCATTTTTAAAACAAACAGGTAGATTTTACTTTCAAGTTGGTTATAATGAAGTATTTACTTTAGGACAAGCTGCTTGGGCAGGAGAAAAATATGTACCAAAAGAAAAAACCAAAAAACCAGTAGATACGACAATAAAGTTTATTAATAATGTTGGTTATGTAATAAAAAAGGTAGCAACTAGAAAAATTCAAACTAATCAAGATGAAAAGAAATATGGGGAAGAATTATTAAATGTTGTAAATTATTTATCTGATATTGCTACAGAATTAAAAATAAAGGCAAAGCCATTGTGGCTTGATAAGATTCCAAGTTTTATTAAGATAAGAGATTTAATTAAAAAGTATGATTATAAATCTAATGTTCCAATAATTGATATACCTGTAGGTGAATTTGATATACCTCAGCAGCAAAGACAAAGTATACTTACAGTTCCTATAAGTAATGGTGGAAACGTTTTACTATATGGAACTACCGGTTCTGGTAAAGAAAACTTTATTATGACACTTATATATTCTTCAATGCTATTATATACACCAGAAGAGATTAATTTTTATATAATGGATTTTGGTGCAGAGGTACTTAAAGTATTTAAAGACTCACATTATGTCGGTGATATAGTTCAAATTGATGAAGAGGAAAAAATTAAGAATCTATATAAGTTAATAAATAATATGATAGATGAAAGAAAGGAGATGCTTTCATCTTATGGTGGAAGTTTCTTAAGTTACTTAAAAAATGGTGGTAAAAAGTTGCCAAGTATTGTAGTAGTTCTTAATAATTATGAAGCTTATTATGATACTTACGAAGAACTTGATGATACGTTTAATATACTAACTAGAGAATGTGCTAAGTATGGTATATATTTCATAATTACTTTAAATACTCCTAATGGAATGCGCTTTAAATTACGTCAGAACTTTTCACAAATATACTGTTTGCAACAAAATAATGAGGATGATTACATAAGTATTCTTGGTAATACTGGAAAAAGTTACCCATCTAAATTATTTGGTAGAGGTATAATTAAAAGAGATAATGTATATGAATTTCAAACAGCTTCTATAGATGTTCAAGAGAAATTAAATGAAAGTATACAACTTGAAATATCAAACTCAAATAATAAAACTAATTTTGTTGCTAAAAAGATACCTATACTTCCTAAGGTTGTAGATTATGAATATATTAAAGATAGTATAGACTATAATGATGAAGAAGTTATAATTGGTGTTGAAAAACAAAGCTTAGAAGTTTGCAAGTATAATTTTAGAAGAGATTTAATAAACGTAATTTCTGCTAATGATAGTGATATGATGTCTGATTTTGTTAATTCTTTCATAAATCAAATTAAAATAAATAAGAAATTCCAGACTATGGTTATTGATGCTTCAGAATTAAGAATTGATGATGATACTAAAGAGAAAGTTGCTTATGAGGAAAATAATTACAATGAGGTATTTGAAAGAATATTAAAGTATGAGAATGATTGCTATGATGTATATAGAAATAATAATTATAATAATTTAATATTCCGTAATCAAAAACCACTTATTGTAGTTATAAACGGTATAGATAGTTTTGTTTCTAAATTATCTGATGAAAATAAACTAAACGTATCTGACTTCTTTACAAAAGCAAAAGATTTAAACATAATTAATTTTGTTTTAATAGATAGTGTAAGCGGTATAAAGAAAGTTGAGTACGAATCATGGTTTAAGGAAGGGTTTAATCCTAATGATGGTATATTTATTGGTGATGGTATAAATGACCAATATACAATGAAAGTATCTGTTAGAACACAAGAAATAAAGGAAACTATAAGTGATGATTTTTGCTTTGTACTATTAAGGGGTAAACCAGTACTTGTTAAGTACATTAGTAGTTTTAATCCTATTTTAGATGATATGATAGAGATTCCTAGTGAAAAGTAAAGGCTTATTTTGTCTTTACTTTTTACTTTAATCATTTAATTTATTATGATAAAATATAAATATAACAGGAGGAATTATGAAAGAGCAAACTAAAAAGAAAATACTTTTAATAATATTATGCACGTTAACACTTTTGGTTTTATATGTAGCTATAAGACTAAACTCAAATAGAAAGCATAGTTTATTGTTAAATTCGGATATTAAAGGATACTTAAGTGAGATAAAGTATGAAGAAATAGAATCTCATGTAAAGGAAAGGCCTAATGTAATCATATATGTTTCAAATAGCAGTCAAAATGAGTCAATTAAGTTTGAAAGAATGTTTAAAGATATAATTAAAAAATATAATTTAGAAAATGAAGTAATCTACATAAATATAAATGAAACAACAATTATTGATCCGATATATCAAAATGCCCCAGAACTTGTATTTTATAAAGATGGTACAATTAGTGATATTATTGATTGCAGTACATTAAAAAGCAAGAAAAGTATTATAAATGAGTTAAAAGAAAGAAGTGTTATAGATGATTAATGTTGTATTATATGAACCAGAAATACCTGGAAATACAGGCAATATTATGCGTACATGTGCAGCTACAGATACGCATCTTCATTTAATTAAACCACTTGGTTTTTCATTAGACGAAAGCTATATTAAAAGAAGCGGGGCTAACTATATTAATGATTGTAATTATACTTTGTATGAAAACTGGGATGACTTTAAAAGCAAAAATAAAGGAACATATTATTACTTAACAAGATATGGTAAAAAAGCACATACTTCTTTTGATTATAGTAATAAGGATGAAAATATCTATCTTGTATTTGGGAGGGAAAGTAGTGGATTACCTCTTGAAATATTAAAAGATGATTTAGATCATTGCCTTAGAATTCCTATGACAAATAAAGTAAGAGCACTTAATTTATCTAATTGTGCTGCTATTATGGTTTATGAGGTACTAAGACAACAAGATTATAGAGATTTATTAAGAAAAGAACCATTTAAGGGTGAAGACTATATAGAAACAGGTATAGATATTAGTAAGCAAGACTAAAAAAAGACAGTCAATTGATTGTCTTTTTTAATTATTTACTTCTAACTTTATTGAATTAATATTATCCATCATTATATTTATATAGTTTTTCTTATCTTTTCTTTCACTAGCTCTAAGAGTAGATAGTGAATTTAAACTAACAGTTTGAATTTTATATTTTTCTTTTAAATTAGCAATTGTTTTATTAGGTTCTTCGTTATCCTTTAAAAATATATATTTTACAGACTTACTTGAAAGAATCTTATTAACATCAGAAAGAAGTTTATCTGTTAAGTTTTCATTTTCTTCAAGGGATATAACAGTAAAACCATATTTTTCTAAATACTTAAATGTATCACTACTAACTATTAAAGTTTTCTTAGAAGAATTATTAGCTACTGCTTTTAATTCAGCATCTATTTCAGAAATATCTAGCTTTAGTTTATCATAATTTTCTTCAATTTCTTTTAAATCAATATGTTCACTAACGTATTCTTGTAGTCCTTTTTTAATATTAGATGCCATCATTAAGTAGTTAGAAGGATTAAGCCATGTCTCTGCAATATCATTTGTATAATCCATTCCAAGAGATGCATCAATTATTTTAATCCGTTTATTTTTATTTAGTAATTTAACAGCATAGTCTTTTTCTTTTTTTATAATACCACTATATACGTATAAATCTCCTTTACTATAATCAGATAACTGTTTACTAGACAGATTATAGTTTTTATAATCGTTACCATCTGGGTATATACTATATATAGCAGTTTTATTACCATATAAATTATCTAGTATATACTCAACAGGATATACACTAGTATATGCTGTCATAGTGCTTTTATCTTCTTCATAGGAACATCCACTTAAAGTTAAAAGACAGGTAAGAAGTCCTACTATAATTATTAGTTTATTTCTCATTTTTATTCTCCTTTTTAGGTACAGGATCATATCCAAAACTTCCAAGTGGCCTGCATTTTAGTATCCTTTTTATAGATAAAAATCCACCTTTAAAAACACCATATGTATCAATAGCTTCATAAGCATAATTAGAACATGTTGGTATATGTTTACAATACCCGTGAAAATTTCCAGGAATTTTCTGATATAACTTAATTGTACCTAATAATATATTTTTTATCATAAATACATTCTAGCATTTTTTTAATATTTCTACAAGCCCTAGCTGTATATGCAAAAGAGCATTATAAATTAAAATTTTGAAAAACGTATATAAATTTATATGATTTTATAGTATAATTTTGGTATAAAAAATTAATGATAGGGGGAAGGATATGAATAGTAAATTAATTAGTAATGATAAAGAATTTAATTATGTTTTTGATAATATTAAGGATTTAATAATAAATAGTAGAAATAAGGTATACCAAGCTGTTAATACAGAAATGCTTAATCTATATTGGAATATAGGAAAAATAATAATGGAAATACAGCAGGGTGATGAAAGAGCAAGTTATGGAGATGCTGTACTTGATAGATTATCTCAAAAATTAACTGATGAATTTGGCAAGGGATTTTCTTCAAGAAATTTAAGAACTATGAGAAAATTCTATTTGATGTATCCAATTTGGAAGACAGTGTCTTCCAAATTAAGTTGGTCACATTATTTAGAGCTTATTAAAATAGATGAAGAACCTAAAAGAAAGTTTTATTTAAATGAATGTATAAATTCAAGATGGAGTGTTAGAGAACTGCAAAGACAAAGAACATCTTTACTTTATGAAAGATTAACTATGTCAGCTGATAAAGAAAAAGTACTTGAATTATCTGAAAAAGGGCAAGTTTTAAATACGAGTAAAGACTTAGTAAAAGATCCTTTCGTTTTAGAATTTCTGGATATAAAAGAAAATACAAATTATCTTGAAAGTGACTTAGAAAAAACTTATTAGAACATTTAAAAGAATTTTTGCTTGAACTTGGAAAAGGGTTTAGTTTTATTGGAAGTCAAGTTAGAATTACATTAGGAGGAGAGCATTTTTATCCAGATTTAGTTTTCTATAATAGACTATCAAAATGCTTTGTTATAATTGATTTAAAGATTGGCAAAGTTACGCACCAAGATATTGGTCAAATGCAAATGTATGTTAATTACTATGATAGAGAAATTAAAAGTGAAGATGAAAATAAAACAATAGGAATACTACTATCAACTAATAAAAGTGAAACAATTGTAAAATATACTTTACCGCTTGATAATAATACAATATTCTCATCAGAATATAAGTTACATATGCCAACAGAGCAAGAATTAATTAGTGTTGTTGAAGAAGAAAAGAAAAATTTTGAATTGAATGAAGGATAATAAAATCAATTTAAATTTGTGTGCAATAAACTATACTTTACGTAAAGTGTAGTTTTTTTTGATATTATTTTTATATAATTATATGGACTAATATTTATTAATGTGGTAGTATAATGGTAGCTAGTGGAATATAGTGGTAGATTGTGGGGGATAAATATGTTCATGGGAGAGTATCATCATAACATAGATGATAAGTCAAGAATAGTATTACCATCCAAGTTAAGAGAAGAACTTGGTATGCGTTTTGTTGTAACCCGTGGATTAGAAGGCTGTCTATTCGTGTATTCATCTGATGAATGGAATAGGCTTGTTGATAAATTAAAAAAACTTCCATTTACCAAGAAAGATGCTAGAGCTTTTCTTAGATTCTTCTTATCTGGTGCAACAGAATGCACATTTGATAAGCAAGGAAGAATAGCATTACCAGTTCCACTTGTTAATTACGCTAAACTAAAAAAAGAGTGCGTAATTATTGGAGTGAATGACAGGCTAGAGATATGGGCAGAGGATTCATTTAATGAGTTCTTTAGTGAAAATGAGGAAAATATATCAGATTTGGCTGAGGACTTATTTGATAATATGGAGGACTAAATGAAACATATAAGCGTTTTATTAAATGAAACTATCGATGCTCTTAATATCAAAGAAGATGGCGTATATGTTGATTGTACGTTAGGCTATGCTGGTCATTCTAGTGCAATCTTAAGAAGATTAAAAAAGGGAAAACTATTTGCTTTTGATCAAGATGATGAGGCAAGAAAATTTAGTGAAAACGCACTTAGCAAAATCAGTAATAACTTTACTATTATTCCTTCAAATTTTGTTAATTTGAAAGATGAATTAATAAAAAGAGGCATTACTGAAGTAGACGGTATTACATTTGACTTAGGCGTTTCTAGCCCACAGTTAGATGATAGTTCAAGGGGGTTTAGTTTTCACGAAGATGCTTTGCTAGATATGAGAATGGATAAAGGTGCTAATTTAAGTGCTTATGATGTAGTTAACACATATTCTTACGAAGACTTAGTTAGAATAATAAAAAACTATGGTGAAGAAAAATATGCAAAGCAAATAGCAAGAAAAATTGAAAGTAAAAGAAGTATAAAACCTATTAGGACAACTTTAGAATTAGTTGATGTTATATCAGAAGCTGTACCCGCTAAATATAAAAAATTAACTCATCCAGCAAGAAGAACATTTCAAGCTATTAGAATAGAAGTTAACAAAGAGCTTTC
This sequence comes from uncultured Bacilli bacterium, assembly GCA_934155185.1. GTDB lineage: Bacteria > Bacillota_I > Bacilli_A > RF39 > UBA660 > Aphodocola. The sequence continues at coordinate 91,604 of CAKPGT010000003.1, forward strand.
CATACTTCCTAAGGCTTTAAATGATGCTATAGATATGTTAAAAGAAGGCGGAGTAATCGCAGTAATTACATTTCACTCGCTAGAAGATAGAATATGTAAAAACATATTTAAAGAGCGTTCATACGAAGATGAATTAACAAAGGGAATGCCTGGTATATCAGATAAATATAAACCAGAACTTAAAGTTCTAAAAAAAATAAAACCATCTAAAGAAGAAGTAGAAAAAAATAAAAGGAGTAGGAGTGCAACACTTAGAGTAGCAATTAAGCAAAGGAGAAAATAACATGGCAAGTAAAAAGAAACGTAAAACTAAGTTTGAAAAAACTATGATATCACTTACATTAAGCACTATTTTTTGTGTATTTATATCTGTACTCTTTTTTAAAGTTCAACTATCTTCTGTTAACATAGAAGTTGAAAGGCTAAAGAAAAGTGTTTCAAAAGAAGAGAAAATAAATGAAAGTTTAACTATGAAAGTAAATGAACTTGTTTCTTTAGAAAATATGCAACTTGTTGCAGCAAATAACGGATTGGAGTATAATAACAATAATATAATTGTAATTAAAAAATAAGGGTGATTATTTATGAAAAGGGAAGTATTAATTAAAAACAGGAACTTAACAGCAAAAGTTTTTACATTGATATTTTTCCTTATTCTTTTTTTATTTGTTATAAGACTTGGGTATTTATGCCTTACTGGAAAGGTTGATGGCATTGACTTAAAGAGTTTTGCAAATAAAAGAAATACTAAAAAGGAAACACTTTTGGCGTCTAGAGGAAATATATATGATGCTAATTCTGAAGTTTTAGCACAAACAATAAATTCTTATACCATTATAGCGTATTTAGATGAATCAAGAAGTGAGGGTTCAAAAAAACCTATGCATGTAGTAAATAAAGAACTTACTGCAGAAAAATTATCAACCGTTCTTAACATGTCAAAAGAAAAAATACTAGAAAGATTAAATAAAAAAGCATACCAAGTTGAATTTGGATCTGCTGGTAAGGGACTTACAGAACTTCAAAAAGAAGCTATAGAAAATTTAGAATTATCTGGTATAGACTTTATTACAACTCATAAAAGATATTATCCTAATAATACTTTTTTATCATATATAATTGGTTATACAACTGATGATGATACTACAATGAAAGGTGAAATGGGTATAGAAAAGTCTTATAATGATGTAATGACTGGTGTTAATGGTTTTGTTGAATATCAAAAGGATTTAAATGGTTATAAATTTCCAAATGCTAATGAAATTAGAAAAGAAAAAGTAGATGGTAATGACGTTTATTTAACAATAGATTCAAATGTTCAAATGTCACTTGAAACCATAACAGCTAAGGCTTCTTCTGAATCTGATTCTGATTGGATGATAGCAGTTGTTGCTGATGCTAAAACTGGAAAAATATTAGGTTCTGCAACATCACCAACTTTTAATCCAAATACTAAAGAAATTAGTAATTATTTAAATCCACTTGTTTCTTATACATATGAACCAGGTTCTGTTATGAAAACTTATAGTTATATGGCTGCTATGGAAAATAATCCAACTTGGGATGTATCAAATACAACCTGTTTTACTGCACCATATACGATAGGTGATGATGTAGTAAGCGACTGGAATAAAACTGGTTGGGGAGAAATTAGTTATAGGAAAGGTTATACTTTATCATCAAATACATGTGTTGCAAATATGATAAAAAATTACCTAACGAAAGATAAACTAATGGATTTTTATAAAAAAATAGGCTTTGGTTCTAAAACAGGAATAGATTTGCCAAATGAATATTCAGGAAAAGTTAAGTTTAAGTATGATGTAGAAGTTGTTAATGCAGGATTTGGTCAAGGTATTACAACAACACCTATACAGCAGGTAAGGGCGTTAACAGCAATTGCTAATAATGGAGTTATTCTAAAACCTTATATAGTATCTAAAACAGTTAATTCATCTACTAGTGAAGTTACCTATGAAGGAAAAGTTAAAGAAGAAGGAAGAGTTGCATCGGCTGAAACAGTAAATAAGATAAAAGATCTTATGTATGGGGTAGTTAATGGAGACTCATCTGAAACAACGGGTAGTGCTTATAGGATGGATGGATATGATTTAATTGGTAAAACAGGTACTGCACAAATCGCTAATCCAAAAACTGGAAAATATTATACAGGAAGCCATGATTATATTACTTCCTTTGCAGGAATGTATCCTAAGGATAATCCTGAAGTTATAATATATGTTGCTATGCAAAGAAGTAAAAACTCAAAGGTATTACCAGAAACAGTTAAGACAATTGTTAAAGATACTGCAAAGTATTTAGGAATATTTGAAAAAGCTCCTGAGCTTAATAGTGAAATATCAACATATAAACTTGGTAATTATAAAAATAAGGAAACTGAGGAAGTAAAAAATGAACTTAACAGTAAATCAGCTACATATGTTGTATTTGGAAATGGTACTAGAGTAATAGATCAATTTCCATCAAAAGATACAAAAATGAATACTAAAGATAAAGTATTTATATTTACTAATGATGAAGTTATAACTATGCCAGATTTGACGGGATACTCTGTTAAAAATGCTTTTGTAGTTTTAACTAAGTTAGGAATTAAGCATGAATGTTTATCTAATGGATATGTTAGTAGTCAAAGTATATCACCAGGTACTGTTATAACTAATGATATGACAGCTACGTTAAATTAAAAGAAGTAAGAATTTTGTTCATCTTACTTCTTTTAATTTAATATTTTTTCTGTATTTTTAAAATTTAATTTAGCAACTTTCCTAAGAATATCTCTGCCATGCTTTTTAACTATTTCTTTACCAAATTCATCTACTTTTATCCCAGCACCTTTAGGAATAGTACTACCTAATACTTTAGATATCTTTTCCATTTCTTTTATAAATACATATCTACTAATTAGCGAGCCACAAGCAACAGATAGACATTTGTCCTCTGCCTTAGTAGTAAAATCTATTTTTCTAAATACATTACTAGATTCTTTTAAATATCCAAAATAATTTCTTGGGTAGCAAAACTGGTCAACAACAACTTTATCAACAATATAATTATCTTTTTTCATTAAATTAAGTAGTGCTTTATTATGGAGAATTGCTTTTACTTTATTCATATTATATGAAGGGTTGCTGTTATATTCTTCATTACTATATATTATTGTTTCGTAAGGTATTTTCTTTATTATTTTAGGTACTATTTTTAATATTTTATCATCTGTTAATTTTTTTGAATCTCTAACACCTAGTTCTTCTAAAAAAGGAATATTTTCTTTAGATACATATGATGCAGTAACAACTATCGGTCCAAAATAATCGCCAGTACCAACTTCGTCAGAACCTATAGAATTAATATAATAATATTTTTTTCTTTCTTCATATAACTCTTTTTCGTCTTTTTTTTGTTTTTCTTTCTTTTTATCTTCTTTAGGTGCTTTACCATTATTTAAGTGTGCTTCCATATCACGCCACATATTAGCATCAACATCAGCACTAATTCCTTGAAACATAACCTTTAATGATTCATATAGTGTAATTACGGTGCCACCTTCATCAGCTTGTAGTATAGCATATGGTGGTGTTTTTTCTCTTTTTTTATCACTATAATACTCAACCATTTTATCTTTAGTATTCTCACTTATTTTAAATACAATTACCATATAATCACGTCCTATGTATGTATTTTAACACAAAATAAGTAAAAATTACTAATATTATTCTTGTATGATGGCAAAATATAATTATAACATCATATTTGTTTTACGCTATTATACATATTTTAATAATTTTTAATAATTTCCAATTGCTGGTGTTGCTAACGACAAATAATTATGTTATTATGGTGGTAGTAATAATAAAGAGTAAAGGAGTTTTATTTTATGAAGGAAAGAAACGAAAACAATAGTTCTAAAGCAAGAACGTATTTATTTTTTGCAGTAGCACTTCTTTTAATGGGTGCAGGCTTATTTGGAAGTTTTTACACCTTAACGGGAGGTATAAATACTGGTAAGTTAGTTGGAAGCAGTCAATGCTCTAAATGGTCTTTTGCTGATTCGATAAAATACTGTCCCAAAGGAGGAGATTTATACGGTAACGGTAACTGGTGCAACGATATCTTTCAAATAACTGCCAGTAAGTCGTGCAAGGATGGGTATAAATCAGAAGATATTTGCTTTAAAATATATCCGGCATCAGTTAAGTGTCCAAGTGGGTATGACTCTTTTTATGATACACCAAATGTTATAAAATGTAAAAAATGTGCGTCGTATAAAACTGTTACAACTAAGAAAAAGACTACAACTCCAACAACTACAGCAAAAAGATATTATAAAACACCTACAACAACTAAAGCACCACTTAAGAACTTACAATTAACATGTAAGACTAAAGATGGCAAAGTTTTAAAGAATAATTCTTCTGTATATACAGAAACTCAAATTATATGTAAAACTGATGTTGCAGGAGCTACATTTAAGGTAACAGGTTTTAAAAAGAAAACTTTGAGTGGCAATAATAAGAAACGTAAGTTTAGATATAAAAAGCCAAAAACAAGTGCAACTATAAAAGTATCAAAAAGTGGTTATAAAACAAATACTATAAGTTTTAAAGTATTAGAATTACAGGATTTAAAATTAACATGTAAACAAGGTAACCAAACTTTAAAGGAAGGTTCTACTGTAACAGTTTATAGACCGATTACATGTACGGTTAATACTAATGGTGTGAGGTTTAAAGCAACTGGCAAAAAAGCCGTAACATTAACTGAAAGTAAAAAGGTATACGATTTTAAATACACTAAAGGAAAAAATAGTGCAACTATAAAGGCATCAAAGGATGGCTATAAAACAAAAACTATAAAATTTAAAGTAACTGAGGATATGAAGATAACTTCTAATAATAAGAAAGCATTTAAAATATATTGTCCAACAAAGGTAAGGGTAGGAGATAAGTTTGTATGTTATGTAAGTGAAGAATATAGAGGTGCTACTATAACTACAAAGTATAATGATGAAAAAGAAGTGGCTGCTGTAAAAAATACTAAAATATTATAGTAAAAAATACTAAAATATTATATTTGAAATATGATAGACCAGGAACTTTAGTAGTAAATGCTAAGTATGGTAAGGCTACTTATGAAAAGACTGTAAAGATAATTGATAAGGAAACTGCAGGTAAAACAAAAGTACATTTAAATTGTAGTAGAAGAAAAGTAAAGAGTAATGAAAAATTTTATTGTTTTAGTAGAATAGAAGGAGTTCAAATAAAGATGGATAGCAAGTGTAAGCTAAATAGTGGATTTAATAGTACTAAGACAACAAGTTTTGCTAATAATACAAGAAAATATGCAAATAACTTTAGTTGCAGTAAGGGTGGCAACACAGTAGTAACAGTAACTGCAACAAAAGATGGTTATACAAGTAATAGTAGAACAATTAATATTAAATAATTAAAATTGGCATCTCGAGGGTGCCTTTTTTGTACAACGAATGTAAATTTATTTTTCTAGTATTGTAAGCAATCTAAAAAATAGTATATAATAATATTGTAAGAATAGATGTAAAGGAGAATAGATATGGGAATTTTTGATTGTTTAATAGTTTTAATAATAATTTTAGGAATATATATGGGATACCAACATGGCATAGTTAAACAATTGGCTGATTTAGTAATACTATTTGTAAGTTCTTTTGTAGCGACTACATTAAGTAAAATATTAGGAGATGCTTTATATGGAATTTTGCCTTTCTTTAATTTTACTGGTAAGGCTCAAGGACTTAAATCAATAAATATTGTATTATGGAGACTATTGATATATGCTTTCTTAATTATGATAATAATTGCTATAATTAAGAAGGTTATGACATTAACTAAAATATCTGAAAAAGTTTCAGATACTATGGTTGAATCTAATTTTATAAGTAGAATATTAGGTGCTGTATGTGCGGTTCCTTTAATGATATTACTTATGTTCAATGTTTTAATGGTATTACTTTTGCCTAATGTAAATTTAACTTTTGTAAATAATTCTAAGTTTTCAACAATGATACTTGAAAAAATGCCAGTATTATCTAAAAAGACTTCCAGTATATATGGAAGTGAAAAACAAATTATTGAAAGAATAAATGAAGAAGACAATACTAAAGAAAACCTAGAACAAGTAAATGAGGATATAATACAGATATTGTTAGATTCTAATGCTGTTTCAGATGATAAGCTTGAAAAGCTAAGAGAGGATAATAGACTGCTTGGAACCAGGAGTGAAAAAGAAGATAGTAAGGGTGGAGATGATAGTGAACCAAATCAAGGCGAACCTACACCTTCTAATACTGGAAGCTCAAAGCCAGGTGATGACTATGATTCGGATGGTGGCATACCTGATTCTGATTCCGATTCTAACATTGACGCTGATGATAACTCTGACTTTGATGATGGAGACGAAGATGAAGGCGATGAAGAGGAAGATGATTATGAAGATGAAGAGGAAGAAGAGGAAGAATTTTAGTAAAAAATTTAATCAAATATAATATGGAGGATCTTATGATAAAACATGTTGATGAAAAGCAATTTGAAAATGAAATTAAAAATGGTAGAGTGTTAGTTGATTTTTATGCAACTTGGTGTGGACCTTGTAAAATGTTAGGATTAGTTATGGAAAAATTAGATAAGGAAGAACTAATACCAATACTTAAGATAGACACAGATGAGGAGAATACTTTAGCAAGCAAATATAATATATTTTCTATACCAACTGTCATTATCTTTGAAAATGGAAAAGAATTAAAAAGAAATGTTGGCTATTTAAGCTATGAAGAATTAAAAAAGTGGGTGAGCGAATAGATGAATAGAAACAAAGGCTTTACGCTTATTGAATTGCTTGCTGTTATAGTGATTCTTGGCATAATTTTATCTATTAGCATTGTAGCAGTAGGAAGCATCAAAAAAGAGCAAGATGAAGCAAACAGGCGTAATGTTATTAGTAGTATATTAACAGGCGCTAAAGCTTATATTGCTGAACATCCTGGCGAGATAAGTAATGGCAAAATTAGTGTTTCTAGTATAATAGACGGGGATTTTGCTAGTGTTGATATAAATAAGTTTCCGGAGTTAAAAGATAAAACAGTTAAAATAGTTGTCTGCAAAAATAATCTAAAATTAAAATATAGCATAGAACTAGAAAAAACATATAACGATTGTGGCTGTGAAAGTCAGACTGATGATGCCAAAGAACTTTGCGTAGAGTAATTAATTATTTAACTAAATAACTATCTAGTTTATCTGGGTAGTTATTTTCTTCATATATAAATTCATATATAACTTCTTGATCAAATTCTTTATATGTAATTTTGTAATCTTTAAGTATGTAATTTACGTTATTGATGTCTTCATACTTAAACTTTATTCTGCATGTGTATTCCTTTTTAAGTGGCACTATATTTATTTTTTCTAAAGCTTCACTAACTGATGATGAGTATGCTCTAACAAGGCCACCGGCACCTAATTTAATACCACCAAAATATCTTATAACAACAGCTAGAACGTTATCTAGTTTTTTATTTTCTAGTACACCTAAAATTGGCATACCAGCGGTAGATTTTGGTTCTCCATCATCATTAAATCTTTTAGTATTTCCAATTATATAAGCATAGCAGTAGTGAGTAGCATCCTTGTACTCTTTTTTTAAATTATTTAAAGTTTCATTTATTTTGCTTATATCAGTTACTTTATATATAAGTGTAATAAATCTTGATTTGTTAATAGTTATTTCATTTATTATATTTTTATCAATAGTAAACATAAGTAAATCACCAAAAACATTATAAATGATTATTGATGGTTTTTCAAATCTATTATATAATATACTTAAGTTTGTTAGAAAAATGGTGATGTATATATGATAAATATTAGAACTGATTCAAGAAAAGTAAAAAAAGGTGATATCTTTGTGGCATTAAGAGGTATAGTGGGTGATGGACATGCTTTTATACCTAAGGCTATAGAAAACGGGGCAGGAAAAATAATTGCAGAAGAAGGAACATATGATGCTCCATATGAAATAGTTAGTGATACAAGAAAATACTTAAATAATTATTTGAAAGAACACTATAATAAATATTTAGAAGAGATGAATATAATTGGTCTTACTGGTACTAATGGTAAAACTACAACTGCATACTTAATTTATGATGCTTTAAATAAGCTGGGGAAAAAATGTTGCTATATCGGAACTGTTGGATATTTTCTAGATAAAAAAGTATGCAAGCTTCCTAATACTACACCGGAAGTAACTGAGATTTATGATATGTTAATAAATGCATATGATTTAGGGTATAGATACGCCGTTATTGAAGCATCTAGTGAGGGACTTTTACATGGTAGACTTGAAAATGTACCATTTTCATATGCAGTGTTCACTAATTTAACTCAAGATCATTTAAACATACATGGAACTATGGAAAACTATGCTAATTGTAAGAAAAAATTGTTTAATCAGATAAAACCTGGTGGAAAAGCTGTAATTAATTATGATGATCCAAACAAAAATATTTTTATGCTTGATTATAATACAAATATTACTTATGGATTTAAAGGTGGAGATTATAAAATAACTGATTATCAAATGAGCATTTTAGGTAGTATGTTTACTTTTGTAAATGATGGGGTAAAACAAAATATAAAAGTGCCATTAATAGGTAAATATAATATTTATAATGTACTTGTTACAATAGTAATATTAAATGAACTTGGCTTTACATATTCTGATATAAGCAATACACTTCTTTCAGCAAGTTGTCCTGATGGAAGAATGGATATGGTTGAGTATAAAAATAACAGAATAATAATTGATTATGCTCATACTCCAGATGCTATTCAAAACATTATTAGCACCGTTAAAGAAGTATGTGATGGACATATATATACTGTTTTTGGATGTACTGGTGATAGGGATAGAACAAAAAGACCTATTATGACTAAACTTGTAACGGATACATGTGATATGGCCATAATAACATCTGATGATTTACATAATGAAGAACCAGAAAGAATAGTAGATGATATGTTAAACGGCCTTAAAAATACAAATTACAAAATAGAGATGGATAGAAAAAAGGCTATTATAATGGGTATTAACTTACTTAATGTTAATGATGTATTATTAATATTAGGTAAAGGTCATGAAGAAGTTATGATTGTTAAGGATAAAAAAATACCTTTTAATGACAAGAAAACAGTGTTAGAATATTTAGAGTCTAAAAGTGCTATTATAATAGAAAAAATAGATGATTAGGTGGTGACTTATGGTAGAAGTAGGAGATATTGTCTTTCTTAAGAATATTTGTTTTTATGATGGGCAAATAGATCATGCGTTTAGTAAGGGAAGACCTTGTGTATATTTAGGAGAATTAGATGGCAAAATGTATTTTATACCACTTGCAGGTGCACAAAATAAACAAGAATATTTAAGAAAAATTTATCCTGATTATGAAAATGGATTAAAAAAGGTATCTCGGCCTAATATTCATTTATTAATAGAAAAACCAATTGCATATTATACTATACAAGGCTCGCTTAGTGCAAACGATATCAAAAGGATTTTCATTAATATTAAAACATATTATAAGATGGTATTAAAAAAGCAAGATGGAATGTTTTTAGAACTAGCTTATAATTATTTTAATAGTAGAAAGTATACTGATAATGATAAAGTAAATACTAAAAATAAAAATAGTAAGTAGGGATATATATGAATATTATAGAGGAAAAGTTAAAACTTTTAACTACAAGTCCTGGATGCTATTTAATGAAAAATAATGATGGTACTATAATATATGTAGGTAAAGCTAAAAACCTAAAAAGAAGAGTATCATCTTATTTTAATAGAGAGCATTCTGGAAAAACCAAAGCATTAGTAGAGAATATCAGGAATTTTGAATATATAGTGACCGAAAGTGAAGTAGAGTCACTTCTTTTAGAAATAAATCTAATTAAAAAATATACTCCTAAATATAATATAATGCTTAAAGATAATAAGTCATATCCTTATATAGAACTTACTAATGAAAAATATCCTAGGCTTATAATATCAAGACCAAGAAAAATAAAGGGACATAAAGGAAAACTATTTGGACCTTATCCCAATGCTAATGCTGCTAGAAAAACAGTTATGTTATTAAATAGAATTTATCCTTTTAGAAAGTGCCATACGATGGGCAAAAAAGTATGCCTATATTATCATATAGGGCAGTGTCTTGGTTATTGTGCTAAAAGTGTTAGTAAAGATAAAATAGATGAAATGATAAGAGAAGTAACTAGCTTTTTAAAGGGAAATTATGATGATGTAAGAATTAAAATAAGAGGCTTAATGGAAGAAGCATCTAATAGCCTTAATTTTGAAAGAGCTATAGAGTATAAAGAAATGCTTGAGTATATTGATAAAGTACTTGAAAAGCAAAAGATAAGTTTAAATGACAATATATCAAGAGATGTAATTAACTATTATGTTAAAAATGAGTATATATCTTTTCAAGTTTTACATCTAAGAGATGGCAAAATAAATATGAGAGATGGGGATGTTTTCCCGCTAGTTGGTGATATAAAAGATAGTCTTTCATACTATGTTACAAGTTTTTATGATAAGCATGAGGTCCCAAAAGAAGTATTAGTAGGAGCAGACTTTGATAATGAGTTATTATCAGAGGCTATTTCATCTAAGGTAATAACCCCTTTAAAGGGCGTAAAAAAGGACTTAGTTAATATGGCGTATGAAAATGCCAAAATTGTGTTAGAAGAGAAATTTGAACTTATTTTAAGAGATGAAAATAGGACTGTAAAAGCTAATGAAGAGCTCGGTAAATTAATAGGAATTCCTAACCTATATCGTATAGAAACATTTGATAATGCTCATCTTTTTGGTACGTTTACTGTATCTGGCATGGTTGTGTTTGAAAATGGAAAACCAAATAAAAACGAATATAGAAAATACAAGATTACATCAGGCAGTAAAGATGATTATCATACAATGCAAGAGGTAATTTATAGAAGATATTATAGGGTGTTACATGATAAATTAGTAAAGCCAGATGTAATCATAGTAGATGGCGGAATAGTGCAGATAAATGCTACAAAAGAAGTGTTAGATAGTTTATATCTTGATATACCAGTTTTTGGACTTAAGAAAAATGATAAGCATAGAACAGCTACTCTAATAAGTAGTGATAGAGAGTATGATATAGATAAGACCTCAGATGTTTTTCACTTACTTAATAGAATTCAAGATGAGGTACATAGATTTACTATTACTTATCACAAGGATATAAGAAGTAAGGGGTCGCTATCAAGTATACTTGATAATGTGCCAGGTATAGGTGCTGTAAGAAAAAAGGAATTATTAAGAAAATATAAGACAATTACTAAATTAAAAAGTTTGTCAAAGGAAGAGTTAGAAGAAATATTACCTAGTAATGTTGCTGATAATTTATTGTCATTTTTAAATAGTAAGGACGAATAAATCATTTTTAACTAATGAGTGGCTATGTGCATATACAATGTAAATGAGAAAAAGATACCGACTTTATATGGCCATAACATTACTAGTTTAGAAACTAAATTCTCGGGTGAAAATGATGACATTCAAAAGAAAAATGATAAAAGAATGTAATAAACTTAAAAAGAAAATTCTACTAATAAGTGGAATTTTTTTTTGATATTTTTTACAATTGAGCGCGGGATTTGCGCTTTTTTCTTCTAATATATGATTGGGGAGGTTAAAATATGAAAAAGAATTTATTTAAGTTAATAGTTGTAATATTAACAGTAACCGTAGGGTTAGGAATTAGTTATAATCTTATTAAGATGGGTAGTTTAGATGAAAATACTAAAAAAGAAGTTAAAAATACTAAGAAAATAGAAACAGAGGGTAAAAAGGTACTTTATGCTTGCTTTGTACCAAAAATTAGTGAAGACGATTTTAATAAGTATTATGAGAAAAAAGAAGAAGATATAAGTTATGATGATATTAGCGAATCTAGTGATATAAATATTACAAATGATTCTATATATGAAGTTGATACTAATATAAATGAAATAGTAGAAGTTAAAGAAGAAAAAGTTGATGTAAAAAATGATGAGGAAGAAATTAAAGATAGTAATAAGAAGGAAAATGAAGAAAGTAGTATTGGCAAAGATGAGTTAAAAGAAAACGATGAAAGTAAAGAAAGTGGTGACAATAAGGATGACGTTAAAGAGCCTGAAGTAGCTGATAGTACTAAAAAGGAAACTAAAGAAGAATTTAATGATAACATCCAAGCTAAAGATAACACATTAATAGAAAATGAAACACTACCAAAAGAAGAAATTTCTAAGAAAAATGGATTTATAGAGGAATATGGTAACAAATACTATTATGAAAATGATATAAGAGTTACTGGTGTTAAAAATATTGATGGTATAAATCACTATTTTACATCAAATGGTGTATGCCTTGGAACTAATAATATAAAGGTTATTGATGTAAGCGTGCATCAAGGAAAAATAAACTGGGACTTGGTTGCAAATAGTAATATGATATACGGAGTGATATTAAGAGTTGGCTATTATAATACTATGGATACATCATTTTTATATAATTTAAATGAATTAAAGAGATTAAATATACCATATGGGATTTATTTATATAGTTATACAACTACAGTTAGTGGTGCTAAAAAAGAGGCAGATTTTGTTAGTAGAACAATAAAAGATTATAATGTGGAACCTACTATTGGAATATTTTATGATCTAGAAGATTGGAAGGCAAAAAGTGCAAGTTCTGATGCTATTACAAAAAACATGTATGATAAGATTGTAAATACATTTATTGATAGTGTCAAAAAAACTGTAGGTGATAAATATAAAATAGGCGTATATTCTGGAAGATGGTATGCTATGAATAGGTTAGGAGCTTTAGCAAAGTCTTACGTTAGCTGGGTTGCAGAGTATAATAAAACCTGTAAATATGATGGAAACTATTTTATGTGGCAATATACTTCAAAAGGGAAAGTACCTGGCATAAATGGAAATGTTGACATCAGTTATATTTTGTAGTGATAGGTAATGAATAAATATTTTGATAAGGAAAGGAGGAAATAGATAATGGAAATAAACCTAAAAGAAGGAGAAGTAGTACCTGTAACATCAGATAGGATGTTTAAAGCTATATTAATGGATAGTAAAGAATACTTAGCAGATATATTGAGTAATATATTAGATAATTTAGTGTTTAAAAATACCGAGCAAGGAATACTAGGTGTGTCAGAAAAAAGAAAGGTAACAGATTTAATAGTAGATATAAATAAACTAACTATTAATATAGAGATGAATGCGAGTTATAGTAAGGCATCTGTTAGAAAAAATAATGCATATCTAAGTAGAATTATGGTAAGAAAGTGGGTAAGACTATGATAAGTCAGATATAGTTGTGGTTCAGATAAACTTTGATAAAGTATGGAAGTTTGAAGATGAATTAATAACTATATTTGAAATGAGAAATAAAAGTACATGTAGGAAAAGAAGTAGTTATATAGATAGCAATGACCCAGTAATATATCACGTAAATCTTTCAAAAGCATATAAAATGTATTATAATAAGGATAGAAAGTTAAATACATTTATAAAGGAGCTCGCGCTTATGATTGCAAATAATAAGGAAGATTTAAATAAGATATCAAAGGGAGATAAAGTAATGGAAAATGTTGCAAATAAGATAACATCACTATCAATGGATGATTATATAAAAGGATACTATATAAAAGAAGAGCAAGATGAATGGATGAGAAATGTTGATATAGCTGATGCTAGAAAAACTGGCTTTAATGAAGGAATAAATCAAAATAGGATAGAAACTGCTAAGAAAATGAAAGAGGAAAATATACCATTAGATATAATAGTAAAAATAACTAGTCTAACTAAAGAAGAAATAGAAAAATTGTAATATATAAGCCTGGTAATTTTACCAGGTTTTATAGTGTATGAATATAAAATTACGTAAAAAAGTGTAAAGACTTTGTACTTTTTTAAATTCTTATGATATAATTTCTTATGGAATAGAAAAGAATTAAGATAAGGAGATGATTTTATTATGGCAAAATATGATGAATCATCAATTAAAATATTAGAGGGTCTTGAGGCCGTAAGAAAAAGACCTGGTATGTATATAGGTTCGACAGATAAAAGAGGCCTTCACCATTTAGTATGGGAAATAGTTGACAATGGTATTGACGAAGCTATAAACGGATACGGTAATCATTTAAAAGTTATTATACATAGCGATGGTTCTGTGTCTGTAGCAGATGAGGGTCGTGGTGTTCCTGTTGGAAAGCATGAATCTGGTAAATCCACTCCTGAGGTAATTTATACCGTTTTACATGCTGGAGGTAAGTTCCAAGAAGGTGGTTATAAAGTATCAGGTGGTCTTCATGGCGTTGGTGCATCAGTTGTTAATGCCCTTTCTAAATGGATGCGTGTTACCATATGCCGTGATGGTGGAAAGTATGAGATATCCTTTAAAGATGGCGGACACCTAGATGAGCCACTAAAAAAGATAGGTGTAACTAATAAAACTGGTACAACTGTTAGATTTATGCCTGATGATAGCATTTTTTCATCTACTACTTTTTCATTTACAACTATATGTGAAAGAATGCAAGAATCTGCCTTTTTAATTAAAGGACTTACAATAGATGTAATAGATGAAGAAGACGAAAAGGAAGCTCATTACCATTATGAGAAAGGCTTAGAAGAATTTGTAAGTTATTTAAATGAAAGTAAAAAAACACTTCATAATGTATTCGGATTTGAAGGCGTTAAAAATAAGATAGAAGTAGAGTGTGCTATGCAGTATACGGATTCTTATACTGAAAACGTAGTATCATTTGTTAATAATGTAAAAACTTCTGATGGCGGAAGTCATGAGGTTGGACTTAAAAGTGCATTAACAAAGGTATTTAATGACTATGCTAAAAATAATGGCTATTTAAAAGCTAAAGATAAAAACTTTGAGGGTAGTGACGTAAGAGAAGGCTTGACCGTTATCTTATCTTTAAAGGTTCCAGAAGATCTTTTACAGTTTGAGGGTCAAACAAAAGGAAAACTTGGAACTCCACTTGCTAAGACAGTAGTTGAGCAAATTGTATATGAAAAAGTAGGCTTTTTCTTAGAAGAAAATAAGCAAATAGCAACTGATATTATAAATAAAGCATTAAAAGGAAAAGCAGCTAGAGAAGCAGCTAGAAAAGCAAGGGAAGAAGCTAGAAAAGGTAAGAGTAAAAACACTAAAGAAAAAAACTTATCTGATAAGCTAGCACCTGCAACTAAAAAAGACCCTAAGAAAAATGAATTATTTATAGTTGAGGGTGATTCAGCAGGTGGTAGTGCTAAAACAGGTAGGGAAAGAAGCTTTCAGGCAATACTTCCTCTTCGTGGTAAAGTTCTAAATACCGAAAGATGTACCATGGATGATGCTTATAAAAATGCGGAAATTAATACATTAATATATACTATAGGTGCTGGTGTTGGGTCTGATTTTCATATAGAGGATTGTAATTATGATAAGATAATAATCATGACTGATGCTGATGATGATGGATGTCATATTCAGGTATTATTAGTTACTTTCTTTTATAGATATATGAGACCACTTGTTGAAGCAGGTAAAGTATATATTGCAAATCCGCCTCTTTATAAGGTAAGTTTTTCTAAGAAAGAAGAAGTATATGTATACTCTGATGAAGAGTTAAAAGAAGTAACAAAAGATCGCAAAGTAGAAGATTTACAAAGATATAAAGGTTTAGGTGAAATGGATGCAACTCAGCTTTGGGAAACCACTATGGATCCTGAAAAAAGAAGCTTAATTAGGGTTAAGATTACTGATGTTGCTTTGGCAGAGAAAAGGGTATCAATTTTAATGGGTGATAAAGTAGAACCTAGAAAAGATTGGATTGAAGAAAACGTAGACTTTACCCTTGAAGATAACTATGAAATACTAAAGTAAGGAGGTTTAAAAATGAGTGAATTATTAAAAAGAATTGAAGAATATTCTCTTGAAGAAATAATGGGAGAACGTTTTGGAAGATATTGCAAAACCATTATATTAGACCGTGCCTTACCAGATGTAAGAGATGGATTAAAACCCGTTCAAAGAAGAATTTTATATGGTATGTATAAATCTGGTAATACATATGATAAAAAATATCGTAAAAGTGCTAAAGCTGTTGGTGAAATAATGGGTAATTATCACCCACATGGTGATTCTTCAATATATGATGCAATGGTTAGAATGAGCCAAGACTGGAAGATGTCAACACCTTATATAGATATGCATGGTAATAATGGTTCTATGGATGGTGATGGACCAGCTGCAATGCGTTATACGGAGGCTAGATTATCTAAAATAAGTAATGTTCTTTTAGAAGATATAGCTAAAGATACTGTTTTAATGGCACCAAACTATGATGATACACTTAAGGAACCAATCGTACTTCCAGCAGGGTTTCCAAACCTTTTAGTTAATGGTTCAACTGGTATATCAGCAGGTTATGCAACAAATATACCTCCGCATAATCTAGGTGAAGTAATAGATGCAACAATAAAAAGAATAGACTCACCGAATTGTAGATTAGACTCTATCTTAGAAGTTATGCCAGGGCCTGATTTTCCAACAGGAGGAGTAATTGAAGGTGCTAGAGAAATAAGAAACGCCTACGAAACAGGTAAGGGTAAGATAAATGTTAAGTCTAAGTACGAAATAATAAAAGAAAAAAATAAAACTAGTATCGTAATTACTGAAATTCCATATGAAGTTAATAAAGCAATGCTTGTTAAAAGAATGAATGATATTAGAATTGATAAAAAAATAGATGGAATTGCAGATGTAAGAGATGAAACAAGCCGTGGTGAGCTTAGAATAGTAATAGATTTAAAAAAGGAAGCTAATACGGATTTAATAATAAATTATTTACTAAAAAATACAGATATGCAAATATCATACAGCTTTAATATGATAGCAATAGTATCAAGAAGACCAAGACAAGTAGGGGTTTTAGGAATACTTGATGCATTTATTAAACATAGGATGGAAGTTGTAACAAGAAGAACTAAGTTTGATTTAGAACATGCTAAAGATAGATATCATATATTAGATGGATTAATTAAGGCTATTAGCATACTAGATGAAGTTATAAAAGTAATTAGGGCTTCAAAAAATAAAGCAGATGCTATTATAAATTTAGTAAAAGAATTTTCATTTACAGAAAAGCAAGCAACTGCAATAGTAATGTTACAACTATATAGACTAACTAATACTGATATTGTTGATGTAGAAAGGGAAATGAAGGAACTAGAAGCCTTTATAAAGGAATGTGAACTTATATTATCTAATGAAAATGAGCTTAAGAAAGTAATAAAAGATGAACTTAAGAAGGTAAAAAAAGAGTTTGCAATGCCTAGAAAATCTCTAATTAAAGATGAAATAACAGAGATAAAAATAGATGCAAGAGAAATGATTACAAAAGAAGATGTAATTGTTGCGGTTACAAATGAAGGATATGTAAAAAGGGTATCTAAAAAATCTTATCTATCTTTAATAGATGAAGAAACTGGAGTAAAAGAAAATGACTTTGTCGTAGGTTTATTTGAGCAAAATACTTTAGATACATTATTATTATTCACTAATAAGGGAAATTACTTATATATACCAGTTCATGAACTTCCTGAATTGAAGTGGAAAGATCTTGGAAAACATGTAAGTAATATTGTTTCAATATCTCCAGATGAAAAAATAATAAAAAGCATTCCTATAAGTAATTTTGATAATAGAGAAATAATTACATTTACTAAAAATGGAATGGTTAAGAAGTCTCTTTTGGAAGACTTTAAGGTTCAACGTTATTCAAAAGCCATAACTTATATTAAGTTAAAGGATGATGATGAAGTAGTTGATGTTACAATGGATCCTTATAATGAAGTATTTGTTGCAACTAAAAAGGGATATGGACTATGGTATGACAGAAGTGAGATTCCAGTAATTGGTCTTAAAACAGCTGGAGTTAAATCTATAAACTTAAAAGATGATTTTGTGGCATCTTCATGTGTGTTTGATGGCAAGAGTGAATACGTTATAATTGTAACCCATAAGGGGCTTGCAAAAAGAGTGAAGTTATCTGAGTTTGAAAAGACATCTAGAGCTAAAAGAGGATTACTTCTATTAAGAGAAGTAAAAAGTAATCCGCAAGAAATAATTAAAGTGTTCGTATCAGATGCTAAACATAATATAATAATAAATGCTAATGGTGATGATAAAGAGCTAAAACTTACTGAAATACCAATAATGGATAGATATTCTACTGGAAGTACTATCTCTAAATCAAAAATAGATATTGTAAGAAGTAGCGTTTCATTAACAAGGGATGATATGTCAGGCGAAGAAATATCAAGTCCAGTTATAAAGGAAGAATCTAAAAAAGAAAAGGAAGTCTCACTAAAAGAAATAGATGATAAGTTTATGACTATAGATGATTTCTTAGACAATTTTGACTAATAAAAAAGAAGGCAGCTTTTTAAAAGAGTTGTCTTCTTTTGTTCTTTACTAAAAAATAGAATTGTAGCAACTAATATTTTAATTGAAACACTAAAAATTTTATTAATAGATGTGTATAACATGATTTTAGTAAAAAAACGCGGGATATTTAAAAACTATTAGTAGTATTTAAATAGGAGGAAGAAAAATGCTAAAATTAAAACACATAAGTAAAATATATGAAGCTAAAAATATTAAGCAAAAAGCGTTAGATGATATAAATATTAATTTTAGAAAAAGTGAGTTTGTAATGGTGCTAGGCCCCTCAGGTTCTGGGAAATCGACCTTATTGAATATTATAGGTGGTTTAGATAATTCATATGATGGTGAACTTATCATTAATAATTTATCTACTAAAAATTATAAGGAAAAAGATTGGAATTATTATAGGAATACAAAGGTAGGATTTATATTTCAAAGCTATAATCTAATAGAACATATTTCTGCTTTAGATAATGTTAAGCTTCCTTATACATTAAAAAGCAATAATAATTGTAACTTTGCAAAACTAATGCTTAGTAAAGTAGGAATGGAAGGACATTTTAAAAAAAGACCTAGCAAATTATCAGGAGGTCAAAAGCAGAAAGTATCTGTTATAAGAGCACTAGTTAATAATCCAGATATCATATTAGCAGATGAGCCAACAGGAGCTTTAGATAAAGAATCAAGTATTAAAATTATGGAAATTATAAAAGAAATTTCAAAAAATAAATTAGTTATAATGGTAACCCATAATGAATCTTTAGCAAGAAAATATGCAAACAGAATAATAAAGATAGAAGATGGAAAAATAATTAGTGATTCAAGGCCATACCTAGGATCTAAAAGTAAGGAGAAACTAATTAAAACTAGGAAAATAAGAATGAAGTTTAAAGACGCACTAAAACTTAGTTTAAATAATATAAGAACTAAAAGGAAAAGAATGCTTTTAATTTCCTTTGCATCAAGTATAGGCATTATAGGATTGTCGCTAGTTTTATCTATATCTAAAGGTTTTAATAAAAAGCTGGAAGACTATGAGATTAAAACAGTATCATCTTTTCCATTATTAATAAATAACAATGTAGTAATAAATAGAGATGATAATAATAAAAAAACTGATAAAAAATATCTATCTTCATATTCTAATAGTCAAAGCAAGATAATTAAAGAAAATATTACAATTGATTTTATAGATTATTTAGATAAGATTGATAAAAACTTAGTTTATTCTATAACATATAAAAGAATAACAAATTTTAATATTTTAAGTAGTAATAACATAAAGATAAAGTCCTTTGACAGCTCAATGATTGATTTTATAGAAATACCATCTAGTAGCTATCTTTATAAATATTATGATGTTATATCTGGAAGAATGCCGTTAACTGAAAATGAAGTAATACTAATAGTTGGTGATAATAATAAAGTAGATGAAACTATTTTAGATGCTTTATTTATGGATAAAAGTGGTAATAATAAAGTATCAAATGTGATAGGTAAGGAACTTAAAATTGTAATGAATGATGATATATATTATAGTATTAATGATAAATCATTTAGTAAAAATCCTCCAAGTGATAAGCTTTATAATAATTTAAATAATGAAACAATAAAGTTTGTTGGAGTTGTTAAAGAAAAGAAAAATGATTCCCAAATTGTAACAGATGCACTTAAAGATATTGCAGGAACACAAAATGTAAGCAAAATAGGGTATAAAAATACACTATTAAAAAAAATTATAAGTAAAAATAATGAAAGCAATGTAGTTAAATGCCAGGAAAAAGAAGATAACATTATTACAATGGGAAACATTAGTTTTAATCAGTATGGTATAACAAAAAAAGAAACTTTAACAATGCTAGGCAAGGACGACTTACCATATACTATAGGAATTTATCCAAAAGATTTTACTAGTAAGAAAAAAATAAAAGCTTATTTAGATAATTATAGTAAAAAAATAATATACACAGATTATGCTAATAAGATAACGTCTATTTCTAACAAACTAATGAAGCTAATTACTGTTATATTAATATTTTTTAGTAGTATATCGCTTTTAGTATCATCATTAATGATTGCAATAGTAACATATATATCTGTTCTTGAAAGAACAAAAGAAATAGGAATACTAAGAAGTATAGGCGCTAGTAAGTGTGATATAATAAAATTATTCAATGCTGAAAATTTTATAGTTGGATTATCATCTGGCATTATAGGAATAATAGCATCTAAAGTGTTAATAGTTTTTATTAATATAATTTTAAGTAGTTTAACAGGATTTAATAACCTTGCAATTTTAAGTATGAAAACCGTCATTTTTTTGGTTTTTATGAGCACATTCATAACTATAATATCAGGTCTTATTCCAGCCTATATGGCAAGTAAGAAAAACATGGTAGAAGCATTATCAAGGAGTTATTAAATAAATTATACTGTAATAATTGGAGGTTTCAAAATGAGAGTATTAAGTATAAAAGAACCCTTTGCATCACTTATATGCTTGG
Source organism: uncultured Bacilli bacterium (assembly GCA_934155185.1). Taxonomy (GTDB): domain Bacteria; phylum Bacillota_I; class Bacilli_A; order RF39; family UBA660; genus Aphodocola. Next base: position 112,714 of record CAKPGT010000003.1, read on the forward strand.
GAAAGAAGAGGATAGAAACAAGAAGTTTTAAAACTAACTATAGGGGCAAATTATACATTCATGCAAGTTTAAAAAATCATGCTAAAGATGATAGGTATGAAAAAATTATGAAGCTATTGCCTAAGGATTATGAATTTCAAAATGGTTATATAATCTGCGAATGTAATCTTATTGATTGCATTTATATGGATGATGAATTTATAGAAAAAATAAAAAAAGATGAAACTGAGTATTTATGTGGAAGGTATGAAAAGGGTAGATATGCTTGGGTAATAACTGATGTAAAAAAAATAGATAGATTACCAGCAAAGGGTAAGCTTGGAATATGGAACTATTAAACTATGTTTAGTAGTTTTTTTATATAATAGGAAAGTCATGCAAAAAGTATAAAAATATATGGATAGCAAAAAAACAAATTGACAAACATTCGTATGCTTTTGTATAATTAATGTACAACGGTAAAGGCAAGGTGATTAAATGTATAAGGCTTATAAATTTAGATTATATCCAGATGATAATCAAAAGATGTTAATTAATAAAACATTTGGATGCACACGTTTTATATATAATCACTTTCTAAATAAATGTAAGGAAGAAGGATATAAAAAAGCATATGACATGTGCAAAGAGTTAAAAGAACTAGAGTCAGACTATCCATTTCTAAAAGAAGTAGATAGTACCGCTTTAAGGTGTAGTATTTTTAACTTAGAAGATAGTTATAAAAACTATTTTTCAAAAAGAAGTGGATATCCATCATTTAAAAGTAAATTTAGTAAACAAAGC
>CAKPGT010000004.1 GCA_934155185.1 uncultured Bacilli bacterium
ATTTTACAAGTATGATTATTGAAAGACTAAAGTGACCATTAGTATTTTTAGTGGTGCATTTAAAATTTCATTCGAATAAATAAAATTTTTACACATGAAAGTTGCAATCAATGATAATTAAATGTTATAATAAGTTCACGTGATTGCGTAAGATGAAAATGCCAAGAATGCTCAATTGATGATGGTATAGTAATAACATTATATTAATAAAAATCATAATATAAATGATAAGAATAAAATCTTTTTTCATTACCAAGTATAGTATGATTTTTAAGAATAAAATATGGAGGAAATAAAAATGGGATTATTTGATATGTTTAAAAAGAAAAATATAAAGGCAAATAATAGTAATGTTAATGATGATGTAACTAACGCTGAAAAAGTTAAGACAATCCAGCCAGAAATATATAAAACTATAATTATTAAATTAGATTCAAAAAGATTAGAAAATCCGGATTTAGATATACGATATGTACTTCCAGAAAAAATAGAAGAATTTACAGACAAAAAGGTGTTAGATAATGGTTATGATTATTTAACAAACACTGAAATTTTAATTTTTTTAAAAACTAATGAACTTGGACAAATTTGGTCAATTTTTAAACTATTTAAAGAAGAAAAAATATGTGATAATGATCTATCAAAGTGTAGTGAAATGTATATTTCAAATGAAGAAAATGCAGATATAGATAAGTGCATAAAAATTAATTATATATTGTTTCATAATGATATGAATAATTTAGATGATGTAGTAAATGTTACAGATGAAGAAATATGTAATATAGAGAGCAATTTAAATATTAAATTTCCAAAAAAACTAAGAGAGTTTTATAAAAAAAACAATGGAAAAAAGATTAAACCATTTGAACTCAATAACGATATTAAGCTATTTAAATTATTTCCTTTAAAATATGGGACAAGTGTTGAATATCATAAAATTATTGAGCTTGATTGGCTTAAAGAAAATTTGATTCCATTAGGAAATGATGAAGTTGATGTTGAATTATATTGGAGTACAAAAGATTATAAGGTTTATAGAATTGATTCTGAATTGAAAGAAAATTTAGAAAATCCAGTCTTAGTTTATGGTAGTGTAGAAAATTTAATTTCAAAATTAAAAATTAAAGAATAAATTATGAAGTTTTAATAACTGATGAAATATAAAAATTGATAAAAACTAGTTTTATTCATTGATTTAAAAGTTATAAATTTAAAAATTTGGTTGATAAAAAGATTTCATCGCTTGAAAATAGTATAATACCCGAATTAAAAAAAATAGCAGAAAAATTCGATGATCATAAAAAAATAATGTTTTTAACAATAAAAGTAGAAAAGAATGGTAATGTAAAAATAATATATAGAGATATAAAAGAAGGCAATAAACACCCTTTTGATGAAAGCTTTAAATATTTAAAATTAAATGAAAACGATAAAAAATAATTTGTACTATTGTGGTTTCGTTTTCTATAATTTCATACTCACTATCATGTTAATCACATGGAATATCAATAATTCCGTGTAAACTACTTTATCAAAATATTCTTTGTACTTTCATTTATAAAACATAAAGCCGATTTTATTTTTGTAGTAAGTTGTTCAATATTTTTGCACTCATTATAACTTAATAAGCATATTACTATTTTCTTCACTACTAGTTTCTACTAACCTCCATTTTTATTTTTAAAAAAGGTCTTGCTTTCGTAAACAAGACCTTTTTAACTTAACTATATAATACAATTATTGTTCCTGTACAAGCAAACAAATATAAAATGTAGGCAATATATTGCTAATTCTGCTTTATTTGCCAGGCTTCAATCAATTTGAGCTTTCTTAATTTCACTATATTTACGTGGATATTTAACATTCGTACAGCTTAATTTTTCAATCAAGATTAATGTTCTTTCGCATTCATTATTATATAGTTTGAATTCAATGGTTTTTCTTATAACCCCTCCTAGCGTTTTTATAGCTTTAGAGGCTAATTTTATCTCATCTTTTGCATCTGCTTTCATTGGAATAAAATACCCGCCTACTTTTACAAGAGGAATACATAATTCTGATAATACAGAAAGATTTGCAACAGCTCTTGAAGTTACTATATCAAACGATTCTCTATTGCATTTAGCAAAATCTTCTGCCCTTTCATGAATAGCAACTACATCTTTTAAATTTAATTTTTTTATTACATTATTTAGAAAAACAATTCTTTTATTTAATGAATCAACTAACGTAACTTTTAATTTTGGAAATACTATCTTTAATACTAATCCTGGAAATCCTGCGCCTGTTCCTACGTCAAGGAGCGACTCATTATTTAATTTAACTGCTTTTATAATTGTTAAACTATCATAAAAATGCTTTAAATAAACATCATTTTTTTCTGTTATTCTAGTTAGATTAGTATATTTATTATAGTCTACTAACATTTCATAATATATTTCTAAATCATTTAAGATTTTATCATTTAAATCCATATCAAGTTCTTTTAAAGCGTTTATAAATTCTTCTTTATTCATTGTAATACCTCTTTAAATATACCATTAATATTGCTATATCAGATGGATTAACACCGCTTATTCTTGTTGCTTGATCAATCGTTCTTGGCCTTACTTTTTCAAGCTTTTTCCTTGCTTCAGTTGCTAAATTATCTACCTTTTGATAATCTATATCATCTGGAATTTGCTTTTTACCAAGCTTAATCATTTTTTCCGCTTCTTTTTTAGCTTTACTTATATATCCATCATATTTATGATTAATTTCTACTTGCTCTAAAGCTTCCTTGCTATAATCTTTACTCATCTTATCTACATAATTCATTATTTTAACTTCTGGTCTTTTTAAATAATCTGATAAATTACATTTTTCCTGTGGAAAAGTTATTTTTTTTATTTCTTCTTCTATTTCTTCTATTTCCTTTATCTTATATATTAATTTATTATGTCTTTCTTCACTTAACAAACCTATTTCGTAAGCTTTTTCACTTAATCTTAAATCTGCATTATCACTTCTTAAAAGCAGTCTAAATTCTGCTCTTGAAGTTAGAAGTCTATATGGCTCTATCGTTCCTTTTGTTACTAAATCATCTATTAAAACACCAATATATGCATCACTTCTTGATAATATTAATGGCTCCTTATTATCTAGTTTTAGACTAGCATTAATACCTGCAATTATTCCCTGACCTGCAGCTTCTTCGTAACCTGATGTACCATTTATTTGCCCAGCAGTAAACAAATTTTCTATTAATTTTGTTTCTAGTGAAGGTTTAAGCTGTAAAGGGTCTATTGCATCATATTCTATCGCATATGCATACCTTAATATCTTAGCATGTTCTAGTCCCTTTAGTGAATGAACCATATCCTCTTGAACATCATGCGGCATTGAGGTTGAAAATCCTTGCAAGTATATATCGTCATAATACATGCTTTCTGGCTCTAAAAATAATTGATGCCTTTCTTTATCTTTAAAACGAACTACTTTATCTTCTATTGAAGGACAATACCTAGGCCCAGTTCCAAGCTTTTCATAAAATCCACCATACATTGCCGATTTATCTAAATTATCCATAATTATTTTATGTGTTTTTAAATTTGTATAAGTTAAGTAGCATGGTTCCTGATTTTTATAATCATAGTACGCTATATCATCAAAACTAAAAGTTAATTTTTCGTTATCTCCGTCTTCTCGTGATAGCTCACTAAAATCTATTGACGCTCTTTCTATTCTAGGAGGTGTGCCAGTTTTTAATCTTAGTAATTTAAATCCTAATTTGCTTAAATTATCACTTAAAAAATTAGCTCTTTTTTCGCCATGAGGTCCCTCAGGCATTCTTTTATCTCCTACCAATATATCTGATTTTAAATACGTACCAGTTGTTAATATGCAAGCATCACAGAAAATTGTTTCATTATCTTCAGTTGTTATTCCTACTACCTTTTTATTTTCTACTATTAAATCCTTAACAATAGCTTCCTTAATAACTAAATTTGGTGTATTTCTAAGTGTTTTTAACATTTCTTTTTTATAAGTTACCTTATCAGCCTGACTTCTTAGACTTCTAACAGCAGGTCCTTTAGAACGATTTAGCATTTTTATCTGAAAAAGTGTTTTGTCAGCATTTCGTCCCATTTCTCCGCCTAATGCATCTATTTCTCTTACAACAATTCCCTTTGCACTTCCGCCAATTGATGGATTACAAGGCATATCCGCTATATTTTCTATATTAATTGTAATAATCATGGTTTTCTTACCCATTCTAGCCGCTGCAAGTGCTGCCTCACAACCCGCGTGTCCTGCTCCAACAACTATAACATCATATTTCATATAAACACCTTCATTTCTTTTGGTATTATACAATAATACTGTAAAAAAGTTAATTAGTTATTAAAAACTTTTATATAACTTTTTCTAAATCGTAGCTAATTAAGTAAACTCCATCATCATTTATATAACTAAATATAAAATTATCATTTCTTTTAGATATAATTAAACCTATACTTTTGTTATGATGTTTCTTTTTTAAAGTACTATCTATTATTTTTCTATATAACTGAATTTGGCTTATATCTTTATAATTAGTACTATTTAATTTTAATTCTACAGGAATATAACAATTCAAATTAATATTAAACAAAAGAATATCAACATAGAAATTCTTACCATAATAAGTTAATTTATATTCACTTCCTGCATATAAAAATCCTGAACCTATCTGAAGAAAAAAGTCCCTTAATTCATTTAATATATATTTTTTAAGTATCTTCTCGCTTATATGCTTATCTTTTGGAGATTTTATTATTATTGGGTCTAAAATCATATCTTTTAAACTATAATTAATCTCTTCTTTTGAACTTATTACTTTTATATTGTTTTTATCAGTGTAAGATAACCTATCATATGCTTTTTCCTTTATTAGCTTTGTAAGTTCCCTTTTAGATAGATTATTTAAAATACATTGATTTATGTAATAATTTCTTTCGTTCTCATTTTTTATTGGTAATAATAAAGTCCAATTTGTCCAAGTCAATTGGTCAACCACTGGCTGACTTTTCTGTATAATATAAAACTTTCTCATGTTCTTTAAATTAGTAGTAGAATATCCTTTACCATAATCTTTCATTAACTTACTTGACCATTTCTTTATTAACATATCCCCATACTTAGTTTTATTTTCTCCTCCTTGCGCCTCTACAAGTAACTTACCTATTTCATAATACGTTTTCAATTTATCATTATTTTCACTAAGTCTTCTTACACCATCCTTTACTTCTTTATTTTCTATTAATTCTTTTATTTCTTCAAAATAATTCATAACTTCTCCCTTCAAATTCTTATATTTTATATATTAAATTTGAAAAAAAGCTCACATTTTGACATATATAATAAAAACTTGGTATAAAATCCAAGTTTCAACGAATATATTATTTTCCTAAGCAAAATCTGCTAAATAAGTTGTCAACTAATTCTTCAGTATAATTAGCTCCTATTATATCTCCTAGTTTTTCCCATACTAATTTCAAATCTATTTCTATCATGTCTATTTCTCTTTCTTCTTCCACACCAGCAATCACATCATCTAAAGATTTTATAGCGGACTTAACTAGTGCTATTTGTCTTGCGTTTGTAAAATAAGTTAAGTTCTTATTTAAAAATGCACCTACATTAAATAAATCCTTTATTTTATCTTTAATATCATCTATGCCTTCATTATTTTTTGCACTTACTTTGATATATTTTCCGTTATAATCATTAACACTTTTTAAATCTTCTTTATTCATTATAATTATTCTTTTTTTATCTTTAGTTTTATCAAGTAAAAACTTATCTTCTTCTGATAATTCTTCTGATGCATCTAAGACAAGTAAAACAAGTTCTGCTTCATCTATTAAGCTAAGGCTTTTTTCTATACCTATTTTTTCAACTGTATCATTTGATTTTCTAACACCTGCAGTATCAATTAAATTAAGCTTTACCCCTCCTACTATAATACTTCCTTCAACTATATCTCTAGTGGTTCCTTTAACGTCTGTAACTATTGCTTTTTCTTCCTCTAATAAAGCATTTAATAAACTTGATTTACCTACGTTTGGCTTACCTAATATAACTGTTTTAATGCCATCTTTTAAGATTTTACCGTCATAAGATAACTTTAAGATTTTACTTAATTCATCTTTCATCTGACCTACTTCACTTTTAATTTTATTAATAGTTACAACTTCTATATCCTCATACTCTGGATAGTCGATATTAACTTCTATGTTAGATATCAAACCAACTATTTTGTCTCTTAATTCTACAATTAGCTTTGAAACATTTCCAGATAATTCATTAATTGCCATCCTACGAGTTAACTCTGTCTCAGAATTTATTAAATCCATAACTCCTTCAGATTCTGTTAAATCTATTCTACCATTTAGAAAAGCCCTTTTAGTAAATTCACCTGGTTCTGCAAGTCTGCACCCCAAAAGAAGTAATATTTCCATTATTTTATTAACAACTGCAATAGACCCATGTGTATTTATCTCTATTATATCTTCTTTAGTATAAGTCTTAGGTGCCTTCATAATTGATAATAAAACCTCATCTATTATTTCATCATCATAAACTATATGTCCATAATTTATAGTATGACTTAATGCCTTTTCTAAATCTTTACCATCAAATAAAGGATTAACTATTTTTATAGCATCATCACCAGAGACTCTAATAATAGATATTGCACCCTCCCCCAATGCTGTTGATATAGCAACTATTGTATCATTCACGACTAATCACTTCCTTTTGTTAAAAGTATTATAACATACATATATAAAAAAAAGAGAAATATTTCTATTTCTCCACAGGCTTAATAACAACGTATCTATTTGGCTCTTCACCTTCACTAATTGTTGTTACTCCTTTAAAATCAGTTAATCTATTATGAACTAGTCTTCTTTCATATGAATTCATTCTATCCATTTTAACTTCAATTCCAGTTTTAACAACATCCTTAGCAAGTTTTACTGCTAATCTTTCAATGTTTTTTTGTTGTTTTTCTTTATAATCATTTGCATCTAATATTATATTTACCTTGATGCCATTTTTCTTAACAGATTGTCTTAATAAATCTTGAAGCGAAGACATTGTTCTTCCGTTTTTACCTATTAATATTGAACTATTATCAGATAACATGTTTACTTTTATAAAGTTTTCTTTTTTTATTATTTCTAGCTCTGCGTCTATTCCCATCAAGTTAGTTACTTCTTTTAAGTAAGATTTAATATACTCTAATAAGTCTTCCTTTAAAACAACAGTAACTAAATATTTTTTTGATTTAAATAAACTACCTGATACTGTTTCATTAATATCATAATAAACTTCTTCTTTTGATGCATTTAATTCACTTAATGCTTTGTTTAAAACCTCTGTTTCGTTTTTTCCTTCATAACTATACTTTTTTAACTTTTGCACTGTTAGTACCTCTTTTCACTAATAAATTTTGAAAAATAGTAAATAAACTTGAAGTTATCCAATATAATCCAATTGCTGTTGATAATTGTAAAGAACTAATAGTAATTATTACAACCATCATATTCATCATCATCTTAGTTGAACCTGCAGCTGGGTTTGATGAATCTGTCACTTGAGTTCCATTTAATTTTAATGAGAAAAGTGTTACCACAAATACAATTATTGAAATTATTAAGTACCAAAATTTTCCATTTGATAAAGCAAACCAAGGTGTTGTACCAAGTTGTAATCCTAAAAAGTTACCTTCAAATATAGCTGGTGTCCTATTTATTGCTTCTAAAAATGCAACAAATAGTGGTAACTGAATAATAGCAATTAAACATCCAGAAAATAATGATATATCGTATTTTTTATAAATTGCCATTGTTTCTTGATATTTTTGCATCATAGCTTGTTGATCATCCATCTTATTACCATACTTTTTCTCTAACCTTTGAAGTTCTGGCTGTGCTTTCTTTAAGTTTTCAGACTGCATAGCACTCTTTTTAGTTACTGGATAAAGTATTAACCTTATTGCAATACCAGCAAGTATTACTGCAAGACCAAAATTTTTAACCAAATAGCCTAATTTAAGAATTATCCAAGCAAGTGGCTTTATAAAAATATTATCCCATAATCCTTCGCTTGCTTTTATAGTTGGTTTAAAGTCCTTACAATCTACTAATTTATCTGTATCTACTTTATTCTTTTTATAAATATCTACTAACTCTTTTTCAGTAGGCTTACATATTATATTTTTCGTTAATGACTGCCCTGTTGCATTGTCACCCTTATCATATCTTACTACTTCTTTTACTTTCTTTCCCTTGTTATTAGTTTTTTGAACCACTAACTGTTTAGTACAGCCCGTAAGCATAACAGCTAGAAAGAATACTAAAAAAACCTTACCTATTTTTTTCTTCATTATTATTTTTCTTCCCTTCAGTTATTTTTGATAAAGCACTAACTAGTTCTTCTTTTAGCTCTAAAAAAGAAGAATCTGTTACACTTTTTCTAAGTACAATTATATAATCTTTACTAGAAAATTGCAATTGACTTTTATCAATTATGTCCTTTACCCTTCTCTTATACTTATTTCTGGTAACGGCATTACCTACTTTCTTAGAAACACAAATACCAAATCTATATCTAGGCAAATCATTATCATTAATATATATATATGCATACTTGCATACTACTTGGTTCCTTTTTTTAAACGCACTATCAAAATCTTTTTTTTCCTTAACTATGTTAACTTTTTTCATTAATGTTAAAACTCCTTCCAATAACTAATTATACACAATAAATCAATTTAATGCATTAGTTAATACAAAAAAACCACTTACATAAATAAGTGGTATTATGCTGATAGTTTCTTACGTCCTTTTGCTCTTCTTTTATTTAAAATTCCAGTACCAGCTAATTTTCTTGCAAAAAAGCCATGAACTTTTTTCATTTTATGATTGTTTGGTTGAAAAGTTCTTTTCATATCAACACCTCCAGCTCTTTTTTAAACACGAATATTATAAAGGTTATTTTGCTAAATGTCAACCTTTTTAATATACACTTTAATATAATAGTATAAAACATTACACTTACTTATAATGAATATCATTTAGATTATGTCAATAACTTTTCCACATTTTAATAAATTATTTCAATTAAGTGTAAAATAGTTATCCTCAAAGTTATCCACAGTTTATCATTTAAAATTCCTATAATTTGTTTATATATAAAGTTTTATCAACAGTCTGTGGAAAACTTCAATATGTTTATAATTTTTTCAATAAAAAAAATTTTGTGGAAAAGGGGATATTGTCGAATTTTGTTGAAATATAACGAATGTCACTGTGGATAACTCCTGTGGATAATTTTATTTAATTATTATTAATTGTTTTTCCACAGTTTTTTTGGTAAAATATATGTAAACAACCGAGGTTTTATAGGGGGAAGGAGGTAAGTATGAACATAGATAATCTATGGGATAATTTCCTAGAGAAAATTAAACCAAAGATATCTTCATTATCATATGATACATGGTTTAAAAACACTAAGTTAGTATCACTTGATGAAAATGTAGCAAAAATACTAGTTGATTCACCACTTCAAAAGAAAAGCTTAGAAGAAACTTGGTATCAAACAATATCAGATGTATTTAGTGAAATAACAAATACAAGCTTCGACTTTGAATTTGTTTTTGAAAGCGATATAAAAGCAAAAGAGAATATTCCTATGGAAAACATAGGCGTACCTCTTAATACACCTGAAAAATCGAATCTAAATCCTAAATATACATTTGATTCATTTATAGTAGGGGATAGTAACAAATTTGCATATATGGCTGCTGTATCTGTTGCAGAAAACCCAGGAAAAACGTATAATCCACTTTTTCTTTACGGTAATAGTGGGTTAGGAAAAACCCATTTAATGCATGCAATAGGTAATTATATTATAGAAAGTTCTAATAAGAAGGTTTTATATGTTACAAGTGAACAATTTATATCAGACTTTCTAAATTTAAATAAGAAAGATGAATCAGGTACTAATTTTAACTACATAGATAGTTTTAAAAGTAAGTATAGGGGAATAGATGTGTTAATAATTGATGATATTCAGTTCCTAGGTGGTGCAACACAAACCCAGCAGGAATTCTTTAATACATTTAATAAATTATATGATGATAATAAGCAAATAATTATATCATCAGATAGATCCCCAGATGACCTAAAGAAACTAGAAGACCGTTTACGTACCAGGTTTAATTGGGGACTTAGTGTTAATATTTATCCACCAGAATATGAAATGAGGGTAGAAATATTAAAAAAGAAAATAATAGGCCAAAATATGGTTGGCACTATAAGTGATGATGTTATTGCGTATATAGCAAATAACTGTGACTCTGATGTAAGACAACTTGAAGGAGCTTTAACTAGAGTTATAGCATACGCAACAATGTTTAATACTAGTGATATTAATTTAAATCTAGCAATAGATGCGTTAAAAGACTATTTGTCAAAGTCATCTTTTGTAAAAAACAATATTCAAAAGATTCAGCAAGTAGTAGCAGAATATTATAATATTACTGTGGAGGACTTAAAATCTAAAAAAAGAAAGGCTGAAATAGCTTTTCCAAGGCAAGTAGCTATATATCTATGTAGAACTTTAACTGATGAGTCATTTCCTAAAATAGGAATACAATTTGGCGGTAGAGACCACTCAACAGTTATGCACTCAGTAGATAAAATTGATAGTGAATTGAAAACTAATCCACAGTTTAAAGATATTATTGACGCATTAAAAAGTAAAATTAAATAGTGCTGTGGAAAAGAATGCAACTTTTACCCAGGGGATGTGGATTAAATTATACTGATTTTTACCTAAATATAACGGTTTTTGATGTTTTCCACATTTTCCACAGTAATAATAAAAATACATTTATAATAAAGGAGATATATGATATGAAATTTAGTATTAAAAAAGAAGTTTTATTACACAGCTTAAATTCTGTAAGTAAAGCTTTATCTAATAAAAATTTAATTCCAGTTTTATCTGGTATAAAATTTGATTTAACAGAAGAGGGGTTATTTTTAAGTGCTAGTGATAATGATATAAGTATTGAAACATTTATTGATAAAAGTAAATTAGAAAATTTAAGTTCAGTAGGTAGTACTGTAATACAAGGAAGATATATATTAGAAATAATAAGAAAGCTAGAAGGTAAAATAGTAGATATAGAATTACTTGATAATATAAAAGTCTTAATTTCCTGTGGAAACTCTGAATTTAATTTAAACTGTATGGAAGCATCTGAATTTCCTAATTTAAATATAGAAAGAAAAAAGGAACCTATAGTTATTAAAAAGACTGATTTTAAAAATTTAATTAACAAAACATCATTTGCTATATCAACTCAGGAAACAAGACCAATATTAACAGGAATTAATTTTAAAATAAGTAAAGATAAACTTGAATGTATATCAACAGACTCATATAGATTAGCTAAAAAATATGTTATCTTAAATAGGGAAGTTGAAGAGGATATAAATATTGTTATTCCTGGAAAAAATTTAATTGAATTAACAAAAATATTAGAAGAAAACAATGAATCAATTAAAATGCATATATTTAATAATAAAGTTTTATTTGATTTTGATAATACATTATTTCAAACTAGGGTTTTAAGTGGTACATTTCCAGATGTTAATAGATTAATACCAGAAGCTTTTAACCTTAAAATAAAAGCAAGTGTAAATGAACTTTATAACGTTATAGACAGAGCAGCACTTTTAACTAGTGAGAAAGATAAAAACATAGTTAAATTTGAAAGTAATTTAAATGAAGTTATAATTTCATCTAATTCACCAGAAATAGGTAAGGTTGAAGAAAAAATGGATGTTGAAAAAGAAAAAGATGAAAACATAAAAATTGCCTTTTCTTCAAAATTTATGATGGATGCATTAAGAACAATTGAAAGTAAAAACGTAATATTAAACTTTAACGCTGATGATAAACCAATTATAATACTTGATGAAATAGATGAAACTTTACTACAATTAATACTACCAATAAAGACTTACTAAAGAGATTAATTTCTCTTTTTTTAATGTTATTACAAAAAGTGACATTATTCTTAACTAAATTGTAGATAATATATGCCATTACTTTTAAGGGAGGATTGGAAATGAATAATTATGAAATAAACGTAGATACGTTAGCTATACTGCCATATGAAGAAGGCAAAAGTAAGGTTATAGAAAGTAAAAGAGAAATAATAGTTAACTGTCTACCTATTGATATTATTGATAATAGTTGTAAATTTTTTGGTAGTACTTATGACGGAAGATTTAATGGGACAAAAGATATGCTAGGTATTAGTCATAAATCACCTATTTTAATAGAAGAAAGTAAGAAGATTATTTTTTTCCCAACTAAATCGCCTAGACTGATAGACTGTGCTTGGATTTCATTAAGTAATATAGAATCTTATGAAAGAGTACCTGAGGGTTCTTTAATTAAGTTTTATTGTGGAAAAACGCTTAAAATGGAATTATCATATGGTATTTTAGATAATCAGGTACTTAGAGCAACTAGATTGGAATCTATTTTAAATAAAAGAATAGGTTTTTTATGCAAAAATATATAAAAAAAGCTAAAATTGCTAAATAAAAGGTAAATTAGCCCCATTTTGTGATATAATTAGTTTGTATGTAGTAGTATATTAAAAATGGATGTAGGTGGTTTATATGGGCTTTAAAATAGGTAATTATGTTTTTAAGAAAATTAGAATTAAATAATTTTAGAAATATTTCAAAGATTTCCTTTAATTTTGAAAATAATATTAATATATTTATAGGAAATAATGCCCAGGGTAAAACAAACATATTAGAAAGTATATATTTTCTAGCTATTACAAAATCACATAGGACACATAATGAGTTAAATCTAATAAAAAATGATGAATTATATACCAAGGTCTCTTGTTCATTTAATGATAATAATGATGGTATACATATGTTGTCTATTTTGTTAAATGAAAAAGGGAAAAAAGTATCTGTAGATAATATAGTTCAAAAAAGAATAAGTAATTATTTATCTAGATTAAATGTTATTATGTTTTGCCCAGATGATCTTGAAATCATTAAAGGTTCGCCATCCGTTAGAAGAAAATTTTTAAATATAGAATTATCTCAGTTTAAAAATGATTACGTATTTATATTAAAAGAGTATAATCAGGTTTTAAAGCAAAGAAATGAGTATTTAAAACAAAAGAATGGTTCTAAATTTGATAATACATATTTTAGTATTTTAACTGATAAACTTATTGATAAAAACATCCAGTTAGTAAGAATTAGGTATGATTTTATTAATAAATTAAATGAGTATTTACAAGATGTATTTGATAATATTGCAGGCTTTGGAAAATTAGTAATTAGGTATAGTAGTTTTATAAAAGAAAATGACTTAAATAGAGCCGATTTAAAGGACTTTCTTATAAGTAAGTATAATTCATTACTTAGTAGTGAATTACTTCAAAAAACAACCCTTTTAGGGTGCCATAAAGACGATTTTAAGATGTACTTAAATAATTTAGATGTAACTGAGTTTTGTTCTCAAGGACAGCAAAGATTATCTATATTAAGTTTGAAATTAGCGGAAATAGAAGTTTTTATTAATGAAAAGAAGACTAAACCGATTATATTACTAGATGATATATTTAGTGAATTAGATGAAATAAAGAAAAATAATATAATTAACTACTTTAAGAATGACATACAAATATTTATAACTACTACTGATATAAATGATATAAATGATGATTTAAAATCAAAATCAGATATTTATACAGTTGCAAATGGTAATTTTAAAAAGGAGGAAATAGATTATGGAAGAGAAAACTGAACAACATTATGATGCGTCTGATATACAGGTGCTTGAAGGCTTAGAAGCAGTAAGAAAAAGACCTGGAATGTATATAGGAACAACGGATGTAAAAGGTTTGCATCATTTAGTATGGGAAATAGTTGATAATGCAATAGATGAATCATTAGCAGGATATTGTAATAACATAGAAGTTATCATAAATAAGGATAATTCTATAACTGTAAAAGATGATGGACGTGGAATACCTGTTGATATACATCCTAAAACAAAGATATCTACAGTTGAAACTGTATATACTGTTCTTCATGCTGGTGGAAAGTTTGGAGGCGGTGGCTACAAGGTATCTGGTGGTCTTCACGGAGTTGGAGCATCAGTTGTTAATGCTTTATCTAGCTGGGTTGAGGTAACTGTTTATAAAAACAGCAAAATATATAAGATAAGATTTGAAAAGGGTGGACACACAGTATCACCTTTGCATGAAATAGGTACATGTGAAGAAAATAGAACAGGTACATGGGTTACTTTTAAACCTGATGCTGAAATTTTTGATACTGATATATATGATTATGATACTTTAAAAGTAAGATTAAGAGAGTTAGCTTTTTTAAACCGTGGACTTAGAATTACTTTAAGAGATGACCGTGATTTAGAGGATACCACAGGCGAAACTTTTATGTATGAAGGTGGTATTTCTGAATATGTTAAATTTATTAATAAGGGAAAAACACCAATTCATGAAGATATTATTCATTTGCAAGGGACAGAAGATAATGTATTTTTTGAAGTTGCTATGCAGTATAACACTGGTTACAATGATAATATTTATTCATTTGTTAACAACATAAATACTCACGATGGAGGAACGCACGAAGAAGGTGTTAAAAGAGCACTTACAAGAGTTATTAATAGTTATGCTAGAAAAACAGGCATGTTAAAAGAAAAAGACGATTCTTTAACTGGTGATGATGTAAAAGAAGGAATTACAATGATAATCTCATGTAAACATCCAAATCCACAGTTTGAAGGTCAAACAAAGGGACGTTTAGGAAACTCAGAGGTAAGAAAACTAGCTGATAAAGTTTTCTCAGAAGGGTTTGAAAAATTCTTATTGGAAAATCCTGAAGATGCAAAAATCATAGTAAATAAGGCACTTTTGGCATCAAGAGCTAGAAATGCTGCAAGAAAAGCAAGGGAAATTACTAGAAAAAGTGATCTTGCAACTACAAATTTCTTTGGAAAACTATCTGACTGTAAAAGTAAAGATCCAAAAGTTTCTGAAATATTTATAGTCGAGGGGGATTCAGCTGGAGGCTCTGCTAAAAAGGGTAGAGATTCAATGACTCAGGCAATTCTTCCTTTAAGAGGTAAAATATTAAATGTAGAAAAGGCAAGATTAGATAGAGCATTGGGCAACGAAGAAATTAGAACAATAATAACCGCATTTGGTACGGGAATTGGTGAAGAATTTAACTTAGACAAACTAAGATACGGCAAGATAATAATTATGACCGATGCCGATGTTGATGGTTCACATATAAGAGTTCTTCTTCTAACTTTATTTTATAGGTTCTTTAAGCCAATAGTTGAAGCAGGACATGTATATGCAGCTCAACCACCATTATTTAGGATAATGCATGGTAAAACTAGAAAATATGTTCTTGATGAGGCAGAAAAAGAGGCTTATTTAGCTTCTCTTCCAGAAAATGTAAGACAAAGAGCCGAGATTGCCCGAATGAAAGGTCTTGGTGAAATGGATGCGGAAGAGTTAAATGAAACAACTATGGATATAGAAAAAAGAGTTCTTAGAAAGATAACCGTAGAAGACTGTGTTGCAGCAGATGCAATGTTTAGTAAATTAATGGGCGAAGAAGTAGAACCTAGAAGAGCGTTTATTGAGCAAAATGCTCAGTATGTTAAAAATTTGGATATATAGGAGGTGTATTTGATGGAAGAAAATAAGGATATAAATAAAGATAATAATATAGATAGCGAAGAAGAATATGGTGGCACTTTTCATGAAAGAGATAGCCATGCAAAAAATGATATAGTAAAAGAAATATCTGATTCATTTCTAGATTATTCAATGAGTGTTATAACATCTCGTGCTATTCCAGACTTAAGAGATGGTTTAAAACCGGTACATAGAAGAATATTATGGTCAATGTTTGAGGAGGGAAATACTCCTGATAAACCTCATAAGAAATCTGCTACTACTGTTGGTTATGTTATGGGACATTATCATCCACATGGTGATTCATCAATATATGATGCAATGGTAAGATTAGCACAAGATTTTAATCAAAGATATATGATGGTTGATGGCCATGGTAACTTTGGTAATATTGAAGGCGATGGACCTGCGGCATATCGTTATACTGAGGCTAGATTATCTAAGATATCACTTGAAATGTTAAGGGATATAAGAAAAAATACCGTAGATATGATGCCTAACTTTGATGAAACAAGCCCAGAGCCAGTTGTTTTGCCTTCTAGAATTCCAAACGTTTTAGTTAATGGTTCAATGGGAATTGCAGTTGGTATGGCAACTAATATACCACCTCATAATTTATCAGAAGTAATAGATGGATGTATAGCTTATATCGATAATCCTGATATTGATACTTTAGGTTTGATGAATTTTATAAAAGGTCCTGATTTTCCAACTGGTGGAGTAATACTTGGCAATTCAGGTATAAAAAAAGCTTATGAAACAGGTAGAGGTTCAATTACAATACGAAGTAGGGCTTATATTGAAGAAAAAAATAATCATAGTCAAATAGTAATAACTGAGGTCCCATATACTGTTAATACAATGGAATTAAAAAACAAAGTTGCTGAACTTGTTCACAATAAGATAATAGATGGTATATCAGATTATCATACTGATTTAAAAAATGGTGTTAAAATTACAATAACATTAAAAAGAGATGCAAATCCGCAGGTTGTTTTAAATAATTTATATAAACATACTAATTTTCAAACGAATTATGGAATAATATTTCTTGTAATAGATAATGGTACACCAAAAACACTTGGGCTAAAGTCAATTATCTCAAAATATATTGAACATCAAAGGGAAGTAATAGTCAGAAGAACTAAGTATGATTTAGCTCAAGATGAAGCAAGGGTTCATATATTAGAAGGTTTAAAAATTGCTTTAGATAATATAGATGAAGTAGTAAGTATAATTAGAAATTCTGAGTCTGATGAAGATGCTCAAAACAAATTAATGAGTAAATTTAAATTATCTGAAATACAAACTAAAAGTATTTTGGATATGAGATTAAAGAGATTAACTGGTTTAGAGAGAGGAAAAATAGAATCAGAATTAGCTGATTTATTGAAAGAAATAGATGAATTAAAATCAATTTTGGCATCTAATGAAAAAATAATGAATATTATTAAGGAAGAAATGCTTGAAATTAAGCGTAAATATGGTGATGAAAGAAGAACATCAATTGATATGACAGCGATAGATTTTATTGAAGATGAGTCTTTAATACCTGTAGAAGATATTGTAATTGCATTAACCCATAGAGGTTACATAAAGAGAATGCCAACGGATACTTATAAACTTCAAAATAAAGGCGGAGTTGGTATTAAAGGAATGGCAACAAATGAGGAAGATTTCGTGGAAATATTAAAGAATGGAACAACTCATAATCATGTACTTTTCTTTACTAATAAAGGAAAGGTTTATAGAATAAAAGGTTATGAAATTCCTGAATTTTCAAGACAATCTAAAGGATTACCAATTATAAATTTATTACCATTAGAAAAGGATGAAAAAATAAATAATATATTATTAGATGATGGTGATGAAAATAATAAATATTTAGTAATATCAACAAAATGCGGATTAATCAAGCGTACTAATGTATGCGAATTTGAAAATATTAGAAAAAATGGTAAAATTGCTATAACATTAAAAGAAAATGATGAAGTATTGTCTGTTCATTTTACTAGCGGAAATGATGATGTAGTAATTGCATCTAATAATGGTAGAATGATAAGATTTAATGAAAATGAAATAAGAATCATGGGTAGAACGGCAAGTGGAGTTAAAGGAATTGAATTAACAGACGATTGTTATTGCGTAGGTTCAGAAATAGCAAAAAAAGATCAAGATATATTGGTTGTTACCGAAAGAGGATACGGAAAAAGGACTAATATAGATGAATACAGATTAACTCATCGTGGCAGTAAGGGAGTAAAAACTTTAAATATAACCGAAAAGAATGGTACAATTGTGTCATTTAAAACTATTACAGATGATAAAGATTTAATGATAATAACTACACAAGGCATAGTAATTAGAATTTCTGCAGATAAGGTTTCAAAAATGAGCAGAGTAACGCAAGGTGTTAGATTAATGAATTTAAGAGACGGTCAGAAGGTATCAACTGTTTCTGTTGTTGATAAAGATGAAAATAACGTTGAGGAACAAGAAACAGCTGTAGTTGAGGAAAGTAATTAATATTGCTTTCCTTTTTATATGTTTCACGTGGAACATATAAAATTAGAAATAGATTAAAATATCATCAGATTTTTCTTGATAATTTTAGATATATATATTAAAATTATATTGCACAACGGAAATGTTAGAACCAGGTCAGAGTTGAGAAACAGCAGCCTTAATAACCTCTATTCGTGTGTGCTTTTATTTTGTTATAAAAAACATATGTTTCACGTGAAACATATTAAAGTATTGGTGATATTATGATTAATTATTATATGGAAGAAGCTATAAATCAGGCAAAAAAGGCTTATAAAAACGGTGAAATACCAGTTGGTGCAGTTATTGTTTACGATAATAAAATAATTGCTAAATCTTACAATAAAGTTGAAAAAGAAAAAATTGTCGTATCTCATGCCGAGATAAATGCAATCAAAATAGCTGCAAAAAAACTAAAAAATTGGAGACTTTTAGATTGTGATATGTATGTTACATTAGAACCATGTCCAATGTGTAGTTGGGCTATTAAATTATCAAGGATAAGAAATGTATATTATTGCACATCTAAAAGTGAAGAAGAAAATAACATAATAAATAAGATTAAACTTGATAATTACGAAGAGTATTGTGCAAACTTATTGCAGGAATTCTTTAAAGAAAGAAGGTAATGTTTCACGTGAAACATATAATAGTTACTTTGAAAAAATGTCTACAAGTGGTATAATGTTATACGGAGGTTATGTTATGGCTTATCAAACTTTATATAGAAAATATAGACCAAAGAGTTTTGAATTAGTATATGGACAGGACACAATTGTAAAAACTTTAAAAAATGTTATTAAAGAAGATAAATTAAGCCATGCATACTTATTTACTGGGCCGAGGGGTACTGGTAAAACTAGTTGTGCCAAGTTGTTTGCTAAGGCAATTAACTGTTCTAATAATAAAAATGGTGATGCATGTAACGATTGCAAATTATGTAAATCTTTTAACGAAAATAGTAACCCAGATATAATCGAAATAGATGCTGCTTCGAATAATGGTGTTGATGAAATAAGAGAAATAAGAAATAAAATATCGTTAGTTCCTAGTATTTCAAAGTATAAGGTTTATATAATAGATGAGGTTCATATGTTATCAATAGGTGCATTTAATGCACTATTAAAAACGTTAGAAGAACCTCCTAAGTATGTAATATTTATTCTTGCAACAACAGAACCACAAAAATTACCCGCAACTGTAATTTCTAGGTGCCAAAGATTTGATTTTAAAAGCATATCATATAATCATATGAAAGCTTGCCTTGAAAACATAGTAAAAAATGAAAATATATTAATAGAGGACGAAGCTTTAGATGAAATTGTAAATAATTCAAAAGGTGGATTAAGAGATGCTATAGGTTTATTAGACCAAGCGTATGCTTTTTCCGAATCTAAAATTACTTTAACTGATATTGATGAATTGTCTGGAAATATATCAGATGAAGAGTTATGTGATATTTTAAATTCCATAATTAATGCTGATTTTAAAAACATCTTTAAACTTACAGAAGAGATGTCAAAAAGAGGAAAGAATTTCTATCTTATAACAGAAAAACTTCTTAATTTTGCAAGAAATGCAATTATATTTAAAAAAATAAATATAGAAAATATAAAAAATAATAAAATTATCGAGACAATTAATCTATTTAGTATTGAACAGCTATATGACATGACAGATGTTATTTTAAATATGATGCCTGAAATTCAAAGAAGTTATCATAAGAAAACAATATTCGAAGTTAAATTATTACAATTAATAGATAATATATTTAAGCAAACTTCTATAAAAGATAATTCAGATACTCAATTATTAGAAAATGAAAAGTTTATTATATTTGAACAATCAAAAGACAATGTTCCACGTGAAACATCAGATTCGAAGGAGAAAAATGAAGATAATGTTCCACGTGAAACATTTAAAATTGAAGAACCTAAAAATAAATATTTAAATGAATTAAAAAATATAAGAATTAATAATATATTAAAGGAGTCTACAAAAAAAGAAATTAATTTTATATTAGAACTATGGAATAATATAAAAGATTATTTATTAGATTCAAAGTACAAGGTTTGTGCAGGTATTTTGTCATCATCTAAACCAGTTGCAGCGTCAAAGGCAGGAATAATAATTACGATTTCCACGGAATCATCGATAGATAGAATAGAAAATAATTATGATCAAAGCAAGGAACTTATTAAGAAAGTATTAGGAACTTCTTACAAATTAGTATATATAACGGAGAATAATTGGAAAAAAATTCGACCTGAATATGTATTAAAGGCAAAAAATAATCAATTAGAATTAATTGATGAGGATACTTACTTAAGCAAAATAAAACAAGAAGATCTAAAAAAAACAAATTCAACAAAAGATTTTAATGACTTAATAGTAATGGAGGAAAAATAATGAATATACAAGCTTTAATGAAAAAAGCACAGTCAATGCAAAAAAATATAATGGATGCAAAGGCAAAAATAGAATCAACAATATTTGAGGGAGAATCTGAACTTGTTTGTGTAAAGATGAGTGGTGATAAGAAAATAAAAGAAGTAAAGATAAAAGCAGAAGATAATTTGGACAAAGAAGACATAGAAATACTTCAAGACATGATAATGATTGCAGTAAATGATGCAATTTCAAAAATAGAAAAAGAAACAAAACAAAAATTAGGTAATCAAGCAAGTATGTTTGGAGATCTTTTATAAAAAAAATGAGGTAAATTAGAATGAATTACCCTAGTAGTTTACAAAAAATGATCGATTTTTTTAAGCTTTTTTCTGGAGTAGGAGAAAAAACTGCTGAAAGATACGTATTTTCAATGCTAGATTTAGAACAATCAAAATTAGATGATTTTTGTGCTTCTATAAATGATATGAAAAATGATATATCAGTATGTCCTATATGTGGTTGTTTAAGAGATAAAAACAAATGTATGATTTGTGATGATGACTCACGAAATAAAGATATTATATGCGTAGTAGAAAACAAAAAAAATGTATACATATTTGAAAAACTAGGTGTTTTTAGAACAAAATATCATGTACTTGGTGGTTTAATTTCTCCAATGGATGGTATTAATCCTGAGGATCTTGCAATAGGTAGTTTGATTAATAGAATTAATAGTGAAAATATAAAAGAAATTATTTTGGCACTAAGACCCGGAATTGAAGGTAATACTACATCACTTTATATAAGAAAATTGTTGAAAGATACAGATGTAAAAGTTACACAGATAGCCCAGGGTGTACCTATTGGAGCTGATATGGAATACCTAGATAGTCTAACTCTTGAAATGGCATTGGAAAATAGAAGTGAAATATCATAAATAAGCTAGTTTAACATATTTTTTATTAGAGGTGAAATATGTTAAAACTAATACTGAAAGTAATTAAAAAAGTAATAATTGGTATGATTATTTTGTTTGGTTATAATACGTTTTTATCCTCATTAAACTTAATTATACCAATTAATATTGTTACAATCGTAATAGCAAGTTTGTTTGATGTACCTGGAATAATAGGATTAGTTTTGTTCTTATTAATTAATTATTAAGGAAGTGGTTTAATTGCAAAGTATAATTATTAATAATCAACCAATATTGCAAAGAGTTATAAATAATATAGATACTAAAGAGATTAATTCGCAAGCATATATATTATCAGGGACATCATTGGAATGTTTAGAAAAGTATTCAATACTATTATCAAAAGTACTTATATGTCCAAAAAATTATAGTGAGAACTGTAGTAAATGTAATATTTGTGCTAGAATTAATGATAATAGTTATACAGAATTAAAAGTAATTAAACCTAATAGTGGCATTATAAAGAAGGAAGAAATTATTAATATAAGAAATGAGTTTCAAACAAGCTCAATAGAAGGCAGAAATCAAGTATATATAATAAATGAGGTTGAAAAATTAAATGTATCAGCTGCTAATTCAATCTTAAAATTTCTTGAAGAACCTGATAGTAATACTGTAGCAATATTTACTACCACTAATATTGGAAATGTAATTAGTACCATAGTATCTAGATGCCAAATAATTAATATAAATGATAGAAATTATGAAGGCTTAGATTATGTTATTTCAGCTTGTAATTTTTTAGAAGATGATATTGATGATGTGGTGGAATTCTTTGATTCTATAGAAAAAGATGCGAGCTATGCTTTATGCAATATCAATAATTTAGTGTTAGAAAAATATAATAACAAAGAATTGATAAAAAACTTCATGAATGTGTTAATACTTATATATAGTGATATCCTTAACTATAATTATTTTGGAGAGTTTAAATATTTTAAAAAATATATCAAATTAAAAAATCATGCCAAAAATCAAAATATAGAAAATACTATAAAAAAAATTTCTTTTCTTTTAGAAAATATAGAAAAATTGGATTATAATATGAATGTATTATTATTTATGGATAATTTATTAATAGGGATAGGAGCAATAAACGATGGTAAAAGTAGTTGGAGTTAAATTTTCTGAAAAAACAAGGGTATATTTCTTTTCACCTGGCAAACTTATAATTAAAAAAAATGAATGTGTTATTGTCGAAACTGAAAGGGGCATTCAGTATGGGCAAGCAACTACTGATATTGTTGAAATGGACGAGAATAACGTCTTTTTGCCATTGAAAGAGGTAATTAGGTTAGCAACTAAGGAAGATGCAAAAGTTCATGAAAAAAACATAAGGGATTCTTGTAGGGCACTAGAATATGCTAAAAGTCTAGTTCTAAAGGCGAACTTAAGTATGAAGCTATTTGAAGCTTCTTATACTTTTGATAGAAAAAAATTAATATTTAAGTTTATAGCAGATGAAAGGGTTGACTTTAGGGAACTAGCAAAGCAACTAGCTTCAAAATACAAAACAAGAATAGAACTTAGACAAATTGGTGTAAGAGATAAAGCGAAAGAAATTGGTGGATTAGGCCCGTGTGGTAGGCCTTTATGTTGCAATCTATTTTTATCAAACTTTGATAGCGTTTCAATAAATATGGCAAAAAATCAAGGTATAGCACTTAACCCTTCAAAAATAAATGGTTCATGTGGCAGGCTATTATGTTGCCTTGGATATGAAGATTCTGTATATACAGAGTATAAAAAAAGAATTCCTAAGATTGGAGATACTATAAATTATAAAGATAATACTGGCAAAGTTGTAGAAATTGATATACTAAATAAAAGTTATAAAATAAAGTTAGATGATAGTAGTGAGGAAATCACAGTGAAGGTAGAGTAAAAATGAAGGTAGTAAATGATTTATTAAATTATAATGATTTAAAAATAATTCAAAATACAGAATGGTTTAGCTTCTCACTTGACTCTGTTTTATTAGCTAATTTTGCTAATGTCAGAAACAACATAAAGATTATAGATTTTTGTACGGGAAATGCACCCATACCTCTTTTTTTATCTACTAAAACTAATAGTAAAATAATTGGTGTGGAACTACAAAAAGAAATATATGAACTTGCTAAACAAAATATTTCAATGAATAAATTAGAAGATCAAATAGAAATAATAAATGAGGACGTTCTTAATATATTAAATAAATATGATACTGATTCATTTGATTTAATAACGTGTAATCCACCATATTTTAAAATAAATGAAGGAAGTAAAACAAATGAAAATGATATTAAGGCAGTTGCTAGACACGAAATCAAACTAAAATTAGATGATATTTTTAGAGTAGCTAAGAAATTGCTTAAAAATAGTGGTAAGATTGTACTCGTGCATAGAACAGATAGATTAATAGAAAT
Organism: uncultured Bacilli bacterium; assembly: GCA_934155185.1. Taxonomy (GTDB): domain Bacteria; phylum Bacillota_I; class Bacilli_A; order RF39; family UBA660; genus Aphodocola. The sequence continues at coordinate 24,140 of CAKPGT010000004.1, forward strand.
AATAAATTCTATGCAAAATTATAATATTGAACCAAAAAGAATTAGATTTGTTTTTCCATTTAGTAATTCTAATTCAAACCTAGTTTTAATTGAGGGTGCAAAAGATGGAAAGCCTGGCCTTAAAATAGAACATTCAATTATTGTTCATAATTATGATGGCTCATATACAAACGAAGTACAAATGATTTTTAACGGAGGTAAAAATGAAAATTAAACTTATTGTTGGATTAGGAAATCCAGGAAAAAAATATTCTAATACAAGACATAATATGGGCTTTGATGTCCTTGACAATGTAGCAAAAAAATTAGGGATAACTACTTGGAAAGAAAGATATGGAGGACTATATTTTGATACATACATAGATATGTCAAGAGTTATATTTTTAAAGCCTCAGAAATTTATTAATTTATCCGGTGATGTCATGATTGAGTTTGTTCGATTTTTTGGTATAGCTTTGGATGATATTATTGTTATAAGCGATGATTTAGATTTACCGCTTGGAAGTTTAAAACTAAAATTAAGGGGTTCTTCTGGTGGACATAATGGTCTTAAAAACATAGAAGAACAATTAAAATCTAATGAATACAAAAGAATTAAAATAGGAATTTCAAATGATAAAGAAATGGATACAAAAGATTATGTATTAGGTAAATTATCAAAAGAAGAGAAAAAGATTTTAAATCCAGTAATAGAAAAAGCAACAGATGCAGTAATTTCATCAGTAAAGGTGCCATTTGTTGAATTAATGAATAAATATAATACTAAAAATACAAATTAAATAAGGTGATATGATGTTTAATGGGGTTTTTAAAAATCATTATGACAGTTCAAGTGGAGAACTTAACGTAATAGGTATAAATAAAGAAGTTCAAGCAGCTTATGTTTGGAATTTTTTTAATACACATAGTAAGTCGTTAATAGTAGTTACAAATACTTTATATGAGGCTAATAGTCTTTATAAAGCACTTAGTTTTTTTGATGCCAGCAAAGTGCTTCTTTTTCCAATGGATGATTTTTTAGTAAGTGAAGCAGTTGCTATGTCACCTGACCTTATGGCAAAAAGAATAGAAACACTAAATGAGTTGTCTAATTATAATGATAAATATATTGTAATAACTAATTTAATGGGCTATTTGAGGTTTTTGCCAAGTAAAACATTATGGAATAGTTTAAAAATAAATCTTAGTAAAGATAGCGTTTTTGCTAAAAACGAGCTTATAGATAAAATTAACATGATGGGTTATAAAAGAGAAAATATTGTAACTAAAACTGGTGAGTATGCTAGTAGGGGTTACATAATAGATATTTTTCCTTATGGCTTTGATAATCCTGTTAGATTAGAGTTTTTTGATGATGCAATTGAAAACATAAGATTTTTTGATCCATTAACTCAGCTTTCTACCGAAAAAATTAATACTATAAAAATTGAACCTTTTACGGAGTTTATTAATGAAAAAGGACTTGATATTTCAAATAGACAAAGTCTTTTGCCTAGAGTTGTTAATAAAGTTTCAAAACTAAGTGAGTATATAAGTGATTTTAATATACTGTTCATATCATTAGAAGACATAAAACTCGCTTACAATAATATATTAAAAGAAATTACTGAGTTCAAAGAAAGCGATCAATACAATATAACAAATTACATGCATGATTTATCAGATAATATACCTGAAAATTACATTAATATGCCATTGGTTGATAATTACCCGGATAGATCTAATTGTCAGATATATCATACGAGTGCTGTGGAGCAATTTAATGGTAATTTTGAAAAAATCAATAATTATCTAGAAAAAATGCATTTTCAGAAAAAAAAGATAATAGTATGCTTAGATAATAGTAATATGATAAGTGACTTTAAAAGCAAAGTACATTTAAAATGTGTTGTAACTAACCCAGATAATTATGACACTGATGCAATTAACATTATTAATTTTAAGATGTTAAATGGCTTTATAGTTAATGAATATATATTTTTAACTACGAGTGAAATATATCGTAAAAGTGAACCAACTTTTTATCGTAGCAAATTTAAGTATGGTTCTAAAATAAGAGACATTAATAAACTAAAAGTTGGGGATTATGTTGTTCATTTTGCGCATGGAATAGGTAGGTATATGGGAATTGTAACCTTAACATCAAAGGGTCTAAAAAAAGATTATATAAATATTCAATACCACGGAAATGATAAGTTATATATTCCAGTTGAAAAGATAGAATATATAAGTAAATATTCTTCAAATGAAAGTGTAGTTCCAAGATTAAACAAATTAAGTGGCACAGATTGGGCAAAACAAAAGGTTAGAATAAAAGGCAAGGTAAGGGATATAGCAAAAGAACTTCTTGAGTTATCTGCTAAAAGAAGGCTTGTAAAAGGATTTCCTTTTCTAAAAGATGATATTGAACAATATAAATTTGAAGAAAATTTCGAATACAAACCGACTCCTGATCAATTAAAGGCTGCAAGTCAAATAAAAGAAGATATGGAAAAACCACACCCTATGGATAGGTTATTATGTGGCGATGTTGGTTATGGAAAAACAGAGGTTGCATTTAGAGCTATTTTTAAGGCTATAAAATCTGGTAAACAAGTAGCATTTTTATGTCCAACTACAATACTATCAAAGCAGCATTATGAAAATGCAGTAAATAGGTTTTTTGGATTTGGTATAAATATAGAAGTACTAAATAGGTTTGTTTCATCAGCAAAAAAGAAAACGATACTAGAAGGATTAAAATCTGGTAAGATAGATTTAATAATTGGCACCCATAGCCTTTTAAGTAAGGATATAGTCTATAAAGATTTAGGTTTATTAGTGGTAGATGAAGAGCAAAGATTTGGTGTAACACATAAAGAAAAAATTAAAGAGTATAGAAATTCTATAGATGTACTTACATTATCAGCAACACCAATACCAAGAACACTTCAAATGTCTTTATCTGGGATAAGAGGCTTATCTCTTATAGAAACACCTCCAACTGATAAATACCCTGTTCAAACTTATGTTTTAAGGGAAAATAATCAAATAATCAAGGATGCTATCTATAAAGAATTAGCTCGTGATGGACAAGTATTTATACTATATAATAATGTGGCTAGAATGGAAGAAAAGGTAAATAGTATTAAAAAACTTGTTCCAGAAGCAAATGTTACTTTTATAAATGGCCAAATGAACAAAGGTCAAATTGAAAAAACAATGGAAGACTTTGTATTTTGTGTATATAATATATTAATTTGCACAACTATTATAGAAACAGGAATTGATATTCAAAATGCAAATACGTTAATAGTAATAGATGCGGACCATTTTGGACTTAGTCAGTTATATCAGATTAGGGGAAGAATAGGAAGAGGTAAAAACATAGGCTATGCATATTTGATGTATAATAAAGATAAAGAATTAAGTGATATAGCTACAAAAAGACTTGATGCTATAAAAGAATTTACAGAACTAGGAAGTGGCTATGCACTTGCTGTAAGAGATTTAGCAATCAGGGGTGCAGGAGATATACTTGGTTCTGAGCAATCTGGTTTTATAGATACAATAGGTTATGATATGTATTTAAGAATATTAAATGAAGAAGTTGCAAGACTAAAGGGTAAAACACTAGATGAACCTTTTATGGATGATATTCATACAGATGAAAAACCATTTATACAAGTATCAACCCATATTAGTAGTAAATATGCTGATAACGAGGAATTAAAAATTGAAATTCATAAAAAAATCAATACGATAGATTCGGTAGAAAAACTACTAGAAGTAAAAAGTGAATTAGAAGATAGATTTGGCAGATTAGATGAAGATATTAATGTATATATGTTAGAGGAATTATTTCAGGCAGAAGCAAAGAAAAAGAAAATTACTAAAGTTGAACAAAACGAAAATGTTATTAATGTATACTTTAGTAGTGAAAAATCAGATTTAATAAATGGACAACAATTGCTTTCTGAATTATTTAGGTTAAGTAGAAATTTTGAAGTTAGCTACGTTAATAAGACATTAAAGATTAGTTTAAAACTTAAAGATTTGAATGCTCATTATCTTTATTATTTAAACAAAATGCTTAACATTATTGAATAAAATAGTTAATTTTTTCCATTCTAAAAAAGAAGGGAAGAATTATATGAGAACTACAGGAATAACAAGAAGAATAGATGAATTAGGTAGAGTAGTAATTCCAAAAGAAATAAGAAAGAATATGCATATTAAAACAGGAGAAATGTTAGAGATATTTTTAAATAATCAAGATGAGATAATATTAAAAAAATATATAAGAGTTAAAGAAAATTTTAATTTCATTGATAAATATATTAAAAGTATAGGAAAAAGGCTTAATTGTGAGATATACTTTACTAATTTAAGTAATATATTAATTTCAACAGAAGAAGAATATAATAACAGTCTTTTAAGTGACAATTTTGAAGATATAATAAATTCGAAAAAAATAAATTTTTCAAATCTTGAAAGTCTTAGCATAACTAGAAATTATAAAATAGAAAAACCTTTTGATGTCTATTTGGTATCGCCTAACGGTGATTTGCTAGGCTTTATAATATATAAATATAATAAGAAACCAGCAGAATTAGAAAAAGAATTAGTTAAATTTTCTAATGAATTTATATCGAATTACTTAGAATAAAATAAGATAATGTAAAATTTTGTCTAATAATGATTTTAATTGTCTAAATCGTTTACATTATAAGTGTTATATGGTATATTTAAGTGGATGTGCAGAAGTGGAATTCAATATATATGAAAGGAATGAAAACTATGTACCATGTATCCGAACTTACCGGAGCAAGAAAGAGCTTTTTTCTCAAAGTTGGATTCTTTGTAGTATTGCTATTTTTTGCTGGTGGTATGTATCTTGAAAGCGGACTTTTAATTGATGCAGCATACTTTGTAATAGTGCTAGCTTTATTTATAAGATTTTTAATAGTAAAATTATATCCTTAGTGGTATAATTTTTTTTGGTGGTGCGTAAATATGTTAATAGATTCACATTGTCATGTGTTAAGTAGTGAATATGAAAATGTTGATGAGGTTATAGTAAATTCACTAAATAATGGGGTTGATAAGCTTATTATTAACGGCTATGACCTTAAAAGTAGTAAGGAAGCTGTTGCGTTAGCTAACAAATATAAAAATGTTTATGCAGCGGTAGGAATAGGGCCAGAGAATATAGATAATGTAGACGATGATGTAATAAATGAAATAAAACACCTATTATATAATGAAAAAACAGTAGCAGTAGGAGAGATAGGTTTAGATTACTATTGGACAACTGATAATAAAGAAAAACAAATTGAAATATTTAAAAAAATGGTCTTTCTTGCTTCATCAAAAAAACTACCAGTCATAGTTCATAATAGGAATGCAACAAATGATGTATATAGTATACTGAAGGAATATAAAGTAACAGGAATTATACACTGTTTTTCAGGAAGTGTTGAAGTTGCGTTTCAATTTATTAAACTTGGTTTTTTAATTGGAATAGGTGGAGTTGTTACTTTTAAAAATTCACAAAAGATTAAAGATGTTGTAAAGGCTATACCAATTAGTAGTATTTCTTTGGAAACAGATAGTCCATATCTTAGTCCAGAGCCATATAGGGGAAAAAGAAATGATCCTGCTAAAATTATTTATGTTGCAAGAAAAATTGCCGAATTGAAAAACGTTGATTTACCATTAGTTTTAAAGGAAACTGGCGATGCTGTAAGCCGCAAATTTGACTTAAAGTAGTATTTATGGTAATATTATTAACGAACCCAAGAGGGTTTTTGAGGTGAAAAAGTGAAACATTTAGATAGAAAAATTAAAAATGCCCTGTTTATACTTGGTATATGTTTAATGGCATTTGTTGGTTTTTCAAAGGCTGGAATATTATTTTCAGACAGTGGAAGAAACGTTATTACTGTTTCAACTACTAAAAAAACATTTGATCCAAACAATTATGTTGCATCAATGAATGCAGCAGTGGCGCAAAAAGGTGTTATTCCAAGTGCAGTAACTACTGAGACAACTACGCAAGTAACTACAACTACTACAACAAAAGTAGTTACTACAACTGCTACTCCAACAACGACTAAATGGTCTGGAGATGTTCTTTCAAAAAGCAAAGGTGTAGTATATGGGCCGTCAGGTAAAGAGACATATTATAATTTAGACATGTCTGGTGTAATTCGAATAATGAGAAGAGCTGGATATTCAGAAGCTGATTATCCATACTGGGTTCGTGATGATGGCGTTAAGATGCTTGGAAATTATGTAATGGTGGCTGCTGACTATAATACAAGACCTCGCGGTACTATATTAGAAAGTTCTTTAGGAACTGCAATAGTATGTGATACTGGAGGATTTGCAAATAGTAATCCAACACAACTTGATATAGCAGTTGCATGGAGATAATGTTAGAGTTTTAAAGCAAATAAATTCGTTTTATTTGTTTTTTTGTAGAAAGGAACATATATGAATATAAAAAATATATTAAATGATAATAATTTTGTTTTTAAGAAGAAATTTGGGCAAAACTTTTTGTTAGATAATAACATATTAAATAACATAATTGATTTAGCAAATATAACAAAAGATACTTTAGTTATAGAAATTGGTGTTGGTGCTGCTGCATTAACAAAAAAACTAAGTGAAAAAGCAGGTAAGGTTTTAGGATATGAGATTGATGAAACTTTAGGAATGCCACTTAAAGAAATATTAAAGGATTATAATAATGTTGATTTAATATTTGATGATTTTTTAAACAGATGTATAGAAGATGATATTAAAAACTATCATTACGGTGAAATAATTGTTGTAGCAAACTTGCCTTATTATATAACTACTCCAATAATTACCAAATTTATAGATGAGAATATAGATATCGAAAGAATAATAGTAATGGTACAAAATGAAGTAGCTGATAGGTTTTCTGCTAAGGTGGGAACTAAATCATATAATTCACTAACGATTTTCTTAAATTACTACTTTGATATTAAAAAAGCCTTTGTTGTATCTCGTAATGTCTTTTATCCAAAGCCAAATGTAGATAGTGCTATAGTAGTTTTTAATAAAAAGAAAGAAAAAATAAAACTAACTAATGAAAAGCTGTTCTTTAAATTAGTAAAGGATGCGTTTAGGCAAAAAAGGAAAACATTAAAGAATAATTTAAGTGACTATGATTTAGTTAAAATAGAAGAAATTTTAGTAAAAAATGGCAAGAGTTTATCTTCTCGTGCTGAAGAATTATCTATCGATGACTTTGCAATTATTGCCAATAGTTTAAGCTAAACCAGGAAAGGTTTAGTTTTTTTTGCATATAATTATTTGGGTGATAAATATGTTTAAAACAGGTGATTTAGTAACTAGAATTTCACATGGAAATGATGTTGTCTTTAAAATTGAAAAGATAGTAGATAGTGTAGCATATTTGGTAGGCGTAGATGTAAGATTATGTGCAGATAGTGATATTAATGATTTGGTACTAGTTGATAAAAGCGATGAAAATAGAGATAATGATTTTTATGAGAGAATTGATAAAATAAGAAACTTTGAAAGAAGTGATTATTTTTATATACCAGGAAAAATTTTGCATATTGATGGTGACAGGGAATATTTAAAGAGGTGTTTGGATTTTTATAAAAAAGCCAACGTACTAGCTTTTGGCATATATTCTCCAGAAGAAGAGATGGGAGTAAATATAGAAAAGTATTTAGAGGATATAAATCCTGATATAGTTGTAATTACTGGACATGATTCTTCTATAAAGCTTAACTCTAAGTACTTTTCTGATGCTGTGAAGGTTTGCAGGAGGTATCAAAAGGATTATGATAAATTAATAATAATAGCAGGTGCATGCCAGTCGGAATATGAAAAACTAATCAAGGCTGGAGCTAATTTCGCCTCTAGTCCTAAAAAAATAAACATTCATGCATTAGACCCTGCAATAATAGCACTTTCTCTAAGTTTAACAGATAAGAATAAAAACGTTGATTTACTTGATTTGCTTTCTAAAACCAGTGCCGGAAAAGACGGTTTTGGTGGTGTAAATACACATGGAGTAATGACTACTGGGTATCCAAGATAAGGAGACTATAAATTATGATATCTGAGATAAAAAAGCAAATAAATAATTTAAAGGGTAAAAAAATTAAAATAATAGTCGATGTAGGTAGAAATAAAAAAGAAAGTTACGAGGGAAGAATCTTAAATACTTATCAAAATGTATGGACATTTAAGACTGAAACTGATTTAAAGAGTTTTGGATATAATGATATTCTTATTAATAATGTTGTTATATTTTAAATTATTGATATATATTACTAATTATTAGAAAAACTGATAATTAGTTTTTTTTATGTTTAAATTATATTGCCTCTATTTATGAAAACTTATATACCATATTATTTAATATAAATTAAATTTGATTTAGCGTTTTTGATAAAAATATGTTGACATTTATCAAAATAGGATGTATTTTAAGTTTAATGAAATTGTATATAGACATAGGTATAAAAATAATTTTGGTAATTAACCTTTTCTATATTTATTGATTTTTTATAAAAAAATTTAAGGCAGTAACTTTTAGAGACAATTAGTCTTTTAGGTTGCTGCCTTTTGTTATATAAGAAGAATTATAAAGAGTTTTGAAAAATGTTGGAGGTGTGTCATGAATTTAGTTTTACCATGTAAAAAATATGAGAAAGGGTATTATGAACTAGTGAATAGTGCCATAAAAAATAAAGATGTATTAGAGATGGGAAATGCATATAGAAATGGTGAAAGTTATCAAGATATGTTAAATAGGTTAAAGGATAGACGTAATGGTATAGGAATTCCAAACAGAGATGTTCCCGCTACTGTTTATTTCATAATAGATAATCATAAAGTTGTTGGAACAATTGATTTAAGACATAAATTAAATGACAATTATTTTTCTAGGCTGGGTCATGTTGCATATTATATAAAACCTGAAGAAAGAAAAAAAGGTTATGCAACTAAAGCACTATCATTAGCTATGAAAAAGTATAAAAAGCATAAAATGAAAAATATATTAATTACTTGTTTTGAAGATAATTATGCGTCAAGAAAAGTTATAGAAAAAAATGGCGGTAAATTTGAGAAAACATTTTATGACGATGTTACCCAAAAATATATTCAAAGATTTTGGATTAATATTATTAATGATGAAAATGTAATTCCCAATACCGTATGGTTAACAACCAATATGACTTGTAATAACAATTGTAAATGGTGTTATGCAAAAAAGTATTTAAAAATAAATAGAAATATGTCGTATCAAAATGTTAAAAAGTATGTTTCTTATTTGAAAGGTATTGGTATAAAAAAGATAATCTTAATAGGCGGAGAACCAAGTATACATCCTGACATTTTAAAGATAATTAGATATATATCTAGAAATAATATCAAAGTGTCTATGGCAACTAATGGTAGAAAATTTGAAGATATAGAATTTTGCAAAAGAGCGTATGAAGCAGGTTTATATAGCATTAATATATCAATAAAAGGTTCAAATGAAGAAGAATATATGATAAATACTAATAGTAATGGATTTCTTGAAACTATAAAAGGATATGAAAATGCTAGTTATTGTGGAATTAAAACTAGTTTATCCTATGTTTTATGCAATACTGATACAAAAAAGTTTGATAATTTTTGGAAAGTTGTAAAAGAGCATCATCTAAATAACATTCTTTTTCAACTTTATAAGCCATCAGCGGAAGATGAAAACCAGATTATTTCTATTGAAGAGCTTTCAATACTATGTAAGTACGTATATGATAAAATTTATAAAGATGAAATTAACTTTGTTTTTGAAATGTCAATACCATTATGCTCTTTAGATAAGAATATGCTTACTCATATGATACTTAAAAATAGAATAATAACTTGCTGTCATATAACAAAAGGCACTGGTATGGTTTTTGATCCTGATTTTAATATATTACCATGCAATCATTTTATGGGACATCCTTTAAATGACACTAATATTGAATTAGATAAATTAATTGAATTTTGGAATTCGGATGATATTAAGCAATTTAGAAAGATAATAGGAAAGTATCCTTCTGAAATATGTTCTAGATGTAAAAAATGGTATCAATGTGGTGGTGGATGTGCTATAAGGTGGTTATCATCTAATCCGTCTGAAGCCATAAATGATAAATATGTTTATACAAGGGAGGTGAGAAAATGACAGCGCTAGAATTAGTAAAGAAAAAAATAACCAATTCTGGTCTTGATTCATCGGAAACGATTGGATTATCTTCTACATATCAAATAAGTGATCTTGACTGTGACTGTGTAGATGGAGACTACTCCACTGATGGTTATGAATCTTAATGATACAAAATTAAAACAGGCAAATGTCCTGTTTTAATTATTAGAAAAACTGATAATTAGTTTTTTAATGTTTAAATTATATTGCCTCTTTTCATAAAAACTTATATACCATATTATTTAATATAAATTAAATTTTTATGTCAGATTTATTGATTTTTAATCATATTTGTGATTAAATTAAACTGTATTATAATATACTGGAGGGACATATTATGAAGTCTAGAATAAATGTTGAGAAAATTAAAAATAACATTATAATAGGATGGATAAAGTTCAAAAACTTAGTTAAGGAACATAAATATATTTCATCAGTTTTGGGTTTGTTTTTAATTTCTTGTATAATAGGTTTAGCAGTTTATGCTCAAGAAGATGAATATGCGGGAAAAATTGCAGCTGAAATAAATGAAATTGAAACTTATACAATAAACGAAAGTGGCGTACTAGGTAAAAGTGAAACAGTATACAGTTTTGATACAATTGTATTTGGTGTAAAATACTACTTAAATGGCGCTTTACCAAGCGGTGCTACATTATCAAGGGATGCTATTATTGAAGCTACAGTTGATACCGAAGATGTTGATGTATATTGGTACCATATGGATCAAGATGATGGCAATTATGAAATAGGAAGTAATAAAGTTAAGGTAGAAATGTATGATAAAGCAGTAGGAACCAATAACAGTTCGTTAAATGAGATAAAATTATATTTAAAAGTTAATAATGTAGAAAATGATAAAGAGATAAGTGTTACTATTAAAGTATATGAATCCACTTCTGAAGAAAAATCAAATAGTAAAAGGAAAAGTTTTAAAGTTAGTAGTACTCTTCAACCTTTAACAGCTAAAATAAGAAATGGCAGTGCATATAAAAAAGATGAATTTAAAGGAAGATATGTTCCTTATGGTATATTACTTGGTTTTGAAGGTGATTCTTTAAAAGGCAAATATTTTTCAAAGACTGAAATAATATTAGAGGCATCGCAGGAATTAAATGGCCAAATTCAACAGCTTTCGTTAGATACAACCGATGACTATTATGGCGTTTATGACAAAGATAAAAAATTATTGTCAAATTTTCCAAACGGAAAATATGATGATACAGACAGCTCGGTTAAGGACTCGGGCAGTGTTTTATTAGAAAAGTTAGAAAGTGAAACCAAATCTAGCCAAATACAAGAAAAAAAATCGAGTCCATTATATTTACTAGGCGATAAAAGCATAATTTTGGAAGTTGGTGAGGAATATAATGATCCAGGCGTTAGTTTATCAAACAAAGGGACAGCGCTAGGTAATGACAAGTATAAGACGATTTTCAAAAATTCTGAAAACAAAGAAATAAGTGATTATAATGCGATGGTTTCAAAGGAAGGCACGTATAAAATAGGCTATGTATATGAGAATGGCCCATCTAAAACAACAATATATAGAAATGTTGAAGTTATAGCTAGCAGCGGCGATAAAAGCGTTAGTGTTGATGGCAATACATATTCTCTTAATGGCAACACCAACATTAACTTAATAAAAGGTGAAAAATACGAAGAACCAGGAATATTAAAAAATGGCAAACGTATTGAAGATATGAATAGTGACAACGGTGTTACTATTGAAATTACAAAAGATGATAATATCGAAACTGCTGGTGGCAAAATTATATATACAATTATTTCAAAGAATAATTCATCAACTCAGAAGCTTCTAAAAAGAAATGTAAATGTTATAGAGAAAGTTGGTGAAGTTGGTGTAGATGAGAAAGTATTAAATGCTTCAACAGTTGAGCAATGTACTGGTGCAGAATGTAAAATTAGTTATTATAAAGATAATGAAGAAATCAAGGATATTTCGTCTGTTCAATCAGGAACTTATGATGTTGAATATAAGCTATCAAATGAAGATTACGAAGTTGTAATTAGAAGTACGATGACGATTGAAAAGAAAGTTCAGTACAAATTAAAGATTGATAATATAAAAACAGATGATATATATTATAAAGATAATAATTTTATAGCATTAGGTGCTTACTTTGTTAATGTAATGTCAGAAAGACCGGAGGGTAATACCAATGATATTCCTGTCTCATTAAAGATAGTTAAGATAGGTAGTACGGAAGCTGATATTACTTCGGTACCTTCAATTAATCTAAACGTTTCCGAAGGAACAAAAACTAGTACGTTAGATTTTTATACTGGAGATGAAGACAGCATAGATTTGTTAGACAATGGTAGTTATTTAGCGTACGGAGAAGAGACAATATTAAGATCACAATTTAGCTATTCAAAAGATGGTGATAATACTATAAAAAGTTTATCAGTCAAAGTTCCTGTAAATACTGGTGATAATCAATTTTCAATGGTAGAATACTCAACAGATTCTGAATCGCCTGCATATGATGTTAATTATAATGTAAAGGTAGAATATTATGATAAAGACGGAAAAACGGTAAAGTTCAGTGATGAGACATTAGCTTATATTATATATACAGCTGAAGGTGTATCACCGGGAACAAATATCGACTTTAGAGTAAGACTTAAGGTCAATAGTATAAACCATGGTAAATCTGTTAAATTATCAGGTGCTACATGTAGTGCAGATGGAAAAAATATCAATGTTGATATTAAACAAACATTAAATATAACTTCATTTAAAGCTAGAACTACTATTTCAGTGGATGGTAATGAATCTGATATTGAAGTCGATGGTTCTAAAAAGTCAACATGGACAATATATCCTACAGTGTCAAGACCTGCTTCAGTAATTAATACTCAAGTCGCTGGTACGAACCAACTAGATTATGTTAATATAACTGTGGAACTTCCAGAAGGAATAAATTATGTATACAATGATGAATATGATAAGCCTACTATAACAGAAAATGGAAGAAAGTTAACTTATAAAATACTAGGCAAAAAAATTAACGATTGGTTTGAACCTATATATTTTGATACAAATTATGATATTAATATTGAAAATGGTAAAAAATTAACTGTAAAATCTATAATTGATGCTACAACTAAGGATGAAACACCTATTACTGACATATCTAGTGAAGCTCTAAGAACAACTAGTCGAAGCGTTATATTCCAAAATGTCAATAACATAAGATTTTCACTTACAACGGATTATAGTGCGGTCTCTAAAAACCAGCCTTTTACTTTTTCTTCAAATGTGTATAATTCACAATCAGAAAATACCAGTACGGTTATAATTCTTCCTTATAATGAGGATATTGAAGGTAGTAAAAAGTTTAATGGAACATACTCTTTAGATTTATCAAGTATTTCATCTAATAAAGAAGTGTATTGTACTAAAGAAAATTCATCAAATATGGTAACCAATTCTGACAGCCTAGCATCCTCTGAAATATGGAATACATGTGATGATTATAGTGGTGTGACAGCAATTAAGATTGTTGGTTCGGATAATACAATGAAAAATATTATTAAGATTATTCCGGAAAATAATAAATCAGATGATAATTACGAAATCAGAGCTTACTTATATGATAATGGATTAAAAAAAGTTTCTGATAAAAAAACAAATGTTAGTGTAATAAGTAAAAAAATAACTGGTATTGTTTGGGAAGATTTTGATGATAATGGTATAATGGATATAGATGAGTCTATGGTTTCTGATGTTATATTAAAATTATATAATGCAGAGACTGACGAATATATTAATCAAACTGTTTCAGATGTAAAAGGACAATACACCTTATCGGATTTGGAGCCTGGAAAGTATTATATTAGTGCAGAATTTAATACAGCTAAATATGGATTAACCCAGTATAGGGCTAGCGAAAATAAATCCGAAACATCGTCATTTAAAACAAGTTCTTCAGATTATATTACAGATGAAATAGAAATTACTAATAATACAAGAACAATTAATAATATAAACTTAGGATTATCATTGAAGAAGGTATACAAGCTAAAATTATCTAAGTATGTAAACAAAGTAATTATTACTGATAAACTTGGAATACCTTCAACGAGAGACTTTAATAATGTGACACTTGCAAAAGTAGATGTTAAAGATTTTGCTAATGTGAAAATGAAGGTAGTATATGTATTAGAATTAGAAAACATTGGATATTATCCTGGTTATGTTTATAGAATAAAAGATTATATTCCAGATGGCATGACATTTAATGCGGAATATGAAGAAAATACGGGCTGGGAGTTAAATGAAGATGGATATCTTGAAAACAATACACTATCAGATGAGTTGATATATGGTGGTCAAAAAAAATATTTAACTATAGCATTTGATGTTACAAGAAAAGAGGCCGGCTCATTTATTAATTATGCTGAAGTAAATGATGATGATTTGTTTATTTTAAGTAGTGAAACAGGCGAAGATGGAGATGATAGTAATGAATAATAAAGCAAAAAAAATAATTAGTTATATTTTTATTTCCGTTTTACTATCAATATTGATGATTGATAAGGTCTTTGCTGCAAATTTTACTTCAACGGTTATAGAAGATAAGTCTTTCAATTCAAAAAAGTACCCAACGAACTATTCATATGATTATGTTAATGGAACTATAAAAAAGGGTACGAGTTATACAAGGTATATATTAAAACCATGGGCATTTTATGTAACTCAAGGAAGTACTAAAAGGCAAGTATTTTGTATAGAGCAATATAGAAATGCATACTCTCAAAAAACTTATGAAAAATATAACTGTGAAAAAAATAACAGTAGTTGTGTTGTGTCAGAAAATAAAAAGAAGGATTTAATTAAACAAGCTATATCGGTCGGATATCATGTGACTTCTGCACCTGATAATAAAAATTTTGACAAGGAGATTGGGACCCTAAATAAGCTTACAAATGACAAGACATACGAGACAATCGCTCTTCAGGAAATAATATGGGAAATAATTAGAGGTGAAAGAACTTCATTTACTTATTATGCACCGGACACTTGTAAGAGCAGTGTTAATGAAAAAAAATGTTTATTTTATTCTAAAATTTACAATAAAGGTAGTGGCACTCCCGAGGGAAAGCTTTTAACCAAATATAAAAGTATAATTAAAAAAGCTAAATATACATTTGATAAAATACCAAAGAATTTTGGTACTAATAGTAAGCCAGGAAGTGTTCAACTTACTTACAATGAAAAGAAAAAGGTTTTTACGGCAGATTTACATGATAGTAATGGAGCATATAATAATTTTAATTTCAATTCAAGTAATAAAAACATAAAATTATCGGCTTCAGCTGATGGAAAAACTCTTACTATTACTAGTACTATAGCAATAGAAAAGGATACTCCAATTAAGATAACAGCTACAAACATAGTAAATGATAAAAGCGACTATATTGAATATCATACAACTCAAAACTCTTTATTTCAAAAGTTTGGTTATGGAACAGCCGAGATACAATATTTTTTGGGTGTATATACTCCTAAATATAAAATAGAGATAGTAAAACAAGATCAAAATGGAAATACTTTAGCTGGTGCGGAGTTTAAAATTTGTAATAAGAAAGGGTGCCCTAAAGGCTCAGTTATAGTTTCAAATCTAAAGACTAATAGTGCTGGTGTTGCTGCATATGATCAAATTGCTAAGCCTGGAACTTACTATGTTAGGGAGACTAAAGCCCCAACTGGTTATAACTTATACAGTAAAGAAATAAGTGTTACCGTAAATAAGAATGTCAAAATTCCAGTTAAGAATACGCCTAATACTTTTAAATTAAAAAAGTATATATATAATGAGACTGATAATTCAAATAACTTATTAGATACAAATTGTAACTTAGATACGGGTCCAATATTTGAAATTTATCATAAAAATAATGGAAAGTATGAGAAAATATATTTTACTGAAAATAAAATTGGATCATATGATTATTATGGAACAAAAAGTGGTGGAAATACTACTTCTAGATTAACTACTTGTAAAGGAACGTTTGAGGCTTTCAAGTTTCCGGATTGTAAAGATTATAAGATAGTTGAAATACAGGCTCCAGAAGGAGTAACATTATCAAATTTTTCTGGTGAAATAAGTAACATATGTAATAAAACCCAAGAAGTTATAAATGGTTTTACTGGCCTTGAATTTCAAAAGAAAAATGATGACGGTGAGCTTTTGGATGGTGGAACATACATTCTTCAAACAAAAATAAACAATGTTTATACTGATGTACTTTTGAAAAAAACTCGAGATGGTGAGTATAGTTATCAAAAAGACTTAGATGATTCTGAAAAAGATGCGACTTATGAATTAAAAACTAATAATGGAAAATTTTTAGTGAAGAATTTGCCACCGGGGGAATACAGAATTGTAGAGGCAGAAGCACCAGAAGGCTATGAATTAATTAAAGATAAAGATTCTAAAGCGCTTGTTACAATAACCGATGAAAACAAAGATGGATATTATTTAGTTGAGATGATTAATTACAAAGTTAATAAAGATGGTGATAATGCTTTCGCTGAGTTAATAGTCACGATAACAACAGGTAGAAAAGTTCTTAACTATGTATTTATAATTTCTGGATTAGCCATTTTATTGGGCGCTGTAATAATTATAAGAAAAAAAATAAAGAAATAAGTATAAAATAGAAAGTATGGTAGATGCATATTTTCTATTTTTTTTAATATATTTTATAGGGGAGAGAACTTTATGAATAAAGAAATTGAAAGACCAGATTTAATAAATCATAACATTAGCATAGTAGAAAGACAAAATATATCTATAACTGGTGTAACCAAAATAGATAGTTTTGATAGTGAAGAATTTATGCTTGAGACAACGGCTGGTGCGCTTGGCATTAAGGGGAGAGAACTTGAAATAATTAAATTAGATACATATGAAGGTAAGATAATGATTAAAGGAATAATAGATGGATTTTCATATCTTGAAGAAAAAAATGGAAAGAAAGAGCCAGGCATGTTATCTAGGCTGTTTAAATAATGAATTTAGAGGAGCAATTTAAAGTAATATTTTATTCCTTTATATATGGTATGTTCTTTTTCTTTACTTATAGGATGTTTAAATCAATTCATATTAAAAAAAAGATATTAAAATATATACTTGAATTATTATATTGTATATTAAATATTTTGATATTTTATTTTTTACTATATAAAATAAATAGTGGCATAATAAGCATCTATGTTTTTATTTTCTTAATTATTGGTGCTATTTTTTGTAAACTATTTTACTTTGCAGACAAAAAACTCTTGTAAAAATATCAAGGCTTGCTATAATAATATTAGGAGTGTAGATAAAGGAAGGGATATAATGAAATATAAAAATAGACGTAGAGTAATATTGACCGCGATTTTGTGTTTCTTTATAATTGGTTTATCAGTTGCATCATCCATAAATAATATATCTAAAATACGCGAAAAAAGGTTAGAAAAGGCAGGACTAATTAGACGACTTGAAGAATTAAAGGACGAGCAAAAGACATTATCTGATGATGTAGAAAAACTTAAAAATCCGGAATATGCTGCAAGATATGCAAGAGAGAAATATCTTTACTCAAAAAATGGCGAAAAAATACTAAAAATAGATTAAGCAAGGTATGTACCTTGTTTTTTGATTGTTTTATGATAAAATGTATATGGGCGATTGAAATGAATATAGATGAAATTAACATAGCTTCATTAGCATATTTAGGTGATTCAGTTTATGAATTAGAAATTAGAAATCATTTGTTAGCAAATAGTAAGGCTAAGGTAAATGACTTAAAAAATGAATCAATAAAATATGTAAGTGCGGTATCACAGGCTGGGATTTTAGATAGATTAATAGAAAACGGTATTATATCTTATGATGAGCTTAGTTTAGTTAAAAGGGCAAGAAATTATAGAACAAACTCAAAACCTAGATATACTGATATCAAATTGTATAAAAAAGCAACTGCACTTGAGGCTCTATTTGGGTATTTGTATTTAAGTAATAATACTAATAGAATAAAACAATTAATAAAGGAAATATTTGGTGATTAATATGTATGTATATGGTAAAAATGTTATAAAAGCGTTAATAGATAATAATAAAAAAATTAAGAAAGTATATCTTTCTGATAACTTTAATGATTCTAGCTTGTTAGATAGTATCAATAATTTAAATGTAGAAATTAAAACTTTACCAAAACAAGAACTTGATAAAATCGAAAAAGGTAACCATCAAGGAATAATAGCCTTAACAGATGATTATAAATATGTTAGTGAAAATGAAATGTTATCTAATATGAGTGAAAATCCATTCGTGGTAATATTAGACCATTTAGAAGACCCGCATAATTTTGGTGCTATAATAAGAACCTGTGAAGCCGCGGGGGTAGAGTATATTATTATACCAAAGGATAGAAGCGTTGGCGTTACTTCAACTGTTGTAAAAACGAGTGTAGGAGCTATATATAATGTTAATATAGTAATGGTAACAAACTTAAATAATACCATAAAGAAATTGAAGGAAAAAGGATTATGGATAGTTGGAACAGATATGGTTAATAGCACTTTATATGATGAAATAGATTATAAAGTACCTATTGGTATCATAATAGGAAATGAAGGTTCTGGTATGAAGAGTCTTGTTGGCAAAAACTGTGATTTTATAGCGAGAATACCTATGATAGGAAAGGTAAATAGTTTAAATGCTTCAGTAGCAGCAGGAATTATGATATATGAAGTTTTAAGGCAAAGAAAGTAAGGAGGACTAATTACGACTACAACTAAAAAAAACGTAAAAGAGTATGAGGATGATTTTGAACTTCTTTATTTAGTTTCTGAGGCCGGGGATGTAACAGAAAAAGTTATATATAATAAGTACAAGCCTGTTATTGAATATTATTCTAAGATGTTTTTAAGGATGGCTTTAACTAAAGGTTTAGATTATAATGACTTATTTCAGGAAGGTATGATTGGGCTTCAGTCTGCTATTGATAATTATAAGGAGCAAAAAAATATCAAATTTTCAACATTTGCATTTATATGTATTAAAAGAAAGATACTTACTGCTGTAAAATTAGCTAGTTCAAAAAAACATAGTATACTAAATGAATCATATTCATTAGATTATCAAACAGATGATGATAACTATGATTTTTCAAATACTGTATATATTACTGAAAATAATGCAGAAGACTTGCTTGTTGGAAAAGAAAATAAAGAATACTTTAATAAGCGAATTAATGAAGAGTTTACTAATCTTGAAAAGCAAGTATACGAACTTAGATTAAATGATTTTACTAATGAGGAGATATCTAACATGCTTGGTAAATCATATAAGTCAATTGAAAGCACTTTATTTAGAATAAGAATTAAGTTAAAAAAGATATTAAATGAAATTGACTAATTATTATATTTGTGCTAATATCTACTTAGAGGCACGTTTTAGTGTTTTTTATGTACATAAAAATATTTAAACTATTGTATGGATTGGAGATGCAAAATGGCAAAAAATAAAAAGAAGAGAGGATTATTTAAATTCCTTAAGGATTTCTTTGAAGACGTAAAAAAAGAAACTAAAAAAGTTCTATGGACTAGTAAGAAGAACTTATTTAAATATTCATTAATTACAATATTATTTATGGTATTTATATGTTTATTCTTTGTTGGAACTGATTTAATTATAGCGTTAGTATCATATGTGAAGGAGTTAATTAGTTAGTATGGAAGAAGAAAAGAAATGGTATGTTGTTAATACATATTCAGGGCACGAAGCAAAAGTAAAAGAAAAGCTTGATATGAGAATTAACTCTATGGATATGCAAGAAAATATATTTAGAGTAATTGTTCCTGAAAGAAAAGAAGTAGAAATAAAAGATGGTAAAAAGGTTGAAAAAACAAAAAAACTATTCCCAGGTTATGTTTTAGTTGAAATGATAATGTCTGATGAATCTTGGTATATAGTTCGTAATACACCTGGTGTAACTGGTTTTTTAGGATCATCAGGTAAGGGTGCAAAACCAGTTCCATTATATGACTATGAAGTAGAAAGATTATTCAAAGAAATAGGAATGGATAAAGATAATATTGTCGTTAATTATGAAGTTGGTGATAAAGTTAAGATTACTGATGGTCCATTTAAGATGCTTGCAGGTAAGATAGTAAACCTTGATTTAGAAGATGGAAAGGCAAATGTATCAGTCGACTTATTTGGACAAGAAACGAATGTTGAATTAGAATTAACGCAATTTACAAAGGAATAAGTTATAAAAAACTATTGCTTTTATCTTATATGCTGTGATAAAATGTTAGACGCAGCTATATATTTTATATAGATGAAAGAAAAAAAGTGGAAGGCGCGGATTAAAATAAGGCTATTTGACCACTCGCGAAAAAAAGTATAGGAGGTGTTTTTCGTGGCAAAGGAATTAATTAGAAAATTAAAACTACAATTACCAGCAGGTAAAGCTACACCTGCTCCACCAGTAGGTACTGCACTAGGACCATTAGGTGTTAACTCTGGTGAATTTTGTGTTAAATATAATGACGCAACAAGAGATAGAATGGGAGATATAGTTCCAGTTGAAATATCTGTTTATGACGATAGAAGTTTTGAACTTAGATTTTTAACTCCACCAACTGCATTCTTAATTAAGAAAGTTGCAAAAGTTAAGAAAGGATCTACAAAGGGTTCTTCAGAAATTGTTGGTTCTTTAACTACTGAACAATTAAAAGAAATTGCTGAAATTAAATTACCTGATTTAAATGCTTATACTGTTGAAGGAGCTATGAAAATAGTTGCAGGGACAGCTAAGAATATGGGTATTGAAATAAAAGATTAATTAAAATAAAAAATAACAATCATATAGAGATATCTATGTGGGAGGATAATCCGCTATAAACCACAGGGAGGTAAGAAAATGAAAAAGAAAAGTAAGAAATATCAAGAGGCTTTAAACAAGATTGAAAAAGGTAAACTTTATTCTCTTGAAGAAGCTGTAAAATTGGTAAAGGAAACTTCTGTATCAAAATTTGATGGTACTGTTGAAATAGCAGTTAGATTAAACTTAGATACAAAGAAAAATGACCAACAATTAAGAGGAGCAATAGTATTGCCTCATGGTACTGGTAAAACTAAAAAGGTTTTAGTACTAGCTAAAGGTGATGCTGCAAAGTCTGCTACTGAAGCAGGTGCTGATTATGTTGGTGATGTTGACATGATTACAAAGATTGACAAGGAAAATTGGTTTGATTTTGATGTAATTATTGCAACACCTGAGATGATGCCTTTATTAGGTAGATTAGGTAAGGTTTTAGGACCAAAAGGATTAATGCCTAACCCTAAGACTGGTACAGTTACAATGGATACTAAGAAAGCAGTAGAAGACGTTAAGAAGGGACGTGTTGAATACCGTACTGATTCTTACGCAAACGTACATGCTATCGTTGGTAAAGTTTCATTTACTGAAGAAGATTTAGCTGATAACATTAAAGCATTCATGGATGTTATTATTAAATCAAAACCACAAGCAGCTAAAGGTATATATTTAAAGAATGTTTCCTTAGCTTCAACAATGGGTCCTGGCATTAAAGTTAGCTTAGACTCATTTGACAAATAATAATAAATATTATATTATTAGTAGTAGTTATTGCCAAAGTGCAATTAATTATAGGTACCAAAGACAGTAGGAGCTTTAAATGTAGCGTAACTTATATTCCTACCGAGGACTAAAGCAAATATGTTTTTTAGGGTCTTTATTTGGTATCAAGTAAAGGCCTTTTTAGGTACTTATTAATATAGTAAAGGAGGCAACCAAATGGCAAATAAAGCTATCATAGCTAAAAAAGAAGAGATAGTAAATGAAATAGCTGACCGCGTTAAAAACGCAAATGGTGTTGTTTTATTTGACTATCGTGGTTTAACTGATACTGAAATCACTGAATTACGTCGTAAGTTACGTGATGCTGATGCTTCTTATAAAGTATATAAAAATACTTTAACAAAAAGAGCATTTGATAAAATATCAGTTAACTTAGATGATTGTTTAGAAGGACCATCTGCAATTGCAACTTCAGATGATGCTATTGCTCCTGTTAAGATATTAGCAGAGTTTGCAAAAGATCATCCAGCATTAGAGCTAAAGGGTGGAATTGTTGATGGAAAAGAAACAAGTCTAGCAGAATTAAACGAGTTAGCAACTATACCATCAAGAGATGGATTACTTACTATGCTTGCTGCTGGCTTAATGGAACATGTTAAAAATGTTGCAATATGCCTTGACTTACATAGTCAAAATTTAGAAGAAAAAGAAAATTAAAAAAATAGGAGGAAAATAAAATGGCAAAATTAAGTACACAAGAAATTATTGATGCAATAAAAGAAATGAAAATTCTTGAAGTTAAAGAATTAGTAGATGCAATGAAAGAGGAATTTGGTGTTGATCCAAGTGCTGTTGCTGTAGCAGCTGCACCTGCACAAGCTGCAGCTGAAGAAAAGACTTCTGCAACTGTAGTATTAAAAGAAGCTGGAGCATCTAAAATCCAAGTAATCAAAGTAATTAGAGATATTACTGGTTTAGGATTAATGGATGCTAAGAAATTAGCTGACGAAGGTGGAAACGTTAAGGAAAACGCTCCAATGGATGAAGCTAATGACATTAAAGCTAAGCTAGAAGAAGCTGGCGCAACTGTAGAACTTGCATAATTAATTAGTATAATGGAACCATAATTACTATGGTTCTTTTATATTGACTATTTGTTTAAAAACATGTAATATATCTGTTAAATTTATATAAAGAGGGATTATATGCAAATAATTAAAAATAATAATAGGATACTTGTCGCAAGGCAGGACGATTATATAATAAAAAAGTATAAAAATCTTTCACAAAAAAGTAATGCTTATTTACGTATGAAATTAGAAAAGATGAGCGATTTGGAAAACATTAATGAGTTAGTTTTGCCTTATTATTATGAACTAAGAAATGGTATGGTTGAAGAAATTTATACAAAATATATTGATTTTCCTAATCTTTGCTATGATGTAACTAAGAATTTTATATCATTTGAAACTATTACTGATTGTTTTGAAAGTTTAGAAAAAGCACTCATAAAGCTACATGATAAAGATGTTATCTTAGCAGACTTTTCAACCGAAGGCAATTTAAAGTATGATCCTACAACCAAGCGTATATATATTCTTGATTACATGGATATGCAAATAGATAATACTCCGGCATTTTCTTACAGTTATTACCTGAAAGATTTTTTATCTATAAACGCACCTAAGTATTTTAAACACAATAGATTTACTAAAAATGCGGATATATATTTGCTAGCAAATCTTTGGCTCAGACTTTGCACTTCCCAAAGATTATGCAATTTAACTGATAGTCCTTTTAACACTCTTGAAAAAGCTGGGATATTAAAAGGTGATATTGCTAAAAAAATATTAGCATGTTATGATTTAAAAGAAGATAACAGTTATTTTGGTAAAACATTTTTAGAGGCATATCAATTTTATACATTAAAGTATAGTGATGGTGGGTTATCAAGAAAATTTGTTGTGAGATAGCAGGGAGGTTATATTGTGGAACATTATTTTACGAATAGTTGCAATTTAAAATCAGAGATAGTAAGAGTTGATACAGAAGTAAATTCAGTTTCCTATTATTTTTACACGGATAATGGGGTTTTTTCTAAAGGTGAACTTGATTTTGGTACGGAACTTTTGTTAAAAACTTTCAAATATACTTATCCACAGGAAAAATCATTATTAGATATAGGTTGTGGATGTGGACCTATTGGTATTTATGCATTAAAACTAGGTTTTACTGTGGATATGTCTGATATAAATAAACGAGCGCTTCATTTATCAAGGATGGCTACTAAAGAGCAAAAGTTAGATGTAAATATATTTGAGTCTGATGCATATGAAAATATAAACGGAAAATATGACTATATAGTATCAAATCCACCAATAAGGGTTGGGAAAGAAAAACTTTACGAAATAGTTATGAATGCTAAGGACCACTTAAAGAGTAATGGTGCGCTATGGCTAGTTGTAAGAAAGAAACAAGGTGCAGATTCATTGGTAAAAGATATGAAACAGGTATATAATACTGTTAGCATTGAAAATAAAAAGAAAGGTTTTTGTATAATAAAAGCAACTATAAATTAAAAAAATAGTATTTTATTATATAAAAGTCGTAAAAGAAAGCATAAATTTTGAAATAATTTATGTTTTTTTGTAAAATTTATTGACAACACTAGCTTTTTCCTGTAGTATTTTAAATTGGTACTATGTCTTTAATTTTAGACATGTTCTTTAAAATATTATAGTTTAGGGGTGGAAACGCGTGGCTTACAAGATAAGAAAAGTAAATGAATACCGTGAAAGAAGGGACTTTTCTAGAGTTAATAATTCCCTAGAATTGTCTGGACTATTAGAAGTTCAAACCAAGTCATATAATTGGTTTGTTCAAGAAGGAATAAAGGAAGTATTAGAAGAGATAAGCCCAGTAGAAAATTTCTCTGGAACACAATCACTAGAATTTGGCGAATACTCTTTTGATGAACCAAGACATACAATAAAAGAGTGTAAGGAGAAAAAGACGACTTATGCCGCACCTTTAAAGGTTCAAACTCGTTTATTCAATAATGAGACTGGAGAAGTTAAAGAACAGGAAATTTTCTTAGGAGATATGCCTGTTATGACTGATTCTGGGTCATTTATATTTAATGGGTCTGAACGTGTTATAGTATCACAATTAGTTAGATCTCCAAGTGTATATTATGGTAGAGAAATAGATAAAAATGGACGTTCTATAATATCATCACAGATTATACCTAATAAAGGTACTTGGTTAGAATACAAACTTAACAGTAAAGACGTTGTAGACGTTAGAATAGACCGTAATAGAAAAGTTGTTATTACTGCATTCTTAAGAGCATTTGGCCTTTCTAGTGACGAAGATATACTAAAAGTGTTTGGCAATGATGAGTATTTAGTTAACAGTTTAAGCAAAGACTTTACTAAAAATACTGATGAAGCTTTACTTGAAATATATGAAAAACTAAAACCAGGAGAGCCTGCAACATTAGATAGTGCTAAAAATCAGTTAATTACAAGATTTTTTGATAGCTTTAGATATGATTTAGCTAAAGTTGGACGTTATAAATTTAACAAAAAACTTAATGTGTCAGATAGATTATTAAATCAAAAAATAGCACAGGATGTTGAAGTTGATGGAAACATTATAATTAAAAATGGTACTGTTTTAACTAAAGAAGAATTAGAAAAACTAAAACCATTACTAGCTGATGGATACGGTATGGTTGATGCAACTGATAACAAAGAGTTAGATGACCATACTATGGTTCAAGTAATAAATATATACTCACCAATGGATCCAGAAAAAGTTATAAAAGTTATTGGTAATGACCAATCAATTAACGTAAGAACACTTACTATATCGGATATATATGCATCAGTTTCATATTATTTGAATTTATTACAAAATGTAGGTCATATAGATGAAATTGATCACTTATCTAACCGTCGTTTAAGACAAGTGGGTGAATTATTGCAAAACCAATTTAGAGTTGGTGTTGCGCGTATGGAAAGGGTTATTCGTGAAAGAATGACTACTATGGATATTGAAACTGCAACTCCTAAGACTCTTATCAATATAAGACCTATAACAGCAGTTATAAAAGAATTCTTTGGATCAAGCCCGTTATCACAGTTCATGGATCAGATTAATCCATTATCAGAGTTAAATAATAAAAGGCGTTTATCTGCATTAGGCCCTGGTGGTTTATCTCGTGATAGAGCTGCTATGGAAGTTCGTGACGTAAACGAATCTCACTATGGTAGAATTTGTCCTATTGAATCTCCAGAAGGTGCTAATATCGGACTTATTACATCACTTGCAAACTATGCAAAAGTAAATGAATATGGATTTATTATGACACCATACAGAAGAGTAAAAGACGGTGTTTTACAAGATGAAATAGACTATTTAACTGCAGACGAGGAAAATGGTCATATAATTGTTCAAGCAAAAGTTGATATGGATGGAAATAAAATTATTCAAGAACATTGCCCAGCTCGTCATGATGGTGAAAACATATTAGCAAAACCAAATGAAATAGATTATATAGACGTTGCACCACAACAAATTGTATCTGTTACAACAAGCTGTATTCCATTCCTTGATCATGATGATGGAAAACGTGCACTAATGGGTTGTAACATGCAACGTCAAGCATTACCTTTATTAAAGTCAGAAGCTGCTTTAGTAGCAACTGGTGCAGAAGCACAAGCTGCAAAGGACTCAGGAGTAGTTATTTTAGCTAAATCTGATGGTGTTGTAGAATATGCTGATGGTAAGAAGATAGTAGTTAAGACGTTAAAGGCAAAAGACATATATTTACTTAAGAACTTTGAAGGTTCAAATGCTGGTACATGTTATCACCAAAGACCAATAGTTCGTATAGGTGATACCGTAAAACGCGGGCAAGTAATTGCAGATGGCCCATCTACAGATAAAGGTGAAGTAGCACTAGGTAAGAACTTAGTTGTAGCATTCATGACTTACAATGGTTATGACTATGAGGACGCTGTAATATTAAATGAAAAAATGGTTAAGGATGATGTTTTAACATCTATATACTTAGAAGATTATGAAATTCAGTGCCGTGACACTAAGTTAGGACCTGAGGAAATTACAAGAGATATTCCAAACGTAAGTGAAGAAGCTCGTAAAAACCTAGATTCAAACGGAATAATTAGAATAGGTACAGAAGTTAAGGAAGGCGACATTCTAGTTGGTAAAGTAACTCCAAAAGGAATGGTAGAATTAACTTCAGAAGAAAAACTATTACACGCTATTTTTGGTGAAAAAACTCGTGAAGTTAGAGATACATCACTACGTGTTCCACATGGCGGTGCAGGTATAGTTCATGATATTAAAATATATACTAAGAAAGATTCAGATGAACTTCCTAGTGGAGTTTCTAAAGAAATTCGTGTATACATTGTTCAAAAACGTAAAATACAAGTTGGAGATAAAATGGCAGGTCGTCACGGAAACAAAGGTGTTGTATCACTAGTAGTTCCACAAGAAGATATGCCATATCTACCAGATGGTACTCCAGTTGATATATTACTTAACCCACTTGGCGTTCCATCTCGTATGAACCCAGGACAAGTTTTGGAAATGCATTTAGGTATGGCTGCTAAGAAATTAGGTGTTTATACTGCAACTCCAGTATTTGATGGTGCTACATGGGAAGACATTCAAGAAATGATGGATGAAGCTGGTATGGCTCCTGATGGAAAAACTGTTTTATATAATGGTAAAACAGGTGAACCATTTGATAATCGTGTAGCAGTTGGTGTAATGTACATGATAAAACTTGACCACATGGTTGACGATAAATTACACGCTCGTGCAACTGGACCATATTCATTAGTTACACAACAACCACTTGGTGGTAAAGCACAATTTGGTGGACAGAGATTTGGAGAAATGGAAGTTTGGGCACTTTATGCTTATGGTGCTGCTCACGTTTTACAAGAAATTTTAACTGTCAAATCAGATGACGTTGTAGGTCGTGTAAAAGTATATGAATCAATTGTTAAAGGTAAACCAATTAATCAAGCTGGTGTTCCAGAAAGCTTTAGGGTACTTGTAAAAGAGTTCCAAGCTTTAGGATTAAACATTGCCATGATTAATGAAGATGGTAAAGAAGTAGATGTTAAGACCTTAGAACAAGAAGAAGATAAAGAAGTCTCTCCTATATCTATTGAAGAAGTAGATAATGTATCAATGCTAAATAAGCAAAAACAAGCAATAGATGCAGAAGATGAGGAAGACGAAGAAGAGTCTGATGAGGAATTGAAAGACGATTATGAGGCTGAATTAGAAGACAGGTTAGATGAATCAGATGATTCTTTAGATTATGAAGGGAGTGAAGAATAATGATGGATGCAAATAAATTTGAAGGTATAAAGATATCCATAGCTTCCCCTGAACAAATTCGTGAGTGGTCATACGGAGAGGTTAAAAAACCAGAAACAATAAACTATCGTACTTTAAAACCTGAAAGAGATGGTTTATTCTGCGAAAAGATTTTTGGACCTACTAAGGATTATGAATGTGCTTGCGGAAAATATAAGAGATTAAGATATAAAGATATAGTATGTGATAGATGTGGTGTTGAAGTTACTAAGTCTAAAGTTCGTCGTGAACGTATGGGACATATTGAGCTTGCAACTCCAGTATCTCACATATGGTTCTTTAAAGGCGTTCCATCACGTATGGGATTAGTTCTTGATATGTCTCCAAGAGATTTAGAAGAAGTATTATACTTTGTATCATATGTTGTAATAAATCCAGGAGCAGCTCCTTTAGAGAAAAAACAAACCTTATCTGACAAAGAATATAGAGCATATTATGAAAAATATGGTAATACATTTGAAGTTGGTATGGGTGCTGAAGCTATTCTTAAGCTTCTAAAAGAAATAAATGTCGAAGAAGAAATTAAGAAAATAGAAGAGGAACTAGAAGGTGCTCAAGAGCAAAAGAAGACTCGTCTACTAAAGAGACTTGATATTTTAGATTCATTTGCAAAATCAGGTAATAAGCCTGAATGGATGATATTAACAGCACTTCCTGTAATACCTCCTGAGTTAAGACCTATGATTCAGTTAGACGGTGGTCGTTTTGCAACTAGTGATTTAAATGATTTATATAGACGAGTTATAAACCGTAATAATCGTTTAAAGAAATTATTAGAGCTTAATGCTCCTTCAATAATAGTACAAAACGAAAAGAGAATGCTTCAAGAAGCTGTTGATGCTTTATTTGATAATGGAAGACGTGGTAGAAATGTTACTGGTCCATCAAATAGACCCCTTAAGTCAATTTCTAGCATGTTAAAAGGTAAACAGGGACGTTTCCGTCAAAACTTACTTGGTAAACGTGTTGATTACTCTGGACGTAGCGTTATCGCTGTTGGACCAGAACTTAAGATGTATCAATGTGGTATTCCAAAGGAAATGGCGCTAGAGCTATTTAAACCACATGTAATTCATGGATTAGTAGAAAGAGATATCGTTCATAATATAAAATCTGCTAAAAAGATGATTGAAAATCAAGATGAAAGAGTATGGGACGTTGTTGAAGATGTTATAAAAGAACACCCAGTAATGTTAAACCGTGCTCCAACACTTCACAGATTAGGTATTCAAGCATTTGAACCTAAACTAGTAAGTGGTAAAGCTATTAGATTACATCCACTAGTTTGTGCTGGATTTAACGCAGACTTTGATGGTGACCAAATGGCTGTTCACGTTCCACTTTCTGAAGCAGCTCAAGCAGAAGCTAGATTATTAATGTTATCTTCAAATAACATTCTTGACCCTAAAGATGGTAAACCAATCGTTACTCCATCACAGGACATGGTTTTAGGTAACTATTATATAACTACTGAAAAAGCTGGAGAAGAAGGAGAAGGAAGAGTATTTAAAGATGCTAATGAAGCAGTTGGAGCTTATGAAAGAAGAGAAATTACCCTTCATACGAGAATTGCTCTGCCAGCAAAATCATTTAAATATAAGATATTTACTGATGAGCAAAAGGATATGTATTTAGTAACTACTGTAGGTAAACTATTATTTAATGAAATTTTACCAGACGGATTTCAATACATAAATGAACCTTCTAAAGCTAATTATGCTGGTTTTACACCAATGGAACATTTCCTTAAAAAAGGTTCAAATATTCCTGAGGAAATAAAGAAAAAAGAGCTTGTTAAGCCATTTGCTAAAGGTGATTTAAAGAAGATAATTGCGCAAGTATTTAAACGCTATAAGACAACTGAAACTTCAATATATCTAGATAAGCTTAAAAACTTAGGTTTTAAATATTCTACATTATCAGGAATTTCAATATCTATTGCTGACGTTGTAAAAAGTGAACATAAGAATGAAATTATTGATAAATCTCAAAAAGTTGTTGATACAATAAATAAACAATATAGACGTGGTCTAATAACTGATAGAGAACGTTATGAAAAAGTTTGTGAAGTATGGAACAATACAACAAGCGAAGTAGAAAAAGAGTTAAAGCAAAAGGTAGTAACTTTGACAGATAACCCAATAATGATGATGGTTAATTCTGGTGCTCGTGGTTCAATTGGACAGTATAACCAGATGGCTGGTATGCGAGGACTTCTTGCTAAGCCAAATGGTGAACCTGTTGAGATCCCAGTAACATCTTCATTCGTAGAGGGTCTATCAGTTTCTGAATACTTTATTTCAACACACGGTACCCGTAAAGGTAACGCTGATACTGCACTTAAAACAGCAGACTCTGGTTACTTAACAAGACGTTTAGTTGATGTAGTTCAAGATGTTATAGTAAGAGAAGAAGATTGTGGAACAATTCAAGGTGTTAATGTTAAAGCGTTTATAGATGACAATGCTGGAACAGTAATTGAAAGCCTTCATGAACGTATAGCAGGTCGTTATACTAATAAAAAGGTAGTTAATCCAGAAACTAAAGAATTAATAATTGACAAAAATCAATTAATTACAGAACCTATTGCTGATAAGATAGATAAAGCTGGTATAACAGAAGTTGAAATTAGAACAGCTCTTACTTGTAAGACAGAAAATGGTATTTGTAAACATTGCTATGGTATTAACCTAGCTACCGGTAACTTAGTTGAAATTGGTGAAGCTGTTGGTATTATGGCTGCACAGTCAATTGGTGAACCAGGTACTCAGCTTACAATGCGTACATTCCATAATGGTGGTGTTGCGTCAGGTGCAGATATTACTCAAGGTTTACCTCGTGTACAAGAGTTATTTGAAGCTAGAATGCCAAAAGCTAAATCAACAATAGCTGAAATAGATGGTAAGATTACTAAGATTGATGAACTAAACGGAAAATATAAGATTGAAATTTCAAATGATGTTGAATCAAGAGAACATACAACTAACTATGGTGTTAAACTATGTGTTGAACTTGGTCAAGAAGTTAAAGCAGGAGATAAGTTAAATATAGGTTCTGTAAGTCCTAAGGAATTACTTGCGGTAACAGATCCAATAACTGCTCAAAACTATATATTATCTGAAGTTCAAAAAGTTTATAAGTCTCAAGGTGTTGACGTTTCTGATAAACATATAGAAATATTAGCACGCCGTATGATTGCAAGAATAAAAATAGTTGATGGTGGTGAAACTACATTAGTATCTGGTAAACTTGTTTCAATGCATGAATTTACTAGAATTAATAAAGAAGCTATTATTCAAGGAAAGAAACCAGCTACTGGTCGTCCAATAATGCTTGGTATTACTAAGGCATCACTAGAAACGGATTCATTCTTATCAGCTGCATCATTCCAAGAAACTACAAGAATACTAACTGATGCTGCTATAAAAGGAAAAATTGATAATTTAACAGGTCTTAAAGAAAACGTTATAATTGGTAAATTAATCCCAGCAGGTACAGGTTCAAAATACTATTCTAATGTTAAGTATACTTTAGAAAGTGAACAAGTAGATGATGATGCGCTTGATGTGTTAGAAGAACAATTAGTAGATTAAGAAGGTCAATGTTGACTTTCTTTTTTTATTCTGCTATTATATTTGTCAAATTGGAGTTGATATTATGTATAAAAAGTTAAAAAAACCTAATAAAAATTATTCAAATTTGAAATTACAAAATTATTGTAGTGATTTATTAGCATATAATCCAGATGCTACACTTATCATATCAAAACGTTTTATAGAAAATGCAAATGATAAAGGATTTGTAGAAATAAAGGAAAAAAATATACCTATTATTTATAGTTCTGTTGATCCTGGAGAGCTTATAAACCCTAAGTCTCTTACAATAAGAAAAATATATGAAGGCGATGAAGAGTACTACTATTTAACAATCTGGTGTGATAAGGAAATTCCACTTGCAAAAATTGTTCATAAACAATTAGTATTTACTGATGGAGATATTAAAGGAAAGGAAATTAAAAATTTATATCTTGATATAAAATAATACATAACCTTAAAAATTATTAAAATGCTATATAATATATAGTATTTTATTTTTTTTGTGTTACAATATCTTCTAGGTGGTTTTATGAAAGACGTACTAAAATTTTTAGATACTTTAAATATAAAAAAAGACTCAAAGCTTATTGTTGCAGTATCTTATGGACCTGACTCAATGGCACTACTTAATATACTAAAGAATAAATTTGGATATTCAAGTATAGTATGTGCCCATGTGCACCATAACCATAGAAAGGAAAGCGACATAGAGGCATTAAATTTAAAATCTTTTTGTGATAGAAATAATATCATCTTTGAAATGATGAAAATTGAAAATTATACTGGTGGAAGATTTACTGAGGAGGATGCTAGGTATAAAAGATATGCATTTTTTGAAAGCTTGTTAAAAAAATATGGTTCTAAATATCTTTTTACGGCACACCATGGAGATGATTTAACGGAAACAGTTCTAATGAGACTAGTTAGAGGATCAAGTATCAAAGGATACGGAGGGATTCCTTTAATTAGTAAAAGAGAAAATTATCAAATTATAAGACCACTACTATTTATAACTAAATCTGAGATAATAGATTATTGTAATAAGAATAAAATAGATTATGCAACTGATATATCAAACGATTCAGATTATTATACAAGAAATAGATATAGAAAGTACATTTTGCCTAAGTTAAAAGAAGAAAATAAGAATGTTCATAAAAAAATACTTAAATTTTCACTTATGTTAAATGAAAATGAAGATTATTTTAATAGGATAGTAAATAAGGTTTATAGTAAAGTTTTAAAAAGCAATTCTATTAATTTAGAAGAACTTAAAAAAGAAGAACCCTTAATTGTTAAAAGGGTTATAATGAGGTATATGTTTGATTATTATAAAGATGACATAAAAAAGATAAATGATGCACATGTTAATGAAATTCTTAAAGCCATAAATGATAGTAAGCCTAATATAGAAATTAAATTACCAAATAAGATAAATTTAATAAAATCTTATGATAGTATATATTTCGACAAAGAGAAGGCCTATAATAGTTATTGCTTTTTATTTAATGGTTATTTATCTTTGCCAAATAATTATTGTATAACTAAGATAGAAGATACTAGCGATAAATCGAATTTTACTATAAGACTAAATAGCAAGGAAGTAAAATTACCATTATATGTTCGAAATAAAAGGGATGGAGATATAATTGAAATATTAAACTTAGGTGGTAAGAAAAAAATAAAAGACATATTTATTGATGGGAAAGTTCCAAAACAGATAAGAAATAATTATCCATTATTAATAGATTCAAAAGAAAATATATTATGGATTCCAGGAATTAAGAAATCAAAATATGATAGGTCAAAAAATGGAAATTATGATATAATATTAAAGTATCAAAAGGAGGAAAAATAATATGAAACAAAACAGTCAAAATATGAAAAAGGGTGCTTTTCCATATGCACTATTATTTTTAATAGCTATTTCGATAATGTTTTTCTATAGTATGACTAATACTTCAAATAAAGAGTTAAGTTATAATGAATTTAATAAGGCTCTTTCAAATAATAATGTTAAAGAAGTTGTTATAACACCTAGTAGATCAGCATACACCTATCAGATTACTGGTAAGTTAAAAGATGCTAAAGAAGGTGAAACATTTAATGTTAGAACACCACTTTCAGATACTGTTATAAATGAAATAGTAGAATCTAGTAAGGTTAAAGATTTTAAAATAATATCAAAATCGGATCCGTCTGCTAGTACTTGGTATTTATTCTTAATGAATGTTGCTCCATACTTGGTTGTAATTGGTATCGCATTTTGGTTCTTTACTAAACAACTTAATGGTCAAAAGGGTTCTATGGATTTTGGAAGAAGTAAGGCAAAATTAAACCCAGATAATGGAAGAGTAACATTTAAAGATGTTGCGGGACTTCCTGAAGAAAAAGAGGAATTACAAGAGTTAATAGATTTTCTAAAGTATCCTAAGAAATTTCAAAAGCTAGGGGCTAGAATACCTAAAGGAGTACTATTAGTAGGTCCTCCAGGAACTGGTAAAACTTTGCTTGCAAAAGCAGTCGCTGGAGAAGCTAAAGCACCATTTTACTTTATATCAGGTTCTGACTTTGTAGAATTATATGTTGGTGTTGGAGCTAGCCGTGTAAGAGATATGTTTAAACAAGCAAAACAAAATGCACCTTGTTTAATATTTATAGATGAAATAGATGCAGTAGGTCGTCAACGTGGTACAGGTATTGGTGGAGGACATGATGAAAGAGAGCAAACACTTAACCAATTATTAACGGAAATGGACGGATTTGGAGCAAATGAAGGTATAATTATTATTGCAGCGACAAATAGACCAGATGTACTTGATCCAGCCCTTTTAAGACCAGGAAGATTTGATAGACAAGTTACTGTTGCACTTCCTGAAATGAAAGCAAGGGAAGAAATACTTAAAGTTCATGCAAGAAATAAAATATTATCAAAAGGTGTTCATTTAGATAGCATTGCTAAAAGAACTGTTGGTTTTTCAGGAGCAGACTTAGAAAACCTTCTTAATGAATCAGCTTTACTTGCTGTTAGAAGAGAAAAAAGCGCTATTACTATGTTAGAAATTGATGAAGCAATAGATAGAGTTATAATGGGACCTGCTAAGGTAACAAAAAAGTATACTGCTAAGGAAAAGAAACTAGTAGCATACCACGAAGCCGGTCATGCAGTGCTTGGAATTAAGCTTGATGATGCAAATGATGTTCAAAAAGTAACTATCATTCCACGTGGACAAGCTGGTGGATATAACTTAATGCTTCCGAAAGAAGAAAAATATACTGCAACAAAAACTGAACTATTAGAACAGATTATGGGACTTTTAGGAGGACGTGTTGCAGAAGAGGTTGTATTTGGTGAGATAACAACTGGAGCTCATAATGATTTTTCTAAGGCAACTAAGATAGCACGTAGTATGGTAACTGAATATGGAATGTCTAGCTTGGGACCAGTTCAATTAGAAACCCCTGAAGGCAGTTCATTCTTAGGAAGAGATTATAATAAAAATAGGAATTTCTCTGATCAAGTTGCACTTGAAATAGATAATGAAGTAAGAAAAATAATCAATGAATGTTATGCTAAGGCTAAAAAGATTATTGAAAAGAATAGAGATTTACTTGATTTAATAGCAACAAGCCTAATTGAGCATGAAACATTAACTAAAGAGCAAATCGACTATTTAGCAGAAAACGGCAAGATGCCTGAAGAAGATATGCTAGATGATGTTAACATATCAAAACTTAAGGAAATGGCTAAAGAAAAAGGAATAAAAGGCTATTCTTCAATGAGTAAGGAAGAACTAAAGAAAAATTTAGCAGGCGAGCTAAAAGAAGAAAATAAATAGCTTTAAATATAGAATATCAGAGATTGTGGGAACTTTCTCTGATTTTTATTTTAGCTTTGACTGACTCTTACAATTGTGATATTATTATATTGGGATACTAGGAAGATATCAGAAGGGAGTTTGCGTAATGAATAAAGAAGAGCTAGTTAATAAGATAATGGATAATTTTTATGAGGGAATGCCTGAGGATGAAAGACATTTATTAATTAGAGTACTGAATGCTGTAAAAAATAGCAAAGATGTATCGAAAGAACCATCTAAAGATTTATTTGAAATACAAAAAACTTGGGATAAAGTATCAAGTAAATTGTATAACAATAGTATTAGAAATTCAGACGTAATATTTAAAAGTAATACAAATGATTTTAAATTTGAAGACTATGCATCTAACCATGGAAAACTAGATGAAACTACTTCTGATGAGTTTAGAAAAAACGATATCAGTTATCTTAAGACCAAGGTTGAAATTTCAGACAAAAATATATATAAGCTTGAGACTAGATTGCTTGAAGATTATATAATGGCAGATGATTGTTTGAAAAACTATGAAAGTGATAAAGCCAAGAAGAAAATACTTATTTTACTAACAGAAATGGAAATATTACTTAAAATGCAAATAACTTTTCCTTCACAGCTTCCATCTTGTATCGATAGTTTAACAAGTAAAGAATCAGTTAAAAAGAGAGGGGAAATTAAACATGGTAAGTAATGTTATAAATAAAGTTAATGATAGCATATTAAAATCATCTGATTCTTTAAATTTAAACATAGACGAAATAAATGAATATATAGATTACCTAAAAAGAGTTAGCTCTGCCATAAAAGAATTTTTAAATGAATATGAAAGGACGGGGAACCCTGATTTTAGTATCCTTGTTGGTTTTGAAAATTTTCTTATTGAAAACCACGTATATAAAAGTGGAGTAGATTATAATGAACTTGTATCAATTAAACTTGAGCTTAATAAGAGCTTTCCAGGTAGAATATTTGATATAGATAAAGAATTAGATGACCTACTTAGAAAAATGCCATCTGCATTAAGAACGTCAATTAATGAATATAGAAGATATGTAACTGAAAAAAGAATAGCTATGGATAGAATTGATGAACTTAATAAAATAAAACGGTTTATTAAAAAGATAGAGGATGGATACGATATATTAGGTTCTGATGAAATAAGTTTAATAGAGCGTTTAGATATTAATGAGGAAGAACGTTTAGAATTATATTCATATGTAGTTACTAATAATTCTAAATTAATGCTTGAAATACTTAATAGAAGAAAAGAGGCAGATAAAAAAGCAGCCAAGGAGGTAGAACGAAGAAAACTTGAAGAAGCCCGCAAAAGAAATGCTGATGATAAGCAGGCTGAGCAAAGAAACAGCGTTGAACCTAAACCTGTTATGTCTGAACACTCTTTAAGTGAACAAGAAAAGAGTTTACTTAATTATGCAAGACATATAATAAAAGAAAATGACATCACAGACAAAAGCTTTTTAGCTTTAGTTGAAGGGTGCACACCACTAGAAATATACGAGTTTTTATATGACTATGGAGATGCTACAAATAATATAGCCTTGGTATTAAATGATGTAATCATCCCAAAGATTAATGATAGGTCGCTAAATAATATAGAAGAAGTATTACATAAATATATATCTACTTATAGTGAAATAAAAAGAAATAATAGTATACCATGCAAGTTAAAAAATGCAAATATGCAAGATGTACTAGAAGTAATGCAAAAGGCTGAAAATCTTATTGAATATTATAATGAGAATGAAGAGGAATTAAGTAAAACAATGATTGGATATTTTAACTCATTAAAGAATCTTCATCATGATGTTGAATTTTCAATTTTAGACGATGAGGTATTTGCAACATCTTTATTCCTTGATACATTTGCTGATTTAAAGAAGGCTGTAGATTATATAGAAAAGTTAATGAATAGTAATAAAAAGACTAATGATGATGACAAATTAGAAGAAGATGTTTATACGGCAGAAGATTTTTATAAAGGTTCAAATAGCATAATCTTTTTCCCACCAGGAGTTAATCTTTCTGAGCAGATTGATGAAGATGGGTCTTTAGAATCAGTTGATAAAAAAAGGGTGTTATTAAGTTTAAAGAAGTTTTGTAATAAAGAAAAAGCATATTTAGGCACTATGCATTCACATCACGTGTCTGACCATGATAATATTGATTTATTTAGAAAATTAAAAAGCTTTAGAACTGAAGAATACAGAATATTTTATAGAGTTCTTTCAGCACCTATTTTAGAAAAAATATATGGTAAAAAGCTTGATATACTGTTTGTATTTAAAGTGGGTTACGGGGAAATGAATAAGAAAAAAAAGGATAGGTTAAATAATGCAGCTAAAACAATATATTTAGCTTCAAGTGATTATATTTCACAAATTGACACTATTTTAAAGTCAAATGATATTGAAAAAATAAAAGCCTTAGTTAATGAACAATTTGATAAAATGAATGATTATATTAAAGAAAGTAGTATTAGGCAGGATGTGCCTTCTAGTATAGGCTCTAAGGGAGGTTCTGAAGATGAATAGTATTGACAAACTATGTGAAATGCTTGAAAGTAAAAATCAGGAAAGCAGTGAAATAATAGGCGAGTTAGAAAGTCTGCAAGTAATTCTAGAAAACCCATTAAATTACACCAGTGATTCTATTTCTAAATTAAAAGATATTTTATCTTCAGAAAACAGATTAGATGAAAAAGAGTTAGAATTTCTATTTAAGTTTACAAGTCTTAGTGAAATAACAAAGAAATATTTCTTAAGTAAAGGACTTAAAGATTCTGAAAGAAGTATTCTTGACAGTATTGATAAAAGAATTAAAAATAGTATATCATGCTATAAATCTAATAATATTAGTATAATTAATATAAAAGAGTTATTACTTAAATTAAAAAAACGTAGTAATGAATTTATAACTCAAGAAGAAATAAACTATATATTAAAAATTATTAAAGATGAATTAAAAACTCCTGAAAAAATAGAAATACTTATAGAAATAGATAAATATAACCAAGTTTTATTTAAAAATTATGGCTTAACTTCTAATTTGCCACTTGGTATAGATGAAGCAGAATTAATAGAAACTAATATAGAGATAGATAAAATTAAAGAGTTATTAAATGAATTTGGCATTGATATATCAAAGTTTAAAGATATTGAATTAAATAAGTTATCAAAATATGGCAACTTGGAAAAAATGAGAGATATTTTAGAACTACTAAGAACAGAAAAAATTATTGGTGATAATATAAAACTTTCATCAGAAATTCTCTCTAAGACTTTAATATATTCATCAGCTCTTAACATATTATCTGTAAAGGAAAAGAATGACGTAGATTTTAGGGAGTTAGTTAGAAAAATACCAACTGTTTTGTTTCCAACTGTAAAAGAAAGTGGCAAGAAAAAAGGTGGCACTGGAGAATGGACAATTGGTAGTAGTGGTGCTATGAATAACTATATTAAGAATAGTGAATTATTAGAATCTTTAGATATACCTTTTGAAGCGGTATGGAGACAATGCTTTTCATTCTTTTCTGCCAGCAATAAAACAATAGTAGGTAATATTAGTGATTTAGAGTTGTATGGAATTCCTTTAGTTAGAAATGATAATGGTATTAACAACGTGTTTAGTTCGTTAAAATACTTAAATGTTATTGATGCATATGATGTTGCCTTGGAAAATAATGCTAAAGAGTATGCTCTTAATAATTTATCTGCCATATCTCCACATCTGTCATATAAATTTAGTATGATTAAACTAGCAAATAAGATGGGACTTAGTGAAGAACAAATTTTTGGTTACTATACCACTCCAATAAGAAAACCATTTTTAAAGGAGAAAACTCTAAAAAATCATTTTATTCCTATTAATTTAGAAGAAATATATAAAGAATATGATGCAGTTAGTATAAATATTCCTAATAAGAGTATATATGACAATATATTTGATATAACCGATAATTGGCAAATACCAGCTTCTATATTTGATGATTCTAACATAAGAGCACTTGAGAAATTTTCTGAATCTGATGATTTGTATAACTTCAATGGTACAAAAATTTCTAAAAAGAAAGTATTAAGAAGGTATGCAGCACTAAAATTAAATGGTAAAGATAATGACATGTCATCTATTATGTACTGTATAATATATGGAAGTATGCTAGATGAAAAAGATTTTGAAAATATTTATAGTTTAGTAAAGGAAAGTGTTTTATTTAAACCAGATCCTGATATATATGTTTCACACAAGTATGTAGACGATGCGCTTGAAAAGAAAGCAAGTCTAAGGTTGGAGGGAAACTAAATGATTGAAAATATTAATAAAATAAATGTAAGTAAAAATTGTATAGAAAAGCTTAAAGACACTTTAAGCTATGATGAACTTATTTCTATAGATAGCAATTATGAGATTATTAATAATAATATTAAACTATTACAGTCATATGGTATAGAAAATATGGACGAGTTATTTCTTAACAAATATTATATTTTTATTGAAGAAACGGAGACTTTAGTAAAAAGGTTTTCTAAATATAACATACCTGTTTATGTTCAAATAATTAATAATGATTTTAGTGCAATTGATGAAATAATGTAAAAAACGACTACTTTTTAGTCGCTTTTTTAATGTTAACAATAGACTTACTTTTACTGTATCCAGGTTCTGTTCCCTTAATATAATACAGTACTTTTTTTAATTTAGAATCATTAGTTGCAACAAAACCAGTATTTACGTCAGTTAAAACACCAACCACGTTGCTTGGTTTATCATACCATTTTTCTTCTTTTTCTCTTAGATAGCCTTCTATTGCATCAGCCCAGATATTTTTAGAATACTTAAGCTCTTTATTGGATAGTTTTCTATTATCATCATACCCGGTCCATACGCCTACTACAATGTCCGGTGTATATCCAACAGTCCATAAGTCATAATCAGTCGTACCAGACTTTACAGCGTATTTTTTAGTAAGTTTAGTGGATATTGATGCACATGTTGGAGCGGTATAACTTTTTAGGGAAACATCATATGTGTTTGCTAATAATTCATTTAATATATATGTATAAGACTCATTTAAAATCTTATCTTTCTTTTCTTTATATTTGTATAAAACAGTTCCTGATGCATCTTCAACCCTTCTTATTAAATGATTTTTAACACTATACCCGCTGTTAGCTAAACTAGCATAAGCAGATACAAATTCCTTTATTGTAAGCTCATTTGTTCCTAAGGGAAGGGATGCATTAGCTTCTAATTTACTTTTAATACCCATCTTTCTTGCATACTTAACAAGTGAGTCTTCTCCTAAAAATAGATGTGTTTTAATAGCATATATATTATCAGAATATGCTATAGCAAGTGCCATTGTAATTTTATCATTTGGATATATGTCACCATAATTACTAGGTGAGTAAGTAAGACCGTTATCTAAAGAAAAAGTAGTTGGCTTACTTAAAAACGTGGTTGATGCTGTAAGACCATTTTCTAAAGCTGAATAATAAAGTATAGGTTTCATTGTAGAACCTACTTGTCTTTTTGATTGAACAGCTCTATTAAACTGAGATTTAGAGTAGTCTTTTCCGCCAGCAAGTGCAATAATCTCTCCATTATTAGGGTTCATTACAACTACTGATGTTTGCATTTCATCTTTGCCTTCTAAGTTAGTTTTAATACTGCCTTCTAGTGCACTTTGCGCCTCTATATCAAGTGATGTATATATTTTAAGTCCACCTTGTCTTATAGTTTTATCACTTACTATTTTAAGGTCTTGTAATTCTCTTATTACAGCATCCTGATAATACATGATGGTAGACAGATTTAGGTTTTCTTTCTTGCCATAATATGTAAGTTTGGTATTTAATGCTTCATTTTTCTGCTTTTCTGTAATTACATTATTTTTAATCATCGCATTTAATATTACTTTTTGCCTTTTTAAAGCGACTTTTTCGTCATTTAAAGGTGAGTAGTTATTTGGTGACTTAGGTATTCCAGCTAGCATGGAGCTTTCAGCTAAGTTTAAATCTTTAGCAGATTTATTAAAATAATATAGTGAGGCATTTTCTATTCCTAATATTCCATTACCATAATTTATTGTATTTAAATATCCTTCTAATATTTGGTCTTTTGAATACTCATTTTCTAATTTAAAAGCATACCATGCTTCTTTTATTTTTCTTTCCCAGGTTTTATCAAATGTTAAAAATAAATTTCTAGCATATTGCTGTGTTATTGTTGATGCGCCTTCCTTTAAATCTTTGGTTCTTATATTTGTAATACTTGATTTTATTATTCTTGGTATATCAAACCCATTGTGTTTGTAAAAATTTTTATCTTCTGAATATATAGTTGCATTTATTAACTCTTTTGATATATCTTTTAATTTAACCCATTTTCTAGTGCCATTATTACCCTCATAAAAGCTTTTATTATCCTTATCATACATATATATACTATTTGTACTTTTAATGTCTATTTTGCTGCTTAATTTAGCTATTACAAATAATACACTATATGAGACGCAAAATATAAGTAATAAAGCGATTATTAATTTGCATATGTAATTTAATTTTTTCAAATAAAATCGCCTTCTTTCTAATTTTAGTATTGCTAAAATTGCATAAAATATTAGTATTTTGTTGACCTTTTTTATTATCTATGCTATATTGACACTAGAAAAATTTTAAAGGTGTTTTTTATGTCTAAGATTATAGTTGAACATAGTGTTAAATCATCTTTATATGATGAAGTAGCACAAAAGAAAAAAGGTATATTAAAAGATAACTGTATCACATATAACGTTGATGGAATAATAAGAATAAATGTTAATGATAATATAGTATTATTTGAAAAAGAAAATGATAGTATAAAAATAAATTTGAAATTTGAAAAGAATAAGTCTATAATAACTAAGTATTTTATTAAAGATTTAAATACCGAAATTAAGCTTGAGACTAGAACTAAGGAGCTTATCATAAATGAAAATAGTATATTTGTTAAGTATGATTTATATATGAATGGTGAGTTTAGTGATACTTTCGAGTATAAAATAGAATGGAGAGATTTATAGTGAACTTAAAACAAAGAATAAAAGTAATTATTTTTTGCGCTTTAAATAATTTAAATATTGAATTTAATTTAGATGATATAATGGTTGAAGTGCCAAAAAGTAGAGATAATGGTGATTTTTCTAGTAATATAGCGATGCAGCTAGCTAAGACTTTGAAGGATAACCCTAGAAATATTGCTGAAAAGATAGTAGACGAAATAAGTAAAAATACTAATGAAATAGAAAAAGTAGAAACAGCAGGACCAGGTTTTATTAATATTTATCTTAATAATGAATATGTTTTTAGCGGAATATCAGAAATAATAAAAAAAGAAGATAATTACGGAAGTTCTAATATCGGAAACAATAAAAAGATAGATATAGAGTTCGTTAGTGCTAATCCAACGGGTATTCTTCACCTGGGAACAGCAAGAGGTGCTGCTTATGGGTCTAATTTAGCTAACGTAATGTCCTTTGCAGGATTTGATGTTACAAAAGAATACTATATTAATGATGCTGGTAACCAAATTAATAATCTTGGTATGTCATTAAAAGAAAGATATAAAGAGGCATGTGGCTTAGAGTATAATATGCCAGAAGATGGATATTATGGTTCTGAAATAATAGATTTAGCTAACAAAGTTAAAAATAAATATAATACAGAAAAATTAGATAGTGATATAGAATTTTTTAAGAAGACAGCAGTTGATTATTTGCTTAACATAATAAAAACAGATTTATCAAATTTTGGTGTTGCGTTTGATGTATGGACTTCTGAGAAAGATATTCGTGCTAAAGGCAGAATAGAAGAATCATTAGATATACTTGATAAAAAAGGATTAGTATTTAAAAAAGATGATGCATTATGGCTTAAAACAACGGTTTATGGCGATGATAAAGATAGGGTTTTAGTAAAATCAGATGGTTCTTATACATACTTAGTTCCTGATATAGCTTATCACCTAGATAAATTTGATAGGGGTTTTGATTATTTAATTGATGTTTTTGGGGCAGACCATCATAGTTATGTTTCAAGATTAAAAGCAAGTATAGAAGCACTTGGTTATGATAAAGATAAATTAGAGGTAAGACTTCTTCAAATGGTTAGATTACTTCGTGATGGAAATATTGTTAAAATGAGTAAGAGAACCGGTGGAAATATTACCATTTCTGAATTAGTTGATGAAATAGGATGTGATTCAGCAAGATACTTTTTTGCAACAAGGAGCCTAGATGGTCAAATGGACTTTGATATTAACCTAGCTCTTAAAAAATCAAATGAAAATCCATTCTTTTATGTTGGGTACGCTCATGCTAGAATATGTTCAATATTAAATGATGCAAAAGAAAAGAATCTTAAAATAAATTGTAGTATTAAAGATGCAATTGATGCTGATTCAAAGGCTCTAATATTAAAAGTTTATGAATTTACTGATGTAATTGAAGCTGCTGCTTTGAAAAAAGAGCCGCATTTAATTACTAATTATGTGTATGAATTAGCTAGCATGTTCCATAATTATTATGGTAAACATAGAATATTAACTGATGATGTTAATATATCAGAGCAGCGCTTAGGAATAATTAAAAGCGTTGGTATAACAATAAATAATGCTTTA
Source organism: uncultured Bacilli bacterium (assembly GCA_934155185.1). Lineage (GTDB taxonomy): Bacteria > Bacillota_I > Bacilli_A > RF39 > UBA660 > Aphodocola. The sequence continues at coordinate 68,572 of CAKPGT010000004.1, forward strand.
AGACTTATCGGTGTTAAAGCACCATCAAAAATGTAGGAGGAAATGATTATGAATGTTAGAGAGTTACCTTTAGAGGAATTAGAATTATTATCATATACTGATATAGCATATGAATTATTAAAACTAGATAAAAAACCAAAAACAACACCTGCTTTATTTAAAGAAGTATGTGATTTATTAAAGATAAATGAAGATAATATGATGGATATGATAGGAGACTTTTATACAACCCTAACTACTGATAAGAGGTTTATACTTCTTGATAGTGCTGAATGGGATTTAAAAGAATTTCATTCTGTTAAGACAGTAGTTGATGACGAAGATGATGAAGAACAAGAAGAGGAAGAAGATGAGGAAGTAATTGAGGGTACTGAGGATGATGCAGTAGCTATTGATGATGATACTTCTGACTTTGATGATGTTGATGATGACTTAGATGATTTAGATGACCTAGCGATAGTATCAGAAGATGAGTTAGAGGAATAATATGTTTGAAAGACTAGAAAATATAAAAAAGAGAAATGATTTTATAACAGAAGAATTAACTAAGCCAGAAGTTATTAGTGATGTTAGTAAAACAATGAAATTATCTAAGGAACAATCAGACTTATCTGAAATAATAGAATGTTATAATGAATATTTAAAAGCAAAAAAAGATTATGAAGAAGCTAAGGAATTAGCAAATGATCCTGAATTTGCTTCCTTCGCTAAGGATGAAGAGGCAAAACAAGAGGAAAGACAAAAAAAGCTAGAAAAAGAACTAGAAATACTTTTACTTCCAAAAGACCCTAACGATAGCAAAAACATTATTGTTGAAATAAGAGGCGCTGCTGGTGGTGATGAAGCTAATATATTTGCAGGGGATTTATACAATATGTATGTTAGATATGCTGAGGCTCAGGGATTTAAAATAGAAGATTTAGAAAGCACGCCTGGGCAATCAGGTGGTTTTTCTGAAATATCATTTATGGTAAAAGGAAATGGTGCATACTCTAAGTTAAAGTACGAATCAGGAGCACATAGGGTTCAAAGAGTACCTGCAACGGAATCGCAGGGCAGGGTTCACACATCAACTGCAACTGTTCTTGTAATGCCTGAGGTTGATGATATAGATTTTGATTTAGATATGAATGACGTTAGGGTTGATATTACAAGGTCATCAGGTTGCGGTGGTCAAGGGGTTAATACAACAGATTCAGCGGTTAGACTTACTCATATACCTACTGGAATAGTTGTATACTCTCAAACAGAAAGATCGCAAATAAGAAACAAAGAAAAAGCAATTAAGATATTAAAATCAAGAGTATATGATCTTAAACTTAGAGAGCAGGAAGAAGAACTTGGAGCAGAAAGAAGAAGTAAGATTGGTACCGGAGATAGATCGGAAAAAATAAGAACTTATAATTATCCACAAAACAGGGTAACAGATCATCGTATAGGCTATACTACTAACTCATTAGATAGAGTAATGAATGGTAAACTAGATGATATAATAGAAGCCTTAATAACCGAAGATCAAAGAAGAAAATTAGCTGGGGAATAACTCTTCAGCTTTTTCATATGTTATAATAATTAAGATAGGTGGGTGTTTTAAATGGAATATATGTTTCCAGATTACAATAAAGGGTTAATAAACGTTATTAGTTCTTTAGAAAAATACTTTGGAGTTAAACCAAAGCATAATTCTTTAAAACTTTTAGATGAAGTATTAGATGAAAATAGTAGTAAAAACGTAGTTTTATTCTTATTTGATGGACTAGGCTATAATCTCCTTTGCGATAATAGAGATATATGCCCATTTTTATATAAGCATTTGAAAGGAAAGATATCATCTAATTTTCCATCTACTACAATGTCAGCTAGAACAACTGTAGAATCAGGTCTTACCCCAAAAGAGCATGGGTGGCTAGGCTGGGATATGTATTTTAAGAAGTTTGATAATGTTATATGTCTTAGTAAGAATGTTATTAAAGGAACCAAAACAAAACCAGCAAATTATCACGTTGGAAGGACTCTTTTAAAATATACTCCAGTTACGGACATAATAAATGAAAAAAATGATACTATTGGTAAAACACTTAGAGTATATAGTAATCATAAACACGAATCACTAAGAAAAATGAAAGGGCAAATAAAAAGACTTACTAGAAAAAAAGAAAAAGTATTTGTCTATGCATATTATAATGAACCTGATCATGTTATGCATCATTATGGAACAAATGATAACTTGACCATAAAGTATTTAAAGCATATTGAAAAGTGGTTTAAAAAAACATGTAAATCACTAAAAAATACTACTGTAATAGCGATTGCAGATCACGGGCATATAGACGTAAATTATATAAATTTAACAGACTATTCTAACATTACAAAGATGCTTGATAAGAACATATCAATGGATGATAGAGCTACAAGTTTTATGGTGAAAAAAGAATATAAAAAGACTTTTCCTATAGAGCTAAAGAAAGTACTTAAAGATGATTTTATCATAATGAGTAAAAAAGAAGTTATAGAAAAAGGACTATATGGTAGTGGAAATGAAAATGATTATTTTATGGATGGATTAGGGGATTATTTTGCGCTTGGAATAGGTGATAAAGCAATTAGATATGATAATAATAAAAACCCTCATAAATCAGCACACTCTGGTTTAACATTAGATGAGATGCTTGTACCATTAATAATTGTTAATTCAGATAAAATATAATAACTGTGATATAATCTAAAAGAGGTGCTAAATGAAAGAATTTTATAAATATAATAAAGAATGTCTTACGAATTATGTTTTAAATACTGAAGATAAAAAGATGTTACTAAGTGATGAAGAATTTAAAGATTATTTATTAGAAGAAGATAATCACTGTATTTTTATAGAACTCATGTATAAATTAAATAAACAAGATGTAAAAATGTTATTAACCTTGGATTATTTAGAAAAAATAATTGATAGCAATACAAATGCATTACATAAATATGGTGTTATATTAGAGTGCCATAGTGATGTTTTTATTAAAACAAGTAATAAAGTAAAAGCTTACATAATTAATAATTTTTCTGAATATTTTAAAATTGTATGTCAAGAGTTAGGTGAGCATTTAGCATATCATATTGTTTATTTTATGCCCGATAAGATGAGCCTGTTAAAGTATTTTAGTAAAGAGGTTCAAAATAAAGTATTGGACTTAGAAGCTCTTACTGTAATAAGTAAACTAAATGGATTTAAAAAAATACTTATAAATCTTTCACCCAAAGTTATTAATAAATCAATTAATAGTGGTATATTTTCTAGTATTATTAAAGATTTAGATAAGGAAGAATTGGCACAGTTTTCTAATACCATGCAGAATGAAGACTTACTTGGTTTAATTAATAATTCTGAATTTATTATATCCATATCCTCAATTGAAAATCCTAATTATTATCGTTATATAATTAATAATTTGCTTATTAATAACTATGAATTAGCGAATAAAATAGAAAAATACAGATTATCATATATAATTTGCCAGTTTAATCTGGAAAATAGTGAGGGTATATTTGAAAATTATATAGAACTAGTTGATAAGTTCCTAAATGGGATAATATCAAAATCTGAACTTGACAGAATTCCAGAAGAAATAGAATATTTTTATGGTATTGAAATTAATACCAGATTTTTAAAAGAGCTTACAATAAAAAGAAAAAAGCAATTATTATGTGACTATTATTTTAAGGATTATAGCGAGAATATATTACATAATTTAAAAGAAATAGTTAGGTTCGATAATAATCGAAAAATTATATCAAATAAAAATTTAGAACTTTATTATAAGTTTTTGAATTTTGAAATGCTGTCAGATGAATCTATAAATGAATTATTATCTAGTGCAAATAAAGAAGATTATTCTAAGACGCTATATAATGATATTTTAGCATGTAAGCGTTTTTCTTATGAATTATATAATAATGAATTTTTTAAACCAAATAACAGTAATTTGCGTAATGAAAGTATGTCAAAAAAGTTTGGATTAGACGTATATAATCTTAATGGAGAAAAATTTTTAGCATGCGTTCATTGCGGGCGTTTTTATGAAGGTAAAAATAAGAAAACTATATCTCTTTCAATAATAGGAAGTGAGAACATAGGATTGTTTGATAAGACAAGAGTGATAGTTGGTTATACATATTTAGAGCCAGATAAGATTATGCACGTTTATAATAAAGACTCTTATACTAATGGACAAATTGGAACAAATAGAATAAACAAAATATATAAACCACATGAGCTTTTAGAAAATACATATTTTTATAATGAAATATTATATAGTGAAAAAAGTTATCAGTTAATACCTGATTATGTTATTTGTATTGATGATATTAATGCTGAAAGCTATAATTATGCCAATGAAAACAAATTACCTATAGTTATAATAAACAGCAGTAAATATAAAATTTCACGTAATTATACTGATGATATTGATTATAGAGATACATATTTAACTAGGGAGGAGGACTATTATGGGACGTCAAAATAATATAGAGTATTTAAAAAAGTATTATAACGGAGATATTTCTGATGCCATTAAAAGGCTAGATAAAGGTGAGCCTGTTCAGTATATAGTTGGTAATGTTGACTTTTACGGATACATATTAGATGTTAATAAAAACGTTCTTATTCCAAGAAGAGAAACTGAGGAATTAACAGAGATGGTTTTAAAACGTATCCGGGAGTTTTCAAATCCTACTATAGCAGATATTGCAACTGGCTCTGGTGCTATAGCTATCACGCTATCTAAAAAGCTTAATACTAATGTTTATGCATCTGATATAAGCTTAGATGCCTTAGAAGTTGCGTCTTTAAATATCAAGAAAAATGATGCAGACGTTACTATACTTAATGGTGATATGCTAAAACCATATATAGATAATAAAATAAAATTAGATGTTATAGTAAGCAATCCACCATACATTATGGAAGATGAAGAAATAGAAGACATAGTTAAAAATAATGAGCCACATATAGCTTTATATGCTAAAAATAATGGGTTAGAGTTTTATGAAAGCATTTTAAAAGATGCTAGTAAAGTTTTAAATGATAAATTCTTAATTGCGTTTGAAATAGGTGAAACCCAAGGTCATGCTATAGAGTTTTTAGCTAAAAAATATTTAAAAGATATAACAGTCGAAATTGTAAAAGATTTGTCAGGTAAAAATAGATTTTTATTTGTATATAATTATTAAAAATTACTCACTAATTAATAGAGGGTGATTTTTAAATGAAAAAACTAATATTGATATTTTTAAGTGTTTTATCAATATATATGGTATATAACAGAAGTATAGAAAAAGAAACCGTAAGAATACCAGAGTCTGCAATAAGATTTAGAGTACTAGCTAACAGTAATTCTTTAAGAGACCAAAAAATAAAAGAAAACATAAGAGATAAGATGCAGAAAGAATTATATGACCTTCTTAAGGATTCAAAAAGTATTAACCATGCTAGAAATTTAATAACTAGTAACATTGATAATTTTGATAATTTGTTAGCTAGTGAAATGAAAGATACCGAGTATTCATATAAAATAGATTACGGAATACATGATTTCCCTGAGAAAAAATATAAAGGTATTACATATGAAGCTGGGGAGTATGAGTCATTATTAGTTACGTTAGGAGAAGGAAAAGGTGATAATTGGTGGTGTGTTCTTTTTCCACCACTATGCCTTTTAGAAGCAGAAGAAAACGTAGAGGAAAATGATGTAGAATATAAATCTTTTATAAAAGAGATAATAGAAAAATATTTTTAGTATAAATGTAATATTATAATGTAGAGGTGATTTATCATCATAAACATTATATTAATAGGTATTGCCCTTAGTATGGATGCATTTACGTTAGCATTTTCGTATGGTATAAAAAAAGTTGATAATAAAAGTTTGATTATAACTTCCATAGTTACTGGTATTTTTCACTTTATAATGCCTCTTATGGGCAACATAATAGGAATACCTTTATTTGAATATACATTAATTAAACCAAGGTATATTTTGTTTTTGGTATTTTTAATTATATCAATAGATATGTTTATAAATTTCTTTAATGAAAACTCAAAGCTTAGAAACTTAAACATTGCGGGGATTATACTATTTGCTTTTTCTGTAAGCTTTGATAGTTTTTCTGTTGGGCTTGGAATAAATTATATATGTAGTAACGTTGTATTATCAGTATCTATTTTTTGCTTTGTTAGTATGCTATTTACTTTCTTAGGCTTTATGTTAGGAAAAGTTCTTTCTCAAAAAATTGGAAAGTATGCGTTTTTGTTTGGAAGCCTGGTCCTATTTATATATTCGCTGGTGCTATTGACTTAGATGGCATTTTGTGCTATCATAGTGGGCATTCAAACAAAAGGGGGAGATTTGAATGGCATTAATTAGCGAGCAAACTAGCTCATTAAAAAAGAAAATCACATCACTTATTACGGCAGGAGCACTTATCATTACTGGTAGTGCTGGTATTGCTCATTTGAGCAAGAAAAATGATAACAAAAATGTAGATATATCTACTACAACTAGTGTAAGTACTACTGTAGTTGATAGTCCAGTAGTTAAAGACGAATTATTTAAACAACTAAAACTAACTGCTAATTTTGATATAAATGATAAAGCTGCGGTTAGAAAAAGAGCTAAAGCTATCTACAAAATATCAGAAAAAGAAGTTTCAGTAGGTACAATAGTAAACTTAATATACCTTATAAATGGTAAATATAAACGTATTAATTTTTCTGGTAAAGAGTTTGGAGCTAAAGATTTACAGAATTTGTTTGTTTCATTAACAAGATTATTAGATGATAATATGACTGCTTTAGAAAAAAAACAGATTGGTGAAAATTGGAAGCCAAACTATAACGGAACAATTTATGCATATATGTTTATGGCAAAAACGCAACCTAATACTAGTGACTATGTGGTAACAAAACAAGAGGCTATCGAATCTGCAAAAATTGTAGAGGAACAAAAGAATAATATTAAAAAAGATAAAAAGGGGAATTATTCTAAAACTGCTGCAAAATATTATGAATTATTTAATGTGTTAAGAAACAGAATTGATAAAAACAAAAACGCTAAGGTTTTAGCAGGATATCCATATGTATTCTTTAGAGATTATACATGTAAGAATGCAATAATGTCAGCTTATTTGAGTAAAGAAAAACAACAAGATAAAATTGACGAGAATTATACAGAAACATATGCTGGAAAACTTACGGGTTTTGTTGAAGAAGCATTTAATGTTAGTTTACAAAAAGAAATTCAAGAGGCAATAGCTTCTGGTCAATTTGGATATGATGTTCCTAATTTTGGCTCAGGTTATAGTTCTTCTGATGCTAAAGGCGCTGATTCACAAATTGATGCTACTAGAGTGTCAGCAAGGGATGTAGTTGACTCTGGTGGAAGAGAAGTTACATCTTATAGTGAACGTGCTAATACGCCAACTACAAGTGTTACAAGAGAATCATATACTGTAACTCCAACTACTAATGTTGTAGAGGAAACTTATGTAGCTGAACCAATAACTGAAGGAACAACTAAAAAAGCAGAAACAACGACTAAAAAGTCAGAGACTACAACTAAAAGGGAAGAAGGTACAAAAAATAATACAGTTACAACTACAACAACTCCTTCTACAAAGAAAAATGAGGAAGTTCTAGATGAAGGTGGAGACGTTGTTTTTGAAGGTAGTGAAGATGAATTAGAAGAGTTTTTAAAAGGTCAAAGATATGTTGATGCTGACAAGACTAATTCTTATGTAAAAACAAAATAATTTATGCACTAGGATGTAAATCCTGGTGTTTTTCTTTGACTATAAGCTTAAAATGTAATAGAATTAACATAGAAGGTGGATAGTATGTTAGTAAATAGTGAGCATTTATTAAGTGAGGCATTAAAAAATGGGTATGCAGTTCCTGCTTATAATATAAATAATCTTGAGTGGACAAAGTCTATATTGGAGGTTTGTAGTGAAGATAACAGTCCCGTTATATTAGCCGTAACACCAGGTAGCATTAAGTATTTTGGTGGATATGATGTTGTTTTTAATACAGTTAAATCACTTATGTTTGATTTAAAAATAAAGATTCCTGTAGTTCTTCATCTAGATCATGCAACTTCTTTTGAAGAATGCAAAAGAGCAATAGATGCAGGCTTTACATCTGTTATGATTGATGCATCAAAAAGTAGTATAGAAGAGAATATAAATATTACAAATTCAGTTATAGATTATGCTAGCAAAAAGAATGTAACTGTTGAGGCAGAAGTTGGTTCATTTGATGGTAAAGATTTGCATGCAAGTTTAGATGATGTTTCTAAATTTGTATTAAGAACAGGTGTTAATTCTATTGCGCCTGCCATAGGAAATTATCATGGTTTTTACAAAGAAGAGGTAAACTTAGATTTTGAACTTCTTGGTGCAATTGCTAAAGAAACAAGAATTCCACTGGTTCTTCATGGAGCAAGTTTCCTTGATGAGAACAAAATCAAAACAGCTATCTTTTGCGGAGTAAGTAAAATTAATATTAATACTGATTTACAAAAAGCTTGGTCGGATAATGTAAGGGGTTTTCTAGATTATAATAAAGATATTTGTGATCCTAGATTAATAATAGGATCAGGAATGAGTGCCCTAAAAAAGAGAGTTCATTATAATAATTCATTATTTGGTTCAAAAAATAGGGCTTTTTAATCACTTTTTATGGTGTAAATAATAAAATACAGTGTGGAGGAGTAAAATGCATAGGATAATAATTGAAGGTGGAAAAAAATTAACTGGAGAAATAAAAATTAGTGGCTCAAAGAATAGTGCGGTAGCTTTAGTACCAGCTGCTATTTTGTGTGATGAAGAGGTTACTATAGCTAACGTACCTAATATTTCTGATATTACGGCACTTGATAAAATATTAAATCATTTAGGCGCTAAGGTAACAAAGCATGCTGATGTTATGAAAATAGATGCATCTAATATAGAAAATAAACTAGTACCAGAAGATATAGCAAAAAAGCTAAGGGCATCATATTATTTTATGGGAGCGTTACTTGGAAGATTTAAAAAAGTAGAAATATACTTTCCTGGAGGATGCTCTATAGGCGCAAGACCAATTAATCTTCATATAAAAGGGTTTAAAGCATTAGGTGCCAAGGTAGCTGAGAAAAACAACTTATTTACCATAACTGCTGATAAGCTTATTGGTAATAAGATTAATCTTGATTTTGCATCAGTTGGAGCAACGATTAATCTTATGCTGGCAGCTGTTAAAGCGGAAGGAACTACGATAATAACTAATGCTGCAAAAGAACCACATATAGTAAATGTTGCAACGTTTTTAAATAACATGGGCGCTAAAATCACAGGTGCTGGAACAAGTGAGATAAAAATTGAAGGGGTAAAATACTTACATTCTTGTTTCCATGAGGTTGTACCAGATTATATTGAAACGGGTACTTATATGATTTTAGCTAGTGCAATAGGCGATAAGATTACTATTAAAAATATTATTCCTGATCATGTTGAATCTCTTATATCAAAACTTGAAGAAGCTGGCGTTCCAATGGAAATAGGCGTTGATTTAATAAATATAAGTGCACCTTCTGTTATTAATCCAGTAAATATTAAAACACAGGTTTATCCTGGATTCCCAACAGACTTGCAGCAACCTATGGCAACACTATTAACACAGGCAAATGGAAAATCTATTATAAATGAAACTATATGGGAAAATAGATTCTTAAATTTGATAGAGCTAAATAAAATGGGCGCGACAACAACGGAAATTACAAACAGTAAAGCTGTTATACTAGGCCCATCTAAATTAAAAGGCAAAAGGGTTTGCGCAACGGATTTAAGAGCAGGCGCATCACTTGTCATAGCAGGATTAATAGCAGATGGAACAACTATTATAGATAATGCCGATTATATATTAAGAGGTTATGAAAATATAGTTGAAAAACTTAAGAATGTAGGTGCTAAAATAGAACTTCTAGAAATAGAATAGTATTGTAATAAATACTATTTTTTATTTTGGGGTGATTATTTTGAAAAGAAGGTATAAATTACTTATAGGTTTTATAATATCTGGAATTATATTAATTTCTATCTTTTTTATTACTAAGGATAGAAAAATATATTATTTATCTTTGGGCGATTCTTTAGCAGCAGGTCAAACTCCTAACAATACTATTTCTGATAGTTATGGGGAGTATGTTGCAGAATATTTAAAAGATCATGAAGTCCTTGAATTTTATACTAAGAAATTTGCAAGGAGTGGGTATCGTTCTATAGACGTTTTAAATGATATAAATGAAAACAAAAAAATAAAAGAAGGAAAAAAAGAAATAACTATTAAAAATGCACTAATAAAAGCAGACTTGGTAACTGTAAGTGTTGGTGCTAATGACCTATTTTATAAATTAAACTTTAAAAGCGGGCTTGATATTAATCAGTTTGATGATTTATATACATATGTTGATGAAGCTTTAAAAGATGTAGATAAATTACTTTATGAACTTAGAAAGTCTTGTAAGGAGCAAATAATGGTACTTGGCTTTTATAATCCTTTTACTAGTTTTTCTAAATCATTATCTACCACTGTTGAGCCAGTAATCATATATGGTAATAATAAAATGAGAAGTATTGTAAAGAAGTATGATATGACTTTCGTTGATATACATAATGCTTTTTTAGCTAATGATAATTATTTGCCTTCTAAACCTGAAATTCATCCTACAAAAGAAGGGTATAGAGCTATTTCCAAAATTATAATTAGTCTTATCGACAATAAAATGCTTGCAAAATAGTTATGCAACTGCTATAATATAAGGGATTTTATATCTATGACTTATATTTAGTCATGGCGAAAGGAGCTGGAAGTATGCCAAAAAAGGAAAGTATTTATAAAGAAAGTACTGTTACTTGTACTTGTGGACACACTTTTAAGACTTACTCAACTAAAGAAAATATTTCAACTGAAGTATGTTCTAAGTGTCATCCATTCTATACTGGTCAAGCTACAATGCAATCAAAGACTGGTAAAGCTGAAAAGTTCAATCAAAAATATGGCTTTAAGAGTACAACTAAAAATGCATAGTTTTGGTTAGAAACTATTGACAACAAACTTATAAAAGTGTTATATTATATTAGCTTATATTTAAGTCTTGCTGTTTTTGGTAAGACTTAAAAATATATCACTAATGAAACACCAGGTGGTGTGTTAAGAAAGGAGTAGAAATCATGCCTACAATTAATCAAATTCTTCGTCGTGGAAGAAAAGATAAGAAACGTAAACCTAAAGCACCTGTTTTACTAGTTAGAACTAATACTCTAAAGAAGAAAAACATAGCTGCTAACTCTCCACAAAAGCGTGGAGTATGTACTCGTGTTGGAACAATGACTCCAAAGAAACCAAACTCAGCATTACGTAAGTATGCTCGTGTTCGTTTGAGTAATGGTTATGAAGTTACTGCTTATATTCCAGGACAAGGACACAATTTACAAGAACATAGCGTAGTTTTAATACGTGGTGGTCGTGTAAAAGACTTAATCGGTGTGCGTTATCACATCATAAGAGGTACATTAGATACTCAAGGTGTTGCTGATAGAAAGCAAGCAAGATCTAAGTATGGTGCTAAAAAACCAAAGAAATAAAAACAATAATAAATATAGTAAAGGAGGATTTATATGCGTAAAAGACGTGCTGTAAAAAGAGACGTATTACCAGATCCAGTCTATAATTCAAAAGTAATTACTAAGTTAATTAATCAAATTATGCTAGATGGAAAGCGCGGAAAAGCTGAAACAATAGTTTATGATGCATTTGATATGATTCATGAAAGAGTTGGAGAAAACGCTAATGATGTATTTAAAAAAGCATTAGAAAACGTTACTCCTGCTGTTGAAGTTAAGGCTCGCCGTGTTGGTGGTGCTAACTACCAAGTTCCAGTTGAAGTTAAACCTGATAGAGCTCAAGCTTTAGCTCTACGTTGGATTGTTAATGCTACACGTGCTCGTGGTGGTAAAACAATGGCTGAAAAATTAGCTAACGAACTTATAGATGCTTCTAATAATACAGGAGCAGCTGTTAAAAAGAAAGAAGATACTCACAGGATGGCAGAAGCTAATAAAGCATTTGCACATTATCGTTGGTAGGAAAGGATTAGTATATGGCTCGTGAATATTCATTAGAAAATACTCGTAACATTGGTATTATGGCACACGTTGATGCCGGTAAAACTACTGTTACTGAACGTGTTTTGTTCCATACTCATAAAATCCATAAAATTGGTGAAACACATGATGGCGCATCACAGATGGACTGGATGGAGCAAGAAAAAGAACGTGGTATTACCATTACTTCCGCTGCTACTACTGCATTCTGGAAGGGTAATCGTTTAAATATCATTGATACTCCAGGTCACGTAGACTTCACAATAGAAGTTACAAGATCTCTTAGAGTACTTGATGGCGCCGTAACAGTACTTGATTCACAAAATGGTGTTGAACCTCAAACTGAAAACGTTTGGCGTCAAGCTACTGACATGGGAGTTCCAAGACTTGTTTTCTCAAACAAGATGGACAAAATGGGTGCAGACTTTGCAGCTAGTGTTGAATCAATTAAGTCAAGATTAGGTGTTAAGGCTACTGCAATACAATGGCCAATTGGTGCTGAATCAGAATTTGATGGCATTATTGACCTAGTTACAATGAAGGCTTACCATTATGATGGTAAACCAGAGGAAAATCCAACAGAAATCGAAATTCCAGCTGAATTAAAGAATATTGCTGAAGAAAAACGTATCCAAATGATAGAGGATGCAGCTGAGTTTGATGAAGAATTAATGGAAAAATACTTAGAGGGTGCTGAAATCTCAATTGATCTAATTAAAAGAGCAATTAGAAAGGGCGTATTATCAGTTAAGATGTTCCCAGTTATGTGCGGTACTGCACTTGGAAACATTGGTGTTAAGTTAATGCTTGATGCTGTAGTTGATTATCTACCTGCACCAACTGATATTCCATCTATTAAAGGTCACGATTTAAATGACAAAGAAGTAGAAAGACATGCATCTGACTCTGAACCATTTTCAGCATTAGCATTTAAGATAATGACTGATCCGTTTGTTGGTAGATTATCATTCTTCCGTGTTTACTCTGGAACATTAAAGAGTGGTTCTTATGTATTAAATGCTAATAAGGATGTTAAAGAAAGAATCGGACGTATTTTACAAATGCATGCTAATAATCGTACTGAAATATCTGAAGTATATGCAGGTGATATAGCTGCTGCTGTAGGTTTAAAAAATACAACTACAGGTGATACTCTATGTGATGAAAAGCATCCTGTAATATTAGAAAAAATGGTTATTCCTGAACCCGTTATTTCAATTGCAATTGAACCAAAGAGTAAGGGCGACCAAGAAAAGATGTCTACAGCTTTACAAAAACTAGCTGAGGAAGATCCAACATTTAGAGCAGAATCTGATCAAGAATCAGGACAAACTGTTATTTCTGGTATGGGAGAGCTTCACCTAGATGTACTAGTAGACAGAATGAGAAGAGAATTTGGTGTTGAAGCTAATATTGGTAAACCTCAGGTTGCTTACCGTGAAACTTTAACTTGCGCTGGTGATTGTGAAGGTAAATATATTAAACAATCAGGTGGACGTGGACAATATGGACATGTTTGGGTTAAGTTTGAACCAAATAAGGATAACGGTTATGAATTCGTTGATGCTATTGTAGGTGGTGTTGTTCCTCGTGAATACATCCCAGTAGTAGACAAGGGATTACAAGAGGCTTTAAAAACTGGTGTTTTAGCTGGATATCCAATGATTGATGTTAAAGCAACATTATTTGATGGTTCATACCATGATGTTGACTCTAACGAAATGGCATTTAAGGTTGCTGCTTCTTTAGCACTTAAGGAAGCTAAAAATAAATGTAAACCTGTTCTTCTAGAACCAATAATGAAAGTAGATATTACTGTACCAGATGAATATATGGGTAACGTTATGGGTGATATAACATCTAGAAGAGGTCGTCCTATGGGACAAGAGTCTGTTGGTAATGCTCTTAAGATTAATGCATACGTACCATTATCAGAAATGTTTGGTTATGCAACAAGCTTAAGATCAAATACACAAGGACGTGGAACTTTCATTATGTTCTTCGATCACTATGAAGAAGTTCCAAAAAGCATTGCTGAAGAAATCATTAAGAAAAATGGTGGACAATAATGAATAATCCTGAGGGAAAATACTTGATATTTTCCCTTAGATTAGATAAAATAATAATGTAATTTATATAGGAGGAAAAATAATATGGCAAAAGAAAAATTTGATCGTTCTAAACCACACGTTAATATTGGTACTATTGGACACGTTGACCATGGTAAAACAACATTAACTGCAGCGATCACAAAAAGATTATCTGAAAAAGGTCAAGCAGAATTTAAAGATTATTCTACAATTGATGGTACTCCAGAAGAACGTCAACGTGGTATAACTATTAATACTGCTCACGTTGAGTATGAAACTGACAAGCGTCACTATGCTCACGTAGACTGCCCAGGACACGCTGATTATGTTAAAAACATGATTACAGGTGCAGCTCAAATGGACGGAGCAATCCTAGTTTTAGCAGCAACTGATGGTCCAATGGCACAAACTAAGGAACACATCTTACTTGCTCGTCAAGTTGGAGTTCCTAGAATCGTAGTATTCATGAACAAATGCGACATGGTAGACGATCCAGAAATGCTAGATTTAGTTGAAATGGATGTTCGTGAATTATTAAACAAATACGAATATGATGGAGATAATACTCCAGTAATTCGTGGTTCTGCACTTAAAGCTCTAGAAGGAGATCCTAAGTGGGAAGAAAAAATTGATGAATTAATGGATGCTGTTGATGAATGGATCCCAACTCCAGAAAGAGACAATACAAAACCATTCTTGATGTCAATTGAAGATGTATTCACTATCACTGGTCGTGGAACAGTTGTTACAGGACGTGTTGAACGTGGTACATTAAAACTTAACGACGAAGTTGAAATCGTTGGTTTAAAACCAACTAAAAAAACAGTTGTTACTGGTATCGAAATGTTCCGTAAGCAACTAGACTTTGCTGAAGCTGGAGATAACGCTGGTGTATTACTACGTGGTATTTCTCGTGAAGATGTACAACGTGGACAAGTTCTTGCTAAACCAGGAACAGTTACTCCTCATACTAAATTTGAGGCTCAAGTTTATGTATTAAGCAAAGAAGAAGGTGGAAGACATACTCCATTCTTCTCAAACTACAGACCACAATTCTATTTCAGAACTACTGACGTAACAGGTGTTGTTACACTTCCAGAAGGAACTGAAATGGTTATGCCTGGTGACAATGTTAGTATGACAGTTGAATTAATTGCTCCAATCGCAATTGAAAATGGTACTAAGTTCTCTATCCGTGAGGGTGGACGTACTGTTGGTGCTGGTACTGTTACTAAAATTGATGCATAGTTAATAAATTAAGACATTCTAAATAGGGTGTCTTTTTTTGTAGTAAATTTTCTTTTCATATAGTATAATTAAATTAGGAAGTGAGTTTTATGTCGTTTACATGGATTATTTTATTTGCAGTATTAATATTGATTGAAATATTTACTATCAATCTAGTTTCTATTTGGTTTGCAATTGGAGCATTAACATCCTTTTTAGTGAGCTTACTAACTGATAGTACTTGGATTCAAATACTAACATTTATTTTAGTTAGTATTATAACCCTTCTACTTACTAAAAAGATTGTAAGTAAGCTAAAAGATAAGGAAGTAACACCAACAAACCTAGATAGAGTAATTGGAACGGTAGGGTTAGTTACCAAGAAAATAAGCCTATTAGAACCTGGTGAGGTAAAAGCTGGAGGAAAAATGTGGAGTGCTATTTCAAATGAAAATATAGATATTAATACAGAAGTTAAAATACTTTCAATAGAAGGCGTAAAACTTATAGTAAAGAAGGTAGAGGAGGAAAAATAGTATGATATGGATAATTCCAATAATTATTTTAGTAATAGTTGTAGCAGGAGTTAAAATAATTCCACAATCAAGATCGAAAGTTGTAGAAAGACTAGGTAGTTATCATGCAACACTTCAAACTGGTGTTCATTATGTAATTCCATTTATAGATAGAGTTGCTAATGATGTTAGTTTAAAAGAGATTGTTAAAGATTTTGCACCACAACCAGTTATTACTAAAGATAATGTTACAATGCAAATAGATACAGTTGTATACTTCCAAATAACTGATCCTAAGCTATATACATATGGTGTTGAAAATCCGGTAAATGCAATAGAAAACTTAACTGCAACAACACTTCGTAATATCATAGGTGAACTTGAGCTTGACCAAACTTTAACTAGCCGTGATATTATAAACTCTAAGATGCGTTCAATTCTTGATGAAGCAACTGATCCTTGGGGTATAAAGGTAAATAGAGTAGAGGTTAAGAATATTATTCCACCAAGAGATATTCAGGAAGCGATGGAAAAACAAATGCGTGCAGAGCGTGAGCGTCGTGAAAAAATCCTTCAAGCAGAAGGAGAAAAGAAAGCAGCAATTTTAATTGCTGAAGGTGAAAAAGAAAGTGCTATATTAAGAGCAGATGCAAAAAGAGAAACTCATATTAAAGAGGCAGAAGGAGAAGCACAAGCAATTTTAAAAATATCTTCTGCAAAAGCTGATGCTCTAAAACTACTAAAAGATGCTAACGCTGATGATGCAGTACTTAAGTTAAAAAGCTATGAGGCAATGGTTGATGTTGCTAATGGAAACGCAACAAAAATTATTATTCCAAGTGATTTACAAAATTTAGTTACAGCTAGTACAATTATATCTGATAGTATAAAAAATTCTAAAAAAAATGAAAAATAAAAAAGAGCAGAAGTTAATTCTGCTTTTTATATTGGTGTGTTAAGCCAGTTTAATATAGGGTTAAGTTTACTGCCAGTATAATATGATTTTTTATTAATTACTAAGTCAAATTCACCAACATATTCTACTATCTTATTTGATAGTTCTATTTTTTCTATATTGCTTGGATCATTTTTTAAACTGCCTGTTATTCCGTTAAAATCAGCAAGTGAGTATCCTTGTCTTCCAAATTCTTGCATTAACTGCCACATAAGAAGATAATTAGGATTTTGATCTTTAAATGAACTATTAACTGCACAAACAGCAAAAGTTATTGTTTTATTATATTTTATAAGTATTACGCCTGACGTAACAATTCCACTAGGATATTTTTGGAACATGTTAATTGCTTCAATCATGTTTTTTTTGTACTTTGCAAGAAGCTCATCAGACTTTAATTTGTTGTTAATTATTTCATTTTTATTAGGATTGTTCCAATCTTGTATCTGCATATTTAAATCATTATTTCTTTGCTCTTCTTTTTCATAACATAATTTACTTGAGTTTACAAAACTAGCTGGTTCAAGTTTAGAAAAGTATATCTCACAACCTTCGTTTTGTCCATAAAACTGATAATAGTCAGTAAGAAGTGCCATTGGAACTTCGTCTTTTTCAAAAAGTGAGTGCAGTAAACTTATGTCATTAGCACTTCCTTTATATATTTTGTTTCCTAATCTAGCTGCCTCATTAATTTTTGCTTTAGCTTCTTTTGTTAGTGAGTTAAAAAGTGAAATATTATTTATATTTAGTTCAGTTAAAGCATTCCACCTTAAGTTACTAGCTTCTGTTCCATTATTATATCCCATGTGAATATAACCTAATTTTTGTAATTTTTGCACAAAACTTAAATTACTTTCACCAACTACCTTTTCATTTCCGGTATTATCATATTCTTTATATACAATATATGGATCTACTTTTAAGTAGGTAAAACCTCTTTTTGATAAGTAAGTTTTTAGTTTTTCGGTAAATTCTTTAACTAGTTCCTCATCATTCCAATCAATTAGAAATCCTCTAGGAGCATAACCCATTTTTCTTTTATTACTACTTTCACTTTTAACAGCAACTAAAGTAGCCGCTTTTATACTACCTAAATTATCTGCTAATCCCAAATAATAGGCATTATATCCATGACTACTCATTAGTTTTCCATAATTACTTGTTTGATAGTAATTAGAGTTAGGATGACTTATAGCAAATTGGTCAAACCTGTTTTCATCCAGTAAAACAATTTCCATAGTCATCCCTCCTCTTATCCTATTATTTATTATACTCCGAAAGCTATGATAAAGTCAATTTACATATATGCCAATTTATAAACAAAAAATAAAAATATTTATTCGATAAGTGTTATAATGTTAATAGTTAAAGTAAGGAGGACAAAATGAAAATAAAAGATATTAAAGCTAGAGAAATATTGGATTCTAGGGGAAACCCTACGGTAGAAGTTGATGTTGTATTAGAAAATGGTATTTTAGCTAGAGCAGCAGTACCATCAGGTGCATCAACTGGTGAAAGAGAAGCTCTTGAAATGAGGGATAACGATAAATCTCGTTTTTGTGGAAAAGGTGTTTTAAACGCAGTTGAAAATGTTAATGAAAAAATAAAACCAATAATTGTTGGGATGGAAGTTTCTAAACAAGAAGAAATTGATAATGCTATGATTAAACTAGATGGAACTAAAACTAAGAGTAATTTAGGCGCTAATGCTATTTTAGGCGTTTCAATGGCTTGTTTAAAAGCAGCTGCTATGGAAAGTAATATGCCTTTATATAAATATGTTGGTAATGGAAACACTTTACCTGTGCCTATGATGAATATTTTAAATGGTGGTGCTCATGCTGATAATAAGCTAGATTTTCAAGAATTTATGATTATCCCGCAAAGAGATACTATTCATGAAAGGGTTCGCGTAGGATCAGAAGTATTTCATGCATTAAAGAGAGTCTTAAACCAAAGAAATTTATCAACCGGTGTTGGCGATGAGGGGGGATTTGCGCCTGATTTAGAGTCTAACACAGAAGGTTTTGAACTTATTATGGAAGCTATTAAAAAGGCTGGATATGAGCCTGGGGTTGATGTAAAACTTGCAATTGATGTTGCAGCATCAGAATTTTATAAAGATGGAAAATATAACTTAGTTGGCGAAGGAAGATGCCTTACAACAGATGAGTTAATAGAATTCTATAAGGAATTAATAAGTAAATATCCTATTATATCAATTGAGGATCCTGTAGATGAAAATGATTGGAAAGGATTTACTAAAATAACCAAAGAGTTAGGTAATAAAGTACAATTAGTAGGTGATGATTTATTTGTTACAAATAAAGAATGTTTGCAAAAAGGTATTGATATGAAAGCAGGAAATGCTATATTACTTAAAGTAAATCAAATTGGAACAATTACTGAGACAATGGAAACTATTAAGCTTGCTAGAGAAAATGGTTATAAAACTATTATTTCACACAGAAGTGGTGAAACGGAAGACACTACCATAGCAGATTTAGCTGTTGGACTTAATTTGGGACAGATAAAAACTGGCTCAATGTCTAGAACTGATAGAATATGTAAATATAATCAGTTAATGAGAATAGAAGAAGAATTAGAGTGTTAAGAAGCAATATAGATGCTTCTTTTCTTTTGATTTTAATTGACTATATGGATTTATCGTGATATTATAAAGCATGTAAATTTTTGGGGGTAATGTAATATTATGAAAGAAAATAAAATTAGAGACATTATAAAATCAAAAGTATCAATAATAAATAATCAAAAAATATTATCATATGATATATTAGATAAAATGCTTACTTCTAATATTATAAGTGAAGATGATATGGATTTGGTAATGACTATATTAGAAAAAGAGGAAATTGAATTAGAAGAGACTTTATCTATTAAAGAAGATTATTCAGTCAATGACTTAACTGATGATGGGATAAAAGATTATTTGAAATGGATTTCAAGGTATCCACTATTAGATAGAGATGAAGAAGTTTTTTATGCATCATTAATGGAGGATGGTAAAACCGAGGACGAAAGGAAAACTGCTAAGGAAAAATTAATAAATTCAAATTTGAGATTAGTTGTTTCAATTGCTAAAAAGTATACAAATAGTGGAGTACAATTTAATGATTTGATACAGGATGGTAACCAAGGACTTATAACGGCAATTGATAAATATGATTATAAAAAGGGTTATAAACTATCTACATATGCAACATGGTGGATAAGGCAGAGCATTACTAGAAGTATTTGTAATTGTTCCAGAACAGTTAGAATTCCTGTTCATGCATATGAAAGATTTGGTGAAGTAAAAAAAATATACGACGATTATGCTGATAAATATGATTTAAAATTAGGCTCTTATGAATTAGCACTGCTATTGTGCAATAAAAACAGATACAAGAAAGTTATAGCTGAGAATGAATGCATTTCTTTTGAAGAAATTGAGACGGTATTAAAGAAACTATTTGATAAATTTCAAGTTGATAAAATAGCATCAGATATGAATTTAGACAAAGAAATTGTATATAGCATTAATTCGTATGTAGAAAGAATATCAAAAAATATAAACGATATTTTAATTGCTGATAATATTACATCGTTAGATTCACAATTAAAAGATGATAATGATTCGGTTTTAGGTGATTTTGTATCAGACGATAAAACACCTGATGTTTATAAAGATTCTGAAGACAAAAGTATAATGGAATTTTTAAACACTCTATTGGAAGAACATTATTTAAGTAAAACGCAAGCATATAACTATTCAAAAAAACAGATGGACACTGTAATGAAGTTCGGTATAGCATACAATAAATTTCTGACTTTTGGAGAAGAAAAAAATAATGATAAGGAAGATATGCTAATTAATCTTGAGAGTATGAATAAAGCTCTTAATAATGTAATCACATACTTAGATGTTAAGCAAAAAACTTTAAAAATTAAAAACAAATTTAATAATATTTTAACTAGCCTTTTAAAAACATCGGAAATTGATAGGTTATCAATAAGAAACATTGTTAATGCAATAGACAATAGTTTTGCATTTGATGTATCTTCATTGATTTCAGAAGACTCTGATTATGTTTTGCTTAATGAATTTAAAATATCATATATAAATCATATAATAAATTGTTTAAGTGATCTAAAAATTTCTAGTGAACATTTGATTTTAGCTTTTAAAGGATATTATGATAATGATGAAGATTTATACAAGGTTAAAAAAAGTTCTAATGGTATAGAGGAAAATTATAAAATATACAAAGCATCATATAGCGGTATGCGAGCTATAGAGATCATTAGAAATAGAATTTTAGAACCAGAATATTATTCACTAGTTAGGCTTGGAAATAAATTTTCTATTACGAGAGAGAGGGTTAGGCAAATAGAACAGAAAGGTCTACGTTATTTAAGTAGACAAAAACCTCTTCGTGAATTATTAAATGTTCAAAGTGACAATAGTAATTCTAATACCCCGTATGCAAAAAGAATGACAAAATAATTATTGAATTTATTTATATATTATGGTAAAATTAACATTGTTAAGGAGGAATTATTATGCTTACATTATTAATGGTAGTATCAATTCTACTTATTATCATTGTTTTACTTCAAAGTGGTAAAGCAGAAAGCACAGGTAATATTATTACTGGTGGTAATTCTGATTTGTTTATGAACCGTAAAGAACGTGGCGGTGAACTTTTTATAACTAGACTTACTTATGTATTAGGTATTGCATTTTTCATTTTATGTATAATTATAGACATGTAATTTAAAAAAGGCTTTGTAGAAGTCTTTTTTTGTTTTATAATATAAGTATAGGGAAGGTGCATTTATGAAAGATAAAATATTAAATGTTTTAAGAAGAGAAGATAAGGCATATACCTTAAACGAACTAAGTGACGCTATTGGTATATATACTACTGAGGAAACTGAAGAGCTTTTGAGTATTTTAAATGAATTAGAAAATAATTTAACTATATATCATACTAATAAGGACAAATATATGGCACTTGAATTTAGTCACTTGAAAAAAGGAAAAATAGAAGTTTCTCAAAAAGGTTATGGCTTTGTTTTAATGGAAGATGAAGAAGATATACATATTAGTTATGAGAATCTAAATGGTGCTATAGATGGAGACTTTGTTATAGCTGAGATTATTAACAAAAATACAGGTGCAAAAAAAGAAGGACGTATCCTTAGAATTGCATCAAGAAATTATGGTGTTATTGTTGGTGAGTATAGATATAACGATGGAAAACCAACTGTTATACCTAATGACAAGAAATTGAAACAAAAAATAGTATTAACAAATGAAAGTACCAAAAATGCAGTAGATGGACATATAGTTGTTTTAAATGTATTAAAAGAACTTGATAGACATACTATATTAGCTGAAATAACTACTATTATAGGTCATAAAAATGATGTTGGTGTTGACGTTGAATCAATTGTATATAAGCATATGTTTTCACCAAAATTTCCTGAGGATGTATTAAAAGAAGCTGATGAAATTCCAAATGAAGTAAGAGATGAAGATAAAGTAGGAAGACGCGATTTAACAGATTTAACTATATTTACAATAGATGGAGATGATACTAAGGATATTGATGATGCTATATCAATTAAAAAGCTTAAGAATGGTAATTATGAATTAGGGGTTCATATTGCTGATGTATCATATTATGTAAAACCAGGTACTAAATTATATGATGAGGCATATGAAAGAGGTACAAGTGTATATTTAGTTGATAGAGTTATTCCTATGTTACCACATAAATTATCAAATGGTATTTGTTCACTAAACCCTAATGTTGAAAGATTAGCACAAAGCTGTGTAATGGAGATAGATAATAAGGGAAAAGTTGTATCACATGAAATATTTGAAAGTGTAATAAAATCAAGAATTCAAATGACATATAACAAAGTAAATAAATGGTTAGATGAGAAAATAGTAGAAGATGGATATGAAGATTTTAAAGATGATTTAACTTTAATGAAAGAATTAGCGGATATTTTAAGAGAAAGTAGAAAAAGAAGAGGTGCTATAGATTTTGATACTGATGAGGCAAAAATCATTGCAGATGATAAAGGAAAACCTATAGATGTAGTATTGAGAAATAGAGCATCTGGAGAAAAGATGATAGAAGACTTTATGATAGTAGCTAATGAAACAGTTGCATCACATATCTTTTATATGGAACTTCCTTTTGTATATCGTGTTCATGGTACACCTAAGGAAGAAAAGGTAAATGATTTCTTAAACTTTATTGGAATGCTAGGTTATAAGATAACTGGGAAGGTAAATATTAAATACCCGTCATCAATTGAAAATGTGCTTGTTCAGTTAAAAGACAAAAAAGAATATAAAATATTGTCTTCACTTATGTTAAGAGCTATGCAAAAAGCAGTTTATCAAACTGATAATATAGGGCATTTTGGATTAGCAAGTAAGATATATACTCATTTTACATCACCAATTAGAAGATTTCCTGATACAACAGTTCATAGATTATTAAGAACATATCTTTATGAAAATGATGAATCTAAGAAAACCATAGAGTATTTCAAAGATTATCTACCTATGCTAGCAGATCACGCATCATTAAAAGAAAGAGATGCTATCGAGTGTGAGAGGGAAGTTGAAGATATGAAAATGGCAGAGTATATGATGGACCATGTTGGTGAGGAGTTTACCGGCATGATAAGTGGTGTAACCTCATTTGGAATGTTTGTTGAACTTCCTAACATGATAGAAGGACTAATTCATATAACTGATATTCCGGGAGATTATTATAATTATGATGAAAGAACTATGTCACTTATAGGACAAAGAACTAAAAAAAGATACAGAATAGGTGATGAAGTAACTGTAATATGTAAGAGTGCTTCTAAGGAGGAATCATTTATTGATTTTGAAATAAAAAAGGAGAAAGTAGAAGATGAACAAGGCAGTGAAGAAAAGGAAACTTAAAAAGTGGGTTAAATTTGTAATATTATTACTAATTTTGGCTATTATTTGTCTTTTTGCTTTAATTGTTATGAATAAAGATAAAACCACGTATAAACATGATAGTAGGGTTAAAACAACTACGAAAACAACAAAAGAAGAAAAAAATGAATTTTCTATGGTTATGGTTGGTGATTGCTTAATACACAGATTTGTATATGAAGATGCCTTTTTAGGTAATAATACATATTCTTTTGATAAAATGTTTACAGAAGTTGAACCACTTATAAAAAATCATGATCTGGCTTATTATAATCAAGAAAGTACAATTGGTGGTAAAGCTCTTGGTTTGTCTGCTTACCCAAGATTTAATTCTCCAGAAGAAATTGGCGACAGTATGGTTAATTTAGGATTTAATTTAGTTAGTTTAGCTAATAATCATACAATGGATAAAGGAGAAGTAGGAGTAACTAATTCAGTTAACTATTGGAAAACTAAGCCAGGCGTTTATTATACGGGGCAAGCATTATCAAATGAAGATAGAGAAAGTAATATTAAGGTATTAGAAAAAAATGGTATTAAGTATGCGTTTTTCTCTTATACCACGGTTACTAACGGCTTATTACCACCATCTGGCAAAGAGTATTTAACTAATATATATTCTAAAGAAAAAGTGCAAAATGATATAAACAAGGTTAAGGATAAAACAGACATGATTATTGTAGCTATGCACTGGGGTGAAGAGTACACTACAGTTCCTAATGCAAGTCAAAAGCAGATAGCTAAAGATTTATCTAATATGGGTGTTAATCTAATAATAGGTAATCATGCCCATTCAATTCAACCAGTAGAAATGATTAATGATACGCTAGTTTTTTACGCACTAGGTAACTTCATTTCAGCTCAAAATACAGTGGATAAACAAACAGGAGCGTTAGCAAGTTTAATTGTTAAGAAAGAAAAAGATGGTAAAATAACATTTAATAATATTAAAATGAATATTTTATATACATATTTCAAAAACGCACGTAATTTTAAGGTATATCCATATACAAAATTGAATGATAGCCTTTTAAATAATTATCAAGTATATTATAATAAATATAAATCAGTTCTTTTGAAATATACTGATAAGATAGAGGTTGAATAATGATTGAAATAAAAAATAGAAAAGCAAATTTTGATTTCTTTATTGAAGAAACGTATGAGTGCGGAATAGTTTTAACAGGAACAGAGATTAAATCTATTAGAAAAGGCAGCGCTAATTTAAAAGATAGCTATGCAAGAATTAAAAACGGTGAAGTCTTTTTAATTAATATGTTTATAAGTACATATGAAGAGGGAAACAGATTTAACCATGATGAAAGAAGAGAAAGAAAACTCTTATTAAAAAAGAAGGAAATCCATAAGATAAGAGATAAGATAGAAAAAGAAGGTTATTCTCTAGTCCCTGTTAAATTATATTTAAAAAATGGAAGAGCGAAGATTTTACTTGGAGTAGCTAGAGGGAAAAAACTCTATGATAAAAGGGCTTCTATTAAGGAAAAAGATATAAAAAGGGATACTCAAAAAACAATTTCATGGTATAATAAATAGCACGAAAGGAGTGCCTTATTGTGAGAAAAAATAAAAAGATTTCTACAAAGAACTTATATATTGGAAGAATTGTTAGATATAAAGCTTTTGATTATACAAAGTATACATTAGAAGAGCTCAATCCACCATTATATACTATCGTTAGAACAGACGGTTATATTGGTGTTAAGGATATTTTTAATGAAACTTATTATACCATGGAACATTTTGGAAACAGTGGTCGTATGGTAGCTGTTTTAGAACAACCAATAATTACTAATGATGGTAAAATTAGATATAAAGATGCAGAAGAAATTCTAGAAAAATACAAAGAAAAAGTAAAAACTAAGAACTAGCTGTTCTTTTTTTTATAATTTTTCTTTATATAAGTTATAAAAAATAAGTATTTTACATATCACATCATTCTTGTTAGACTAAAGTTGAAAGAGGTGATATTGTGGATATATATAAGGTTGTATTTACTGGGGGTCCATGCTCAGGAAAAAGTAAAACAGTTAGTGAGATGAAAAAAAGACTTGAAGAAGATGGATATGATGTGGTTTTAGTTTCTGAGACTGCACGTGAATTAGATGAATATAGAAAAGGATTATATAACAACAATAAAGATGTAAAATTATATCAACAGATGATTTTAGATTTTCAGTCTTTAAAGGAAAGATGCGCATATATTTATGCAAAAAACATTTATTGCTTAAAACCAGTTGTAATTCTTTTTGATAGAGCAATTCTTGATAATAGAGCATATTTAGAAAATGATGAAATATTTGATAATATGCTTTCTAAAAAGGGTTTAAATGAAATAGAAATAGCAAATAGTTATGACTTAGTAATTAATTTTATTTCATTGTCGTCATTAAGGCCTGATTTATATAAAAGCGATAATGAAAGAATTGAAGATACAAGGGCTGCAGCTGAACTTGATAGAAAAACTTCAGAGGCGTGGATGACTAGTGAAAATATGATAATAATTAAACCTACTGATAATATAAATGAAAAATATAACATAGTATATGAAAAAATAAAGGATTTAATAGATAATAAGGCATATAAAAAAGGAAATGATGTTGGTTACAATATATCTGATATACCTCAATATGAACATGTCAAAAATACGAAGACAGTAAGTATAGATGAATACATGGTTAAAGTACATGAGTTATGTAAGCTTAGAAAAATAGGATATAAGGATAGCAACGCGTATCTTCTAAGAAAGATTATAATTGATGAGGAAGGCAGTATGCTTGAATGCAGAAATAAGAGCATAAACGAAAGTACATTTAACTATATATTAGAAAATAGTGAACTTAAGGAAAATAAGTCATATCAAAGATTAAATTATATAGATGATGATTTTAACTTAATAAGAATCGATTATAATGATGAAATGGAAAAAAACATAGATGATAATAGCTTATGTTTAGTATTAAAAAAGTAAGAAATATGTTAATATATATTTATTAGTGGAGGATGTTATGGGTATATTTGATAATGATGGTGATTTTAATAAGTATCGTGTATTTTATGCAGTTGGTTTATGTAAAAGCTTTTCTAAAGCTACAGAATACTTACATATATCGCAACCAGCTATAAGTTATGCAATTAAGGATTTGGAAAGTCAGTTAAACACAAAACTATTTATAAGAAATAATAAGTCAGTTACTTTGACAGAGGCTGGAGAAAAACTTATGTATTATGTTAGTAAAGCTTTTGATAATATTAATATGGGTGAAAGAACTTTAAAAGAAAATAAGGATGATTTAACAGGCATAATACGAATAGGTATATATACTCACATTTCGCTATTTATGCTTCCTGATATAATAAATAAGTTTAGTAAAAGTCATCCTAATGCTAAATTTTATATATATGCAACAAGTAACCAAGAAATGGTAACTATGCTTAAAAATAATGAACTCGATTTTTTAATAATGCAATATCCTATTTTTATAAAGGAAAATACTTTTAAAGAAGAAATTATTTGTGAGCTTGAAAACTGCTTTTATGCAAATAGAACATATTATGATAAATACACTCTTAATAATGATATGCTTCTTGATTTTCCTCTTATTCTTCCGTCTAGTGGCTACTCGGATATTAATTCACTAGAACAAACACTTAAGAATAAAAACATGTTTTTAAAAAACAATTTTACTAGTTATGCAACAGAGCTTTCAATTGAACTTGCATTAAAAGGTGTAGGGGTTGCATGGGGCCTTAAAAAATGTGTAGAAAAGTATGTTAAAAGAAATGAATTATATGAACTTCCTGTATCTTTTAAACTTCCTACAACCAAATTTAGTATAGCCTATGATAGTAATTTTTTGAATAAAACCACAAAAGAATTCATCAACTTCTTTAGAGAAGAAATAAGCAATGCAATAAAAAAGAGCAATTGATGATATGAACCCCGTTTCTTGGACACAAGAAGCGAGGTTTTTATATGGGAAAATTAAGTTATGATGATAAAATAAAT
>CAKPGT010000005.1 GCA_934155185.1 uncultured Bacilli bacterium
CAAACGATGATACAACAAAAGTAAAAGCTACAGTAAGAGTAGAATGGCTAGATAAAACTGATACAAAAACAGAATCAGTTAAAGATATAGTAGTAACATTAAATGCAAAACAACTTGTTAAGGAAGTTGTAACTACATCATCAAGTTCAAGTGATAATAAATGCACAACATTCACTAAGAAAGATACATACGAAGTAGGAGATGTAATAGCATTTTGTAATACTAACTCAAATAAAAGTGAAGATTTTTATGTAATAAAAGATAATGGTGACACAGTTACAGCACTAGCTAGATATAGCCTATTAGTCGGGAACTCTACTAATTTTGAGACAGGAGATACAACCGTTATATCAACTGACACAGAATGTTATGGACTTCAGAGTGATAAAACAGTATTTTATGTAACCGAAGTAATTGGTGAATCTGCAAAGTATTCTAGCAACATTTTTAATGGATATATTCCATTTTCAGAGGATTCCTACTGGGAAGATGAAAGTGGAAATCTTCTTCCAAGATATGGTTCTAGTTATCCGGCGGAAGTATATGATGAATTGTCACCTTTATATCCATTTATAAATAATTATAATAATTATATAAGTGAAACACTAGGTAAAAAAAGTATTTCAGCAAGACTTATAACAAATAATGAACTTGTTAATTTGGGGTGCATTATAGATGACCAAAATGAAGATACTGGCAATTGCTCTAAAGCACCATCGTGGGTATATTCTACAATGTATAGTTCATCAACACTAAATCCTAATCCTTACTTTGTTAGTGGGAAAATATATGGTATGTTTGATGAGGCAAGCCCGACTGGCGTCCGCCCAGTTATCACAATAGATAAATCTGAAATATAAAACTACAATTCAGCGTAAATTGCTGAATTTTTTCATATAAAATACTATTTTTGATAAATTCAAAGCTATTATTTCTTTCAAATTTAAAATATATGTTATATAATATTAATTGTGATTAATGATGGTAAGATCATTACAAAAATATATGAAGAAGGAGAAGTAAAAATGAAAAAAAATTTTACTAAGAGATTATTAGTATTTTTTGTGGTAATAATCTTATTTAGTCTAGCTTATATTCCTTTACTTAAGGATATAAAGTTTGGACTTGATTTAAAAGGGGGATTTGAAGTTTTATATCAGGTTAAAAGAAGTGACGGAAAAAAACTTTCTTCTAATGATATGAACAGTACATATGACGTATTAAAAAGAAACGTTGATGCACTTGGAGTAACAGAACCTGAAATAACTATGGAAGGAACGGATAGAATACGTGTTAAATTAGCAGGTGTAACTGATATAGAAGGTGCAAGAAAAGTACTATCTAATGTTGCTAATATATCATTTAGGGATACTAATGATAAGCTTTTAATGGACGCTAGTGTAATTAAAGGCGCTAAACTATCATATGATCAAAATGGTAAACCAGCTATTTCACTTAGCGTAGCTGATAAAGATAAATTCTTAAAAGCTACAACTGAAATAAGTGCAAAACAAAGTGGCGAGAACATAATGGTTATATGGTACAACTTTGAGACTGGAGTAAATTCATATACTAAAGATAAGGACAGCTGTGGTAACGAAGATAGCTTATGCTTATCTGCTGCAACTGTATCTCAAGGATTTTCTAGTGATGTAATAATTACTGGTAATTTTACTAAAGAAGAAGCTGAGAGTTTAGCTACTAGTATTAATGCTGGTTCTATTTCAACTAAACTAAATGAAATATCATCATCAAATGTTAATGCTTCATACGGTCAAGGAGTACTTGAAAAAACATTTGTTGCAGGACTTGTTGGTATGGTTCTTGTAATAGCATTTATGACTATTTTATATAGATTTTCAGGATTTATTTCAGGTGTAAACCTACTTTTATACATGCTTTTAGTAATGGGAGTATTCTGGCTAATTGGCGGCGTTTTAACATTACCTGGCATTGCTGCTTTAGTACTAGGTATAGGTATGGCAGTTGATTCTGCAGTAGTAACTAGTGAAAGAATAAAAGAAGAATTAGCAAGTGGTAAAACATTAAACGCAGCATTTGAATCTGGAAATAAAGAGTCTTGGAGTTCAATATTTGATGCTAATGCTACAACTTTAATAGTTGCAATAGTATTATTTATGTTTGGTGAAAGCCAGGTTAAAGGATTTGCAACAATGCTTATGATAACCATTTTTGCAACAATGTTTATAATGGTATTTATAAATAGAAAAGTATTAAAAGGCTTTGTTAAATCTGAATACTTTGCAGATAAAAAACGTGCATTTATTAACTATAATGAAAATAAAAAAGATAAAAAGTTTAAGATTGATTCAATTAAAATACTTAAAAAATGTTTCATTATAACAGGTATATATTTAGTATTTGGAATTGTATTTTTATGCATTAAAGGACTTAATTTAGGTATTGATTTTAGATCTGGTTCTGATGTTACTATTAGTGCTAGCAAAGTTAGTGTAAATGATGTTAAGAGAGATTTTAAAGAATTGAAGTATGATGTCTTGTCTATCTCAAAAGAAAAAGATGATGAGATTTATGTTAGACTAAATACCGAATTAAAGGAAAAGGATATAAATAAAGTAAACAACTTTTTTGAAGATAAATATAATGCAAAAACAGAAATAAATGTAGTAACAAATATAGTAAAGCAAGAATTAATTAAAAATGCTATATTCTCGGTTTTAATAGCATGTATTGCAATAATTATATATATTTCATTTAGATTTAAATTTAACTTTGCAATATCTTCTATACTGGCATTAGCTCATGATGTATTATTTACAATTATATTATTTTCAGTATTTAAAATAGAAGTAAATGTTATTTTTATAGCAGCTATCTTAACTATTATAGGTTATTCAATAAATAATACAATCGTAGTGTTTGATAGAATTAGGGAAAATCTTGCAAATTCTTCTGGTAAATTAACAAAAGATTCACTTGAAGACATTGTTTCCCTTAGCATTGCAGAAACATTTACTCGTTCTTTATACACTACTATAACTACACTTATACCAGTTATTTGCCTAATTGTTCTTGGAACTAAAGGAATATTACCATTTAACTTAGCATTAATATTTGGACTTATTGCAGGATGCTATTCATCTATATTTCTAGCAGGTCAGATTTGGTATTTATTAGAATCAAGAAACATTAAAGAAGTAAAAACTAAAAATACTGAAAAAAAGGTTATTAATGTTAGTGTAAAAGAAGATAATAATGAGACGGTAAGCACTAATAATACAAAAAAGAAAAAGAGTAAAAAGAAAAGTAAAAATAGAAAATAAAAAATAAAAAGAGGTGTTTAAGGTTGAACCAAAAAGAAGATGCTAAAACGCTTGATGATTTAATTTTAAAAGCTAAAACTTATATTAAAAATGATGATGAGATAGAGTTAATTAAGAAAGCATATTATTTTGCTGAAAAAGCTCATGCAGGACAGTTAAGATTAACGGGTGATGCTTATTTGCTTCATCCGCTTAATGTTGCTGTCATATTAACTGAGGTATATGCGGACAGTCAAACTCTTGTGACAGCACTACTTCATGATGTAATTAACTTTACCGATACTACTATTGAAGAGGTAGAAGAAAACTTTGGGCCTGAAATAAAGTCACTTGTTGATGGTATTTCAAGAATAAATAAGTTATCTTTATCTGCTGATAATGAGGCACTTATTTCATACCATAAAAAAATATTAGTAGGATTAAGTGAAGATGTTCGTATAATAATACTAAAAATTGCAGATAGGTTGCACAACATGAGAACTCTTTGGGCAATACCGGAGAAAAAAAGAAAAGAAAAAGCAAAGGAAACTTTGGAAATATTAGCACCTATTGCACACCGTTTAGGTATTAATCATATTAAAAGTGAATTAGAGGATTTATCTTTAAAATACTGGAAACCAGATGTTTATAATGATATATTAGAAAAACTTAGTCAGTCTAGAAGTGAACTTGATTTATCTGTTGATGAAATGATGCAAAGCGTATCTAAAATACTAAATGATAATAATATTCCTCATGAAATGAAAGGAAGAACCAAAAGTGTATATAGTATATATAACAAACTTTGTAAAGGCAAAACATTTAACGAGATATATGACATACTAGCTTTAAGATTTTTAGTTAATACTGAGGCAGAATGCTATTTAGCTTTAGGACTTATTCACGCTAAATATAAACCTGTACCAAAAAGGTTTAAAGATTACATAGCAAGACCAAAAGCTAATGGATATAGTTCTCTTCATACAACCGTATTCGGAGTTAATGGCAAATTATTTGAAATACAAATTAGAACATATGAAATGGATAAAGTAGCAGAATATGGTTTTGCATCTCACTGGTCTTATAAAGAACATGGTGTAAATAAAACTAATGATATGGAAGCTAAATTAAAATCATTTAGGACGGTAATTGAATTAAATGAGCAGCAAGTTGAAGGTGAAGAGTTCGTAAATACCGTTAAAAATGAATTATTTAGTTCAAATAATATTTATGTATATACACCAAAGGGGGACGTATTTGAACTACCTATAGGATCAACTCCAATAGATTTTGCATATAGGGTTCATACAAGTGTTGGCCATCAAATGATAGGTGCAATTGTAAATAATAATATAGTTACACTTGACTATAAATTAAAAGATGGCGATATAGTAAAAATAAACACTAATAAAAATAGTAAGGGTCCATCAAAAGAATGGATAAACATAGCTTATACAACTAGTGCTAAAAATAAAATAAAAGCTTTCTTTAGCAAAGTAGATAAAGAACAGATGATAGCAAATGGTAAAGATATGTTAATAAAAACCATTAGAAGAAAAAAACTTTCTGTTAATGACATACTAGATAGTAAAAAAATCGAAGAAGCTTTAGACGAATTAGGATTAAATTCCGAAAATGATTTATACTATGAAATAGGTATAGGAAAATATAACCCAACATCAGTAATTAAAACTATTTTAGGGGAAAAGGAAGAAGAACAAAGAGTAATTGATAAGGTTCTTAAATATTCTTCTAGAATAATGCAGTCATCTGGTGACATAATAATAGATGGAATGACTGATTTAAAAGTATCATTTGGTGGTTGCTGTACACCTGTTAAAGGCGATGATATAGTTGGTTATATATCCAAAGGTAATGGAATAACCATACATAGAAAAAATTGTCATAATATTTGCAATTTAGATGACAGAATAATAAGCGCTAAGTGGAATCCTGATACTACTAA
The DNA here is from genome assembly GCA_934155185.1 of uncultured Bacilli bacterium. GTDB lineage: Bacteria > Bacillota_I > Bacilli_A > RF39 > UBA660 > Aphodocola. The sequence continues at coordinate 5,251 of CAKPGT010000005.1, forward strand.
AAAGTATGTTGCTAATATACTTATATATGTAGAGAAGAAAAATAACCTACTTTTAGATATTATTTCCAAGACTTCTGCATTAAATATAGGAGTTAAAAGTATTAATACTATAACAAATGTTGATTATGACTGCTATGATTTAAATATTTTAGTTGAAAACATAGATGATTTAAATAAATACATATCTATTATTAGTCAGTTAAAATATGTAAATTCAGTTGAAAGAGGTAATAAGTAATGAAAGTTGTAGTGCAGGTCTGTAAGAGTGCAAATGTTAAGATAGATGGCAAGATAAATGGCAAAATTGACAAAGGCTATGTTCTTTTAGTAGGCTTTACTGATGGCGATAATGAAGAGATAGCTAAAAAAATGGCTAGTAAAATAGTTAACCTTAGAGTATTTTGCGATGAAAATGATAAAATGAATTTAGATATTAAAAGTGTAAATGGCAAAATATTATCTATTTCACAGTTTACGCTTTATGCTAAGTTAAACGGCAGGAGACCATCATTTAGTGATGCTTTAAATTATAAAGATGCTAGTAAGTTATATGATTATTTTAATGAAAAGTTAAGAGAAGAGAACGTTAAAGTTGAAACTGGTATATTTGGTGCTGATATGAAAGTTGAATTAATTAATGATGGACCTGTTACCATTTTAATTGATAGCAAGGAGGACTTATGAAAAATAAGATAAATTATAAGTGGGTTAATATACTTTGCATATGCATGATTATTTATTTACTATTTTTGATGAGAAACGTATGGCTCGGTGTACTTTCTAAGATATTTGCTATCTTACTTCCATTTATAATAGCCTTTGGTGTGTCATATGTTTTATATCCTTTCTTAAAATTTTTAATGTCTAAAAAAATACCTAAGGGTGTAAGTGTATTTATTATTGTTTTTGTAATATTACTTATAATAGGCCTTACACTATACTTTGTTGTCCCACTATTCTTTAATCAGCTAATTAATTTATTATCAAGCCTTGGCGAAGTATCAAACGATATAGCTAACAAATATGGAATTGATACTAAGATGGTTAATGATACTATAAATAAATACTCTAATAAGATAGTTAAATGGATAGGTGAAATTATAGCAAGTGGTTCATTTATTGGTGTTTTGTCTAAATCAGTTGATTATCTATCTAAGTTTGTAATAATTTCAATAGTTTCTATTTATTTCTTAGTAGATATGTCAAAGATAAGAAGTAAAATTAAAGGCTTTTTGATTAGACATGATAAGAAAAAATATCATATGATTTCAAATATGGATAATGAAATTACATCATATTTAAAAGGGCTTGGAATATTTATGGTTATTCAGTTCTTTGAATATACTCTTTTATTTCTAATAATAGGTCATCCAAATTTCTTACTTTTAGGTGTTTTAGCTTGTATAACAACTGTTATTCCTTATTTTGGTGGTATCTTAACAAATGTTATAGCACTTATTATAGCATCTGTTGTATCACCTAAGGTATTTATTTTAACACTTATTATAACACTTGTTTTTCCTAACATAGATGGATACATTATATCACCTAAAATATACGGTAAAACAAACGAACTTCCACCTTTATTAACAATATTTGCTGTATTTGCAGGTGGTGCTTTATTTGGCTTTTACGGTATCGTAATAGCAGTTCCATTAACGATAATGATTATGGCTATTATTAAGTCATATAAAAGTGAAATTAATAATAAATTACAAAAAGTAAAAGAGAGAATATAATATAAACTCCATTAGATGGGGTTTATTTTGCATGTAAATAGGGGTAAATATTTATTCTATTTTTAAAGACCATATGTTATAATTTAATTGGGTAGTATACTTTTGCAAACATTTATATAGCAAATAACTATTCAAAATCATATTTGTAAAGGAGAGAGAAAATATGGGATTTATTAAAGCATTTACTGGTGCTTTATCTGGTACATTTGCAGATCAGTGGAAAGATTATTATGTACCTAGAGGAGATGTTCCTGCAACAGCAGCATTATTTCAAGCTGTACCATCTGGAACAAATAATGGAAGAGGAGAAAACACTAAAGGTAATAGCAACATAATTAGTAATGGTAGTAAAATAGTTGTACCAGAAGGAACAGCACTTATTACACTTCAAGATGGTGCTATAACAGGATTTATAGCAGAACCAGGAGGATTTGAATTTAGATCAGATGATCCTAACTCAAAATCAATGTTTGCAGGCGATGGCATAATAGGACAACTTGCTAAATCAACTTGGGATAAAGTTAAGTTTGGTGGGCAACCTGGTTCACAACAGTTAGCTTTTTATGTAAATTTAAAGGAAATACCAAACAATAGATTTGGAACTCAATCTGAAATATATTGGGATGATGCTTTCTTTGGAACACAGGTTGGAGCAGTAACTAGAGGAACATATACACTTAAGATAGTAGATCCATTACTATTTATTAAAAACTTTGTTCCAGCAAAATATTTACAACCCGGTGCAGAACCATTTGATTTTGCTGATATGGATAACGCTGCAGGTGAACAATTATTTAATGAAGTTGTTGGAACACTTTCGGCAGCATTCTCAAATTATACAAACGATCCTTCAAAAGGAAACAGAATATCTAAAATTCAAGGTGATCAAATTGGATTTGCAGCGGCTATGAGTAAAGCTGTCGAGGATGCATATGGTTGGAAAACAACAAGAGGTCTTGAAATAGTTAAAACAGCTATTTTAGCAATTGAATATGACGATGATACTAAAGAATTAATGAAAGATGTTAAAAAGGCTGATGCCTTATCTGGCTCTAGAGGAAATTCATTTATGCAACAAGCAGCAGCAAGAGGAATGCAAGCTGCAGGTGAAAATGGTGGCGGAACTGGAATGGCATTTATGGGTATGGGAATGCAAGCTGCTGGAGGTATGGTAAATGGGATGTCACAACCTAATACTCAGCCAAGTTACCAACCTAATTTTGGTGCAGCAAATGCTAATAATGCTCAAACTAGTGCAAGTGTAGATCCTACTACTAAATTACTTGAAATGAAGAAATTACTTGATGCAGGAATAATAAGCCCTGAAGAATTTGACAAAGTAAAAAAAGATTTATTAGGATTATAAAAAATGGAAGAAAGTAAGAGTGTAAATAAACCTATTATAGTAAAAACTGATGAGGGTGCTGTTGATGGTCAAAATAAATGCCCTAAATGTGGCGCAACAGATATATCAGTTAATACTAAAACGGGCAAATTAAGATGTAATTTTTGCAGGCATGAGTTTGAGTTAGAAAAACTAGAGGGCATGGAAACTGATTTAAGAAACCTAAAGGGTGAAATAGTTGGTTCTGGTGCTACAAATATAGTTGCAGATACTAAAGATGTGGTAACACTTAAATGCAGTAGCTGTGGTGCTGAAGTTGTAATTGATACGGCATCTAGTACATCAGCTAGGTGTCACTGGTGCAGAAATACATTATCAATTAATCAGCAAATACCTAATGGAAGCATTCCTGATGTAGTTCTTCCATTTAAAGTAACTAGAGATGATGCTAAAGAAGAGATAGAAAAGTTTGTTGGTAAAAGAAAATTCTTTGCACATCCAAAGTTTAGAATGGAATTTACTACTAATAATATAATGGGAGTATATTTTCCATATATGCTAGTTGATGTTAATGCTCATGCAAGTCTTTCAGGTGAAGGTGAACATCAAACAAGAAGTTATCAAGTAGGTAGTGATGAACATAAAGAAACGAGATATGATGCTGATTTGTATCATGTTGAAAGAGACTTTGATATAGTAATTAATGGTCTTTCAATTGAATCAAGCTCTGATAGATTAAACGTTAGTTCAAAGGAAAAGACAAATAATATAATTAATGCTATAATGCCATTTGATTCAGAAAACTGTGTTAAATATAATGCAAATTATCTTAAAGGTTATACTTCTGAAAAGAGGGATACTAATATTGAACAATTAAAAGGAATAGTTAAGATGCAAGCAAGTGATATTGCAAGGTATTCTGCTAATGATACTTTAAGAACATATGACAGAGGTGTTGCTTGGAAAAGCGAAACACTTGATATAAAAGGTTCACAATGGAAAGCAGCATACTTACCAGTTTGGTTATACAGTTATCAAGAGGTAAAGGGTGATAAAAAACTTCTACATTATGTTGCTGTAAATGCAAGAACTAAAGAAACAATGGGAAGTGTTCCAATACACATGCCTAAGTTAATTGGTGTGTCAGCAGGAGTAGAATTATTAGGCTTTTTAGCTATGTTGTTTGTAGATTGGGATTATAACTGGTTATTTTTACTTGCTGGTTTTATATATTTCTTTATCATGTATGCAAGATACCGTAATTCAGGTGCAAGACATACATATGAAACTGAAACTAAAAAAGAGGTTTCTAATATGAAGAAAGTAGATAGATTTCTTCAATCTAGAACGGGTCTTAGAAATTCTATGATGGAAGGTGCTAATAATACCAGGTTAAATGGTAAACTTTCAAATAATAACTCAGTTATAGATAAATTCACAAAAAATAATATTGTAAATAGCTTGACGAAAAACAATCAGGCATTAAATATTATAAAAGACAAAATTGACAATAAAGACAAAAAGTAGCGGTTGCTACTTTTTTACGTTTTTAATCATTTTTTTTAAAAAATGATTTATTTTTTCATAATCATATTATATAATTTAATTATAGGAGGACATTATGAAAATAGCATTAATAATAATAGCGGTTTTAGTAGTACTATTTTTACTATATTTAGTATCTACTTATAACACATTAGTTGTATTAAGAAACAAAGTAAAGGATCAGTGGTCACAAATTGATGTGGTATTAAAAAACAGAAATGATTTAATACCAAACATTGTTGAAACAGTAAAAGGATATGCTAAGCACGAAAATAATACTTTAAAAGAAGTAATTGAAGCTAGAAGTAAAATGGCTAGTGCATCAACAAAGGAAGATGAAATAAAAGCATCTGGTGCTGTTACTGAGGCTTTAGGAAAGTTATTTGCTCTAGCTGAAAGTTATCCAGAATTGAAAGCTAATGTTAATTTTTTAGACTTACAAGGTAAGCTAAACGAGATAGAAGAAAAAATTAGATTTTCAAGACAATTTTATAATGATTCAGTTTTAACTTATAAAAACAAACTTGAAATGTTTCCATCTAATATAGTAGCTGGTATGTTTGGATTTAAGCCTGAGGCTTTCTTTGAAGCTAACGAAGAAGAAAGAAAAAATGTACAAGTAAAATTTTAGTCTACTATTAAAGTAGACTTTTTTCTTTAGGAGGATTGATAAGTAGTGAAAAAAATATTTAGTTTTATGCTGTTTATGGGATTACTATTGTTTTTTCCTATAATTGCAAAAGCAAATAGTATTGATGAAATTGATATGGATATATACATTGATAAAAGTGGTACTGCTCATGTAACTGAAGTTTGGAGTGCTAACCTAAGTAAAGGTACCGAAGGATATAAGCCATATTATAACTTAGGTGAAGCTAAGATAACTAATTTTAAGGTTAGTGAAAATGACAAAACATATTCATTTAATAATTCGTGGAATACAAGTGATAGTTTTTCTAATAAGGCCTATAAAAACGGAATAAATTATGTTGAAAATGGTTTAGAATTATGTTGGGGCATATCAAAGTATGGATATCATAATTATAAATTAACCTATGATATAGAAGGATTTGTTGTAAAACTTACAGATGCAGATATGGTATACTGGCAGCTTATTCCTTATGAATTATCACAAAAACCAGATAACGTGCATATTAAAATATATTCAGATGACAAATATAGCGATGAACTTCCTGTATGGGGATATGGAAAATACGGTGCAACTGCGTATGTTTCTGATGGCTATATAGAAATGAACTCAGAGGGTACACTTTATAGTAGTGAGTATATGACCATACTTGTTAAGTTTAATAAAGATACATTTGATACCTATCACACGATAGATAAAGACTTCAATTATTATTTAGATATGGCTAATGAAGGTGCTACTAAGTATGATTCTAGTGGGTCTTCTAGTAGTTATGGAATATTTGATATTATTAAGGTATTATCTATATTTTTATTTCCAATATTAATAATTGTTTTTGTGGTATTGAAGGCTATTAATTCAGCAAAATCAGGAGCTACAGTAGGTTATAAAACGCTTGACTTTGGTAAAAATGGAAGGGTTATTCCAAAAGATATTGCAAATGTAAGAGATATACCTTTTGATAAAGATATATATAAAACATACTGGGTAGCTTTAAGTTATAGTATTAGTAGGAAAAATACTGATTTTCTAGGTGCTATGCTTCTTAAATGGTTGAAAGAAAAGAAAATTAAAATAAATAAAAGAACGGTTAATGGTGTTTTTAAAGAAAAAGAAGAAACTATAGTTGACTTAAGTTTATCGCCTACGTTTGATAATACATTAGAGCAAGAACTATTTAACATGTTATATGAAGCTAGTCTTGATGGAATGTTAGAATCTAAAGAATTTGAAAAGTGGTGCAGTAAGCACTATAGTAAAATACTTACTTGGTTTGATAAAGTTGCTGAGGATGGAAATAAAAAACTTATTAATGAAGGAAAAATAACTGTTAGTGAGAAAAAAACACTAAAAATATTTACATCTAAAATATATACTGTAGATAGTACTATGTTAAACGATGCAATTAAATTAAAGGGCTTTAAGAACTTTTTGGAAGAATTTTCTAGAATAGATGATAAAGAAGCTATAGAAGTTAATATGTGGGAATATTATTTGATATATGCCCAAATACTTGGAATAGCTGATAAGGTTGCAAAGCAATTTAAAAAACTATATCCTGAAATAATAGAAAACAATGATTATGGATATACGTATAACGACTTTATGTTTATAAATACAATGAGTTATTCTGGTATTAATAGTGCTGTTTCCTCTAAATCAAGGGCCGAAAGTTATTCATCCGGTGGTGGCGGATTTTCTTCCGGCGGAGGAGGCGGAGGTTCCTTCGGTGGCGGAGGAGGCGGAGGAGGTTTTAGATAACCTTCTTTTTCCTTTACAAAATATAATAATGGTATATAATGGTTATATAAGGAGGGTTTTATGTATAAAGAAAAGATAGTTATATGGGCAGATGAAAATAGTAGTTATTTTGATGATTTAGATGAAATTAAAAATCAATTATATGAGAAATTAAATTACAATGTTGAAGTATACGGAGCAAAACTTCTAGAAGATTTAGGAGAATTAAAAGTATATTTAGTAGTTTATAGCCCATGTAAAATAAATAGTATGGTAAAAACATTCAAAAGAAAATAAATTGACTAATACCAAAAAATGTACTAAAATATAACTGTGTTTTTGATAAGAAGTGACATCTTATAAATAAAACAAAAACATGACAAGTTAAAATGAAAATAAAGAGCACTTTAAGTGAAGTAGGGTGGCACCGTGGACGTAAGTTCATCCCTATACTGTAATGGCTCTTTTTTATTTAAAAAAGGAGAGTATATATGATAACAAAACCAAAAGGAACAAAAGATATATATGGCAGTGAGGCTAAAAAATGGCAATATGTATCAAAAGTAATTGATGAGGTAATGGAAAAATATAACTATAATTTTATACGTGTACCAGTTTTTGAATCAAGTGAATTATTTCACAGGGGTGTTGGTGAGACAACTGATATTGTAACTAAGGAAACATATGATTTTACGGATCGTGGTGGAAGGTGTATGACGCTTCGCCCAGAGGGTACTGCTGGTGTTGTAAGAAGTTTTATTGAAAATAAGATGTATGGCGATAATAATCAGCCAGTAAAATTATATTATAATTGTCCAATGTACAGATATGAAAGACCTCAAGCAGGAAGGTATAGGGAACTTACTCAGTTTGGATACGAACTTATTGGTTCAGATGATCCAATTGCTGATGCAGAAGTAATATCTCTTGCAGTTAATATCTATAAAATTTTAGGACTAAAAGGAATAAGGGTTAATATAAACTCATTAGGTGATAAGGAATCTAGAGAAAACTATAGGCTAGCATTAATTAATCATTTTAAGCCACACATAAATGAGTTATGTTCTGATTGCAAAGAAAGATTAGAAAAAAATCCGCTTAGAATACTAGATTGTAAAGTAGATTGTGATAAGGAAATAATGAAAAATGCTCCTAAAACAATAGATTATTTAAATAAAGAATCTAAAGAAAGATTTGAAAAAGTAAAAGAATATCTTAATGTTATGAAAGTTGAGTTTGTAATTAATCCAAGCGTTGTACGTGGGCTTGATTATTACAATCATACTGTATTTGAAGTAGAGGCTGAAATTGAAGGTTTTGGAGCTCAAAATGTTATTGGCGGCGGTGGACGCTATAATGGCATGATAGAGCAGTTAGGTGGTCCATCAACCCCTGCTATTGGCTTTGCTTCAGGATTTGATAGACTAATGTTAGCACTTGAAAAAGAAAACGTTAAAATACCAATTACTGATAGTGTAGATTTATTCTTGCTGTATGTAAATGAAGATGAGAAAAAGTACGCTTTATATTTGTCCAATGAGCTTAGAATGAATGGTTTTATAGTTGAAACAGATTATTTATCAAGGAGTTTAAAAGCACAATTTAAGCAAGCAGACAGACTAAATAGTAAATTTACTATTGTTCTTAATAGTGAAGAACTAAAAAACAATGAAGTTAAAATTAAAAATAATAAAACTAAAGAAGAAAACACGATATCTATTAATGCACTAATATATTATTTAGATGAAAATATAGAAGAAGATGAGTGCTGTTCCCACGATGAGTGCACCTGCTCATGTGATAACGAATGCGAGTGTGATAATCATAAATAAAGAGTCTTATATAAATGAATTTTTACCATTAAGTGATATAGATAAAATTAAAGAATACGATGGCTTTGTATCACCTGATGGAAAGTTTTATCCTGTAAGTATTAAAAACAAACATAACCCAACGCATCATGAGTGGGCGTACAACTATGTAACAAAAAAATTGGACTATATTAAAAAGTTATCTAACCCATCAAATAGTTTTTTATACACTATATCTAGACTAAAAAGTAAACAAGATATATTGATACATTTTTATGGATATATATACTATGGGCACAATGCTTTTACTAAAAGATCAATAATAATATATCCTGATAACACAATAAATAATATATATGTTACAGAAAAACAGTTAGATATGCTTTTTAAAATATTAAGAGTTAACTGCGAAATAGATGAATTATATGCAAATTATGAAGAGAAAATAATTGAAGATAGACATGAAAAATATGTTGATGAATTAATATCTAAAGAAATAGAAAGGAATATATAATATGATAAATTTTAAAGAATATTTTGATAAAGAAATAACGATTTCTGGCTTTGCTGAAAAAGTTAGAAATTTACAGTGGGTACAGTTTATTGTACTTAGAAATGGAACACAAAGAGTTCAAATAACTATAGAAAAATCTGTAGAAGAAAATAAAGAAATGATAGATAAGGTAGCTACTTTAACTAATGAGTCTACTATTAAGGTAACCGGTATACTAAAGGAAAATGACAAGGTTAAAATGGGTGGTATGGAAATTATTCCATCAAGTATTGAGATAACTTCACTATCTGCACCAGAACTTCCTATTAATATAACAAATAAAGATGCAGCTTTAATAGATACTAGAATGGATAACAGATTTCTTGATTTAAGAAATGATGTGAATTTTAACATATTTAAAATTCAAAGTGAATTTGTAAGAGCTATGAGACAGTATCTTTATGATAATGACTTTACAGAGATTCACACTCCAAAACTTATTGGAGCTGCATCAGAGTCTGGTAGTGAGGTATTTGAGATAAAATATTTTGATACAAAAGCATATCTTGCACAGTCACCACAATTTTATAAACAGATGGCTATGGCATCAGGTTTTGGAAAGGTATTTGAAGTAGCACCATGCTTTAGAGCAGAAAACTCAAATACTAATAGACATGCTACAGAATTTACATCATTTGATATTGAGTTTAGTTATATTAATTCTTATGAAGATGTAATGAATTTAGAAGAAGAATTAATTGTTGCAGGACTTAAGAGTGTAAAGGAAAAATACGGAGATTTAATAAAGGAATTGTATGGTGTTGATGTTGTTGTACCTACAAGACCATTTCCTAGAATAAAGCTTCAAGATTTATATAAAGAATTATCCAGCAAATATGGCTATAAAATTCCAGAACATGATGTAGGTGATATGAATGCTGAAGCTGAAAAACTAACAAGTAGATATGCTATGGAAACATATGGTCATGAATTTATATTTGTAACAGACTTTAGCAAAACAAAAAGAGCATTTTATCATATGAGAAAAAACGATATTCCGCAAGGATATGACCTCATATGGAAAGGTACTGAAATAACAACAGGAGCCCAAAGAGAGCATAGATATGACGTGCTAGAAGCACAGGCTAAAGAAAAGGGTCTAGGTGATGATATTAAATTCTATAAAGACTTCTTTAAATATGGCTGCCCACCACATGGTGGATTTGCTCTTGGTATAGATAGAATGACTATGCTTTTACTTGGACTTCCATCTCTTAAAGAAACTATGTTTATATTTAGAGGTCCTAATAGAATTACTCCATAAATAAATTAATAATGTAAAGACTTCACACAGCGTGAAGTTTTTATTGTTTTTTAAAAGAAAATAATATATAATTATTTTAGTATGAGGATAGGAAGCGATAGTATGAGAAATGACCTACTTGATTTAGAAACTGATTTTGCTAATAACGAGTATTTTGGTACTAATGTATGGACAGAAGAAAAATACCGTGTTATAAGTGGTGGAAATAAAGTTCTTTTATCAGCACCACACTCAGTTAATCAAATTCGTGGCGATGATGTAAGGGATGCTGAAAAATATACAGGTGCACTTGTTAGATATTTATGTAACTCAACTAGCTCATATGGTATATTTGAAATATTTACACACGCTGATCCTAATAATGATATAGAAAATGACTATAAAAACGCAGTCATTAACCTAATTAATACTTATAATATTAAATTATTAATAGACGTTCACTCTAGTAAATTTAAAGACGATACAGATATTGATATAGTTACAAATAAAAGAGAAACTTTGGTAGGTAAAAATGAGTTATTTGATAAAATAAAAGACCTTGGGGTGAGATATAATTTAAAAATAGATGAAAATAATGTTCCAAACAAAGATATGGAAAATGAAATAATAAGTGTATCATCATTATTATGCGGTATTCCATCTATTAGAGTAGTTATAAATGAAGAAAAACTAGATGTTATAGGTAATGAAGAGATAGTTTCAAAAATCGTAAACTTACTTGAAGAATTTATATCATATTTTAATTATTCTTAATGTAAAATTATAATATTTACTTGTATATTTATACTAATTAGTGATATAATATAGATGTCCTGGAGATATCGCAAGCTAGCACATTTAACCCGCTAAGATATTATAGGGAATCAGAATCAATGATGGTGTTCATGCTTAAATTTATTTAAGAAGTCTAAAGTCATTGTGGGATGCCCACCTGCTTTGTTTGCAGGTTTATCTTGTTAGTAAGCGACCCTCTGGGTCATTTTTTGTTATAATGAGGTAAAAACTATGAATAGAGAATTAAGGACTGAAAAAATAATTGGAAAAAGTAATATAAATAAACTTAAAAATACATCTGTCTTGCTAGTTGGAGTGGGTGGGGTAGGCGGCTCTTGCCTTGAGATGTTAGCAAGATCTGGCATTGGAAATATTACCATAGTTGATTATGATATATTTGAGGAAAGTAATTTAAATAGACAAATTTTAAGTTTAGAAAATAATATTGGCGAATGTAAAACAACAGTTGCCAAAAAAAGAGTAAAAAGTATAAATTCAGATATAGTAGTTAAAGAAATAAATAAAAAGTTAGATGATGTAGTAATTAATGAAATACCAAGAACTAATTATATAATAGATGCATGTGATGATATTAATGCAAAAGTGCTATTAATTAAATATGCTATTAAAAATAATATTAAAATAATATCATCATGTGGTACGGGAAATAGGATTAAACCTTCTAAGCTTAAAGTTTCTAACATATGGAAAACAGAATATGATCCACTTGCAAAAAAATTAAGACAATATCTTAGAAAAGAAAATATAAGCTATAAAGTACCAGTTGTATATTCTGAAGAAGTGCCATTAATAAAATCTAGTGGATATGTAGGTTCTATGGCAATGGTACCTAATTGTGCTGGAATCATGCTTGCTAGTTATGTTATAAATGATGTCATAAAAGGCATATAATATATTGAATTATCTTGAATTAAATGATACAATTATTACAGTAAAATGGGAGTTGAAAATAGATGAAAAAGAAAATAATATTAATGCTATTTTTTCTAATAAGCATATTTACATTTAATGCTAATGTAATAGCCTTAGATGATTTTAATATAGAATGTCCGAAGTCAATTATAGCAGGTACACCATTTACATGTAATATTACGACTAGTAAAACCATAATGATTAATACGGACTTGAAAGTTTATGAAGGATCAACATTACTTAAAACTAGTGGTAAAATCACATTTAAAGCTGCTAAGGAAGGCACATACGATATAAGTTTAACAAGTGAAGATAACGTAAATACATATAAAACCCTTACTATAAATGTTACTAAAGCACCTGAAGTTACAACAACTACCACTACAAAGAAAAAATCTAGTAATAATTTCTTAAAAACTATAACTATAAATGGTGAGGCTTTGGATGTTTTTGCTAAAGACAAAACAAAATACTATTTAGATGTTACAAATGATGTAACTAAAATAACTATAGATGCTAAGGCGGAAGAGGAAAGTGCTAATGTAGAAATAAACGGTTCTAAAAGTCTTGAAGTTGGTGATAATGAATATACTATTGGTGTTACAGCTGAGGATAATTCAACTAAATTTTATAAAATTATAGTCACTAGAGCAGAGGGAGCTAAATCCTCAAATACTGATATAAAGAGTATAAAGATAAAGGGATACAAATTAAGTTTTGATAAAAGTTCAAAGACATTTTATTTGAATGTTGCCAAAGAAGATACAGAACTTGACATAACAGTTAATACTAGTGATAAAAATGCTAGCTATGAAATTAAAGATAATGAAAATTTAAAAGATGGTAGTGAAATAAAGATAATTGTTACCGCTGAGGATGGAAAAACTGATACATATAGAATTATAATTCAAAAAAATAGTAAAAGTATAATGCCTATTATTATAATTGCTAGTGCTGTTTTAGTAATTATATTATTGATAATATTAATCATTATTACAAAAAAGAAAAAGAAGAATAAAAATAATAAGGAAAATAATTCAGAAAAAAATAACGATATTAAAAAAGTATATAGTAAAAAAGCAGATAATAAAGTAAATACATATGAAAATGAGAAAACCATTGAAATGAAAACAATTAGTAGTCCTAGTAATATTCATACTGAAGTTATGAATGATGACGTTCATATTGACAATGACGAAGAAGCTACTAGAATATTTACTTATGAAAAAGATGATATTTTACCTAATCAAGATGAAGATATTACTAATAAAATAAATGAAACTATCGAAAAAAGCTTAACATTTGATGATGAAGACATTTAAAAAGTAAAGAGATTAATTTTCTTTACTTTTTCTTTTTTCTATATTTTTTAGTGTCTCGGCAAGTACGTGCTCGTATTTATTATTTTTAGGTTTGTAATAAACTCTATTTTTTAATTCATCAGGTAAGTATTGTTGAACGACATAACTTCCAGGATAGTCATGAGGGTATTTATAGCCAAAGCCTTGCGCATTTATATGACTTGGAATCTTTGGAGTGTTACCATTTTCTACATCCTTTAAGGCTAGTTCTAATGCTACATGGGCACTATTTGATTTAGGAGAAAGGCACATATCTATAATCATACATCCAAGTGGTATTCTAGCCTCTGGAAGTCCAATTCTTTCACATGCATTTATACATGCATCAACTCTAACTCCAATATTTGGATTAGCAAGTCCTATGTCTTCATAAGCAATAACACTCATTCTTCTATATATACTATCTAAGTCACCAGAAGATATTAGCCTTGCTAAATAGTGGAGTGCTGCATTAACATCAGACCCTCTTATTGATTTTTGAAAAGCTGATAAAACGTCATAATGTCCCGTTTCATTTTCATCCATTGAATTAGCTGCTTTGTTATTTACACTTTTAATTAATTCATTTGTTATAACTTTATTGCCAGCATAGTAAGCAATCTCAAGCAAGTTTATTGCAAACCTATAATCTCCATTAGATATAGTTGCAATAAGATTTAACGAATCATTATCAATTTTTATATCGGGTAATTCTTTAATAACTTTTTTAAGTCCTAACACTATATCACTACTGTTTAACGAATAAAGTTCAAATATTTGGCACCTACTTCTTATTGCAGGGTTAATTTTGTGATATGGATTAGAAGTAGTAAGACCAATTAAAATAATTTTTCCATTTTCAAGTAAAGGAAGTAAAAGATCTTGCTTATCTTTATTTAGTCTATGTATCTCATCTACTACTAATACAATAACATCATATATCTTAGTTTCTTCGAAAACAACTTCAAAATCCTTCTTATTATTAACAGTTGCATTTAAAAATCTATGTCTAATTCCAAGTTCATTTACCATAGCACTAGCGATAGAAGTTTTTCCAATACCCGGTGGTCCATATAAAATCATTGAGAAAATACGCCCATTTTTAACAAAATTTGTTAGTATTTTACCATCTCCAATAAGATGCGTTTGACCTATAATATCACTCAATTTATTTGGCCTTAATCTATTTGCAAGTGGTTCATTATTCATATTAATCGCCTCATTAATATTATATCAATGTTAAGTTAATTTGTAAAATAGCTATATGTAGCATTGAAAAAAACTCATCTATTATGTATACTATTATATGTAGATTAGGGGTGGGTATGCCATGCAAGATTTGATAAATGAATATACAAATTATATATATATAGAAAAAAAGCTTAGTAATAATACAAAAGATGCTTATAAAAGAGATTTAATATCATTTAGTAATTATCTTAATAATAAAGAGATAAGTAAAATTAATAGTACTGACATAAAAAGTTATATTAAACATTTAAATGATATAAAGGATAAAGATAGAACAATTGCTAGAAAAATAGTTAGTGTAAGAACTTTTTTTGACTATCTTATGATGAATAAAATAATAAAGGAAAATCCATGTGAAAAAATTGAATCCCCTAAACTTAGAAAGAGTTTACCTAAAGTATTAAGTATAGAAGATGTTGACAAATTACTTAGTCTTAAAGCAAATACTCCACTAGAATATAGGAATAAAGCTATGATAGAGCTTATGTATGATGCTGGTTTAAGAGTAAGTGAGCTCGTTAATTTAGAAGTTAATAATATTAATTTAAAAGATTGCTATGTAAGATGTTTTGGTAAGGGTAAAAAAGAGAGAATAGTACCTCTTGGAGATATAGCAATAGAAGTATTAGATAAGTATATAAATATATATAGAGATTCATTATTAAAAGGATACTTTACTGATAAATTATTTATTAGTAGCTATGGAAAGGGAATTACGAGGCAAGGCTTTTTTAAGATACTTAAAAGTGAGGCTAAAAAAGCAGGCATTACAAAGGAATTTTCACCTCACACACTAAGACATTCATTTGCAACACATTTACTTGAATATGGGGCTGATTTAAGCTCTATAAGTGAATTATTAGGACATGAAAACGTTAAAACAACACAGATATATACACATATATCAAATAATAAAAAAAGAAAGGATTACGAGGAGTATCATCCACGTAATAAAATGGTATAAATATGGAGATAGTAAAAGAAGCATTTAGAAGCTATGATATAAGGGGAGTATATGGCAGTGAAATAACTAATGAACTTGCTTATTTAGTTGGAAGAGCATTTGGAAGTATTTCAAAAAACGTAGTAATTGTAGGCCATGATGCTAGAGTATCATCTAATGCACTTAATACGAATTTAATAAAAGGACTAATGGAATCCGGAGTTAAAGTAATCGATATAGGATTAGTTACGACGCCTATGCTTTATTATGCAAGAGAATTATTTAATGAGCCATATGCTATTATGATAACGGCATCACACTGCGCTAAGGAATATAATGGCTTTAAGCTATGTGATGATACTGGATGCATGTATGGGAACGAAATACAAGAACTTTTAAATTTCATATTAAAAGGTGAATTTAAAAAAGCTCATGGTATGGTTGAACCTTATGATATAACATATGATTACAGAAAATTAATGAATAATAAAATAAATATTGGCAGTAGAAAACTAAAAGTAGTTGTAGACTGTGGTAATGGAACTACATCTTATATTAACCCTTCTATAATTAAAGATTGGGGTGTTAATTTAATACCATTATACTGCGATTCTAATCCAGATTTCCCAAATCATATACCAGATCCTGCAGTTGAAGATAATATGATTGACTTAGAGCGAAAAGTAAAAGAAGAAGGTGCTGATTTAGGTATTGCTTTTGATGGTGATGGTGACAGAATTGGAATAGTAGATGAAAAAGGAAACTTAGTCAAAACTGATATGTTCATGCTTATAATATGGAAATCTATTTATAAAACCTGCAAGAATAAGACAGCATCTTTTGATGTAAAATGTTCTAAAGCTTTAAAAGAATCTCTAGAAGCACTAGGTCTTAAAACAGCATATAATAAAACGGGGCACTCTTACCTTAAAAAAGCTATTAAAGATAATAATTACGATTTTGCTGGTGAATTTTCAGGTCATGTATGTTTTAATGATGAATTTTATGGTTATGATGATGCATTATATGCTGCAGGAAGATTACTTAGAATTTTATCTAATACAGATAGCAATGTATCTGACTATTTTATAGGTGTTCCAAAATATGTAACATCTAAGGAAGAATATATAAGAGTTGGAGAAGAAAATAAGGATAGAATTGTTAATAAAGTAAAGGAATACGCTATATCTAAAGGTTATGAACTAATTACAATTGATGGTGTTAGAATAGAATATCAAGGAGGTTTTGCACTTGTTAGGAAATCAAACACTTCACCATGTTTAACTGTAAGATTTGAAGGTAAAACAGAAGAAGAGATGAATATGCATAAAGAAGAAATAATGAATTTAATAAATGAAGAAGTAGCTAACGCACGATAATGATGCACACTAAAGCGTAATTATAATTTATATATAATGCTATACAAAAAACTACCATGATAATAGTTATATTGTTATTTTGGTAGTTTATTTAATTGCATGACTTTCCTATCATAAAATAAAAAAAAACTCTATCAATAGATAGAAGTTTTCAAGCATTTACAACTGGGCTCACTTATTACTCGCTAGCCACCTGGAAGCGAGAAACATTTACATTTTGTTGCACTCATCTAAATGCAACAATAATATACTATATTTTATGCAGAAAGTCAATTCTTTGACATAAAATCGGCAAATTTTAGATTTGCATTAATATTATATGAAAGTAATATTTTTTTAAACATGACAAATCAAATTTTAAAACTAATTTGCTTGATTCATATAAACATTTATATAAAATAATTTCATACACTTAAAATAGATAGTGAGGAATTAAAATGTTAAATAATGTTTCATATGCTTTTATATTATCTTTTTTAGCCGGAATATCTACTGTTTTTGGCGCATTAATAATTTTCTTTGATAAAAATAAAAATAGTAAGATAGTAACAGTGAGTTTATCATTTGCAGCAGGTGTTATGATATGTGTGTCATTAACTGATTTACTACCTAACTCATATAAAATGATATTAGATATTAAAAATATATTTCCAAGAATAATTTTAACTTTAATATTTATGTGTTTAGGCGTTATTATATCTATGTTAATTGATAAATATTTGCCGAGTGAATATGAAAGTAATAATAGTGATAGCAAATTATATAAAATAGGTATAATTAGTATGGTAGCAATTGTACTTCATAATATTCCTGAAGGAATTGCAACATTTGTAACCTCATCTAGTAATATAAAACTGGGTATTACTTTATCACTTGCTATAGCACTTCATAATATACCTGAGGGTATATCAATTGCGGTTCCTATATATCATTCGACAGAAAATAAATTAAAAGCTATTTTATATGCTTTATTATCTGGTATGAGTGAAGTTGTAGGTAGCATACTTGCATATTTGTTTTTAGCACCCTTTATAAACAATAATATAATGGCAGCACTATATGCTATAATTGCAGGGATTATGATACATATATCCATCTATGAACTTATTCCAGGTGCATATAAAGATGGTACTTTAAAAGAAATATTTAAGTACTTTATAATAGGATTTTTAGTGATGATACTAAGCCATTTACTTTATGCATAATCTGTGATAGTATATGGGTATATTAAAATTAATTAAAAATATTTTCGTATAATATAATTTATTTAGATTGGATGCATTTTTTATGGAAAAAATATTAACATTTGTTATAAGAAATAGTAAATTATTACTTTTATTAGGAAGTAATGAAGACCCACAATTTAAGAAGTCATTTTGGTATGTTATTACAGGTGGAGTAGAAAAAAAAGATAATAATCTATACGATGCAGTAAAACGTGAAGTTAAAGAAGAAACAAATCTAAGTTTGAATAAAATAATTGATTTGAATTTAATTTTTGAATATGAATCACTTGGTGAACATTGTACCGAACATGCCTTCATTTCGTATGCAAATGATAATAATGTAATATTAAATGAGGAAAGTTTGGAATATAAATGGTGTTCTTTGAATGAATTTATTAATCTAATAAATTGGCATTATGATAAAAACGAATTGAAGAAATTGCTAAAGAAATATATAAATACTTTATAGCTATTTTTTTAGTAATAATATATATTAAGTCATCTACCAATATTGTAGTAGATGATATAATAGTGTATTAAAGAAGTTTAATAAGGAGTTAATATGTCGTTATTTAATAAGTTATTTATTGAAGGTGTAAGATATGAAAAAGAAAGAGTTACAGATGATAATATCTATCCATTTAATATACCCGCTATTAAAAACTTAGATGAATTAAAATTTGAAAAGCCAGTCACATTTTTAATAGGTGAAAATGGGGCAGGGAAGTCAACTATTATAGAAGCACTAGCAGTTTCACTTAGACTTAATCCTGAGGGTGGTAGTCAAAACATTATGTTTAAAACGGTAGATACACATTCTAATTTATCAGATTATTTAACATTATATATGACTGGTAACTTACCTAAAACAAAATATTTTTTACGTGCAGAAAGTTTTTATAATGTTGCAACTGAAATTCAAAAGTTGGCAGAAGAAGACGAAAATGAAGCTTTATATAATGCTTATGGTGGTAATTTACATGAATGTTCACATGGTGAGTCATATATAAGACTGGTTAAAAACAGATTTAATGCTAAAGGTTTATATGTATTAGATGAACCTGAGGCTGCACTTTCTCCAGTTAGACAGATGACTCTTTTATGCCTTATAAATGATTTAGTAAAAGAGGGGAGTCAGTTTATTATCTCAACACACTCTCCTATATTATTATCATATAAAAATGCCGATATATTTGATCTTGATAATGATTTTGAAAAAGTAGAATATGAAGATACCGAAATTGTTAGAACATATAAAATGTTTTTAGATGATCCAGATAGAATGCAAAATAAGCTTTTTAATTCAGAATAATAAAATTTTGATTATTAAACTAGCAAATCACATGCAAATAATATATTTAAATATGTGTTATAAAATGTTATAATAATTGTAGTCAAGGAGGAATTATGAAAAAATTAAAGGACAAATTAAAAGAATTAAATACCTTATATAAATTTGATATAGTTGATTTTAGAAGTGTTAAGGATAGTAAATTTAAGAATGAAATATTAAAAGATGGTATAGTTATATATAATAAAAATAATTAATTAGTCCCCTATTGTTTATTTAAAAATAAAATAGGGGAGTTTTAATAGTAATGATAGAGGGATATTTTCCTCTTTTTTAATATATAAGTGAATACTAATGATGATTCTAAGCTCATTTTTAATTGTTAGATGTATAATTATGCATCTGGATTTGTTTAGTAAGTCATCTATAATATATATTTGTAGTAAGTTAGTTAGATAATAACTAATATAATTATAATATATTAAAAAACTAAGTTATAGTAGGACTAATAGTTATAAGATAAATTATCTAGATAACATCAAACTAATAGCAGCTTTAATATCACAGTAGATTTACTATGTACAATAAAAAAAGATAGTGTAGTGTTAAAACTAACTATCTTAAGTTTCAAAAAATAAATGTTAACATAATATGTATTATACGAAGTAGAAGATAGAGTTACAAAGTGCTATTTTTAATACTAACAAGCTCTTTTTTAATTCTATTAACTACATAATCTTCTTGATTTGTATAGCTAGTATAAAATGTTATTAACTTTATATTAGCACTATTGCATATATTTTTAACTTTTATATCTCTCTTTTTTCTGCTTGATTCTTTGTGAGAACTATCATTTAATTCTATTAATAATAGTAAGCTTTTAAAGTCATGACTGAATATTGCAAAGTCAATATTTCTAAACAATTCATTATGATAACCTTTGTCACCTCTATCTATTATTGTTGCTAAATTAACCTGAGGTATTATCTTATATTCATCACGTTCTAATAACTTTATTTTATTGTAGAAATTTAATTCAGATTCAGTCATAAATGCTTTTTGATGATAAATATACTCTCTATTATTTTTATTAAATAGTAAGCTTTGCAAGTAATTATATATAAAAATTATTAGTAATAATGTTATAACACCAACAATTATTTTAATCATAAATCTACCTTAATTATATAATTACACATTTCGTGATTGAATTTCAGCTATCTTCGCTAAGACTTCTGAAGCATTATCAGTATCTATTTCATTGTAGCCAAGTTCATGCAAAGCTTGTATTTTAACAGAATTTATCTCTTCTGTTCTACTTAATTTTTCTTCATTCTTTAATTCAATTTCTTGAACAAACTTTTTATGTTTTTCTGCTAATCTAGATTTTGAAGCACCACCATCACGATATAGAATCATGGCACTATGCATAATTGCTTCCATTATAAATTGTTGTTCCTCATCAAATACGTATTCATCAGGGTCAACGAAACCTAATAATTTATTAAAATATCCCATTACGTATTTTAATTCCTTAACATTTTCCAAACCTTGTATAAAGTTTAATAAATATTTATAAGTTATGAATGATTCATTAGAACCTTCTAAAAAACGTTCTTTTATTAAGAATATAATATCATTTAATAATTCCTGTTCCCTAGGTTTTAAGTCCCTAAATTCTATTAATTCAGAATGTGAAACAGCAACATTATTACCCTCATTATTTAACACTGAATCAACCTTATTTATAAATTCAGTATTAACTATTATATTATTAATTTCAGATGCTTCCTTTATATCCAACAAATTAAATAACTTCATTTTTTTATCTTTAGGCCATCTGGAAATATCATTCATTTCTAGATAATTATATATCATTTGCCTAGATACTCCTAAATATTTAGCTAATTTAACTTTGGAAATTCCAACCTCTTGTAATATTTCATTTAACTTGTCCATACATGTTATCTCCCCTACTATATATTACACTTATAATTTTACACTTTTTTACAAATTTGTCAATATATTACAAAACTTCCCATAACTTTGTATGATAAGTGATTATATAATAAATGTAAATAGTTTAAGAAGAAGTGGCGTTAAATATGAATCTAATACGCATGTTAATGATATTAGAAACACACTGATTAAAAATAATAATATATATCTACCAAAAAAGTTTTTAAAATCTAGGCTACTTTTTCTAAATAAAGCCTTTAAAAATTTGATAGCAGCACTAACTGCGAAAAAGCTAAAGAATATATAGATTACTATGTTTATAATCATTACAGGAAAAACATATAAAAAGCAACCTAAAATTCCCTTTATTTTATATTTTAATATAATACTTGAAAGTGTTGTTCCAAGCGTAAAACCTTTAAAAAATAAAATGATTATCACTGCTGGAATTCCTATCATTGAAATTCCAAGTGAAAAAATCATAAATAATTGAATGATATTATTTAATATTTCACTTCCAAGATATTTTATACCGAAAACGGAGTCAGACAATTTCTTAATATTATCAATATAGGTCTGTACCTGATTAATTAATAAAATCTTATCATCCTTTGTTATCAGGTTTATGAATAGCGAACCTAATACTACACCTGATATAAATATTATTACTGTAAATACTAATAAAGCTTTTTCTTTTTTTCTTGTTTCATTTAAATATTCTAATATTTTTTTCATTTTGTTCTCCCTAGTAAACTATATTAAGGATTTTATAAAATATTACTTTCAATTAATTTAATAATGTATTATAATTTTAATAGGAGTGTTGATTATGAATAAGAAAAAAGAAAATAAGAAAAAGAAATTTAAAATAAACTGGACTAAAGTTGCAATTTGGATTGCACTAATAGCAATGACAGCTTCAGCATTTGCAGCAATTTTATCTCCACTTTTTTCTAAACAAGGATACTAAAGGTATTCTTTTTTATTTTGCATAATATAATTTATTATGACAAATAACGATAAAAAAATAAAACTACTTAACTTACAACTTCTAGCTACTATAGGTTTTATTGTAGCACTATTTATATCATTTACTTTAACTTATGATAAAAAAATGAATTTAACTAATAATAAAAGAATTTATGATGATAAAACAGCACAAAATTTAGCACTTATGCAAACTATTTTAGTATTTTTAGTTGCTTCCTTATTTTTATATATAACTTATAATCAATATAAAATTTCTAAAACACAGCATGAAGATGATGAAAAAGATCTGCTCCTTCAAAGTGAAACCGCGCTATTATCTGTAATTGCAGCTTGTGTTGGATTGTATATAGTATTTAAAAATTATAGAAAAAATTCGCTTAGCATTGCGGAAATTGAAAATATATAAGGAAAAAGAAGCATTTTACTTGCTTCTAATTCTCAGCTTCATTAAGCATTGTTGTAATAAATATTCCGTATCCTTTTCTTGGATTATTGACCACTACGTTTGTTACTGCTCCAACTATTTTATTATCCTGAATAATTGGAGAACCACTCATTCCTTGTACAATTCCACCAGTTTTATTCATAAGTTCTTCATCTGCTATTTCAAATAGTATGTTTTTGTTGTCATTTTTATTGTTACTAACTTTAATTATGTTTATGTTATATTCTCTTTTTTGGTTATCATTTATAACTGTTATTATTTTTGCATTACCCAAATTAATGTCTTTATAATCAGCAACTTTATATAATTTGCTATCATCTATTTTACTTATATAATTTCCAAATACTCCGTTTTGAGTATTTTCTTTTATATCTCCAAATACTATATTTGAGTTAATGTTAGCGTTTTTAGCCCCTGGTTCTCCCCTTATACTTTTATCTATGGAAGTTACTTTAGAATCATATATTTTACCGTCTTTTACATTAATCTTCATTCCTGATGATGATTCAATTATTTCATGTCCTAAAGCTCCATACAACTTAGTTTTAGGGTCAATATATGTTAATGTACCAATTCCAGAAACCATATCTTTAACATATAAACCAGTTTTTAAAATACCATTATCATTAATTAAATTTAATGTAGTTACATTATCTTTATTATTTCTTATATAGGATATTTTAATATTCCTTTGATTACTATCTTTTACAGCATTTACAAAATCATCTATTGATTCAATCGTTTTGTCATCTGCTTTAATTATCGTATCGCCCTTTTCTAATAATGCATCTTTTGCAGGATAAATATTACTTACTTTATAAAAACCAGCTACTATAAGACCTTTATTTTTAACTTGGAGTCCTATGTTCTCTCCACCTGCTATAATATAATCGGAATAAGCAAGAATACTTTGTGGCATAATAAATGTAGCAACTAATATAATTGCTAAAAAACTTTTAAATTTTTTTAAAATCATTTTTATGCTCCTTTTGTAATTCGAATTACATTATTATTATGCTTTTAATATTAAATATAATAAGTGAAAAAAAATGGTAATTTTTTAAAAAATTACCATTAATTCCACAATTTTTCAGGGTATTTTCCATCTTTTATCATGAAGTTTATTGCATTAACTAAATCTTCTTTATCTTCTTTATAAGTTACGCCATACCATTTTTCTTTAGTGTCTAGTACTTTTACCTTTATTTTACCTTCATTAATTCTTTTAAATACACTATCAGGTATTAAAAATTCACATTTTTCTAAATTATCTTTATTATTTTTAAAGAATTCTTCCATTTCATCCTCTAAGTAAGTGAATATTGAAGGCATAAATCCAAAAAAGTTCATTGATACTAGTGTATCTTCATCTATTTCAAATGGTTTAATATTACTATCTAACGGTGTTGCAATAATCTTTCCATCAACTTTTTCAATTGATGACTCCGTTAAACTAGTTAAGTTGGAGCAACGATTTTTATTACATACGCCTCTTTTAACCGAACCATTTTCGCTCATTGTATTTTTTGTTTTATATCCTATCATTGCGTAGCTGTTATCATTTTTATTATTTTTAAAAAATTCTTTCATTTTTTTATAAGGATCACGTCCATAAAAATCATCTGCATTTATTACGGCAAAAGGCTCTTTTACTTTATCCTTACAAGCCAAGATAGCATGAGATGTTCCCCAAGGTTTTACTCTATCTTTTGGAATATCAACGAATTTTGGAACGTCAGTTATTTTTTGAAAAACATATTCAACATCAATTTTATCTTCTATTCTTTTTCCTACTGTTTCTCTAAATAAATCATAGTTTTCTTCTTTTATAATAAATACCACCTTATTAAATCCAGCTCTAATTGCATCATAAATTGAATAGTCTAAAATAAATTCTCCATTTGGACCAACTGGTTCTACTTGTTTTAAGCCGCCAAATCTAGAACCCATACCGGCAGCCATAATTACTAATGTCATATTATTATCCTCCATTTTTGTTATTCTTCGACTTTAAAGTCTTCTTCTCCATTTTCAGTTAATATTTTATTTACGTTTTCTTCTGCATTTTTAAGCTTTAAAGAACACTCTTTAGCAAGCTTCATAGCACTAGTATATTTTTCTATTGCATCATCTAAATCTACGTTACCATTTTCTAGCTCACTTACCATTTTTTCAAGCTTACTTAATTTTTCTTCAAATTTCTCTTCTTTACTCATTTTTAACCTCCATTACTCTTGCATTAATATACCCATTATTTAGTGAAACATTAATCATATCATCCTTTTTAATTTTATCTATATTTGTTATACATCTATTATCCTTTTTAACTATAGCATATCCTCTTTTTAAAGAATTTAGTGGATTTAATATTTCCAATTTTTCTATTAAATGATTTGTTTTTTTAACCTTATCTTCATACAAAATACCTGGATTTTTAAATATTATATTATTTTTTATAACATCTAATTTTGATTTATTTATATTTATAACATTATTGATATTACTATTTAGCTTATCAATTATATTATCAAGTTTTTGTTCTTTTATTTCGTATAAGCTTAACGGATTTTTTAAAATATAGCTTTCTGTTAACTTTTTAAGCCTTAACTTATTATTTTCCAACACTCTTCTAATTACATTTGCAAATCTTACTTTATAATTATCTATTTCAAGTAAGAGATCACATAACTTAGGAACTGCCCTTTCGGCTGCCCCAGTCGGTGTTTCTGCTCTTACATCTGCTACAAAATCGCATATTGTAAAGTCAATTTGATGCCCTACTCCGCTTATTATAGGCGTATTACATGAAAATACCTTTCTAGCTACTATTTCTTCGTTAAAAGGCCATAAATCCTCGATAGACCCACCACCACGACCTAGTATTATTACATCTAAATTATAATTATCAGCAATATCTAATTTTTTAACTATATCATCTTTAGCAAGTTCTCCTTGAACTAGACATGGAAATAAAATCGTTTTACATATAGGAAATCTTCTTTTAATAGTAGATAAAATATCTTTAACAGCTGCTCCAGTTGATGCCGTTATAATACCTACCCTCATAGGAATTTTTGGTATCTGTTTTTTATGTTTAATATCAAATAGTCCTTCAGCCTCTAATTTCTTTTTTAACTGCTCAAATGCAATATGTAAATTACCAACACCATCTTCTAGCATATCTTCTACATATATTTGATAATTACCAGTAGATTCAAAAACACTTACCTTTCCTTTGACGAGAATTTTCATACCATCTTCTGGCATAAATTTAAGATTAGAAGCATTAAAGCTAAACATAATAGCACTAATTCTTGATGTCTCATCTTTTATAGTAAAATAAAAATGCCCACGCGTATGCGCCTTAAAATTTGATATTTCACCCTTTAAATATACATTTTGAAGATGTATATCATTATCTATTTTATATTTAATATATCTAGTTAAAGCTGTCACACTTAAATACTTATCTTCCATAAATTCACCTATAATTCTTACAATCTAATTGTATCATTTTTGTTTTATTATATCAATTATAATGTTATAATTTAATAAATAATTGAGGTGATTAATGTATGGAGATATTAAATATTAAAAATGACGCTTATATAAAATATTTATATGAGTATGCAAAAATATGCAAGCAAACTTGGGGTAATAATATTGGTGATAAAGATTTGGATGTATACGTACAAAACAAAGTAAACAAAATATTAACTAATGATAAAGTAATAACTATAGAAGCTATAATCGTTAATAACGAAATGGCTGGATTTATTTCTCTTTTCAAATATGACGGTGATGAAAAAAGAAGTCTTACGCCATGGCTTGCAACACTATTTGTAAAAGAAAAATATAGAGGAAAAAATTACTCTAATATACTTATTTCGAGTCTCTTAAATAAGGCATCAGAATTAGGATATAAAAAAGTATATTTAAAGTCTGATTTAAACGGTTTTTATGAAAAGAATAATGCTAAATATATAGAAACACTCAAAAATAAAGAAAGACTATATTATATAGAACTATAATATAGTCTTTTTAATTAAATAATTATTTTTGTAATTACATTTAGTATTTCTTCTTTCGTTTCTCACCTTATATGAAATACGTTTCACATAGATTATACTGCATCGTATTTTATAATACTATAAAAAGAAAAAAATTTCACATAAAAAGCTACATCATAAATTTGACAAGCTTTTAACTAAATATTATTTTTTAAATATTTTTGCAATTTCTTTAATATGATTTTTAAATACAAGTATATCTATTATATTTGTTACAGAATAAGTACATATTAGGAAACCTAACGAGAAAGTTAACGCAATAGAACCAATATGCGGATTAATTATTATTAATGTACCCGCTATAATTGATATAATAGAAAGTACAAGTAATAATAACCAGTTACTATATCCATAATTGCCAAGCGCTAATGAAAATCTTAAATTCACGAACGCTTTTACTACCATCACAATGCCAACGATTATAGGAAGCAGTGTTTGCATTAAATCTGGCTTTAATACTAGTACTACACCTAATAATAGTTCAATGATACCAATTGACTGAAGTCCAGAAAATAAAATATTGTTTTCATTTTCCAATATGAAATATATGCCATTTACTATTAAAATAATTGCTAAAGCATAATTAATTGTTTCAAATGACATTTGAGGATATATCATGAATACCAGCCCAAGAAAACACATTAATACCGAAATTACAATTGATGAGTACAAAAACTTATTTAACTTCTTTATCATATACATACCTCCATCTATTATAATTTTACCATCTTTTTTATAAAAGTAAAGATTAAAAAGCACTAAGCTTTAATGTATCTTAGTACTTTTTCTTTATGAGGTATATTACTTGATAAAATATTTGAAATTAAAATATTTTTATTATATTTAACTAATCTTTTTTCTATATCAAAAGAGCCATCTTTTTTCTCTTTTAAGACATAATAACAAGCTGTATTTGAGTTTTCATTATAAAATCCCATAGCAAGTGCTCTTAATGTATGAATGTTGGTATTATCTATTTTTTCTTTCATATCAAAATGTACATGTCCTTGAATAACATCATCATAGTATTTTATACTTTTTCCATTAAATAAAGGCTCTTCTTTAGCAGATAAATACCCCATTATACTTTTATTACCTTTCCCACTTTTAATAGCTTGCTCTATTTTTTCTATTGCAAGAGGACTATTCGTGTATAAAAACTGCTCCCCTGATTTTCCAGGAGTAAATTTAGACTGATAATTCCAAGTACTATGATTTGTATAATCCCACCTTATATCATTTGCAAAATGACAAAGTGCTACTTTTTTATTTCCAACTACGATATCAATAGATGAAGGATAAAGTTTTAATCTTTTTATTCTACTACTTCCAAGCTTATCTAAAGTCCATATTTGATTTTCAGTCTTTTCTTTATCAAAGTAAGAAAATGGTTCTATCCCAAGTGTACTATAATATTCACTATTACCTGCGACTGATTTTACCCCATATTCATCTTGTAAATCAATCACCTCTTTTGGGTTAGGACCTAGGCCTATATTATCTCCTAGTGAATATATTTCATCTATCTTGTTTTTTCTAATATCTTCTAGCACTTCTACACACGGTTCATACATTGCATGAGCATCTGTTATAATTGCTATTTGCCTTCCTGTATATTCTTCATTACAGTTAACTATTTTTATATTATCATTTAATATTTTATATAGTTTCTTTAATTCTTCAGTATCTACTTTATCTTCTATAGGAATATTATTTTTTTCAAATACAAATTTTGGGTTATTTACTACCTCTTTTACAGGCTGAGTTATTATAAATGGTAAAAGATACTTTTCATGGTACTTCATTTCTGATTCATTTGGCATTCTTCCTCCAGGCAATATTATACCGCATGGTTTTAAACCCTCACGATATAACAAACACTCGGCATTATTATCAACAACAGCACTAGATTCTAGTACTCCTCTTTGAATCCAACCACTTTTTTTAACCTCATAAGAATTATTTTTTATTATACCATTACTTCCCATGTTTTTAGTAGAACTGCAGTTAAAGTTACCATCTAAAATATCATCATAAGCTAAAATCATATAATTAGAATTATAATAGTATCTTTGTCCTAAATAACTTATAGGGCTTACTGATATAAAAATACTATCTCCATCTGCTTTTCCACCTACCATACTTTCAATATCTTCAGATTCACTTAAAACATGTGCATATAAGCAGTAATTTTTATCAGATAAATCAATCGTCTTACCCCCGTATTTAATAGATAACTCCTCATTTATTAGAGATTTATCACTGATAATATTTGATATCTTTGTTAAATTTAACTTAGAATCTAATTCATAGACGCGCGTAATCTTACTATCTAATTTTGCAAATAAATTTTGCAAATCTATTAATAATTTTCCATTATCATTAAGCAGTATTTTAACAATATTTCTAAGATCATTTATGCTATTTATATTACTAATGGAATCTGTTATTTTAGCATAGTATAATAACTCATCTATAAGTCTCACTAATTCTTTTGAATCATTATTATATTTTTTTAGCATAAGTAACGCTGAACTTCCACCTATATTTGACAATTTATATTTAGCATTACATAAAGCATATTTATTTAAATACTCTTTGATTTCGCTTAACGATAAGTTACTATAGTTTTGTATTAATGATTTATTAGCTTTAATTCTATATTCATGTATCTGGCTAATATCATAAAAAGTTTTCTTTTTGTCACTATCCATATAAAAGAAATACATTAAGTCATCTATGTCACTAGAACTTAGCCTTCTTTTTTGTTTTGTTAAATTTATAAGTAACTTAGGATTTGCATTAAAAGCATCAATTATTTGTAAAAAATAAATAATATTATATACTTCGTTTTTTACGATATTTATATTATAAAGATTTTCATATAAGTAGTCTTTAACCCTAATAAAATAGTCCACCATATTATTATCAATAATGCTATTTATAATAGTTAAAAGACTATTATACTTACCAAAGCCTGCACCATACTTTATAAATGATGAAAAATTAGTATTTGTCTTTTCAATAAAGCACTTAATTTTTTCATAGTTTTCTATAACATTTGTTGGATCGTTATTTTTCATTAAGACGATGTAATTATTCTTTTCTTCTTCTTTAAGACCAATTATGTCTAATATAATTTCTTTAATTGGAAATGAAACCCTATCACTTTCTAAATAATGTAAAAGTTCATCATTAGAGGCAAGAGATAATTTATTTTTAATTAACTTACTATTATTTCTTATTATTATATTTTTAATACTATCGCACATTTCATGCAAATTATCAAGTGTCACCAATTCATCAAGACTTAGTTTCATAAGATAATTTGATATTACATCACTTTTTCTTTCAATTATATATGATATAACATTTTTATATGTAGCTGATGTTTTTATTATATTAAATATATTATTTTCGTTAATTTTAATAGATAAAATTAACTCTTTAAATGTAGGATTATAGTTTTTACTTGCAAGATAACTTGGAATATAGAAATCATCTATTTTCATTATTCCCTCTTTTATTACATCTTTTTTTAGTCTTAATATTTCATTTTGAAATTCTATGGGTAGATTAGTAGATTTAAGGCAATAATATTCTATATCACTATACGTTAAACTATTTATTACATAATTAACTTTCTTTTTATTGCTTGTTATGTAATCTTTTACCCATAAAGGAACATACTTGTTATTAAGAGTTTTCATTAATATACTATATTCCATAGTATTTATAGCAAGCTTAGTTTTTGTTGGGTTCATATTAATTAAAATATTAGCTAGTCTTTGCTCATTTACGTATGCTATTTCAAGTGATAGTGAAATAATATTAAGTCTTTTTACTCTATTTTCTATTTCGTTTTTCCTTAGGTCAAATATTTTATCAATTATTTCAGGAGGTGCTGAATAATAATCTACGCTATTTAGTAAATTTCTATTTTTTATTTCATTTACATATGATAGTATTTCATCTTTTTTTAATTCAAGTATTTTGTTTCTAATAGTTTCATCAAAAAAGGAATAATTCATTACATCACAAATGTTATTTTTATTTATTTTCATTAATATAATTTTATTTTTAATACTGTCTTTTATATTAGCGTTTGATAACGCATTTCTAATATCACTTATATCGGTAAGTTTTTGATCAATTATATAGTCTATTAAATCATCGTTTATATCATATAAAAATAGATTTCTTAAAGCACCAATATTTTTTTCCTCATCTATAATTGCTTTTTTTATTTCAAGAGGAATTAAATCATCTTTTAAGATCTCAAATATATTGTTATAAAGCTTATTAATTATTATCTTTTTAAATTCCATAGGATAGTAGTCTTTATATAATAATTCTCGTTCAAATAAATTTAGGTTTGTAAAGCGTAAATTAATAGACTTTAACTTATTTACGCTTTCTTTATCTATCCTCAAGTTTAGTAAATCAACATACTTTGCTAACTTAATTCTAAAGCTTTCTGGTAGTAAGTCATCCATCAAATAGTCTATTACTTCGTCTGCATTTACTTTTTCAAAAAGTTTTGATAAGCTTTTCCTATTTTTATTTATTATTTCTTCTTTTTCGTCCAGCGTAATATTAGAAGATTTCAAATAATTCATAATATTTTTATAAGAAATTAGCACTGCCTCACCTCCTTTTAAGGTACACTATTTTACATTAATTAAATAAAATAGTCAATTTCATATTAATTGGGATAGATAATAAAAGATGCTTTGTAAAGCATCTATATTTATTATTATATATTTTTTAAATATTTTTCGTATATGTCAAAATCACTAGTTTTAAGGTTTGTGCTACTTAATTCCTCTAATAGTTTCTTTTGTTTTCTATCCAGCTTTGTAGGTGTAATTACATCAAGTATTACATACATATCACCTACACCACGTCTAGATGGACTTGGTAGTCCTTTACCTTTAATTCTGTGTCTTTGACCTGTCTGACTTCCTTGAGGAATGCTTAAAATAACTGAACCATCAAGCGTTGGTATTTCTTTTTTACATCCTAAAGCAGCTTCTGTAATAGTAAGTGGAAGTGTTATAAATAAATCCATCCCATCCCTTTTAAATAGTGGATGTTCTTTTACTCTTATTTCTATATAAACATCCCCGTTAGGGCCACCATTTTCACCAGCTGGACCTTTACCTGTAACTCTTAGGTGATCGCCTGTATCTACACCCTTAGGTACCTTTACAATAATATCTTTCTTAACTTTTTTCTTTCCAGTTCCTTTACATGTAGCGCATCTTGTTTTATATGTTTCTCCTGACCCATTACATTTAGGGCATGTACTTTGAGTTGCAAAAACACCAAGTATGCTTCTTTGTTCTTGCCTTACATAGCCAGAACCACCGCACTGTGAGCAAGTCTGAACCCCACTTCCACCGTGTCCATCACAATCAGGACATGTATCGTCAATATTTAAGGTTACTGTTGTTTCACTTCCTTTAGCAGCTTCTTCAAATGACATTTCAAAAATAACACTAACATCAGGCCCTTTTGTTTTAGCGTTTTTATATGAACTAGCTCCTCTCCCACCAAAGAATGATGAGCCAGTACTTGAAAAACCAAAACCAGATCCAAATATATCTCTTAAAATATCACTCATGTCAACATCTTCAAATCCAGAGAAGCCGCCACCAAATCCGCCATTTCCATCAAACGCTGCATGGCCAAATTGATCGTATTTACTTCTTTTATCTTTATCTGATAGGACGGAATAAGCTTCCTGTGCTTCTTTAAACTTTTCTGCAGCATCAGGTTCTTTTGAAACATCAGGATGGTACTTTTTAGCTAGCTTTCTAAATGCACTTTTAATTTCAGCATCAGAAGCATTTTTAGATACCCCAAGTACCTCATAATAATCCTTCTTCATAATAATATTTACCTCCTAACTAATATACAATTTATCAAATTCATCTATTAAGCTGTCAAACTCATCAATAGCACTTTTAATAACTTCTTTATTATTTATATCAACACCAGCTATTTTAAGTTCATCAGTTGGATATTTACTACCTCCAAGCTTTAAGAAATTTAAATAACTTTCAAGAGCACCTTTTTTCTTATTTAAAATTCCATTTACTATATAGCATGCTGCTGATAAGCTTGTTGCATATTTATATACATAAAAGTTGTAATAAAAGTGTGGTATTCTTTCCCACTCATACCTAATTAAGTCATCTACTACAACATTAGGTCCAAAATACTTTTTAACTAATTCATAATAATTATCTGATAAAAATGAGCTAGTTAATATTTCACCTTTTTCACGTTTTTCATGCATATCTTTTTCAAACTCTGCAAACATAGTTTGTCTATATATAGTTGCTTTAAATAAGTCTAATAAATGATTTATAATATTTAGTTTTTCTTCTTTATCTTTAGAAGTACTAATTAAATATTTAGATAATAACAGTTCATTTACAGTTGATGCAACTTCTGCAACAAATATTGAATAATTTGAATAACAATAAGGATTATTCTTGCATGAATAAAAGGTATGCATTGAGTGTCCTAATTCGTGTGCAAGTGTTGAAACATCATTAAGTTTTCCCTCATAATTAAGAAGCAAAAATGGATTAGTGTCATAGAATCCTGATGAATAAGCTCCCGTTCTTTTACCTTTATTATGATATACATCTATCCATCTTTCATCAAATGCTCTATTAATATTTTTAATGTAATCGTCCCCTAAAACACTTAAAGAATCAATAACCAACTTTTTAGCTTCATCAAAAGAATAGTCTTTACTCTTACCTTTTATTAAATCTGCATACATATCATATAAATGTAATTCATCTAGTTTAAGAACCTTTTTTCTTAAATCATAGTATTTATACATAACATTCATGTTTTCATTTACGCAGTCAATTAAATTATTATAAATGCTTAAATCTACATTATCAGCATAAAGTGATGCTTCAATAGCACTATTATATTTTTTTAACTTCGCCATTACAACGTCTTTTTCTACATTTCCTGCAAATGTAGATGCTATAGTGGTTTTAAAGTTAGAGTATGTTTTAAGTAAGATTTCAAGTGCATCTTTTCTAACTCTTCTATCTTCTGACTTAACAAAAACTGAATAATTGCTTTCATTAAATTCACATTTTTCTCCATTTTCATCGGTAATTGATGGAAAAATTAAATCAGTATTTGTAAGAGAATCATATGTATCTTCTGAAACATTAAACACGCTAGAAAACTTAGATAGAATTTCTTCTTCTTTTTCACTTAATGTGTGAGCTTTATATCTATATATGCATTCTATTTCAAACTTATACTTCATAAGTTCTTTTTCTTCTTCAAAAAACTTTTCGTACAAGCTATAATCAGCTTTTAACATATCAGGTACAACAAATGATGATAACTCAGAGTATTTTATGCATATATCTCTTACTTCATTAAGCATTTTTTTATATTTATCAGAGCTTGTATCCGAATCATAGTTTAGATGAGCATAATAATATAGTTTTGATGTTAATCTATCTATTTTTTCATCATATGTCATATATTCAAGAAAATCTTTAGCTGATTTTAAGAACTTATCTTTATAGCAGGTTACTTTGTATATTTCTTTTTTTGCTTTAGCAAGGTCACTTTTAAAATCATCTTCATTTTTATATATGGTTGTTAAATCCCATTTATATTTTTCTTCAATTTCACTTCTCAACTTTTCTTTTGTAGCCATGTCTTCTCCTTATTATTTAAGACAAAGTTCTAGCATTTAACTGCTAGAACTTCATACTATTTATTTTTTCTCTTCAAATTCTGCATCTACTACTTCTGGTCCGTCTTTTTTACTGTTTTTACTATTTTTGCTTGCTTCTTCTTGTGACTTCTTATTAGCTTCTTCATATACTTTGGCTCCTAATGCCATAGCTTTTTCTGATAGCTTTTCAGTAGCTTTCTTTATAGAGTCACAGTCATCTTTTTCTAACTCATCTTTAAGATCTTTAATTAACTTTTCAGTTTCTTCTTTTTCTTTTTTATCTACTTTATCGCCTAAATCTTTGATAGCTTTTTCACTAGCAAAAATCATTTGTTCAGCTTCATTTTTAGCATCTGCTAAAGCTTTTTTCTTAGAATCAGCTTCCTTATTAGCTTCTGCTTCTTTCATCATCTTATCTATTTCTTCATCAGAAAGATTTGTTGATGCTGTAATTGTAATAGCTTGTTCTTTTCCAGTTCCTAAGTCTTTAGCTTTAACATTTACGATACCATTTGCATCAATATCAAATGTAACTTCGATTTGAGGTATTCCTCTTGGTGCTGGTGGTATGTTTGTTAATTGGAATCTACCTAAAGTCTTATTATCTGAAGCCATTGGTCTTTCGCCTTGAAGTACATGTATATCAACAGCTGGTTGATTATCTGCTGCAGTTGAGAACACTTGTGATTTTGAAGTTGGGATTGTAGTATTTCTTTCAATTAATGTAGTCATAACATTTCCCATTGTTTCAATACCAAGTGAAAGTGGTGTAACATCAAGTAATACTATATCATTAACATCTCCAGTTAATACGCCACCTTGAATAGCTGCACCCATTGCAACAACTTCATCTGGGTTAACTCCCTTAGAAGGTTCTTTACCAAGCTCTTTTCTAATAATTTCTTGAACTTTTGGAATACGGGTTGAACCACCAACTAATAATACCTTATCTATATCACTTGCAGTTAATTTAGCATCAGAAAGTGCCTTTCTAACTGGTTCTAGTGTAGACTCAGTTAAATCATCTGTTAATTGTTCAAACTTAGATCTAGTAAGTGTAATTTCAAAGTTAATTACTCCATCTGGTCCTTGTGCTAAGAATGGAAGCGAAATTTGTGTATTAGACATTCCTGATAAATCTTTTTTAGCCTTTTCAGCAGCATCTTGCAACCTTTGCATAGCCATCTTATCACCAGTTAAGTCTGCTTTATATTCATCTTTAATTTCTTCAACTAAGAAATCTACTATTCTTTGGTCATAATCATCTCCACCTAAGTGGTTGTTACCTGATGTTGATTTAACCTCAAATACACCATCACCTAATTCTAGAATTGATACGTCAAATGTACCACCACCTAAGTCATAAACTAAAACTGTTTGAGTTTTTTCTTGTTTATCTAGGCCATAAGCAAGTGCAGCAGCTGTTGGTTCATTAATAATTCTTTCAACTTCAAGCCCTGCAATTTTACCTGCATTTTTAGTAGCTTGTCTTTGTGCATCATTAAAATATGCTGGAACAGTAATAACTGCTTTTGTAACGTTTTCTCCTAAGTAGTTTTCAGCTGTTTTCTTTAAATCCGAAAGAATCATAGCTGATACTTCTTCTGGAGAATATTCCTTTCCATTAGCTTTTACTTTTTTATCTGTACCCATAAGTCTTTTTATAGAACGTATGGTATCAGGGTTTACTACCATTTGTCTTTTAGCAGCCCCACCTACTATAATATCTCCATTTTTGAAAGCTACAACTGATGGGGTTGTTCTTTCACCTTCTGGATTAGCTATTACTTTAGCTTCTCCACCTTCATATACAGCAACACATGAGTTTGTTGTACCTAAGTCAATACCTATTGTTTTACTCATAATTAATTCCTACCTTTCTATTTATTAACTTTAACCATTGCTGGTCTAATTACCTTGTCCTTTAACATATACCCTTTTTGGTATACTTCTAAGACAATATCTTTTTCTTTATCTTTAACCTCTTCGGTCATAACAGCTTGATGATAAGTTGCATCAAACGGTTTACCAAGTGCTTCTATTTCTTTTGCACCAAACTTTTCTATTGCTTTAGTTAATGATGCATAAACCATTTTCATACCACTTAAGAATTGAGATACCTCATCTTCTAAGTTATCATCATCCATTTTAATAGCTCTTTCAAAATTATCTAAAACTGGAAGAATTTCAAGAATTAAATCTTCATTTGCATATTTAAGTCTCTTTTCAGTTTCTTCATCCTTTCTTTTTCGATAATTTATAAGCTCAGCTTGAGCTCTTAAAGCCCTTTCCTCGGCTTCTTTTGCCTTTGTATTAATAGCAAGAACTTCCTCTTTTGTTAGTAATACTTTATCATCATCTTTTTTACAGTGTTTATGTTTTTTATTTTCTGCTGTTTTATTTTTTTCTTCAGTTTTTTCCATGATGCCTACCTTTCTATATTTTTCTTGATGAAATTAAGAAGGGATACTACTTTTTCATAATCCATTCTTTTAGGCCCTACAATCGCTATAGTAGCCTCTTCACCCTTAATGTTATATTTAGTTTTGATAATAGAAACATCATCATCAAAATTGCTTTCATGGCCTATATATACATTGATGTTATTATCGGCAGCTTCTATTTTCTTAATCATGTTATCATCATCAAACTTATTTAAAACCTCTTTAATTTTATCTACATTATCAAATTCTCTATAATCAAGTAATTTAGTTCTACCGGCCATATGCATATGGCTTTTGAAAGAAAATTCATTAAACGCATTATAGAAGGCTTGATACAAGGTTTCATGACTTTTAACATAATTTCCTATAATTGGTTTTATATCAAATTCTAGTTTTTGACTTACTAAATCAAGAGGAGTACCAACTAAAAGCTTATTAATTAATTCAACTACCTTTTTGATTTCAACTGGTGATACATTGCCATCTATATTTAGTTTTTTATGTTCTATATGACCTTTATCAGTTATAACTATTGCAATAACATTGTTGTCATCTAGCGGAACAACCTCAACTTGTTTAAGATTGTTATAAGAACTATCAGCTCCCAAAATGAGTGAAGTACAGTTAGTTATTTCAGATATTATCTCTAAACTTCTAGTTATTACGTCAGATAAAGCAAGCTGCTTATTGTCAAATACTCTTTGAAGCTTTAGCATATCTTCACCAGTCATTTTTCTGGGTTCCATTAATTTGTCAACATAATACCTGTAACCGCTTTCACTTGGAACCCTTCCAGATGATGTGTGAGTCTTCTCTAAATATCCTAACTCCTCTAACT
Organism: uncultured Bacilli bacterium; assembly: GCA_934155185.1. Lineage (GTDB taxonomy): Bacteria > Bacillota_I > Bacilli_A > RF39 > UBA660 > Aphodocola. Next base: position 43,512 of record CAKPGT010000005.1, read on the forward strand.
CAGCCATTTCATTTCTTATTGTCGCAGAAGAACACTTTAAACTATCACATAGTCCAGAAGAGCCAACTGGATTTGCTGTTTTAATATATTCCTCAACAATAAGTTTAAGAAGTTTACATTTTCTATCAGATAGCATTTATTCACCTTCTTTTTTTGTAGTCTAACAGTATTATAATATGCATTATTAGCAATGTCAATACATGAGTGCTAAATATTTATTAAAATTTATTAAAAAAGCAGGTTTTATCAACCTACTTTACAAAGCCAAGCACTTTATCAATACCAATAAAGTATATTACCAATGCCACAACATCAATAACTAATAATATGGATAATATAGTTATTATGGCTTTTTTCTTACCACTACTCATAGAAGAGTACTCATAGTCTTCATCTTCGCTAGATGTTTGAGTCTCATTTGTATTATTAAAATTATCACTAGTATTTGAACTATTAGCATTTAAAGTATTATTTGTATCATTTACTGTCTTTTCAGATTTATCCACTTTATCACTATCTGAAGGCACTGATGAATTTGGGGAAACATCGTTTAAAACATCCTCAATCATCTTATCAGGTTCTATTTCACTTACTGTACCTTCTTTAATATCTAAATTCATTTCCTCTAATGTTTCTTCCTTTTTATTCGTATCCATGTTTTAAACCTCCATATCATAAGCTAATTATACACTACAATCCAAATCAAATCAATATAGCAGTTAAACATTTCTATACCCATCTAAAATTCTTATTATAATTTCATTTGAAATAAATAATTTGTCTTCGGGTATATATATATTAGTATTACTTTCAATAATGAGCTTGTTATCTATTAAAAATTTTATATCAAATGCGTCTTTAAAATCAATCTTATATTTATTATAAAATTCCTTCTTATTTATGCCACAAGTTTTTCTTAAATTAAGCATAACTTCATCTTTAATCATTTGCTTTTTATCAATTATTTCATAGTCATGTACGTATTTTCCTTTAATATAATCGTTAATATTTCTAGTGTTATTGTATCTCATATTATTTATAAAGCCTGATGCTCCAAGACCAAATCCATAATAATTATAATTATTCCAATAAACTAAATTATGCTTTGACTCATAACCATCTTTTGAAAAATTGCTTATTTCATAATGACTATATCCTCTTTTTTTAAGAGTTTGAACTATTTTATAATACATGTCATGTTGTAAATCTTCACTTTCTTCCTTTACATTTTTTACATATAATTTCGTGTGTTCTTCTAATATTAAACAGTATGTACTTATATGAGGAATTTTAAGAGAAAGAATGATATCTAAGTCATCTTTAAGCTCATCTATATCCTCATTATCAAATCCATATAGTAAATCAACATTTATATTATCAAAATACTTTTTAGCTATTTTAACTGACTCTATCATTTTTTTCTTATTTATCTTTCTTTCTAAAAAACTTTCATATTTTTTGTTAAAGGTTTGCATTCCAATACTTATTCTGTTAACTTTTTTGTTTTTAAGAAATTTCAATAAGTCATCTGTAATATCCTCATAATTACATTCAAACGTAAATTCATATATACTGCAAATATTAAATATTTTAATAATACTAAATAACTCTTCTAGTTCTTCTAAAGATAGTGCACTAGGTGTTCCACCACCAATATAAATCGTATCAAGTTTTTCTTTCTTGTAATTATTTCTTACTTCTTCCTTTAATGCTTTAAGATAATTTGATATTAACTTTTTATTATAGTATAGTTTGCAAAAATCACAGTAAGAACAAATGCTATTACAAAATGGAATGTGTATATATGCTGACTTAATCATTAATGCAATATCCTATTTTTTATATACGTATCATTATTTAGGTCATCAATATACCAAGCTAAAGGTATCACGCCTTCTCTTAATATACTTAGCTCATTAACTAATAAGTCATCGCTTAAGTACATTTCATACCCACTAACATCAAACCAATTTTGTATTTTTTCATCTTTATTTATAGTGCCTTTTAGCTCAAGCTTTAATTCATCATCTATTACAACATTTCTAGTAAAATATATAATATCATCTTTCACTTCATAATTATTTATATGCATTATGCTACCATAAGGAATAACTTCACCATATTCTGTACTAACAAATTTATTCTTTTTTGTTAAAAACTCATCTAAATTAACCAAAAAACTTCGTCTTTCAATTGTTACAATAGCTTTATCACCAATTTGATATATTTTATCTATTTTTGTTTTCATAATATCTCCTATTTATCAACGCTTAGTACCGACAAAAATGCTTCTTGTGGAACATCTACATTTCCAACTCTTTTCATTCTTTTTTTACCCTCTTTTTGTTTTTCTAAAAGTTTTCTTTTTCTCGATATATCACCGCCATAACATTTAGCTAATACATTTTTCTTCATAGCTTTAATGTCACTTCTTGCAATTACTTTAGTTCCAATAACCGCTTGTATTGGAACCTCAAATAGTTGTCTTGGAATTAATTTTTTCAAATTTCCTGTAATTATTTTACCCCTTTCATATGCAAAATCTTTATGAGTTATAACAGATAAAGCATCAACTGCTTCTCCATTAATTAATATATCCATTTTAACTAAGTTGCTAGCTTTATAGCCTATAACCTCATAATCAAAAGAAGCATAGCCTTTAGTAAAAGATTTTAACCTATCAAAAAAATCATAAACTACTTCTGATAGTGGTATTTCATAGTGAATATTAACCCTTGTTTCATTAATATAATCCATATTTATATATGTACCCCTTTTATCCTGACAAAGCTCCATAACAGGCCCTATATACTCACTTGGTACAAATATATTAGTTTTAATATAAGGCTCTCTTATCTCTTTTATTTTAGCTTTATCTGGCATTTCCGTAGGATTATTAACTAATATTATTTCATTATTAGTAAGTTCCACTTCATACACAACAGATGGAGATGTTGCTATTATTCCAAGACCAAATTCTCTTTCTACTCTTTCTTCTGTAACATCCATATGAAGCATGCCTAAAAATCCGCATCTAAAACCAAAGCCAAGTGCAACTGACGTTTCAGGCTCAAAGGAAAGTGCTGCATCATTTAGTTTTAATTTTTCTAAAGCATCGCGTAAAAGCGTATATTTATTAGATTCGGTTGGATAAAGCCCGCAAAAAACCATTGGTTTCATGGGAGAATATCCAGGAAGAATTGTGCTAGGATCAGATGCCTTTGTTATCGTATCGCCTACTTTTATATCGCTTACGCTTTTTATAGAAGCACATAAATATCCAACTTCTCCGGCACTTAATGAATCAACATGAACTTCTTTAGGATTATGTTTACCAAGCTCAGTTACTTCATAATAGGTATTGGCACCTATCATTTTTATTTTATCCCCAACACTTACTTTTCCGTTTACCACTCTAAGCCATATAATTGCACCTCTATATGATTCATAAAAACTATCAAATACTAACGCTTGGAGTTTATCACATTCACTTCCACTAGGGCAAGGTATCCTGTCAACTATAGCATCTAAAAGTGTATCTATTCCATAACCTGTTTTAGCACTAGTTAAAATAATTTCTTCTTCTTTAAAACCAAATGTATTAATTATTTCTTTTTTTGCCTTATCTACATCTGCATTAGGTAAATCTATTTTATTGATAATTGGAATTATTGTAAGATTATTTTCAAGTGCTAAATAAAGATTAGCTAAAGTCTGTGCTTCTATACCTTGTGCTGCATCAACAACTAAGATAGCACCCTCACATGCAGCAAGACTTCTTGATACCTCATATGAAAAATCAACATGACCTGGAGTATCTATTAAATGGAGCATATATGTTGCATTATCTTTTTTATAATTAAGTTCAACAGCATTAAGCTTAATTGTAATACCTCTTTCACGTTCTAAATCCATAGAATCAAGCATTTGTTCTTTAGCTTCCCTTTTAGTTACCGCACCAGTCTTTTCCATTATCCTATCAGCTAATGTCGACTTTCCATGATCTATATGAGCAATAATACTAAAATTTCTTATATTTTCTCGTTTCATAAATACAATCACCTTCTAAAATTATATCATAGCAAAAAGAAAAAGTCTTTTATTTTAAGACTTTTTTATTCTGCGGTTTATTTAAATAATCACGAATTCTATCATCAACATATGAAAAATGATTATAATTAATATATTTATTAAACAAGGTATGTAATTCTTCTATATCAATACCTAATTTCTTATGATTTAAAAAGCAGTAATTTAGAAACTTTTCATATGAATCAAATATTTGAAGTAACAATTCATAATCCTCGTTTTGGTATATGTATAAAGCTATATAATTTTTATTTTTTGTCTTTATTATAGCTTTTCTAACTTCATTTATAAAGTTTATATTGTTATCTTTAGACTCTTCGCTAAAAAGGATTCCCATATTAGAAATATCTTTTAGAAGTGATAATAATGAAGAAAAGTTGCTACTGCTTATACCATCATTTATATAGCATGAAATTGCCTTAATGTAGATTTTTTCAAGATTAGTTTTTCTTTTACTCATATATACCGAATAAAAACGTACAATTCTTTTAAAAAGGCTAATATCAATTTTTTTGGCATCATTGCTAAAATATTCATCTAAAAGTTCCTCTACTTTTTCAGTATACATAGTTATTACTTTTTCATTAGCAAAAGTTTTTTTAGCAAATTTTAGTAAGCATTCAATATTACTAGTATATTTAAGCGATATTTGAACTATTTTATCTAAGTAAAGTTCTCGCATTGCCGAATCACAGATAACATAACTATATATGTCAAATATAGCATTATAATTATAATTATTTTTATTATCAAACACATCAAGTATCATGTTTTGATGATCTATATCCGCATTTATAAAAGTAGATATATTAAAATTATCTGTTTTAATCATATATAAAATAGCTTTCTTAGTTTCTTCATAATTAAAACTATTTATATTACTGCATATATAATTTATTATTTCTTCAAATTTATCTGGCTTTTCATTTGCTAACGAAATAAGTTCATTTAACTCATATTTTTCATCTTCAAAATATTTTTTATATTTAGAGAAAACTATACATTTTTTAAAATTGTTATTCATAAATCCCCCATAAATTATCATTTATTTAGTTATAAAATCCTATTTTATTTTTTACTGCATCATATTTTGCTTTTGCGTATACTCTTGTTTTTTCTGCACCTTTTCTTAAAATCTCATCTATTTTATCACTATTTAAATATTCATTATATTTTAGTTGTATTTTTTCTATTTCGCTAACTACTACATCAGCTACACTCTTTTTGAATGTTCCATAGTTAGAGTCTTTGAATTTTTTTTCTATTTCATCCATTTTTTTACCAGTTAATGAAGAATATATATTAATTAGATTTGAAATACCTGGTTTATTTTCTTCATCATACCTTACAATTGACTCAGAATCTGTAGTTGCTCTCATTATTTTCTTTCTTATAACGTCTGGTTCATCTAAAAGTCTTATTACACCATTTTGGTTTTCACTTGATTTACTCATCTTGTGTAATGGATCAACTAAGTCCATTATTTTTGTGCCGGATGTACTTATTAATGGCTCAGGAACTGCAAATGTATTTCCATACTTTTTGTTAAATCTTTCTGCAATGTCTCTTGCAATTTCAACATGCTGTTTTTGATCTATTCCAACTGGTACATAATCAGTATCATATATTAATATGTCTGATGCCATTAAAACCGGATATGTAAATAATCCTGCTGTAAAGTTTTCTTTTCCCTTACTTTTTTCCTTAAACTGATGCATTCTAGATAGTTCACCAAAGTAAGTGTTACATTCTAAAATCCAAGAAAGGTTTGCATGGTACTCATTTTGAGATTGAACAAAAATAGTATTTTTATCTGGATCAAGTCCGCATGCTAAATAAAGTGCTAATAAACTTTTAGTGTTTTCTTTTAAGTTAAAATTTTCTTTAGGAACAGTAATGGCATGAAGGTCTGCAACAAATATAAATGATTCATATTCATCTTGGTATTTTACCATCTGCTTTATAGCTCCTATATAGTTTCCTAGTGTTATTACGCCTGTTGGCTGTAAGCCTGTTAACATTCTTTTCATATAATCATATTCCCTTCTATTTATAATTTTTAGTTTATAAGTGTAAATAACTACACCATCGTTTTTTTAATATCATATACTCATACCTTTCTGCACATAAAAACTCTTACCCTAATATAGGATAAGAGTTGTTTTCTTACTTTTAATGCCACCTACGTACTATCATACATATGTTACTTTTAACGGATAACAAATCCGGAAATAGCCTACTTTAAATAATTTCGGTATTCATTCACAAGCCCATTCACTAAAACTCATATGCAACTTTTCACCACAATAGTTACTCTCTATAATACTTATTTTAACTACTCTTCTTGCTCAACAATTTAAATATAACTAAATTATATAGAAAAGAAATACATTTGTCAATAAGTCTGAATAAAGCAATTTACATATTTTAAATAATATCGTATAATTTAATTAGTGGAAACACTAAAGCTTAAAGTTAGTTTCGTGTTTTCCAATTATTTGGAAGACACGGCTATCCTTTTTGGTTAGCCGTGTTTTGTTATATTATAAATAATACTATTATTACTAATAGTATGATGATTATTAGTTTAAGAAATCTATTTTCTTTCTTCATAAGCATCACCCCTTTTCATTTAGAAAAGGAAAACACTAACTAACCCTTACTTTAACACCTCCAATTATATTATTAAATAACTTTTTTAATATCCCGCGAATTTTTGCTATCTTTTTTAATTATTTACCATTTTATCTACACCACCAAATAATTTATTCATTCCTTTTTTAAAGTATTTAGCAAAAGCATTAGAAGTAAAAAGACCAAAATCAGATACAATATTACTATAATCTTTTTTTACATTAACAACATAATCTTCAACATTTATTTTTTTACCATTTTTTATATCATTTTCAAATTCCTTTATTTTTTCTTCAGTAAGTGAAGATTTTTTACTATTTAAATCTTCATAATACCCATTTGCAGAGGAAAAATACAAAACTAAAAAACCTATAAATAAGAAAAATACAAAAATATGAAATATTTTCTTATAACTGATCATAGACTATCACCTATATATTGAATTAAAGAATCATATATTACATTCATAGAATTTTCAACTTCCTCTTTAGTATTATCTTTGCCACCAACCTCAATCAAAAATAGATTGCCTGAAATATCCTGATTATATACTCCATTTACCCCTTTACCCTGCTTTTCCATAATGCCACGGCTAATATTAGGTACTTTACTTTCTATGATATCGTTTAGTATATTAGCATTATTTAAATTAACACTATATGAGGTGTTTTCTAATCCAACTAAGAACAAAATTTTTGCATAACTTTTATCATTGTAAGACATAGTACTTCTCTCTTTACCGACTGAATCTCTATGAAAATCAATAAAATATTTCAAACTTGGATACTTATTAATAGCTTTTTTAATAAAATCTTTTGTAACATCATATGATTTATAATATTTTAAATTATTTTGTTCTAAAAACACACCTACACTTTGTTCTTCAAATATTGTGCTAATTCCATTATTGTTTAGTTTATTTGAAAAATTTGCTGATGCTTCGTATATAGAATATCCATTATATTCTTCACTTTGATGTGTATTATAAATATATATAATAGGTTTACTGGCACTTGTTTTAGAAACATTCTGTTTATTTGCAGAAACTTCATTCTTTTTTTCATCTTCCACTGGTTTATCTACTTTAACTGCCTTAACTTTTTTAATATTATCATTTAATAGTAATGTTGGTTTATTTATTGCGTGCTCTATTTTAGATGATATTACTTTGTTTATGTTAAATGGTATATAGTTTATATTTTCATTTAATACACTTTTTTTAAGCTTATTTTTAGCACAGTATTTAAAAGCAAATACATATGAAAAAAAGAAGAAGAATGAAAAAATTATTTTTACAATTTTTTTTCTTTTTTTTATTTTAACCGTCTTAAATTGTTTCATTATCATCACCAATTTTAAATTACCACATTTAAGTTATTATTATTGTCGAACGATAATAAAATATTATATTTTTATATATTATGAAGTGTATGATTTATAGCATAGCTTACAATATCGGATAATTTTTCCATAACAAAATCTACTTCTTTAGGAGTTACCATAAAATTATAGCCAGTTGGATCTAATACCTCATATGTAAGCTTTAATAATTCATCGCTACTTAAATCGCCTATTAATCCAAGAAGCTTTCTCTTATCATCTTCTTCTACCTTAACATTCTTTTTTAGATAATTAACGCTTTTAATAATTAATTTAGCACTTTTTGACTGCTCAAGCTTTTTATTATATGCATAATTTTTAGACATATAGTTAATAGTGTCAAAAACTATTACCGCTGCATCAACTACGGTTGGAACGCCAATTGCAATAACAGGAACATCAAGCGTATCTTTAGATATTTCCATCCTTTTATTGCCAACACCACTTCCTGGCATAATTCCAGAATCAGAAAGCTGAATACTTCTGTTTATTCTTTCGAGTGAAGTAGACGCAAGTGCATCAACTATTATTACTAAATCAGGTTTAGTCTCACGCACCACTCCCTTTATTATAGAAAGTGTTTCAATTCCAGTTGAACCGGTTACACCTGGATATATAGTTGAAACACATGAAAAATTTTTATCAACATCAACGTCCATATCAAAAAGATGTTTTGTTACTATAATATTATTTGATACCATTGGTCCTAATGCATCTGGTGTTGATTTTATATTTCCAAGGCCAATAATAAGAGTCTTCATACTCATATTATAATTTATAGTCTTAAGAATGTTTTTAAGTTCCCTTGTAAGTGCTTTTGATACGTCCTCTTTTATATCAGTATCAGTTACATCACCAAATTCAATTGTTATATAAGTGCCTTCTTTTTTGCCTAAATCATTATCTTTTTCAAGCTTTATATATGTTGTTTTTATACCATTTTCTTCACTAATTTTTTGTTCAATTTTACTTTCATTTTTTTCTATTAAATCAATAGCCATATCTGTTCTAAGTTCATATTTTCCTAAATTTATGCTATGCATTATAAGATCACCCACTTTTATTTTGGCAAAAATAGTAAATATTATTGATTTTTTCTTATTTTTTTGATAAACTTATAGAAGTTATTGACCTTAGGAGGTGAAAAAATGCCAAATATCAAAAGTGCTAAAAAAAGAGTTAAGGTTATCGCTAATAAACATGAAGCTAATATTTTAAAAAAAGGAAGCATGAAAACTGCTATTAAGAAGGTTGAAAAAGAAGCTACTGCCGAAAATCTACAAACTGCATTCAAAAGAATTGACAAAGCTTTAGGTCAAGGAATTATTACAAAGAATAAAGCAGCACGTGATAAATCTAGATTATCAAAAAAAGTAAACGAAACGAAGTAATTTTACTTCTTTTTTTTATACATTATTGGTATAATGTTTATGGTGATACTATATGAAACGAATAATTAAATTAATTGTAGCTGTTGTATTTACAGTTATTCTATCAATATATATTAAGGATAATTATTATGTAATAACTAATAAAATAGAATATTTCTATAAAAAATATCTTCAAAAAGATATAATTCAAGTCTTAAACGATAATGAATATCGGAAAAAGCAGAACTATGAATATGTAAAAATTAATACTGATACTAAAATTAAGGATATTAATGACACTAAAAACGCAATATATACGTTTTTAGATGCAGGCTGGGATAATTACACAGTAAGGTGTGATGCGGATTATTTAAATTGTACCAATGATGTAAAAGAAATAGTTCAAAATAACACTTACTTAACTGACTTAAGTAACTACGTTCATCCATACAATACATTTAATAAGATAAATACATCGTTTACTTCTTCTGGTAAAATAACATTTAAAAGAGAAAAAAGATATAGTGATGAACAAATAGCTAAAATAAATGAAAAAGTAAACGAAATATATAATAGCTATTATGATTCTTCAAAAAACACTATAGATAATATACGAATATTTCATGATTATATTATAAATCATACATCATATGATACTAATAACACAACTGGTGTTGCTGAAATAAATTCAAGTACAGCCTATGGCATATTCTTTGATGGTATAGGTATATGTAGTGGTTACACTGATGCAATGCAGCTTTTTTTAGAAAAATTACACGTAAAAAATTACAGAGTCTCATCTAATACCCATGTTTGGAATTTGGTATTTATAGATGGCAAGTGGCTACATCTTGATTTAACTTGGGATGATCCTATAATAAGTGATGGTTCTACCTCACTTAGTCATGATTACTTCCTAGTAGATACAGAAAAACTAAAAAGCTTTAATGATGGTGAGCACAATTACGATAGCAATGTTTATATAGAAGCTAATTAAAATTAAAAGAACCCTAAAGTTCTTTTTTTATGTATCTATCTACCTCACATACTGTATTATCAAAATTATTTGCATCAATATTAAACCATTTTACATCCATCTGATTGTTAAACCATGTATACTGTCTTTTAGCATAATTTCTACTTTTCTTTTTTATTAATTCGGTTGCTTCCTCTAAGCTTGTTTTTCCGTCAAAGAATTCATACAGTTCTTTATAACCAATCGCAGTCTTAATTGCCTTACTATAAATTTTATTATCATAAAAGTACTTAGCTTCATTAATAAGACCGTTTTTAATCATAACGTCTACCCTTTTATTTATTGAACTATAAAGTTCATCTCTAGGTCTTGTAAGCCCAATTATTATAGCGTCGTAAAGCTTTTTAGCATCATGCTTTTCTTCTCCTTTAAAATGATTATTTAAAAAACTCTCAAGCCTTTGCCTGTTATTAATATGTATCTTACTATCCTTATCAATTTTAAGTACCATATCATATAGTTTTTCATTACTATATTCTGAATAATCTTTCTTTTTATCTGTGTAATTAAAATTATAATCGTATAAAAGTGCTTTTAGATAAAGTCCTGTACCACCAACTATTATCACGTTTTTATTATTTTTAATTAGCTTATCAAGTATACACCTAGCACCCTTTTGATAATCATAAACAGAATAATCGCTTGCTGCATCTTTTATATCAATCATATGATGAACTATACCTTGCATCTCATCTTTAGTTACCTTAGCAGTTGCAATATCCATTTTTCTATATATTTGCATACTATCACAACTTATTATTTCTGCATCATACTTTTTAGCTAACTCAACAGATAATTTAGTTTTACCAACACCAGTTGGTCCTACTATTGCTACTATCATTAACTTGCCTCCTTAAATAAATAGTTTATATAATATTCAAAAGAGTTATAGTTACATAGCCCTTTTAAACATTTTTTCTAATTCATAATTGCTATAAAATATAGTAGTAGGTCTTCCATGAGGACAGGTATAAGGATTATCACACTTTCTTAAGTCATTAATTAAAGCTTCCATCTCACCAAGTGATATATTCATATTAGCTTTAATAGCCATCTTACAACTAAGCATAATGGCTGCTTTTTCCCTAAACTTTTCAATACTAAAGTTTTTCTCCTCACTAATTATTACCTCAAGTATCTTTTTAATACTATCAATTTCATACCCTTCTTTAATCCATGTAGGATGCTCTTTTATAACAAAAGTATTAATACCACTTTCTTCAATATCAAAATTCATATCTCTTAATACTTTTAAGTTTTGTTTTATAATAATAAACTCATTACTAGGATATTCTAGTGTTAGAGGAATAAGCATTTTTATACTGTTATTTTTAGGATTTCCAAAAGCCTTCTTATAGCCCTCATAGTTAATTCTCTCTTTAGCAGCATGCTGATCTATCATATATAATCCAAGTTCATTATGACATATTATATATGTTCCTTTTGCAAGCCCAACAGGATACATTTCAGGCATTATTACTTTCTTTTTTTCTACTTTTCTTTCTGTTTTTTCTTCCTCTTCAAAATCAGTGCCATTTTTATCATTGTAGCTTGTTAAATCCTCATTAACTTCTAACGGTGGTTCATCAAAAATAGAATAATCAATAGTATCAGTTCCAATTACACTTTCTCTTTCCAAGTTTAGCTGCTGAAGCTCTATTTTTGGTCTTTCTTCTTTAATTTCTTTTTCTTTTTTTTCTATTTTGGGTATCAATAAAGTTTTATCAAGGACACTTCTAATTCCTGTTTTAATAAGTTCTTTAAGATCCTCAAAATTACTAAATTTAATATCAAGTTTAGATGGATGGACATTAACATCAACTAGTGATGGGTCTGTATTAATATTAAGGACTACTATCGGGTATCTAGAGTCAGGTTTATATGTATGATATGCATCATTTATTGCTCTATTTAACTCTACATTTCTAATTACTCTGTTATTAACTAGCGTTATCATATGGCTTCTAGAAGATCTTGTAACTTCTGGTAATGATATAAAACCATCTACATCATAGTCATCATTATAAACGGATATACCTTTCATTTTGCGAGCAACTTCACTACCATATATTTCCTTTATTACTTTAAGTAAGTTCCCCGAGCCATCAGTATTAAGTAAAACTTTATCGTCACTTATAAGAGTAAATTTTATTTTAGGAAATGATAAAGCCATTTTATTAACATACTCACATATATTAGCCAACTCACTATATAAGCTGTTTAGATACTTTAATCTAGCTGGTGTGTTATAAAATAGGTCTTTTACTTCTATTTCAGTACCCTTTCTTTTATCAGATGCCTCTACATTTATTACCTTTCCACCTTCTATATATACTTTTGTTCCAACACCACCAGTAGATGTCTTTAAAGTTACTTTAGAAACAGATGCTATAGAAGGAAGAGCTTCACCTCTAAAACCTAATGAGGAAATTCTAAAAAGTCCTGTTTCATCAAGAAGTTTACTAGTAGCATGTCTTTCAAATGCTAAAATAGCATCATCCTTTTCCATACCAGTTCCATTATCAATTACCTTAATTAATTTAGTTCCAGCTTCTTTTATCTCAATTTTTATTTCATCACTTTTTGCATCAACACTATTTTCAACCAATTCTTTAACAACAGAAACACATTTTTCAACAACTTCTCCTGCTGCTATCTTATTAGCTAAAATATCATCCATTACCTTTACTTTTCCCATAATATCTACACCTACAATTCCATAAACAAATGATTATTAAAATAATATATTATCACATGTATTATAACATTTAACTAACATTATGTCACTTTTAAATAGTTAACATATACTATCTTAGAGGAAGGTGAAAAGATGAATAACATGTATCAAGTTCCTAACTATTCTAATTATAGAGTGCAAGATATGAATTCATACTATGTTAAGGGAGCAAACCAAAATGATGAGAGATTAGCTGGTGGATTTGTATTTCCATTTTTATTAGGTGGGGTTACAGGGGCCGCTGTTGCACCTGCATTTTGGAGACCAGGATATGGCTATAATAATAGACCACCATATTATAACCCGGCTCCATACCCATACCCATATCCATATCCATATCCATATCAACCTAGAAGATGGTTTTAAAAAAAGATAGTTTTTCTATCTTTTTTCGTAATCACTTAAATACTTCACTATATTTTATAATATAAATTTCATTATTCTTACAAAACGCATAAAATACATCACCAACTTTTAATTTTTTATCATATAGCAAATTTAAAAGCCACGTCTTACTTTTATTTATACTATATAAATTATCAAATTGAACTTCTCCATCAACTATTATAGGCAAAGGATATGTCTTTTTATCTTCATCATCTTTTTTAAAAACGGATAATTTACCATTAGTTTCAAGTATTGCATAGTCAACTTCATCAATGCTTCGTATATCTTTTTCTCTTAACTGTAAAAGTAAATCATCAAGAGTATATCTTTGATCTATCATGTTTTTAAAGTTTATTACTCCTTTTTTTATAATAATAACTGGCTTACCATCTATAAATCTTCTAAATTTAATGTTCTTAAGTGATATTTTTGCTATCAATATTTGAAGAATAACAAGAATAATTACAGGTAAAAGATGGAGCATAAAATGAGTTTTATGTTCTATTGCCATTGCAACTAGTTCAGCAATTAAAATAAATACGACAAGATCAAAAGTGCCTAACTGTCCTACCTCTCTTTTCCCCATAATACGAAATATAAAAGCAACTAATAAATATATAAATAGAGTTTTAAAAATTATAGTAAAATAAGTCATATAATCACCATTCTTATTATGTTATTAATCATATTTTTATATACAAATAATATATATTACTAGAGGTGATATTTTGAAAAAATACTTTTTTCCATTTTTCTATACTTTACTTATCATATTATTAGGTGCCCTATTTTCAAGCATTTTGTATTATTTTGATATTATTGGTGATAAACTAAATACCATAATTCTTTATCTAATTAGTATTACAGCAATATTTACTGGTGCTTTAATGCTTTGCCGAAAAATAAAACAAAAGGGTATTATTGGTGGTGCTATTTATTTTGGCATATGGTTTGTTATTATTAATATAATATCTCTTATTATATTTAAATCAAAATTTAATTTTAATAGTTTCATATATTATTTTATATTACTAATATTCAGTATTATGGGTGGAGTTATTGGTAAAAATAGTCAAATAGAAATAGACACCGAAAATTAGTGTCTATTTTTTGTATCTATCAATAAAGCTTTTCTTATATTCATAAAAATTATCATTTTTAATTGATTCTCTAATATTTTCAGTTAGTTTTATTAAGAACCTAATATTATGAATAGATAGAAGTCTGCCTGCATTTACCTCACCTGCTGATAATAAATGCTTAACATATGCTTTGGTAAAATTCCTACATGTATAACAGTCACATTCATTATCAATTGGTGAAAAGTCCATTTTGTATTTAGCATTTCTTAAGTTTATTTTTCCATCAAGTGTAAATGCATTACCATGCCTTGCAAGACGAGTTGGTAATACGCAGTCAAACATATCTATACCTCTTGATACTCCTTCTAATATGTCAACTGGCTCTCCTACTCCCATTAAGTACCTTGGTTTATCCTTTGGTAGGTATTTAGTTGCATAAGAAATCATATTATACATGATATCTTTAGGTTCACCTACACTAGTTCCACCAACAGAATATCCATCAAAATCCATCTCGACCGTTTTTACAGCACTTTCACGTCTTAAATCTTCAAATTCTCCGCCTTGAACTATACCGAAAAGTGACTGGTTAGAATTATTAAATGCATCCTTTCCCCTTTTAGCCC
Organism: uncultured Bacilli bacterium; assembly: GCA_934155185.1. GTDB lineage: Bacteria > Bacillota_I > Bacilli_A > RF39 > UBA660 > Aphodocola. The sequence continues at coordinate 58,853 of CAKPGT010000005.1, forward strand.
ATCTAAGAGTTCTTTGAACCGATTTTTCTACATAGTCTCTAGTTGCCGGATATGGAATACATTCATCAAAACTCATCGCTATATCAGAATCTAACTTATTTTGTATTTCTATTGATTTTTCAGGAGTTAAAAATAGCTTACTTCCATCAATATGGCTTTTAAACTTTACACCTTCTTCGCTTATATCCTTAGGTTTGGCTAGTGAGAAAACCTGAAAACCACCAGAATCAGTAAGCGTAGGCCCATCATAATTCATGAATTTGTTTAATCCTCCTGCTTTTTGCACAACATCTTCACCTGGTCTTAGCCATAAGTGATATGTATTTGAAAGAACAACAGCACTAGAGCATGCTTTTAATTCCTCTGGCATTAATGTTTTTACATTAGCAAGTGTTCCAACTGGCATAAACATTGGTGTTTCAAATGTTCCATGATTAGTTATTAATTTGCCTAATCTTACCATTTCATCATCTTTATTATTTTTTATTAATTCATATTTTATTTTACTCATAATACACCCACTTTACATTTTATTTAATAAACATACAGTCGCCAAAGGAAAAGAATCTATATTTTTCTTTAACAGCATGCTTGTATGCATTTAATACATTATCTTTACCTGCCAAAGCGCTAATTAGCATTATTAAAGTTGATTTTGGCAAGTGAAAATTAGTTAATAAAGCATCTATACCTTTAAATTTATAGCCAGGATATATAAATATCTTAGTGTTACCAGACTGCGCTTTAAAACGTCCATTAGAATCTGCTACAGTCTCTAAAACCCTAGTTGATGTGGTACCTACTGATATAATTCTTTTTCCATTTTCCCTTGTTTTATTTAAAAGGTTAGCTACCTCATCACTAAGTATATAATACTCAGAATGCATATCGTGCTTAGTAACATCTTCAACTGAAACAGGTCTAAATGTTCCAAGCCCTACATGTAAAGTAACATAAGCAATATTAACGTTTTTTTCTTTAATTTTTTCTAAATATTCTTTAGTAAAGTGTAACCCTGCCGTTGGCGCGGCAGCAGAACCAGGATTTTTAGCATAAACTGTCTGATATCTATCTTTATCATCTAATTTTTCTGTTATGTATGGGGGAAGAGGCATTTCTCCTAACCTATCTAAAATTTCAAGAAATATACCATCATATATAAATTTATATTTTCTAATACCATCATCACCTACAAAAGTGCATTTACATGATAGTTCATCAGAAAACTTAACTATAGTTCCTTTCTTTATTCTTTTAGCAGGTTTAGTTAAGCACTCCCATTCATCGTCACCTAAATCTTTAAGCATTAAAACTTCAATAACCGCACCAGTATCTGGTTTATGTCCAATTAACCTAGCAGGAATAACCTTAGTATCATTTAATACTAAAGTATCACCTGGATTTAAATAATTTATTAAATCTGTAAAATTATTATCACTAAACTCACCCGTATTTTTATCAAGCACCATCATTCTTGATGCATTTCTATTTTTTAAAGGAGTCTGTGCAATTAGTTCTTTTGGTAGCTCATAATCAAAATCATCTGTTTTCATTTTCTTTTTCCTTTCTACAAAATAAATAAACCATAATATGATATATATTATAGTTCATTTTATAGTAATTAGCAATTTTATTTAGTATCTTTAACTATATTTAAATGTTTATATGCAAGGTCTGTTACAATTCTACCTCTTGGAGTTCTTTTAAGGTATCCAATTTGGAGTAAATAAGGCTCACATACATCTTCTATAGTTGACACTTCTTCTCCTATTGAAGCTGCAACCGCCTCAACACCAACTGGCCCACCATTAAACTTATATATTATTGTCTTTAATAATTCGTAGTCAACTTCATCTAATCCTAGTTTGTCTACCTTAAGTGAATCAAGTGCATACTTTGTTATGTCAAGCGTGATTGTGCCATCTCCTTTAACAAGCGCAAAATCACTTACTCTTTTAAGAAGCCTATTTGCAATTCTAGGTGTTCTTCTACATCTATTGGCAAGTTCTTTTGCAGCATCATCTTCTATAACTAGATTAAGAACCCTAGCACTTCTTTTAATAATTAATGTTATTTCTTCTTCTGTGTAGTAATTTAGCTTAGATACTATACCAAACCGGTCACGAAGCGGTGCGGATAAATCCCCTGCTCTTGTTGTTGCCCCAACTAAGGTAAAATGGGGCAAGTCTATTCTTAAATTTCTATTAGAACCCTCACTTCCAACCATTATATCTAGTGTAAAATCTTCCATTGCAGAATAAAGAATTTCTTCAACAAACCTTGGAATACGATGTATCTCATCAATAAATAATACATCACCCTCATCTAAGGACGATAAAATAGCAGCCAAATCGCCAGACTTTTCTATGGTAGGACCTGATGCTGTTTTAATATTTGCGCCCATCTCATTAGCAATAACGTAAGACAAAGTTGTTTTACCAAGGCCTGGTGGCCCATAAAGAAGTACATGATCAAGTGCCTCTCCTCTTATTTTAGCAGCTTCCATAAATATCTTAATATTCTCTTTAATATCTTTTTGACCAATATATTCATCTATGGTTTGAGGCCTTATAGTAGCTTCAAAATTATCTTCTTTTAATTTGTCTGCCGTAACTAACCTATCATTCATTATAGCATCCTCCTTTCATCTTTTATTTAAGTAACAATTTTAGTGCATCTTTAATCTGGTCTTCAAGAGCCTTATTAGTATCAATATTAGGAAGAATCCTTTTAATATCAGCTGGTCTATAACCCAAAGACTTAAGAGTTTCAGTAAGCTCTGTATAATCTTTCTTTGTATCAATAGGATCACTTGCTAGCTTACCTTTTAAATCAAGAATTATTTGCCTTGCAACCTTATCTCCTATCTTAGGAAATTTCTTTAAATAACTAATATCACCAGAATCTATTGCACTATATAACTCATTAATATTATTAACAGATAACATAGGTAGTGCCATCTTACATCCTAAACCTTTAACCCCTATTAACTTTAAAAATAAATCCTTATTTTCTTTAGTCTTAAAACCATATAAAGTATTTTCATCTTCTCTTATTTGTTGATATAAGTATATAGTTACCTCTTCACCCTCTTTGTAAGAAAACGGATTTGAAACAAAAACCATATAACCTATTCCATTATTTTCTATAACTACATAACTGTTTTCTATATCAGTTATAATACCTTTAATATATGAATACATAATTTAAACCTCACTTATGAATTAATTGTATCACGAACAATTGTATATTGCAAATATAAAATTTCTATTTTTTTATATCAAAAAGTGATAAGAAAAATATTGGCTGCTTAATAGCTTCCATTGATACTATTTTATCAGCTATTGTAACTACCCATGATTCCTTATATTTTGGTGGTATTATATTTAAAGGAAACATATGCCTTAGAATTATATTAGAAGTCTTCTCATCTATATAATTAGGAAAATATTTTTTTGAATTTTCTAAAGCCTCTTTAGCATGCGTAAAACCATGTTTCTTAAATAGTGGTCTTTTAATTTTATCACTTTGCCATGGTTTATAGTAAAAGTCATGTAAAAGACCACCAATAGCAGCTTTTTTATAGTCACCAATTTTAAGTTTCTTAGAAATTTTATACGCCATTATAGACACTTTTAAGCTGTGATCATAAACACTTATCTTTCCGTGATGCATATAACTTTTTCTTTTAATAAATTCTTCATGGTTTAATATCTCATTTACAATTTCATAATATTCACTCATCATCTCACCCTACTATAATAATATCACAGTTTTATAATTTACCATAAACTTTTTTTAAAATTACCTTATTTTATAAAAAGCAGCACTAAAATTTGATGCTTTAATTTATCTTACTTTCAATTTCATTTAATATATCTATAGTTTTATCTACCTTTATTGTATTTATTCCAATCTTACTTGCACTATCTACGTTTTTTATATTATCATCTAGGAAAAGAAGTTCATCTGGTTTTATATTATACTTATTTAATATGTACTCATAGAAATCTTTATTAGGCTTTATTCTATGTATTTCTGCTGAAATAATAACATCATCTAAATATGTTACACCAAATGTTTCTCCAATGTAATTTCTTATAAATGATACATGATTAGTTGCAATTATAATTTTAATATCAGGAAATTTTTCTTTTATTTTTTTAAACAAGTCATTATCCCTTACTTCATACAATCTTTCTATAAGTGATTCAGTAGTTCTAATTATAACATTGTCTTTTTCTATTATTTTTCTAGCTTCTTTTAAATAATCTGAATCATTAATGTTTGGTCCAAAAAGCCTTTCTATCTTCTCTTCTTCAAAAGACATATTAATGTCCTTTTCACTTACTAACACACCAACTAAATCAAAAGCTATTACTTTAATCATTTTTCCTCCTAAATATCTTTTCTAAAATAAAAATTTATTATAGTATATTCTCTATTAAATATAACTCTACAATTAGTATACCATAGGTTTAATATATTTTATAGATTATAAAGAAAGGCTATGGTAGAATAATGCTTGAAAGGAGGATTACTATATGAGTAATTTAAAAAAGAAGTATAATGAGACAATTGTGCAAAAGGAAAAAACTAAAAGAAAAATTGATGAACTTAAGAAAAATCATTTTGTAGAAGAATATATTAAGCTATGCAAAAAAGAAAGCATTTTGGCAAGTAAAGAAAAAAAGTTATATACGCAGATTAAAACTGAAACATATACCTCTTGCAATCATATTTGGGTCATAACAGACTCTAACTATGATTATTGTGAGGGAAGATCATATAAACAATATGGGTGCATAAAGTGCGGTCTAAATCAGGGCTTACTTGAAAGATCTTCTAGATTGCCCTTCTTCTCACCTAAAGATATATTTACAAAAGATGAAATTATAATGTTAAATTGTATGAATCAAAAGGAAGGAATAAATGTGAAATACACTGATATATGCTGCAAGCTTGACGTTGCTAAAAATTTATACTTAAAAATCAAAAATGCTTTTCCTAATATTGATGATGAAACTATTCTTAAATATTTTGAAATAGAAATAAATAATTCTAAAGAAGGCAAAGAACAGGTTAAGGTTAAAAAGAAAACACCAAACAATATAAAAACAAATTAGCTCTGCATTTAAAGCTAATTTGTTTTAATTAATATGAGAGATGTTATTTTTCCTTTTTCTTTACTAACGTTTTTTCATTATCCGCATAAACAACACTAAACTTTATTCCATTTAAATTATTTATAATTGCTTTTGACTCAAAGTCTATCATATCTTCTGGCAATCTAGTTATATCACACCACATTAATTCTGAACATTTTTCAGGTTCAGCAATTTTTATTTTTCCGGTATAATCGCTTACTTCAAAGTACACATCATAATACGGTCTTAGTGACTTATTTTTCCTGCAAGCAACAAATGTATCACATATATCTTCCGTTTTTATATTTATGTCTAATTCTTCTTTTGCTTCTCTTATAGCAGCTTCATAAGGATTTTCTCCCTCATCAATGTGTCCAGCTGGAAGTGCTAAAAAGCCAGGCCATAACTTAGTCCCTTGTCTCCTTTGCAACAATATTTCCCCTTTATCATTCTTAATAATTAAGTATATTGATGATAAAAATTCTTCTCTTCCCATACCTCTGTTTCCTTTTCTTGAATTAAACTTTTTTGTATGGCAATACCTCTTACCGTTACTACCATGCAATTACAGTGTATCATAAATAATAATTCGTGTAAACTATATTTCCTTTTTTATAACAATTTTAGCTCAAATTTTATTTATATATAAATAATTATGATATAATCAGTTTATAAGGAGAGACAATATGCACATAAATAAAAATTTACAAAAATATATCGAAGAAAATATTTTTCCTAGCTATGAAAAAAATGATCTAGGACATAATTTAGAACATATTAAGTATGTTATAAATAGAAGCTTAAAATTTGCCAATCAAATTAATAATATTAATTATGACATGGTTTATGTGGTTGCAGCCTACCATGATATTGGGCATTATATTGATGCTAAAAATCATGAAAAAGTTTCAGCTGAAATGTTACTTAAGGATTCAAACTTAAGAAAGTTTTTTACTGAAGATGATATAAAAATAATGGCTGATGCAGTATATGATCACAGGGCGAGTATGGATAGTGAACCCAGAAGTATATATGGAAAAATAGTATCTTCAGCAGATAGAAACACATTAGTAGAAGTACCATTAAAAAGAACATATGCTTATAGGATAAAGCATAAGCCCGATTCCCAATTAGATGAAATAATTGAAGAATCTAGAATGCATATAATTGATAAATTTGGTAAAAAAGGTTATGCAACTAAAAAGATGTATTTTGAAGACTTAGATTACAAAAAGTTTTTAAAGGAGATAGCAATTTTAGCTGAAAACAAAGAAGCATTTAGAAAAAAATTCATTGAAGTAAATAAGATTGATGAGCAAAAATATTATGCCAAAAATGCTTGTCAAGCTACCTTAAATTATGATGCAACAAAAGACGCTCAAGAAAAAACTGCTTATGCTAAAACTTTTAAAAAATAATACTAATTAACTATTATTATTAACTTTATATGAGAAAAAGGTTAATCAAAATTAGCCTTTTCTCTTTGTTGTAAATGTCAATTTTTTCACAAAAAGTTATTAGTTAAAAAAGTAAATGCAAGTTAAAAAATACAAATTAAAGAAGTTACATTTAATCCTAGAATAGTATTAAATAATCATTTTTGTAATAGTAAAATAAAATTGTTATTGAAAATTTTAAAAATAGCTCAAAACAAGACCAAAGCTAATTTATGTATCAAAAAAGTCCTTATAATATAAGGGCTTGTTTTTTTATGGTGCCTCCTGTAAGAATCGAACTTACAATTCAGCCTTACCATGGCTGCGTTATACCACTTAACTAAGGAGGCATTACAAATACATTTTATCATAATAAAATATTATATACAATAAAATGTATTATATATTCTAAACTTTTAATTTTGTTAGTCTTTTCAAATAATAATTATATTTAAATAAAGTTACAAGTAAAACAAAACCAATAAGTATTAATGCAAATATTAGTGGCATTTGAATAAAACCATATGTTAATTTAAGTTCATTTGATAATTCAAAATAAACTAAATTATAAGCAAGAGATGTCTTAAACACACATGATAATAAATTATCAAAAGAAGCATCAAGAAATGATTTATGTTTGCCAGAATCAATATTATAAATAAGCATACTTATAATACCAACTATAAAAGCTAATACAAATGAATCATAATTTACTTCATAAAAGTTTTTAGCTAAATTTATAATACAAAATACACTTACAATAAGTAAAATAATAGTAAGTATAATATTATAAATACTGATTTTTTTAGTATACACTAATTCATTTTGTTTATTTTTTCTTTCAGCTAGTTTGGAATTAATAAATAAGGATAATTCATCATCCTCTCTTTTCACATGTTCTTTTATAACTTTTTCTATATCATTTGCATCTATATTCGTCTTTTTATTTAACTCATTTGTAAAGGAAAAAGCATCATTTTCTAGTAAAATACTAAATATAGAACTTCCCTCTTCTTTTTCATTATTTGATATTTCTTCTTTTATATTATCGGCAAAAGAAGCTGGAATTTTTAATATTATACTTCTTTTTTGATCATATAAAAATTCTAATGTTTCATCGGTTTTTTTTATTTGTTCTCTTAAAGTACTAACTCTTTTATTTGCAAGATCTATAAGATTATTAATCTTAATTTTTTCACTTCTCTTCTTTCCTTTTTTTAAGAAGTTCATATCAATAAAACTATATATATTAATTATGCCAAATATGCCAAAAGGCAATGTTAATATTAGTAAATAATTTCTATTTATCAAATTAAATATTAAACAAAGAAGAAAGAATATGCCATTTATAAAGTCATATATATTCTTAATCTTTTTTCCATCTATTCTATATAAGTTAGCTGCCATAATATTCTGATTTATAAAAGTTATACTGCTTTCATATATTTTTTTCATTAATTCCTTGCTTATTATTTCTTTTTTTACTTTTTTTAAGTTATCCACTTCTTTATAATCAGAAAAGTATTCCTCAATTTCCTTTTCAAGAATTTTATCTTCTTTTTTTATATCTAATTTTTTAGCATCTTCAAACGTCTTTTTTAGTTCTTTTAATTCTTCATCATTAAGATATAAGTTAAAATTACGGGTTTGTGCTTTTATAGCCGTTAGATATCCATAATAATTTTTAGGATATTCTTTTATTAAACTATTTGATTTTTCTAAGGCACCAGAATAGTCTTCCTCTTTAAAGCAAACTGTTATTCCTTCCTTTTTCTTATCAAAAGTTTTATCTTTCTTTATACTTTTTTTCTTCTTTTTCATAAGAACCCCTAAAATTTTATTCTATCATTTACATACTTTATTGCATCTTCTATACTTAATGTTATCTGCTTCATAGTGTCTCTATCTCTTATGGTTACGGTCTTGTTATTTATAGTTTCATCATCTACCGTTATACACCAAGGCGTACCTATTACATCTTGTCTTCTATATCTCTTACCAATAGATCCAGTTTCATCATATGTACACATAAACTCTTTTGAGAACAAATCATATATCTCATTAGCTTTCTTATCATGGTATTTTTTAACAAGTGGCAATATTGCTACCTTATATGGTGCTATTACAGGGTTAAAATGCATAACCTCCCTTGTATCATTTTCTAGTTTTTCCTCTTCATAAGAATTGCATAATATTGCAAGAGTAAGTCTATCTGCTCCAATTGAATATTCAATAACATTTGGTGTAAACTTTTCATTTGTTTCAGGATCTTGGTATTCCATTTTTTTACCAGAAAACTCGCTATGTCTTGATAAATCCCATACTCCTCTATGGTGTATACCATTTAATTCTTCCCAGCCAATTGGAAATTTATACTGTATATCACATGCAGCCTTTGCATAATGTGCTAGTTTGTCATGATCATGATATCTTAATTTATCACTATCTAAACCTAAATCAGTAATAAAGTCTAATGCTCTTTTCTTGTAATCTTGATAAAAGTTCATACTATCTTCTTCTTTACAGAATTTTTGAAGTTCCATTTGCTCAAATTCAATTGTTCTAAACAAGAAATTTCCTGGTGTTATTTCATTTCTAAAGCTTTTACCTATTTGTGCTATAGCAAAAGGTAATTTAGCCCTTGTAGTTCTTTGAACATTAAGGAAGTTTACATATTCTCCCTGACAAGTTTCTGGTCTTAAATATACTGTATCTGCATCATTTTCAAGTGTTCCCCTTGATGTTTTAAACATAGGGTTAAATTTTCTAATTGGTGTCCAGTCAAATCCACCACAGTTAGGGCAAGTTATATGATTATCATCGATATATTTTTCTAACTCTTCATTGGTCATTGCCTCTGCTGCAATTTCTTCTTTAGCAAAATCCTCAATTAAATTATCTGCTCTAAATCTTTGTTTGCACTTTTTACAATCCATTTTAGGATCTCCAAATGATTCAACATGACCTGATGCTTTCCATACTAAAGGATTCATAAGTATTGCTGCATCAACACCATAAGTTTTTTTATCTTCCTGTACAAATCTTTTCCACCATGCTCTTTTTATGTTGTTTTTTAACTCAACACCAACAGGTCCAAAATCCCAAGTATTTGCAAACCCACCATATATTTCACTTCCTTGAAATACAAAACCGTATTGCTTACATAAATTTACTATTTTATCCATTGTTAATTGCTCTTTTTCCATTTTAAAATCCCTCCAATTTTAACTGTTTTTTATTGGCATTATCTAGCTTGTTGTTGTAAAGTAAAGAAACTTCATCAAACACATTAGTAATAGATATAGAATTAGATGAAAAAACTAATCCATCACACTCTAGTGAAGATGTAAGATCATCATAATTTCTTATCACTTCTGTTTCGCCATTCTTTTTATCTAAAGCATAAATAATTAATTCTCTTAAAAAGTCTTTTTCACTATCACTTATTGTATCATCATTATTAGCTGCAGGTTTATGAATAACTATATCAATTTCTTTATCATCTAAATTTAAAGGATAATAACCAGCTTTATTATGACTAAGTTTTATGCTATATTTATCATAATCCGTTTCATATAGTGTTCTTATTCTATCATTTTTAAACTTATTAATTATTTCATTTACTATTTTACTATTTTCCTTAGTTGGCAAAAGTTTAAGTAATAATTCCGCTCTAGGTGAGCTTACTTTAATATATTTTTTTCCTTGAAAGTACACACTGTTATCAAGCATACAAATCCTATTATAATTTAAAAAATAATTTACTATATAATTTATAACCTCATAATTAGTTTTTCCAGATAAACTTTTTGAAAAGTTATTCTGCTCTATACATGATTTATATGGCATTTTGCCATTAGTATCAATTTTTAAGTTTTCTTCCTCTGTTATAACTATTCTATAATAGTCATTTGCATCTAAATATCTTACTCCATTTAACTCCATAAATCCTCCAATAAAAAAACTCCTAGAAAAACCATAGGGGTGAATATATTATCCACGGTTCCACCCTACTTATTTCTAGAAGAAATCACTTCATTTATATTGCTGATAGGTTTCCAACCCCGTCATTGCATTTCATATAACGATATAATTATAGCACAGTTTATTTTATTTGTGCAATGTTTTTAAGAAAACTCTTACTTTTTAAGTAAAGACCTGTATACCTGTCATAGTAATCGTCTATAAAATTATTTATTTCATTTTTTACTTCATCTGATAAATCTAATTTTGATATCTTAGATATATCAACAAATCTTAATAACCTAATTATTTTTATTGTCTTACTACTTACAATATATTCATTATCTTTATGTTTCGTGCAAACAAATCCACCTCTTGATGATGAAAGTGTTATAACGTCTTTGCTGTCACATATAGCGCATCCATCAAAATACGGGCTTACACCTAAAAAATCTAAGTATTTAAGCTCTAGTATATTGGTAATTACTAAGGCATCATATCCTTCATTTATCTTAATTATACTGCTTATTAAAATCTCGTAAATATTTTTATTTAAAGATTGTTTCATAACTTGTTTTGCAAGCTCTAATATGAAATTAAGATATGATATTTTCTCTATATCTTTTTTTATATTACTCAAAGGATCTATGATATCAGCAGATATTAAAGTAGAGAGTTTATCTTTTTTATAACTAATTTCAAAAGAAGCATATGTAAATAACTCACTTACACTTCTTAAATTACTTTTCAATCTTTTTGCGCCTTTTGAAATTAACGATATAACTCCCATATCTTTTGTTAGAATATCAAGTATTTTACTTGTTTCTCCATAAGGTCTTTCAGTTGCAATAATGCCTTCAACTTTCTTTATCTCCAAGAGTATCAATCTTCCCTTCACACATCTTCCTATACATAATATAATACTCTAATTTACCTGTTTTTTCAAATAATTTCCATACATCATTAATATTCATTATAATCACCTATTCATATAATGATTATAATTTCTTGATTTTATACAATGTTTTTTCATATGGGTATCTTTCAAGTAATTCTTGCTTACTAATGCCATATGCATTTTCAAACTGCTTATTGTTAATAAATAATTTTCTATAGTTTTCTTTTGATATATCAATATTTTTTTCTTCAGTTAAAAATTTATATCTTGCATAAGTTAGTTTTACACTCTGCATTAACATCTTCGGATCATATAATATAATAAATTCTAATTCGACTGATTTTAAATATTCAGTTTTTTCTATAATATTTTCTTTACTCAAACCATATAATGAAGGTAATAACCTCGTCATCTTTATTACATCTTCTTTTGTATAGCCTAATGATATTAAGAAATCTATTTTATCTTGTATGTTTTCTTTACTTAAATTATATAATGAAGGTAATAGCTTTGTCATCTTTATTACATCCGCTTTTGTATAGCCTAATGATATTAAGAAATTCATTTTATCTTGTATGTTTTCTTTACT
>CAKPGT010000006.1 GCA_934155185.1 uncultured Bacilli bacterium
ATAATTTCGTGTCTTTTTAGCATGCTTATAATATCACAAAAATTTACAGTTGACAAATCTTAGAATGTCAAAAAAAGTTGATTTTTTCCCAACTTAAGCAATATTTTATATATAAAATTTAATTTAATACTCATTATTCCCCATAAAAATGGTATCCCCTTTTTTAACTATATAATAGCCCTCCATATCTAAAGGTGTATATATAACATTAGCATAATTTGAAATAGCTTTTACAACAGCTTCTCCTAGTTTTTCATAATTTTCTCTTAAAAACTTAGCATCATTAGCATTATCAATGTAGCCATAATTAATTACGATAGTCTGATTGTTGCTTGTATTCCTAATTAAATAGTCATCATCAAGTGCAGTATTATTACTATTTCTTAATTGGTAATATTTAAGTACAGGTTGCCCTACATCCTCTAAGTTATTCGATATAATAGATGCGAGTTTGCTATTATTTCTAAGAGCATACATAACTTCTGCACCATTATTACCACCAGAGTTAAGTCTATTAGAAATTACGATTATATTATTACCATTCCCATACTTGTTTTTAATAATATTTACTCTTTCTTCATCAGTTAAATTTCTATCACTATCTCTAACTAAAAAATTTTCTATACCCATATCATTTAACCTATTTGATATATATTTAGAAATAGACAAGTTATAATCCTTTTCAACTATACCATTTGCATTTTTTCCATAGCTTCCGCCACCCGCTGCATTAATAGCAACTTTATAAGCCATATTATCAAGCTCCTTCTAAAATAATTTTATGTAAATAAAAATAAATTAAAACAAATATATATTAATAGGAGGTGCTATTTTGTTAGCTATTATTACACCAAGTAGGTTTTACGTAAATGATTTATTAGAAAAATTAAATTATAGTAAAGAGTTAAGTCCCAAAATGAGTGAACTTTATAAATGTAATTATAAAGAACATGAATTTATTATTTTAGTAACTGGTTACGGAAAGGTAAATATTGGAAGTAGCTTAAGATATGCTTGCATGAAATACAATGTTAAAGCAGTAGTATTAATGGGTACTGCAGGAAGTATAAAAGATGGTAATGACATATTTAGTTCAATCGTACCAGTATCAACACTTCAGTTTGATGTTGACTTTATGCCAAATGGATATGGCGCAGGGCAAATACCAATGCTTGAAAAAGCGCTATATAAGACAAATGATGATTTAAAAGAATGTTTAATTAGAGCATCATCCATTGCAGGAATAAGTTATAATGATGATATTTTAGCATCGTCAGATACATTTGTTACCAATTATAATTTAGCAAGCAGTATAAGAAGGGAATACAATGCAGGTGCGGTAGACTGTGAAGCAGGTGCAGTAGGTGAATTTTGTTATGTAAATAACATTTCATACGCGTGTATAAAAGTAATTTCAAACTTTGCAAATAACAACGGAATTAAACAGTGTAACTTATATGACGAGGAATCATCAAAAATATGCCAGAGAATAATGAATAAATTTCTAAAAGAGTTTTATGAGGCATAAAATGAAAAAAACTAACTAAAATAGTAATGGTGATACTATGAAAAAATTTGATTTTAAAGCTTTTATTATAATAACTGTAATAACATTTATTGTAGGAAGTTTCTTTAGTTTTTTTACAATGAATAATATGGATACATTTAAAGAACTTAATAAACCGATAAATGTTCCTGGAATATTATTTCCTATAGTGTGGAGTATACTTTATCTTTTAATGAGTATATCTTGCTATATAATTTATAAATCAGATAATAAAGATAAGAAAAAAGCACTAATAATATATGGTATACAGCTTATTATAAATTCACTTTGGACCTTAATATTCTTTGGCTTTGATGCATATCTTTTAGCATTTATTTGGATAATACTTTTGATTTTTACAGTAAGCATTATGATAATTACATTTTATAATATAGATAAAAGGGCAGCATACTTAAACATACCATACATATTATGGATAGTATTTGCAGGGTATTTAAATTTGGGAATATATATACTAAACAGGTAAATGATTATCTGTTTTTTTAATTATTTAAAAATGCCAAAAAAACTTATCTAAACTTAAAATAAATGGTGCTTTTTTTATATAATTATTATATAATATATCACTAAGAGGGTGGTATTATGGCATATATAGAATTTAAAAATATTAACAAAATATATAAAATGGGTGAAGTTGAAATAAAAGCATTAAACAAAGCTTCATTTGAAATAGAAAAAGGAGAATTAGTTGTTATACTAGGACCTTCTGGTGCTGGAAAAACAACTTGTTTAAACATATTAGGTGGAATGGATAGTGCATCATCTGGTAAGGTTTTAGTAGATGGTAAAGATATTACAAATTATAGTGATAAAGAACTTATAATGTATCGTAGAAATGATATTGGTTTTGTTTTTCAATTTTATAATTTAGTACAAAACTTAACAGCATTAGAAAACGTGGAATTGGCAGTTCAGCTATGCAAAGATCACTTAAACCCTAAAACCATATTAAATAAAGTTGGTTTAAAGAATAGAATTGATAATTTCCCATCTCAATTATCAGGGGGAGAACAGCAAAGAGTTGCAATAGCTCGTGCTATTGCTAAAAATCCAAAATTACTTTTATGTGATGAACCAACTGGTGCGCTTGATTATAAAACAGGTAAGCAAATCTTAAAACTTCTAGAACAAACCGCTAGAAAAGAGAAAATGACAGTTATAATAATTACTCATAATGCAGCAATAGCACCAATGGCTGATAAAGTAATTAATTTTAAAAACGGAAGTGCAAGCGATATTATCATAAATAAAAAACCTAAGAGCATTGATGAAATAGAGTGGTAATCATGAAAAAAGATAGAATTAATACAACAAGCATAAGAGAAATAAAGCATACATTTAAGAGGTTTTTTTCACTACTTGTTATGAGTATGCTAGGTGTTGGTGTTTTTGTTGGTATAAAAATGGCGGCACCAGACATGATGAAATCATTAGATGAATATTATGATAATAGAAATATGTATGATATTAAAGTAGTATCTACACTTGGACTTACTAGTAGTGATGTTGATAAAATAAAAAGTTTAAAAAACGTAAGTAGAGTATATGGCTCTTATTCAAAAGATGTTTTAGCAGACGTAAAAGATGAAGAGCTAGTGTTAAAAGTAATTGGGATAAATGATAATGTAAATAAAATTAAGATTTCGGGTGGAAGACGTCCTATTAATGATAGCGAAATATTAGTAGAAAAAGCTATGATTAATAAGGAATCACTTAAGCTAGGCGATACAATAACTATTAAAGATAGCGTATTTAAAAATAAGAAATTAAAAATTGTTGGAATAGTAAAAAGTCCTTTATACATAAATAGCGAAACTGGAACACTTAATAGAGGAAATACAAATATAGGAACAGGTAAAATAAACTATTATACTTATGTAAATAATAGTAATTTTGATATTGATTATTTTACTGAAATATATGTTAATGTTAAGGATGCTAAAAAAGATGTTACAAATAGTAGCAATTACAATGAAAAAATAGATAAAGTAAAAAAAGAAATAAATAAAATTAAAACAGAAAGAGAAGTTTCAAGATATAGTGATATATATAATGAAGCTAATAAACAAATAGAGGATAGTAAAAAAGAAGCATTAGAAAAATTAGATAGTGCTAAAGTTCTTCTTGATAGTAGTAAAACAAAACTTGATAATGGTAAGAAAGAGCTAGATTCATCTGATTTAAAGTTAAAAAGTGCAATAGAAGAGTTAAATAAGAACAAAAAAACTTTAGCTGATGCTAAAGAAAAGTTAGACCTAAATAAATCAAAGTTAGATGATGCTAAAAGACAAATAGATGATGGAAAAGCTAAAATAAATGATGAGCTTAAAAACTATAATATTACTTTAGATGATATAAATAATACTATTAAGTACTTAGAAGATTTTACTATTCCTAAGGAAGTAATTATAAACTTAATACCAAATAATTTGCCAAATTATGACTTAGTTATAGACAGAATTAACAAGATTTATGAATTGGGCTTAGAGGAAGATATTAAAAATTTCATAAAAGACCCTGATAATAAAGATGAACTAATAAGCAAGATTCCAAGCAATACTCCAGGCTACGAGGTAATAGTTTTGTCAATTAATTATATATCGCAAAATAGAAGTGATTTTAGAGATTTTATAACTGATGATAAATATATAGATAATATTATTGATACATTACCAAATGATACACCAATGTATGATGATATAATAAATGCACTTAATTACATAAAGGAAAATAAAGATAAGGCACTAGAATTAATCGATGCAATAAAAAGAATTAATAGTGCAGAAGAAGAGTACATAAAAGGACTTGATTTATATACTAAAGCTAATGAAGAATATGACAAAGGATATTTGCTATATATTAAATACTATAACGAATATCAAGACGGTTTAAGTAAGTATAATAACGGACTTAGAACATATCAAAGTAGTTTAAATTTATATAATTCTAAATTAAAAGAGTATTATGATAGTAAAAGTATGTTTGATTTAAAAATAAATGAAGCATTGCAAAAATTAGATGAAATACCAAAAGCTACTTGGTATATATATGACAGACTAGATGATAGTGGGTATTCTAGCTTTGTAGATGATGGTAATAGCGTTTCAAACTTATCAAAGATTTTTCCTACAATATTCTTTGTTGTAGCAATACTTATTAGTTTAATTTCTATGTCTAGAATGGTAGAAGATGATAGAAGCAATATAGGTACTTTAAAATCTCTTGGTTTTAGTAATAGACATATAAGAAAAAAATATCTATTATATTCTGGACTAGCTACCATATTTGGTGGAATAGTAGGAGCTATATTAGGATTTTTCTTGCTTCCTAGATTTGTATGGAATATGTATAAAATTTTATTTGACATACCAGTATTTGAATATGACTATAATCCAATAAATGTTATTATAGGAATAATTATTGCAATAGTGTGTATTTGTGGTACAACACTTCTTACAATAAGAAAAGTAGTTAAGGAAAAACCTTCTGAATTAATGAGGCCAAAGGCTCCTACAAACGGAAAAAGGGTAATTTTAGAAAGAATACCTTTTATTTGGAACAGAATTAATTTTTCTAATAAAATAACGGTCAGAAATTTATTTAGATATAAAAAGAGAGTAATTACAACCATTACCGGTATTTTAGGATGTACTGCTTTAATGCTATCCGGATTTGGAATAAGAGATTCTGTTATTGGAATACCAGATAGACAATATAAGGATGTATTTAATTTTGATGAAATGGTATACATAATAGGAGATAATAGTAAACAAAGCTTAGATGATATTTTTTCTAGCAAAGATATTAAAAGAAGGCTTGATACAAATGTTAATGTATCCATGACAGCTAGTGGGTATAGTATCAATATATTTGTTCCATATGAAGAAAAAGATATGAAAGACCTAGTAAATCTAAAGGATTTAAAAACTAAAAAAGAATTACGACTAAAAGACAATGAAGTGATTATCTCTGATAAACTATCTCAGCTTATAAATAAAAAAGTAAAAGATGAAATAGTACTTAAAGACTCTAATAATAAAGAATATAAGTTTATTATTTCAGGTGTATGTGAAAACTATGTTAGTAATTATGTATTTATGAATAAGTTAACTTACGAAAATAATATTACTAATTATCAAACAAATATTTCATTTATAAAGCTTGAAAATTTAAAGAATGAAGAAAAAATATCTAAGAAATTGTTAGAAAATGATAATATAATGAGTATAGTATCCGTTAGCCAAACAATTAAGGGTGTAAATAATATGCTTAAGTCACTAAATGGTGTAGTTGCAATATTAATATTCTTATCTGGTGCTTTATCATTTGTTGTATTATATAATTTATCATATATTAATATAACTGAAAGAAAAAGAGAAATTGCAACACTTAAAGTACTTGGATTTACACACAGGGAAGTGGATGATTATATCGTCAAAGAAACAATCATTTTAACTATACTTGGAATAATTCTTGGATTAATATTTGGAATATTCCTAACCAATGTAATACTTGATACAGTAGAAATTGAAATGGTAAGGTTTATTCACCATATAAAAGTATCTAGTTTCATAATAACTTCATCTATAGTAATGTTATTTACTATAATAGTAAGTATAATTATACACTTTACATTAAAGAAAATAGATATGATAGAATCGTTAAAAAGTGTTGAATAAAGTGCCTTATGACGCTTTTTTAAAATGTTAGTTTTAAATGATTTTTACATTACTAAAATAATTGTAACAAAGTATTCATATATTAAAAATAATATGTTATAATTAAATTGATAATTAATGAGCAGTATTAGTTAATTATTTTGAAGTATTATATATATGTTGTAAAAATCCTTTAATAGAAAGGAGTGTAGAGTCAGATGTGGAAGTCAATTCAAAACTTTGTTAGAAGATTTTGCTGGTTTTACTAGAAGAACACTTGTTCTTCCTTTTTTTGTAAAACATCACTATTTGACTCATATGTTTATGAATAAAGAGGGCTTAATTAAAACAATATTATTTATTTTACTATACTTATGTTGGACTGTTTTTTTGAAATTACCAATAAGTGCTAATGCTTTTAAAGCAAAAGATAACATTATTGCTCTATATGAATTTGTAATTACTTTTATGTTTCTCGTAATTATATTTTTAAGTTATAAAGATGAGCTTATAAAAGAATTTAAAATTTTAAAAAAGAAAGATGTTAAGAAAATTTTTATTAACTTATTTATAATGACCTTTATAATGATCATTTTCAATATAGTGTCTAGTATACTATTAAATAGTTTTTCCGTTTTATCTGTTAATGATAGCAGCTTAAATATTATTAAATCAGAAAATGCCTTGTTAATAATAAGAATGGTAATTTTATCGCCAATTATAGAAGAACTTATATTTAGAAAAAATATAAGAGCTGTAATAGATAATGATAAATTCTTCATAATATTTTCTGGTTTATTACTTGGGCTACTTTACATAATATCACAGTCACTAACCCTTATGGGTGTTATATCTTCTTTATCTTATATATTTGTAGGAGTATATTTATCATATTCATACACTAAAACAAATAATATTCACATTAATATTATATCTAGAATTCTTTATAATTTAATAATAATGGTGGTAATACTATGAAGTGGATTAGAATAATAAAAAAGCTGCTAGCTAGTATAGTAGGAATTGAAACTACTAGTTCAGATATAAACATAGATATTACAAACCAGAATTATATATTGGCACTTAGCCCAGTTGATATAAACTCTAATATAGCAGGTTACATAATAATTGTTATGTTAGTTGCAATATTAGTTTTAATTGGGTATACACTTATAAGTAACTCTAAAAAATAAAATGCTGCTGCTTTTCACAGTATTTTTTTTATTAAAAAGTTAAAAATATTATTGGTGATTCAAAGTGAAAATAAGACTAGGCTATGTAGCTATTTCAAAAGCATTAGATGGTATAACAACATCAAAAACAGTTTCTTATACTGATTATATAAATAAATGTTATACTATAGAAAAAATATATGACGTGATAAATAATAATCTTAACTCACTAGAAAAAATTTTAATATATAACATAAAAAATAATATTCATTTTTATAGACTAACGTCAAAATTAATTCCTCTTGCAACACACGAAAAAGTATCGTTTGATTATATAAGTAATTTCAAAGAAAAATATAATAAGCTAGGTAAAATTATTAAAGAAAATAAAATTAGGGTAGACTTACACCCTGATCAGTTTGCAGTATTAAACAGTATGAATGATAAAGTTTATAAAAACACTATAGAAATACTAAAATATCATTATAATATGCTAGATGCATTAAACATTAAAAATAAAGTTATTATACTCCACGTTGGTAGCAGTGCTTGTGGTAAAAAGGCATCAATCACTAGATTTATTAATAATTTTAATAAACTCCCATTAAATATTAGAAATACTATAGCATTAGAAAATGATGATAAAGTGTTTAATATTAAAGATGTACTTTATATATGTGAAAAGTTAAATATACCAATGGTTTTAGATTATCATCATTATATTTGCAATAATGAAGGTGAAAATGTACAAGATTACCTAGAAAGAATAGTTAATACTTGGGGAAAAATAACACCTAAATTTCATTTTTCTTCCCCTAAAAGCATGTTAAAAAAAGAATTTAGGAGCCATAACGATTATATTAATTCTGATGATTTTATAAATTTTATTAACATATTAAAAAAGCTTGATAAAGACGCAGACATAATGCTAGAAGCTAAAGCTAAAGATGACGCATTATTTAGATTAGTTAGAGAACTTAAGTATAAAACTAACTACAAATTCATAGATGAAACCTCATTTATTATTTAAAAGAAAAAATATATTATAAAGGTTTTGATAATAATGACGATTATAAATGATAGTACTGTTGCTGTTTCTTTATTTGATGAATTAAAAGAGTGCCTAAGTGACCAAAATAATTATTTAAATTCTATTTTTCCACTAATTATTTGTTTTCTTCTTGTAATCATTAATCTAGTTTTAATTCCTTTAAAGAAAAAATTATATGTTGCTTCCCATAAAAATCCCCATCCAACTATTAAAATTAATTCAGCTAGAAATAAAGTCTTAAAATCTATACTATAGATAATTAGTAAGATAATACCAATTAATAATGAGACTAAATTTGATAAGTTTTCTTTCTTATGGATATTCATTATTTCACTAACATCTGTTCCAAAATTATTTCTTAACATATCTATAAATTCTTCTTTTTCATAATCAGACATTTCTTCATTAGAAGATACTATGAATCTTATTTTTTGCCTGGTATTTAAACTCTTTGATTCTTCTAATATAAAATTACTTAAGTCATATGATAGCTTCTTATTATTAAAATTATTTCTATAATCTTCTTTATTTTTAAGGTGTATTTCTATTATATTTTCTTTCATGTTATATCCTCCATGTAATAATTATATCACTTATTATAATTATTTGAATATAATTCTAAAGCAATTTAAAAACGATATATATTTTACGATAAACGATAAAAATATATTGACATTTATCAAAAAGTATCATATTATTTAAGTGAGGTGGAAATTATGAAAAAGAATTTTATATCAAAAATAATATCAATAATTTTAATAATCATATTAATAATAGGTACTATTTCATTACCTTTTATACCAAGATTTTATGATCTTTTTAAAGATAGTAGTGTGGGCTCATTTAAAAGTCATACGCTTATTTATAAAGCAGCATTTTATTCATGTTACATAATATGTCTTTTTATAGTATATGAACTTATAAGATTATTTAACGTGATATATAATGGTAGTCCGTTTAGAAAAGAAATAGAAGATTATTTAAAAACTATGACCATTATGTTCATGATATTATTTCTAATAGTTATCATTAAGTCTATTTTTATACCAACACTTTTATCATTTGTAGTTGCAATTTTATGCTTTTTAGTATCCCTTTCTTTTTATGTATTAAAAGATGCAATAAAAGCTGCTATAAAATATAAAGCAGAAGTAGATTTTACGGTTTAGGTGATAGATATGATAATAGTTAATTTAGATGTTATGATGGCAAAAAGAAAGATGTCATTAAATGAACTTAGCCAAAAAACGGGTATTACAACAACAAATCTTTCTATATTAAAAACAAATAAAGCAAAAGCAATAAGATTTTCAACATTAGAAGTAATATGTAGGACGCTTAATTGTCAACCAAGCGACATATTAGAATATAAGGATGATAAAGATGAGTAATGAAAAGAGAAAAGAACATATATTAGTTCCGTTTATATCTTCTATATTAATAGTAATAGTAGGTATGCTAGATATAGATTTTTACTTTAAAAGAATTATGTTTCCATTTTTAATGATTTTGATATCAAGCACAGTATTAGTTATGGATAAGAAAGATATAAATAAAAAAGCTTATTATATGCTTATACCAATAATTCTTATAATTATTAGTAATTTAGTACTTAAGTTATTAAAAGGAAATTTAGATGGTACTAATCAGCTATTAAATGTATTTATACTTCCAGTATTAATTTCAACATATTTATTTATGCTAATTAAAAAGGATTATAAAGTAACTCTAGATAATATATTTTTATTATTTAAATTATTTCCTAAAAATGTATTTAAAAATCTTAGTTTTATTAAGATAGATATTTCTAGGTCTAAAAATAAAAAGATAATAAACATTATTTTGGGTGCTATAATAGGCATAATTATATCTATTATAATACTATTTTTGTTAACTAATGCTGACGACTATTTCAGTAAATTTTTATCAATTTTAAAAGTAAATATAGATTTAGATATCAATATATGGATTATTATTAGGTTTATAATATATTTTATTATTTTATTTGCCATAGGTATAAATTTATTTAAAAGTAACGATATTGCTTTAAAAGAAAGCAAAATAAAAAACATAGACAAAACGATGGGTACATCTATGCTTGTTATAGTTAACTTTGTATTTATATTATTTTTAATATCAGAAATATCTAAATTATGTGGTAATTTCTTAAGGATACCAAGGGGATATATTTATTCTAGTTATGCAAGAGAAGGCTTTTTTGAACTTTTATTTGTAACTTTAATTAATTTTTCTATAATTTTATATCTTATATATAAAACTAATTTAGTTAAGGAAAGTAAACTAATTAAGGGTTTAGTTATTTCATTAATAGCATTTTCAATATTTTTAATAATAAATTCATATTACAGAATGTTCTTATATGTTGGAAGATTTGGATTTACTAACTTAAGATTACAAGTTATATTATTCTTATTTATGGAACTTATGCTATATGGAGTTATTATAAAAAAGATATTAAAAGGTGTAAAAAATGATGGATTAATATTTTTAATTATTATGACAGTAACATATGTAATTAACCTATATGTATGTAATGATTTGTTTATAAGGATGATAGGTAAGACATTTAAATAGAAATATATGTGATACAAAAAATTTAAAACTTAGTATTTTTATACAAACTTAGGTGAGAAGAAATACGGAATCAAAAGTTAGAGGAGATTGTACATGAAGCAAATGATAAAAATGATTTTAAAAATGATAATAATTTTTGTTTCTATATTCTTAATAGCATATAAGATTTATTATAAGTTTATATATAATTTTGATGATTTGCCAAAAGGAATATATGTTAGAAGTGTTATTTCCCCGAATAAGGATTATAAACTAAATATTTATAAGATAAGTGAAGGAATGACAATGGATTGGTTTATGAGGGTAGAACTTGAGAATATAGAAACTAATGAGAAGAAAAATTTATATTATGATTATCATTTAAAAGATTATAATATAAAATGGCTAGATGATAAAAATATTCAGATAAATAAAATAAAACTGAATGTACAAAAAGAAACTTATGATGGGAGGATACACTTTCACTAACACCATGGATTTAAATACCAGAGTAAATATTAAAGGCCATATAATTTTTGGTTCCATGAAAGTATGTAAACGTCAAAATGTTTTTACTTAAAATATTTTGATTTTATATAAAAAATGTTATACTAAAGATAGAAAATTTGTTTAAATTTTAAAAAGCGGTCATATCATTATGAAAGCGAAGCTAGAAGAGGTATAAAATGAAATTATTAGAATTGTTTAAAAGAATGAATAAAAGTATGATATACAATGAATATGTTAATGTCACTGGTGATTTTATAGATTATGATAAAACCACTAGAGAAAAAATGCTTAATGGGATATTAAAATTTTATCAAGATAACCCTAATAGAGTTTTAGAGTATTGTAGTGAAAAAGAGCTTAATTTGTTAAATAAACTAAGTAAAGGAAGATTAAAAAAATACGAATATGATGATGTATACAAATCATTACATTGTAAATTATTTTTAGTTCCGGAAAGAAAAGGATTTTCAATAACTGAGGAGTTTCAAGACATAGTAAAAAAAGCACTAAAAAACGTTAATTATAAAGAAATAAGAAAAAGAGACTTGATAAACAAAAGAATTATTGGTCTAATGAAACTTTATGGAATTTGCAATATTTACTTATTATCGAAGATGTATACACATTATTATAATGATGATTTTAAATCCATAGAAGAATGCGCAAAGTACATTAGAAATAGTGTTTCTTTAAGGTATTACATATTTATTGATAATGATTTTTGTTTTTATAATGAATATTATTACTACTTGGAAAACGTTTTTGATAACATGGATGAAAAATTATATTATAAATACTTTACTAAAGAAGATATAGAAAGTATTTGTAATAGTAAATATAATATTGATGATAAGTATGTTAGAAAAATAGCTAAAGTATTTAAAGAAAATGATATACCACAATATCTTATAGATGTATTTATTAGTAATTTGAAAATGCATATTGATACTATGGATTCTATAGATAACACTGAAGAATTATTTTGTAGATATATGAGAATCTATTCTAAAAAATATGACTTCGAAGATGCAATAAATAAGATTAAAGATATTATTATAAACATCCCCAGCGTAATATATAAAGGGCATTCTATAAAAGAAATTTTAGATATGTCTTTAGAATATGATTCTGTTCAAAAAGTAAAAGAACATGATAAAAAGATTGGTAATAAACCAAACGTTGAAAAATATAAAGGAATAAGAAAAAAATCTATAGAAGCCCTTAGCTTATGTGAAAATGTACTAACCCAAAATATGATAATTAGATATAAACGATTATTTGATATGAATCATGTCAATATTGATATTGGTTCACTGCTATGCCATATAATAAGTTTTATTTCCATAGATGATGAAGAGACTTTATTTTATAAATATTTTAGAGAAAACGTAAATATTAATAATAAATATTATGAAATATTTAGGAACATAAAAGAATCTAATTTTAGCTCATTATTTTTAATAAAGGAAATGAATTCTGATAATGGAACGGTATTACTTTTTGACACAGAAAATGAAAATGAGATAGAAATAACGGATGTTAGTTTATCATCTGAAACTCAATTGGAAGGAAAATATATATATACTTCTATATTTAAAATAGATGGAATATACCTTACAACGGGTTACATAATACCGCTTATGTATGATACTTATGAATGTGTAATTAAAAACTTAAAAATAGAAGAAAAAAGAATTAGGGGATGCAAAAATAAGGAAATGATTAGATTATTAGCGGCTTACAAATTATACTCTAAAAATAATGAGGTAAGATTCACTACAGTTGATGTACTTTAATTGAAATGATGACAATAAAATTAATAATACAATAAAAATATAATGATATATTTATTAATGTTAAAGAACTTAAAATATTGTATATAAACAAGTATTATGAAAGCAAACTAGATAACAATTTATGCTATCTAGTTATTTTTTAACTTATAAATTACACTTCATTTTACAAAAATAATTGACATTAATCTCGGGCTTCACCGGTAGTCTGAAGCTCCCCAAATAATTAATTATTTTTTCTAAAGGCATATAAATAACTCTTAAAAATTAAAACAAAAGAACCGCAAAGGGTGTGGAAAGCAGTTCTTTTAATTGATACATCATATTTATAAATTTGTTCTTCCAGTTAAGAAATCAATAGCACTTATTTGTTTTATACCATCAAAATCATTTGTATCATAATCTAGTGTTATTAAGTATTTAGGATAATTATCTTTTATATTTTTCAAAGAAGTCAGTTCTCTTTTTAGAGTATCTTCATCACGAACTGATAAGGCTACTTGTATATATTTTATTCCATCATTATTTTTAATTACAAAATCAACTTCTTCTTCATCATACTTACCTATATATATTTCATAGCCTCTTCTTTTTAATTCTAAAAATATTATATTTTCTAAAATACTACCATAATCTTTAACTCCGCCCAATAAATAATTTCTTAATCCTAAATCACAAACATAATATTTATCTCCAGTTTTTAGATATTCTTTTCCCTTTATATCATATCTAGATATTTTATATATTATGTAGCTATCAATTAAGTTGGTTAGATAACTTTCTACCGTATTAACAGAATTTTTTCTGTTATTAGAGTTTAAGGTATTACTTATTTTGTTAGTAGAAACTAATTGACCGATATTATCAAATATAAATTTTATTATACTTTCTAACATCATTGTATCTTTAATGTTATTTCTTGATATAACATCCTTCATTAAGACTGTATTATATACTCCATCTAAATAATTTCTTATTAGATCTTTATCTTCATTTAAATTTAATAAATATGGAAAACCACCATTTTGTATGTAAGTATCATACTTTTTGAGTTCATTGTCCCTACCATAATGATTTAAATATTCTTTAAATGATAATGGTAACATATGAATTTGCATATATCTACCAGTTAAATAAGTTGCAAGTTCGCCAGATAGCATATAAGAGTTAGAACCAGTTATATATAAATCAACGTTTTTATTTATGAAAAGTCCATCTACTGTTTTTTCGAAATTTGGGATAACCTGTATTTCATCTAAAAGTATATAATTCATTTTATCGGGTAATAATTTATTTTCTATATAGGTATATAATTCTTTCCAATCATTAAAAATCATATCTTTTGGATTCTCAAAATTTAGACTAATTATTTGATTTTTATCTACGCCATTTTCTAATAAATATTTTTTATATAACTCGAATAATGTTGACTTACCACATCTTCTTATTCCAGTAACAACTTTTATTATGTTTTTATCTTTTAGTTTTTTTAGAAAATTTAAATATTCTGTACGTTCTATCATACTTTTCACCTCTACTAAAATTATATATCATTATTATATAAAAGTAAAGTTATTTCAGTTAAATGAAAAAAATTATCAAAATTTGATATTTTTTTCATTTTAAAATTATTATTTGCGAAAATTTAAAATAAAAGAACCACTTTCCACCACACCTATTTCGATTCTGACTTTTGATTTTTAAGATTATTTACTCTGAAAAACGTATAAAAAAAACGACTTTCTAAAGTCGCTTTACTTTTAAATGGCAGGGGATGAGAGAATCGAACTCCCAACAGTGGTTTTGGAGACCATTATTATACCATTTAACTAATCCCCTAACAAATAACAAGTAAATTATATCACAAAAGTAATATGATTTACAATAATTTATCATACGAAATTAGAACTTTTTGAACCCCATAATAATAAGGGCCTACTTGATAATAGTCAAAAAACACTAAAATACCATTATTGGTTAACGCAAAATTTTCAAAATTATCTTTATTTGGTCTAGTTCCATCTAAAACCATATTGATTATATTATCTGATTTAAATTCATCTTTTGAAAGCAAAATCCTTCTGGATTCATTAGACAATTTAATAAGTATATTTTTATCATCAGAAATAAGTGTATCAATAGTAATTATATTTCCATCGTAATCAAATCTAATACTCTTTAAATAATTATTTGGATGAGCTCCTCCAGTAAATTCACTTACTTTAAATATATAAGATATAATATCTTTATATTTATACTCTTCATAAGAGATATAAAGTGTGTAATATAAGTTAAGCATTATATTCCTCTTTGAACTATCTACAAAATTTTTTATTATGCTGTTAAGCATGACTTTAATATCTTTATTAACATTATTAAACTTAGTTATGGGATAATTTATATTTATTTTGTATTTAAACTTTTCATTAATTTCTAACACCTTTTTATTCACTATCATCACCTATTACAATATATGTAATTTCATAAACTTCTTATGAATATATTTAATTGGTGATAAAAATGAAAGTTAAACTAGATATTCCGTATCCTGAAATAAGGGTAGAAAAAGAAAATTTACACTATGCAGATTTATTGAGTGAAGACTATGCAGGAATGGTAAGTGAAACAACTGCTGTAATGCTATATTCCTACCAACATTTTGATAAATTTAATAGTGATAAGGAATTTTCTAAAATAATAGAAGAAATAGGCAGAGTTGAAATGATGCATTTAGAAATGCTTGGTAAAACAATTAAACTTCTTGGAAAATTCCCAATATATAAGGTATGTGAGGCGTTATCTGATAACTGCGTATTTTGGAATTCTAAATATGTAGATTATAAAACTAGTTTAAAAGATATGCTTGAAATAGATATATTTTCTGAAGAATCTGCAATAAAAACTTATACTGAACATAAAAAGATAATAAAAGATAAATATATAAGGGAAATGCTTTCTAGAATAATTTTAGATGAAAAAAGGCACCTTGAGATTTTTAAGGAGCTGCTAAGTAATTTAAACTAGTTTACAAGTGCATGCATAAATTAATGCATAAAATATTTAGGCATGTTATAATATAAATAGAATAAGAGGGATAAGATGGATAAAGACTTTGAATTATTAAAGGAAGTTGCTAAAAGACTTGCTATAGAAAAAAGGGTAAGCAAATATGTTAGATGTGGTCATGTAGCCTGCGCCTTACTTACAGATAAAGGAAACGTTTACACTGGCATATCTATTAATGCTAAATGTGGCATAGGCTTTTGTGCAGAGCATAGTGCTATAGCGGATATGTTAAAAGCAGGTGAATCAAGAATTATTAAACTAGTGTCATCTAGCCAAAATAAACCCGTGGTTCCGTGTGGCAGATGCTTAGAATTTATAAGGCAAATAAATGATGATAACATAAAAACAGAGGTCTTAGTAAATGATGGTGATATCAAAAAAATTGATGAATTACTTCCTATAAGATGGGATTTAGACGAACTATAGTAAGTGTAAACAAGAGTGTATAAAGTTAATTTATGCATTCTTTTTTTAGTATGTTTTTGCTAAAATTACTATAGGTGGTAACATGCTCGATTTTATAATTAAATTTGGTAAAACAGAATTTTTGATACTTTTAGCAATGCTTCCCGGGATAATTCTAGGAATAATTGTCTACAAAAAGGATATAGTAGAAAAAGAACCTCTTAAATTATTAACTAAACTTCTTTTTTATGGGGTACTAGCAGCAGGTGTAGCATTATTTCTTGAACTATATTTAGAAAAGTTTTTTAATATGTTTAACTTTGGTAATTTTATTAACATATTCATTAAATCATTTTTTGTAATTGGTCTTTCAGAGGAAGTAGTTAAATGGTTTATAACTTACTATGTATGCTTTAATGATAAAGAATTTAATTATGTATATGATGCTATTGTTTATACTGTGTTTGTTGCAATTGGATTTGCTTCTATAGAAAACATAATAGCTATTTTAGGAAATAATTTTGATATATCACTTGCCTTAAAAAGAGGGCTAATTACTGTTCCGGCACATATATTTTTTGCCATATTATCAGGTTACTATCTAGGAGAAGCTAAAAAATACCAGAAAAGAAAGTGGCTTAAAAAATATAGGCGTAGCTTAGTTTATAGCATTACTTTACCAATTTTAGTACACGGACTATTTGATATGTTACTTTTTATTTCAAGTAATGTATCACTTGTTTTATCAATTATTTTAATAGTATATTTATATATATCATCATACTTTAAAATATTAAAAAGATCCAAAGAAAAAGACAAGGCAATAAAATAAGTTTTTACTTTGTCTTTTATTATGAACATTGATCTTTATAATTTTCTTTTTCCTTGTTATATTCTTTTTTATAGTACTCTTCTAACGTTATTCCCTTGTTTTTAAGTGTGGTAGCTAATTTTTTGCCAACATATCTAAGATGCCATACTTCATTTTCATATCCGGTTATATTTTCTTTTCCAACAGGATATCGTACTATAAAACCATACTTTGGTGCTAGCTTTATTAAGGTCTTATATTCATCAGTTCTAGAATTTGACATATTTGAATTTTTATTTGTAGTTATTACAAAATCAATAGCTAAACCAATATTATGTTCTGATGCGCCAGCCGGAGCAGCCGTGCTAGGATAACTTTTATATAGATAATCTGATGTTTGAAATGTTCTATAAGTATATGTTGCAATGAAATAATAATTTTTGCCCCTTGGAGCCTCTTTTGCAACAGCCTTTTTAAGTTTTACATATTGGTTGTATGTTTTTTTTTCAAGTGTTTGGTTTTTACCTTTTTCATTTGTAAAGTTAACTAGTTTATAATTATTAATATCATTTTTTGAAATTTTATTACATTTATTTACTAAAATTTGATATTTATTTACAATTCTAAATTTAATGTTTTTTGTTTTGTAACCGGTTTTAGATACTATTACTTTATCACTTTTTATGGAATTGTAAGTTATTTTAAATGTTTTACTTTTACTACTTAACGTTTGTTTTTTTCCATTTGCACTAATAGTTACGCCAGAAGTAGTATTACAAATAATTTTTGTTCCAGCTACGATAACGTTATTACCATTAATTTTTATTGGTGTGCCACCACTAGTTTTACACGAAAGGCTTAGTTTTTTAGGCATTTTAACATCAAAACTTTTTCTTAAGATTTTTCCATTATAAGAATAAATAATTGTTATAGTGTCACTTTTTGAACATGAAATTTCATACTCATGCCTATAGTTGGTTGCTAGTGATGGTGTATATCTAGAACTTTTTTTAGTAGAGATTTTTTTTCTAGTGCATGAATTATTTTGTGATATAAAATTAATTGTCGGAGATTGTTCTTTGGTTGACCCTACTACACAATTGAATTTTTTACCCGATATTCTGGTCTCATTACATCCTATGAAAGGCTGCGCTCCTACATATAGTCCCTTTAACGATATTGTATTAGTACTCATTAATATTGAATTAAGTCCTATTAAAATGCTAATTGATAGTATTACAAGTGATATATACATTAGAATATATATATTTTTATTATTGTTTTTCATGTCAATCTCCTTTTATCATTCAAAGTATTCTTCTAGCGCTAAATTATTTTTTGTTAGGTATTTAGCAACACTCCTACCAACATATCTTAGATGATCTGGCCTATAATAATACCCTGTTATTTTTTCCTTATCTTGCGGGTAACGAATAATAAATCCGTACAAGTAGGCAATGTTTTTAAGATATGAATATTCATCACTTTCATAATTTGTTTTAACTTTCTTATTGCTCTTTGAAATAGTAAAGTCAAACGAAAGCCTTGTATTATGCTCTGATATTCCGGCAGTCTCTAAATACTCATATTTTGTTTTATTTATATTAAATAGCAAGTCTGATTCTTCAAATGTTCTAAAACCAGAAGTTATGTTTATATAGTACCCTCTTTTTAATAAATTTTCTTTTAATTTTACAAAGTTATTATATGTTTCCTTTTCAAGTTTAATTGTACCATATAGGTTATCTTTAACGTCAACTAATTTATAATTACTAACTATTTGCTCAGTAATTTTATTTGCTTTATTAACTAATATTAAATACTTATCGCTATCTTCATACCTAGCATATGATTTTAGTTCGTTGCTATATTTATTTAAAACTTCAATGTTAACATATTCGTTTTTTGAACTTGCGACAAGACCTTTTATTTTACCTATTTCTTTTGTTTCATACTCATTTAATACATAAAATAAAATGGCTCCAAACAAAATTGCACTACACATATATACTGTAATTTTTTTGTATATACTAGGCTTCTTTTTTTTGATAGCAGAATTTAATATTACTTTTTCTGCATCACTTTCAAAGAGAAACTCAGTTTTACATTCATCCACCTTTTTATACTTTTCCATACACTCACCTATACTTACACAAAAATTATATCATAAAGTAAAAAAAAGTAAATATTTCTTAGTTTTACACAAAAAGTTGATTAATCATGTTATAATTTACGTATAGGATGTGGTTTTAATGAAAAAAGATTTATTCGAGATTAGTAGAAAAAAAATAGAAGATAAAGTAAACGAAATTTTAGATAAAGAAATTGAAAAATATTCTGATAATGAGTTTATAAAGGATTCACTAGATGAAATAAAAAGATTATCAAAAGGCGGTAAAAGAGTTAGAGGGTATTTGGTTAAATTAGGTGCTATGTTATTTGGAAAAGATGATGATGACTATACTTCTTTAGCAGCAGCTTTAGAGATATTTCAAACTGCTATACTTATTCATGATGATATAATAGATGAAGCAGATAAAAGACGTGGTATGGAAACTATTAATTCTAAATATAGGGGGCATATAGGTATTTCTAAAGCCATATGTATAGGTGATTTAGGGTTCTTCATATCATATAGAATAATTAGTAATTTAAATCTTAGTAAGGAACTTAAAGAAGAAATTTCAAAAGTATATTCAAAAACGCTTCATAATACAGTAAATGGTGAAATAATAGATGTTGAACTACCTTTAAAAGATACTAATTATCACAAGAATATGAGTGATAAAATAATTTATGATATATATGTTAATAAAACAGCTTGGTATACTATTATAGGACCAATATTAATAGGTGCAGCAAGTGCTAATGCAAGTTACGAAGATAAGAAAAAATTAATTGAAATGGGTACTAATTTAGGAATTGCTTTTCAAATAAAAGATGACTTGTTAGGACTTTATTCAAGTTATAATGATATGGGAAAAACATTAAATGATATAAAGGAAGGAAAGCAAACTATAATATATAAATATGCACTAGATAGGGCAAACAAAGAAGAATTAGAAACCATTGAAAAATATTATGGCAACGCAAATATAGATGCCAATGGAAATAAAATAATAACAGAATTATTTGATAAGCTAGGTGCAAAAGAAAATGCAGAAAAATTGGTATTAGAGTATACAAATAAAGGCATAGAAATAATAGATAATATGAATGTTAAAAACAAAGAGTTATTTACTGAGTTTGCAAATTATTTATTAAAGAGAAATAATTAAAATAGGTAGGGGATGATATAAATGAATAATCTAGATATAAGCGAAAAAAAGAATTATACATATTTTGTTTCAGAGTCTTTAATAAATGAACTTGAAAAAAGTGAAAAAGTAGATGTTTATGGGCATGAAGTGAATATTAAATTTTTAAAGCTAATTTTGCAAGACGAAACATGCTTTTCTTATGCAAAAAGATATTTTAAAGATGAAATAAGGAGCTTTAGAATTAGTGCGGTAAAAGATGATAGCATAATTGGAAATCTGTTTCACCCAAAAGGCTTAATAATAAAGGGCATTGATATATTAATTGAAAATAATGACCTAAAACTATCAAATGAAGAAGAAAAAAGATTTAGCGAGCTAAAAGAAATTATAAATTTTAATAAGTTTTTAGATTTAAATAATGATAAAGTTTATGATATAGAAATAGAAAATATAAAGTATAGTATATTAGTAAAGGATATAATTAATTTTTTTAGCATAATTGATAGTGAGTATGATAAAATATGCTTTGATGATAGCATTAAAGAAATTTATGGAATTCCAAAAAAACATTTTGCTTATGCAGCATATATGTATGTCTCACAAAAGAACTTATTAACTAGGTATGATGCTCCAAAAAAGATGTGTGAAAGATATAATGAAATTAGACTAGGTAAAAAAATAGATATATATGCTATAAATAAAATATTAAAGACGACTGATACGAAATATAAAGACGTTAAAATTAGTGATGAGTTATATAAAGCAATATTTGATGGGATGCCAAGTACATTTGAACCTTTAGAAAAGGCTATTTATATCTACATAAAGATGTGTAAAATATTAACGTATGACAGTGAGTATTTTGCTTCTAATAATGTTGGCTATTCTACGTTAAAACATTTAGATCCGAATTATGTATTTAACATCACTCCAGAAAATAATGAAGCAGTTTGCTTTGAATTTAACTTGATTTATTCTAAACTTTTGTCAGAACTTAAAATAAATTTTGAAACTTATTATGGGAATGGAGTTTATGGTCGTGGACATGCTAATCTAAAATTTAGATATGAAGATTATATAATATTTTCAGATGCTATTTTAAACACAATTAAAAGTGACCTTACTTATGCAAAATTAAATCAACCATTAAGGGGTTTAAAATGCGAAAACGTAAGTAGTGATACTGTAGATGAGTTTAATAAGATATTTAATAAAGTTTATGAGATAATTATTAATCAAGAAAATAAAAAGGAAGGGCGAAACGTACATGTACATACTTATGATGAACTTGTTAGTGAATATAATAAACATACAAAAAATATTAAGAGCATTGATTTAATAGAAAAAATATCAATATTGTTATCAAAACTTAGCAGTTTAGAGCTTAAACAGATTGACTACTTTTCTTATGTGCTTCAATTAAGAAAAATATTGTTTAATGAAGAAGAAAGAATTAATAATATATCTGCCGTAATAATGTCAAGAAAAGTTGGCCCTAGCTACGATTTGAAAAAAGTACCTTGTATGATAATTACTGTAAACGAAGATGGATTTTTGACAAACCCAGATAAAAACAAATACTATTGTCTTGAAAACAAAGGAATATTGATTCCTATTACACCAGAGGAATTAAAAGAAGAATTTGATAGTGAAAAGTTAAAATATATAAGTGATATATCAGTTCCAGGATTTGATAATAAAGGAGTTAGCAAATGATAAAAAAGTTAAGAAATATAAATGAAAAACTAATTAAGTTAAATGAAAATAATAAAGATGAATATGAAAAACAAGTATTAATAAGTAAACTATTAAAAGAAGATGATTGCTTTTTAAAAATCGATATAGAATATGCATATGCAATACTTAGAGATTTAGGTATAGACGAAAAAGATTTAAAAAAAGTTTACTATGAACTTATATAAAGCCGTATTGGCTTTTTATTTTGCAATACTTTACATTTTTGTTTACACAAAATTGCTTATAATATAGTATATAAGCTTCTTTTTTGCTAATATTAATTTGGAGTGTTATAACTGTTGGGAGGTGATATAGTGTGGAAAAATTATCACTACAGGAAGAGATAAATTCTAATAAAGGTTTAAGACAAAGAATTAAATATACATGTTTTGTTGAGCAAAGTGAATTAGAAAAAATTAAGGAATCTGACACAATTGAGATAAGAGGGGAGCATATTAGTTTATATTTCTTAAAAAACATGCTTAAAAACAAGCAGTACCTAGAGTATATTAGGAAATTTTTTAACAATGAAATTGAAAAGTTTTATATATGTTCAGTATATAATAATGATACTATAGGAAATGTAAGTTATACTAAATCTTCTTTAATAGATGCAATGAAACTTTTAATTGATAGTAATGAAATAGTATTATCAAAAGATGAAGAAGGTGAATATAAAAAACTTAAAGATTTGATTAGTTTTAATAAATTTTTGGATAAAACTAAAAGCGAGTATTATTCTATCTCAATTGACAATAAAAAATATGCATTTCCTGTAAGTAGCCTGGTTTATATTATGACTATGGATGATAAACTGTTTAATTATATATGTACTGATAATTCTGTTAAGTATATTGATGGGGTTCCAAAAGCTCATTTTATATATGCTGCATATAAGTATTTCAGTAAATCGGGTGTATTTTATAATTATGATATCCCAGAGAAAATATATGATAGATTTGAGGAGATCAGAAATTCTCAAAAAATTGATATAGATGCTCTAAATAAAATTTTAAAGACTGAAGGAACCAAACATAAAGAATTTGAAATTAGCAGTGATTTAAGGGAAACAATATTAGGTGATATGCCTAAATTCATTAGTGATATTGAAAAGGCTATATATATTTATATAAGAATGTGTAAAACATTAACATACGATGAAGAATACTATGCAGCTGAACAAAGAGGGATTCCTGCTATAAGACATAAAAATATTAGTTATATTTCAAAGGTAACCTCCAAAAATAACAGTGTAGTATGTTTTGAATTTAATATTATTTATGCTAAGTTTTTAGATGAACTTGGAATTAAGTTTAAAACAATATATAAAGGTGTAATGGACGAACTTTATGGAGAGGGACATGCATACTTAGATTTTAGGTATGGAAAATATTTAGTTAGAGCAGATTCAGTAACGTCCATTTTAAGAGGCGACCTTGCACAGGCTAAGGTAAATAGTCCATTAAAAGGTTTAAAAAGTTTTAATAGAAATATTGATACATATAAAGAATTTAATGAACTGGTAGATAGGGTATATAGATATATTATAAGTAAGGAGAGCGAGAAGAAATCTTTGCATGTAGAAACCTTTGAAGAAATTATATCTAAGTACATTAAGAAAACTAATAATGTAAGAGAAGTTAGTTTAGAGGAAAGATTATCGATATTAATTGATAAGGTTAACTCTTCTAAAATGGTTGGTATTGACTCAATATCATATGCACTTCAACTTGAAGAAATTTTATTTAGTACTGCCGAGCATAAAAATAATATATTTGTTACAGTATTAAGAAGAAATAATTACTATAAAGGAGAAAAAATGATGTCTCCTTGCATTATATTTACTCTTAACTCTAGAGGACATTTAAGTAATGATGGAAAAAATGTATATTATTACTTTAGCCCAAATAATGATTTAATGCTAATTACCCAAGAAGAACTTCAGGAGAAGTTTGATAGTGGGGAGCTTGAATATATAGGACTAAATAGTCCTCTAATCCCTGAGATAAATGAAAAGAATGGCGTAAGAAAATAACTATAAAGTATGCGCAAAATAAATTTTATGAAAGGAATGATAATATGAATATAGATGAATTAGCTAGTTATGATAATTTAAGAGATGATGCTAAGAGTGTTTTAAATAGTGCAATGGATGTTTATTGGCATATAAAAGACACTGAAATAAAAAAGAAGGTCAAAGATTTATATAATAATGAAGAAGAGTATGTTTTTACTAAAATTGATAAAAAGATTATTTCTTTATATTTAGCGTGTTTTCTAGCAGATACTGGTTTAAAGGAAAAACTAAGTGAATATAGTGATATAAATGAAAAATACATACTTTCATTTTTAGGAATAGTGAATGAAAACATAAAACCTTTATATTATGAAAACTATAAACCTTTTTATGAAATGGAATTTAAAAATATAATTAAAGATATGTTACAAAGAAAGCAAAAATTCTTTGAAACAGAAAAGATAGATTCTCAGGCTATATATTTTCTTATGAGAGATATAAAAATATCAGGCTCAAATATATTAAATTATCTATCCCGTTGTTATACGAACGAAAAATTTTTATGTAAGCATCCAAGCTTTGATAAAATAATGAAAAGTATTTTATTACATGAAAACAGTACTCAAAGAGAAGAAAAGAAATTATCAGATTATGATTTTTGGTTTGATAACTCGTATAGGCATTTTAAGTAAATAAAAGGCATTAAATTAGCACTCTATATTGACAAGTGCTAATTTTTGTTATATAATGCATTTAGTGCAATATGAGAATGCATAATAATATTTGTGAGGGGTGATAATTATGTTTAATATGAATAATGAACAGGAAGAAAACGTTTTAGAAAAATATGGTAGAGATATTACTCAGTATGTTAAGGATGGAAAGGTTGACCCAGTAATAGGTAGGGATGAAGAGATTCGTTCAATAACACGTATTTTATCTCGTAAAACCAAAAATAACCCTGTTTTAATTGGCGAACCAGGTGTTGGTAAAACTGCCATTATAGAAGGTCTTGCACAGCGTATAGTAAAAGGTGATGTACCAAGTTCATTAAAAGATAAAACCATTTGGGAACTTGATATGGCTGCCTTAATTGCGGGTGCTAAGTATCGTGGTGAATTTGAGGAAAGATTAAAAAATGTACTTAATGAAGTTAAAAAATCTGATGGTAACATTATAATGTTTATTGATGAGATTCATATGATAGTTGGTGCTGGTAAACTAGAGGGTGCTATGGATGCAGGTAACATGTTAAAACCAATGCTAGCTAGAGGAGAAATTCACTGTATTGGTGCAACAACACTAAATGAGTACCGTAAATACATAGAAGATGATGGTGCTTTGGAACGTAGATTTCAAAAAGTATTGGTAAAAGAGCCGACTGTATCTGATACTATAACCATACTAAGAGGTTTAAAATCTAGATTCGAAGTACATCATGGTGTATCTATTTCTGATTCTGCTTTAGTTGCTGCGGCAACACTTTCAAATCGTTATATAACAGATAGATTCTTACCAGATAAGGCTATTGATTTGATTGATGAAGCATGTGCAACTATTCGTGTTCAAATGGATAGTGTTCCTGAAAACATAGATAGCTTAACTAGAAGAATAATGAAACTTCAAATAGAAAGGGAAGCTATAAAAAAAGATAAGGACGAAATAAGTAAGCAAAGGGTAAAAGAATTAGATGAGAAAATAAGTACAATGAAGGAAGAAGAATCCAAATTAAGAAACGACTGGGAAAGGGAAAAAAGCGTTCAGTCTGACATTAAAAAGGTTAAAAAAGATATTGAAGATGCTAGATTTAAGTTAGAAATGGCAGAAAATAATTATGATTTAGAGTCTGCCGCAAGACTTAGACATGGTGTTATTCCCGAGCTAGAAAAAAAATTAGATAATCTTAAAAACTCTAATGATAATAAAATATTGAGCGATAGGGTTACGGAAGAATCTATTGCAGGGGTAATATCTAGGTGGACAAATATTCCTATTACAAAACTTGCACAGGGTGAAAAAGAAAAAGTATTAAATCTTGAAGAAAACATGAAAAAAAGAGTAAAAGGTCAAGATAATGCTTTAAAGTTAGTTAGTGAAGCTATTATAAGGTCAAGGTCTGGTATAAAAGATGAAAATAGACCAATAGGGTCATTCATGTTTTTAGGGCCAACTGGTGTAGGTAAAACGGAAGTTGCAAGAACTTTAGCTTATGAACTATTTGATGATGAAAAGCACATGGTAAGAATAGATATGAGTGAGTATATGGAAAGTCATTCTGTAGCTCGTCTTATAGGAGCGCCTCCAGGTTATGTAGGATATGATGAGGGAGGACAATTAACAGAAGCAGTAAGGAGGAATCCATACAGCATAGTTTTATTTGATGAAGTTGAAAAAGCTCATAAAGACGTTTTAAATATTCTTCTTCAAATTCTTGATGATGGAAGAATAACAGATGGACATGGTCGTACTGTTGATTTTAAAAATACTATAATAATAATGACATCTAATATAGGAAGCCAGTATGTACTTGATGGTAAAGTTGATGAAGCCATTATAAATAGTGAACTTAAAAATTATTTTAGACCAGAATTTTTAAATCGTATAGATGAAATAATTATATTTAATTCATTGACAAAAGATGTAATATATGAAATCTTAAATAAATTAGTTGATGACTTAAATACAAAATTAAAACAGCAAAGAATATCTATATTATTAACTGATAATGCTAAAAATTGGATTGTTGATAGAGGGTATGATCATAACTATGGTGCAAGACCATTAAAGAGATTTTTATCTAAAAATCTTGAAACGTTATTAGCTAAAAAACTAATAGATGGAAGCATTATATCTGGGGATAAATTAACTGTTGATATATTAAATGACAATTTAGTTATAAATAAATAAAAATTGAATTATCTTTTTGATAATTCTTTTATTGTATAAAAGTAGGAAAATAGTGGCATAACTATAATATAGTAAATATAGTGTAAATATTATCAAAATATGTTTGTATTTTTCATTTTTTGTGGTAATATTATACTAGATTAATAGTAGAAGGAGTGATAAAATGGCAAAGAAGATAGAAGAAAAGAATCCAGTAGGAAGACCAAAACTAGCTGATGCAGAATTAATTAAAGATTCATGGTGCAGAGTTGGTGCAAGTCTAGCAATTGCTTTGGTATTAGTTGTATGTGGCACAGGTGTATTAACATCAAGAACACCTTTTGAGGTTTTAACTTTTAGAAATCCAAGTAAGGTTCAAGGAAATGTAGCTACTGTAACTGAATATGACCCAAATGTTAAAATTATTAAAGCTAATTCATCAGTAAAAGTAATACCAGCAAGCAAGAGCACTGTAAGGGTTATTCCAGCTCGTGGTATACCAAAAAGAATAATTGATGTTAACGGAAACGTAACAAAAGTTATTCCTGCAAATCCTTCAAATTAAAATTTTAATGAAAGCGCTACATAAATGTGGCGTTTTTAAATTTGCATGTTATAATTATTAAGGTGGTGTGTGATATGATATATTTAGATTATTCTGCAACAACTTTTGCAAGTGATGAAGTAATAGATGCATTTTGTGATGCAACTAAAAGCTACGCTGGTAATCCCAACTCACAGCATAAGTTAGGTGTTAGAAATAAAAGAAGAATTGATGATGCAACCGTAAACATTAGTAAAATATTAAATGTTCTTCCAGAAGAAATTATTTATACATCAGGCTCAAGTGAATCAAATAATTTAGCGATAAAAGGAATATGTGCATCTTATAAAGGTAAACATATTATTACTACAAAGATGGAACATTCGTCTGTTGTGGCACCTATTAATAGGCTTTGTAAAAATGGATATGAGGTAGACTTTGTTAAGTTAAAATCTGATGGAAGTATAGACATAGATAATCTAAAGAGTCTTATTAGAGATGACACCGTTTTAGTTTCGGTAGCAGGAGTTGATAGCGAACTTGGAATAAGGCAGGATATAAATGAGATAGGAAAATTGCTTAAAGAATATCCAAATTGTTATTTCCATGTTGATGCAACTCAAATGATTGGAAAGACTAAATTTGATTTCAAAGACGTAGACTTAATTAGTTTTTCTGCACATAAGTTTTTTGGAATAAAAGGAATTGGGTGCTTAATTAAAAAGAAAAATATAAAACTAACGCCTTTAATAGATGGTGGCGCTTCAACTACTAAGTATAGAAGTGGAACGCCAGCTTTAGAGCTAATAGTATCACTCGAAAGGGCACTTACCTTAGCATATGAGGACTTTGATAATAAATTAAAATATATAAGTTCACTTAATAAAGATATAAAAATGTTTTTAGAAAAATATAATGACATTAAAATTAATAATACGGATAAAAGCATAGACCAGATAATAAACTTTAGCTGTAACAATTCTAGAAAAATACTAGATTTATTAGATGAAAAAGATGTTTATATCTCAACTAAGAGCGCTTGTTCATCTAGTAATTCTTTGTCAACGTCAATTCTATCTTTATATAATGATGAAAAAAGAGCATCAAATAGCCTTAGAATAAGTATTTCTTATGTTACTACTAAGGAAGAAATAGAGCAGTTTAAAAAGATATTTGATGAATGTTATAGAAAGGCGAATAATATATGAAAATAATTAAATTTGGTGCAGTATGGTGCCCAGGATGCCTTGTTATGCGTCCAGTTTGGAAAGAAGTTTTAAAAGATTATCCTAATTTAGATATTACTGAGTATGATTATGATATGGATGAAGAGTTAGTAGAAAAGTATAATGTTGGAGATAAACTTCCAGTAATAATTATGCTAGATGATAATGATAAGGAAATAAAAAGACTTATAGGAGAAAGAAAAAAAGAAGAAATAATACAATTTATAAAGGAAATATAATATGATGAAGTTAAAAAAGATATTAATATACATTATATTTATCTTTAGTGCTTTTTTCTTTAGTAATGTGACCGTTTTTGCAAAAGAAGTAAATATATATATGTTCTATGGAAAGACATGCCCGCACTGTGAAGAGGCTTTAAAATATTTAAATAGCATTAAAGATGAACATGATTTGAAAATACATAAATATGAAGTATGGTATAATGATGATAATAAAAAACTAATGAAAGAAATTGGGGATTATTTAGATATTAATGTTAGCGGTGTACCATTTACAATAATAGATAATACTGGAATAATAGGCTATTCGAGTGAAACAACTAGTGAAACGTATTTATATCATATTAAAAAGGCAAAAGAAGACGACTTTGTAGATAATGTAGGTATAAAACTTGGCGTCGTTAAGGGTGAAATAAAAAATCAGACAAGCGTATCTAAAACCAGCAAAATTAATAAGCAAGAAAAAGAAGATGGAAATACATATAAAATTAAAGTTCCACTTTTAGGAAAAGTTAATTTAAAAAAGCTATCACTTCCTGTAGTAGCTATACTAATAGGTACCGTGGATGGTTTTAATCCATGTGCAATGTGGATATTATTATTTTTAATAAGTACATTAATAGGAATGAAAGATAAGAAAAGATTATGGATTTTAGGAAGTACATTTCTTATTTCATCCGCATTAGTATATTTAGCATTTATGGTTTCTTGGTTAGAATTTGCTAAAGTGATTAGTGGTATTAAATTAGTTAGAATGGCAATTGCATTAGTTGCTTTAATTGGTGGCATTTTAAACTTAAGAAGTTATATAAAATCACTTGGAAATGCTGATGGTTGTGATGTGGTAGATGCTAAGAAAAGAAAAAAAATATTTACGAAGGTAAGAAAATTTACACATGAAAAATCATTTATTTTAGCTATACTTGGTATAATACTTCTTGCTGCTTCGGTAAATATAATAGAGCTTGCATGCTCTGCGGGGCTTCCTGTAATATTTACCCAGCTTTTAGCAATGAATAATTTAAGTGGTTTAGAATATGCATTATATATTATTATATATATTATATTCTTTATGTTAGATGATTTTGTAATATTTTCTATATCCATAAAGACTATGGAATTAACAGGTGTATCTACTAAATATAGTAAATTCTCACATTTAATAGGTGGTATTCTTATGCTTTTGATAGGAATATTATTAGTGCTAAAGCCAGAGTGGTTAATGTTTAATTTTTAAATGGCATGACTGCTCTTTTTAATTTATTAGCAAAATAGGTATATCACCATAATAATCTTAATTCATATAATGTAGTATGAAAAAGAATGTATTATTTAATATTATAATTCAAATCCTAATTCTTGTTATAGCATCCATTAAGTACTTAGATAAATGTAATATAAAGTTTTTAATATCCATTTTCTTGATATGTTTAGTTTTTTTAGCAAGCATTTTTGAATATATAACTAAAATAAGGTTGAATAAATGGATCCATTACTTTACAACCATAGTCATATTTTTACTATTTATGTTTATATTAGTTAAATAATGTTATATAATTAGAGTGAAGTAGTAGATAGGAAGGAAAATATGAATAGCAATTTTAACGATATTATAGATGTTATATTAACGTTTAATAAGAATGAAGAACTTTCAAAGAATATTGCAGTGTCAGGAAGTATAGTGCCTTATATTGTAACTAATAAGGAATCTTTAGAGTGTCATACTGACTTTTACTTTCTAGTTAAACATAAGAAAATTAATGATGTTAGAGATATCATAAAGAAGTTATCTAAAGAGTATACGTTTGATATAGTATCCGATTCTAAAAAGTATTCGGCATCTGATTATGGATTCAAGATAAAGTATGAAAACACGGTAGTTGGATTTTTTCCTTATTCAATAGTTGATAATAATTTCACTATTAGAACATTTTCTATTACAAAAGGTAAGAAAGAGGCCGGATTAAAAACAAAGGTAATACCAAATATAACTAAAAGCAGTGTAATTAGGTATGTTAATTTTAATGGTGATGATAAAATAAGAATAGTAAGTCCGGAGTTTATTTTAGCTAGCAAAGAAATGAGTGAAAGAAAACCGGGTAATCCTACGCCTGAAACCATGAAGTTACTTAGGGAAATATGTGATGAGAGCGTTTTACAGGCTTTAAGAGAAAATATAAGTAAAGCCAAGGTAAATGTAGAGTATAGAAAATCAAAAAAGTTTGATTATAAATTTGTGTTAATGGTTATATTTTTAGTTGCTATATTAATATTTTTGGCATACAAATGTTTTAAAAAATAATTCCTTTTTAGGAATTTTTTTGTTATAATTGTTAAGAGGGGATAATATGAAGCGAATAATATTTCATATAGATGTTAATAATGCCTTTTTATCATGGACTGCAATTGACATGCTTAAGGCTGGTAGTAAAATTGATATTAGAACAATACCATCTGTTGTGGGTGGTGATGAAGCTAAAAGGCATGGTATTGTATTAGCTAAATCTATGCCTGCAAAGAAGGCTGGTATAGTAACTGGAGAACCTCTTTTTAAGGCAAGAAGAAAAGTTGATAAATTATATGTTGCAGGTATGAATAGAGAAAATTATATTAAATATTCAAATGCATTTTATAAAATACTTTGTAATTATAGTCCTAAAGTAGAAAGATATTCTATTGATGAATGCTTTTTAGATATGACGGGTACTGAAAAAATTTTTGGAGATCCTGTTAGTGTTGCATATAAAATTAAGAATGAAATAAAAGTAAAACTTGGTTTTACGGTAAATGTAGGAGTAGCAAATTGCAAACTATGTGCAAAAATGGCCTCTGACTTTGAAAAGCCGGATAAGGTCCATACCTTGTTTGATTATGAAATAAGAAGTAAAATGTGGCCACTTAAGGTAGATGATTTATTTATGTCAGGTAAAAGTTCTAGTAAGAAACTTCATGAACTTGGTATACATACAATTAAAGATTTAGCTAATGCTGATATAAATTTACTTGCAAAACATTTTAAATCAATGGGAAATATGCTTCATGATTATGCTAATGGAATAGATAATTCTGTGGTTGAAAAAACAGTCCCTAAAAATAAAGGTATAGGTAATTCGACGACACTACCGAGTGATGTTAGCACTATGCAGGAATTGAAAAAGGTTATAAAAAAACTATCAAGTATGGTAGGAATAAGGCTTAGAAAAGAAGGAAAGTTTGCAACAGTTATTTCAGTTCAACTAAGAAATAGTCTATTTTTAAATCATGGCCATCAAAAAAAGCTTATAAACCCAATATCATCAGATGATGATATTTATGACGCTGCATGTTTGCTTGTAAAAGACAT
The DNA here is from genome assembly GCA_934155185.1 of uncultured Bacilli bacterium. GTDB lineage: Bacteria > Bacillota_I > Bacilli_A > RF39 > UBA660 > Aphodocola. Next base: position 32,863 of record CAKPGT010000006.1, read on the forward strand.
GTGGAATGGGGATCCTATAAGATTAGTTGGAATTAGGGTTAGTGATTTTACTGATAAAGCTTATGAACAAATATCATTATTTGATAAAGCTGGTAAAAAAGAAGAAAGAGAAAAAATGCAAAAGGCATTAGATGAAATAAATAGTAAATTTGGCTCTGATACCATAAAAAGTGCAGCATTATTTGACAGTAAAAGTGCCAAGTAGGTAATTTGTAATTGCTCTAATAATTATGTTGTGTTATATTTATTATGGATTTATATTTTAGTTACAAGAACTCCTTATTAAGCTGTATTCTTTAGATTAAAACGTTAAATCAAAGCTAATAAGGAGGTAACAATGGAAAAGACTATTGAAGATAAGACTTTAGTATGTAAAGACTGTGGAAAAGAGTTTATTTTTACTAAAGGAGAACAAGAATTTTTTGCACAAAAGGGTTTAACTAATGAACCAAAAAAATGCAAAGAATGTAGGATTGCCAAAAAAGCTTCGTATGATAGAAGAGAAAATAATAAAAATGACTAATTCAAGTCATTTTTTTCTATATATCCAATAAATGGAAGGTTTCTATAATCTTGATTATAATCCAAACCATAACCAATTACAAAATAATCTTCAACTTCAAAACCTACATAATCAGCTTCAAAGTTTGTTAATCTTCTTGATGGTTTGTCTAAAAGAGAGCAAGTTTTAATGCTTTTTGGCTCTAACTTTTTTAAATATGAAGTAAGATATTTAAGAGTTTTTCCCGTATCTATTATATCCTCTATTACTATGACATCCTTATTTTTAATTGAAGGAAGTAGGTTTGCTACTAATTTTATATCACCACTTTTTTCACCATCATAGCTTGCTACTCTTAAAAAATCAATATGTACGTTTTTCTTTATTTTTTTAGCTAAATCAGTAGTAAAAAATATAGAACCCTTTAATATACAAATCAGGTTAATTTCTTTATCTTCATAATCATTTTCTATTTCTTTTGCAAGACTTGAAATTCGTTTTTGCAGTTCTTTTTCACTTATTAATACTTTAATATTATCCATAATATAACTCCTATACAAAAAATTATATCATATTTTATTCAATATATATTGATTTTATTTCATTTGTTTGTTAAAATACAATTGCATTTGAAAAAATGCTAATATTTTTGGCGGAGTTGGTGAAGTGGTTAACACTCTGGTTTGTGGCACCAGCATGCAAGGGTTCGATTCCCTTACTCCGCCCCATAAGTAAACAAAGCCTTATTTTATAGGGCTTTTTTAATGCATAAATTAATTTTGGTCTTGTTTCAAGCTTTTTTTGTTCTAAAACTTAAAAATTTTGATAATAATTTTGCCTTTAATTATGTTTATTAAATTGTTTTGTATATAATATTTTTACTTAAATATAATTAACTGAGGTGTTTTATATAAAAAGAGTATTAATATTATTTGGCGGTATAGGAACTGAGCATATTGTTTCCTGTAATTCATGTAAAAGTATTTTAGAGAACATAGATAAATTAAAATATGATTATGAAGTAGTTGGCATATCAAAAGAAAATGTGTGGTATAAATTTAGTGATGACTTATCATACTTAACGAGCGGAAACTGGACGTCGGCTAATGTTTTAGAAATAGATAACATTATTAATTATATAAAAAAATTCGATGTGGTTTTTCCAGTAATGCACGGTAATTACTGTGAGGATGGAAAATTACAAGGCTTTTTAGACTTATTTAATGTTAAGTATGTAGGGTGTAAGACGCTATCTAGTGCATTATTAATGGATAAGACTTTAACTAAATTTATTCTTAAAGGTCTTGATATACCTAGCGTACCGTCAATATCATTTAAGAATGATTATAAAATAGATGACATTATAAGAGAAATAGGATTCCCTATGATTATAAAACCATCTAATGGTGGTTCATCTATTGGTATTAGTAAAGCTTGCAATAAAAAGGAACTTATAAAATCTATAAAATTAGCTAAAAAGTATGATGATAAGATATTAATAGAAAAGTTTATTAAAGCTAGAGAATTAGAGGTTGCCATTCTTAAAACCAGAGAAAAGACTATTTGTTCATATCCTGGTGAAATAAAGTCAGCAAATGAGTTTTATGACTATGATGCAAAATATGATAATAAAGAATCATATACTATAATTTCAGATGATTTAAATAAAGATATAGTATCAAAAATAAAGGAATATGCACTTAGATTATTTGAATCATTAGATTGCAAAGGCTTATCAAGAGTAGATTTTTTCTATGATGAAGAAAATGAAAAAATATATTTAAATGAAGCAAATACCATGCCAGGATTTACATCTATTAGCATGTATCCTAAGCTTATGGAAAATGAGGGAATAGAATATAAAGATTTAATTAGTATTTTAATTGATAATTCTTTGTAGTATCTTAAAAAATATGTTATACTAATGCTAGTTAAAGGGCTAGTACAGACTTTAGTTTGTATTAGTTTTTTTGTAGTGTAAGGGAGTAATTGAAGTGAATAAAATAGTTATAATGAACTGAACACCAAAAGTTAGGCAGCTTATTAATAGTTTCTAATTAGTTACTCATTAAATTTATTATAAAAGTGAGAATATGTTAAATTAAACATACCCTCGCTTTTTTAGTTGTTAAAATATTGTTTAATTTTTAATTCATTATTTACATTATATAGTACGCCTAATTTAAAACTACTAATCTTTAAATTTGTCGGAATTTCATAAATTGAATTATTATTAATTTCATTAGCAATTAATTCTTTAACTAAAAAACCATTAGCATATCCATTTAATATTAATGGGTAAAGATTATCGTAATCATCTACTTTTATTTTTTTATTAATCACTATATTAGAATCATGAATAAGATCATCATATATTTTGTTAAATCTTTTATTGTTTAGCATAACTAATGGTTTATTGCTTAAATTATCATCTTTTGAATTAGAAACTAAAATTAAATGTAATTCATGTATTTCTCTAAATTTTATATTATCACTGAATTGATAGTTTACTGGTTCTAAAACATAAGCAAAGTCAATTAAATTGTTTAATAATTGATTATTTAATAAATCAAAATGATTGGTATTAATAAAATCTACATTTTTATTATTATTTAAAATATTATCAAGTTTATGTTCATTAATTAAATAATTTAAAATTGATTTATCAACTGCAATTTTAATTGATTTATTATTAATAAGTTTTGAAAAATCATTTTCAGCATTAATTATATTATTTATTTCATTAGATATAAGGTTATATAATTCATTACCTTCTTGAGTTAACATTACACCTTTTGTTTTTCTGATAAATAATTTAGTATTTAATTGTTCTTCCATAGTTTTTAACATTCTACTTATAGCTGGTTGACTAATATTTAACTCGTTAGCTGCTTTAGTTATATTTTTATTCTTTGCAATTACATAAAAAACTTTATAATATTCAAAATTTATATTCATTTCCCATCACCTAGCAATATTATACCATAACAAAATGTTATGTCAAATATAAAAAATAAGCATTTTACAAATGACAAAATTAATACTATAATACATATCGACAAAGGGGGAATATATGTGAATAATAACACATTAATGAATATTAAAAATCAAAAAATAGTTTTATATTTAACAAAACAAGTTATTTTGTTAAATCATTCTTGCAATAATATAATACCAGAAGAAAAATTTCAAAGAGCTATAGCTATGTTTACAAATAGAAATGAAGAATTTGAGGTAATAAAACAAATTATAGATTGGCATGTTCAAAATGAAAGAACAAGATATATTGAACATTTAAAGAGAAAGAATAATTATGAAAGAACAAGAAAAAATAAACATAGTCAACACAAAATATTACAAAAGAAGAAAGTTGCTTAAACAAAAGGGGGAAAAAAATAATGAAAGAAAAAATAAATTATAGTCCAATATCTATAATAAGTAGCGAACAACTTATATTAGGCGATTATATTAAATATACAAATTTTGCGAAAGACAACTCTATTGTCCAGATGGGGAAAAACTTCCTTATTAAATCAAATCCATATGCTGATAATAATAATTCGGGCTTATATAGTTTAGTGTGTGTCTACACTGGAGGCATAATGCAAAATTATGACTATATTATTGATAATAGAAAATTAGATAGTTTGGATCCTTTTGGAATAATACCAACTATTCCATATAAACTTGTTTCTAAAATAGCAAAATTAAATGATAAAGGGCTATATGAATTAGGACATTATCCACAATCAGACTTATGGAATAATGAAAAAGATTTTAGCAGCTTTAATGGAATATATCGTTTTATTAAGTCTAATAAATCAGAATTTTCGAAGTTTGCATTGAATGAAAAATTTTCTCTTCCAGTGATAGAGGATGATGAAAATCAAGTAAAAGTTAAAAGTTTTGATGTTTATAAAATTAGAGATAAAGATGGATATGAGGCTAAGGTTGTGTTTAATGGTAAGGTTTGTTATAAAATTGAACCAGTGGAATGGATAAAGTATGGAGAAAATTTAATTTGCTCAAAAATTCTTTTTTACTCACCAGTTCATATGAAAAATGATTATATACAAAATGATGATATTAAGTCATTTGATGATACTTTTTTAAAGTGGTATATTGATAATATTTTTATCAATGATTTATTTAAATATACAGATTTATCTTGTATGAAAGAACAAATACCACTAGCAATAGACGAAGATATTGAAATAAAGGTGAAAGAAATTGAAAGATTAAAACAGATTAAAGCAAATATAATTTTACAACAACAAAGTGAAGAACAGCTTATTGACTCTGCTTATAAAAATATGACAAGTTCATTTGAATCTGATAATGAAAATGAAAAAACTAGATTATTTCGTAAATAGTTGGTGTTTATGAAAAGTAAAACTATTTTAATAAACAATAATAAAACATGTAAAATCAGATTAGTTATTTAAATAAAAGGAGGAATCTTAAAAATGGATAATTATACATATAAAAAAATCACTTCAATTGATATTCAATTGAGAAAATTAGGTATTAACTTTATAGATTTATATGGATATGATTTTGAAGGTAATTATATTGATGAGGAACCTGGGGTTCAAATTGATTGGTTTTTTCAAAATAGTACATTATTTACAGCAACTATTCATACATTTCCTGATGAATTAAGCATAGAAGAATTTGTTTCTTTATATAATGGTAATTTATTATCAAAACAAGGAACTGAATATTTTGATGATTGTGATTGTGAAATATATAATAACAATATTAATAAACGTGGTTATACTCGCATTAACGATTATTTGTGTGGTGGTAGATTTGCCTTTGAATACAATAATTTTCAAAACGATTATGCAATACCTATAGCAGTGAGAAAGGTCAATACTAATAGCAATTTTTCTAATTCTTTATTACCAATTTTATTTGGAAAAAGAATAGTACTAGAAGATTGTTCAGTAGATTTGTGCTATTTTGAAAATATGAATTTAGTAATTCCCATCGAAAAATATTTTAGAAAAAGCATGAATATATATGATTTAAAAAAATGTGATGAATATAAAGAAGAAACATGGTCGTATGATGATTTAGTAAGATATATTCAATTAAAAAAGCAAAGTGAACAAAATAATCAGTCGCATATTGTTGATGTTGCACACGATAGTATAATGGACATGTTAGGAAATGAAGAAGATATTGCGATAGTTAAGCCCAAAATAAGATAATTGTATATAAAGGGTATGTTTTGTATAAGATACTCTTTTTATGAATTATCAGTGTAAACTTTTAATACTTCCTGAAAAATGATATAATTATATATAGATTAATAAGTATAGAAGTGTTGTTGAAAGGTGGCGATAAATAATGAATATGGACCGAAAAAATCAATATATTGAAGAATATATAAGAACTATTGGTAAACAGATAAATAAGCAATATAATACCAACCTTATTGACGATGATAAAATAGATAGAACTATTAAAATGTTTAAAAATTCACTCAAAGATTTAGAAATAGAAATTATACCTGAAATAAATAAATTAATAGAACGAGTAATAGATGAATATCTTGAATTTAAAAAACAAGTGGAAAAAATAGTAGAATCAAAAGAACAAGAACAAATATCTGAATTGGCAACTCTTAATTTAAATACTGATAAAAACGGTATATTTTTAAGTCAACAACAAATAGACTTGCTAATGATAACTGAGCTTCAATCAAAAGAACAAATTAAAGAGTATGTTGAAACAATGTGTGGTCAATTTCCTTATAAAAGTGTAGAAGATATAATTGTTAACTTTGAATCATTATCTAATGATAATTCAAAACAATTAGAAGATGCTAAAAGAGTATTATTTAAAAAATATCAGGAAAGTATTATTGATTATATTTCGTATTTACAAATGAGTGATGTAGAAAAAGCTAAGGTTAAATTGGAAAGATTAGGAATAACTGGTCAAGAATTAGAAAATTGTTTATCTCAAGTTTCACATGGTAAAATCAATGAAACTTTTACATATTTGGAAAAAAAATATGGCGATGATTTTATTAAAAAATTTAATCACTTCATGAACGATGATTTTGATAATGTTAGAAGTGTTTCTTATGATGAAATGAAAAGCCTTTCTGATTTGATTCAGAAAGATAAATCTATAGATACAATTATAATGGCTACTGGAACTTTTAATAATTCTATTTATTCTTCATTAATGGGTAATGTTTTTGATCCATATTTTACAAGTAAAGCACTACAGTACTGTGCTAGGCATGATATTCACATGAGATATCATACTTTATTTGATCAAAGCTGTGTTGAACATTTATTAAAGCAAGGCAAAGGCTTAAAAGACCACGATCAAATTCTTGCTGAAATGAAATCATTTGCTCAAATTTCAATGCAATATATAGAAAAATATAATAGGCAATTATCAGATGATTCAATGCTAATAAATGAAATTGAAATTTTTAATGAATTAGTTGAAAGAAATAAAGATAACAAAAATGCCCCATATGAAATGATTTGGGAAAAACACTTTGGAATAACACCAGAAGAATTAGCATCATGTTTTGATGGTATAAAAAAACCATTTGGTGTTGAATATATGTATAATGAAACTACATTGACTGAAAGTCCATTTAAAAGACAAAAAGTAGAAGAAACATTAAATAAGATAGTTAATGCTAAACCAGATTTAATAGATAGATTTGGTGATCAAATGCATTTGTCTGATGAAGATATTATGACAAAAAAAGGTAGAAGTAATTTGCAAGAAACTGCTCAAATGATAAAAAGAATACAAGATAAAAAAATATATATTGATGGTAAAGAAAAACATATAAAAACAGAATGTACAGAACATGATTTTCATTTTACTAAACCTTTTTTAGAAAATGTAAATATAATGCAACAAAGTGCTCAAAAATTTGGTTTATGGCAAGTGAAAAGAAAATTGCAAGATTATATTGGTAAAACATACACATCTAATGGAGTTAATTTTGAAAGAAGTACATATTGGTCTTTAATTGGTAAAAATGATCATAATTTAGTTAGGGCTAATAAAAATATAGTTAAAGAAAATGAAAAACGAAAAAAAGAAGGTAAAAAAGAGAAACCATTAATAACTACTATGAGTGCAGGATTAATTCCAGATGGTAAAAGCTTTGCAAATATAAAAGGTTTACAATCACAAAAACGAGAAAAAAATACAGATAGCAATCCTAGAAAGCAAGAATCATTTGCAAAAAGAAGTCAAAGTGAAATTCAAGTCTATCAACAAATAAAACAAAAAAAGAGAATAATTAAACAACATAAAGCCCAACAAAAACTTAACAAACCTAAGGTTAAAACTTTAACTCAAAATTCAAATAATGGCACATCTAATGGTAAAGGATTTGTTAATATTATTACATTATCATTAATAATTAGTTTTGTGTGTGGTGCATTATTTATAATTGTTTACATGCTAATTAAGGGGTAATTGTTATGGATAATAATTTAAATGTAAAAATATTAGAGTCATATGTTGAAATAGATAAAATTCATGATGACATTAATAATAAAATTTTTAATTTCATTACAAAAGCGAATGAACTTGTTGAATTATCGGAAGATGATTATCAAATTGAAAAGACATTAATGTTAAATAAAATATCATTAAAAGGTTATGTATTAGACTCTGATTTATGTAATAAATTAAGTGAAAATAATATTAATGATTATTCAATAAATGAACTCAAAAACTACATAATACAATATGAGAAATCTTTTGATATTGATTATTCACAATATCTACTAGCTCTTTCTTTGTATGAACTAATTGAAGATGTAGAAAAACAAGTTGATTCCAAAATAGAATTAGAAATAAGTGAATTAAGTAATATAATACAAAGTATAAGTGATATAAAAAATACAGATAAAAATAACTATGAAAATTTATATTATAATTTTAAAAGTCAACTTGATGATTGTTTTAAAGAAAATAAATTAGATGAAAAATCCTATGGAATATGTATTCAAATATTAAATGATATATTTAATTTTTATATAAGTGGTTATCCAAATATACCAGATGAGTACTTATATCATGAAGAAAACTAATTCAGTAGCAAAATTGAATGCGGTATTTATGACTATAGTTATGTTAGAAAAATGAGTGAAAAAAGATGGAACTCGTAAAAATTATTGGCTTATTTTAATATAGCGTCTAACGTAGATAATTATAAAGATTGAATATTTGCTAGTGAAGAAATGCTAATACGATTATAAACAAAATAAAGAAAACTAGACCTTTGTTTAAAATAATTTTATATTTATTATATTTTATACTTGTATTACCACCATTTGTAGATATTATATTAATGATAATTAATGAAATAATTTTAAGAAAATCTGAAGGTTCACATTAAGTGAACTTTTTTGTATAATAAAAACGGTGAAACAAATGAAATCTGATATTTATAAAATTAATAATGCTGTGGAAAAGATTAAGATGGGCAAAAATACACAGTTTCTAGACGGAAGAGAACTTAAATTAGTAATTGGAAAGCTAAATAAGAAAGAATATAACATATATTATCCATATAAGGATAGTGAAAAAGTGATGTTATACACAGGAAAAATACCTAAAATTAAGTTATTTAAGATTTATACTGTGGATAACATAAGACATCAAGATATTTTAGGCAGCTTATTTTCTCTTAATATTGATTCATCATGCTTTGGTGACATTGTACTTTATAATGATAACTACTATGTCTTTATAACTAAAGAGTTAGCAGACTACATAAAGGATAACTTAAAAACGATTAGAAATAGCAAGGTAAACTTAGAGGAGGTCAGTTTAAATACTTTAAGTAATTATGAAAGAAAGTATGAAAAAAATGAAATTATAATATCAAGTCTTAGAATAGATAATGTTGTATCTAGCATAATTAATTCATCTAGAAGTAAGGCACTTGATAAAATAAAAAATAAAGAGGTAATTATTAACTATGAAGTAATAAGCAAAAATTCTTATATACTAAAGGAAAATGATATATTTAGCATAAGACGATACGGAAAATATAAATTTGTCGGAATAGTAAAAAGCACTAAAAAGAATAACTATATTGTTAGTTATTTAAAATACATATAAAAAAGCTCTTTAATTAACAGCTAACTTATAGAGCTTTTTTCGATTATCTTTTTATTACTAAGCAACCTTTTACTATTAGGTTCCATGTCAATAGCTTTATTTATCCATTTTAATGAACTTTCTATATTGCCTAGATAAAACTCACTAATTGATAAAAGATCATAAATAGTGTAGTTCCAGCTGAAGGGTTCATTTATATAAGATTTAGTGTGTGTTTTTATTTCTAGGGCTAAAAGACAGTATTTTTTAACATCTAAATAATTGCCTAATTCATATTCTAACATGGCTCGTTCAACATAAGGATCCCTTAAATATGGTGCCTCATTAATAGCTTTATCAAGCCACATTCTAGCTTCATCATATCTTTTAAGATATTTGTAACATCTTGCAATAAACCGCATAGATGCGCATCTTTCATCTTTCCAAGTAGCAGATTTTAAATTAATATGCCTAATTAACGTATCAATAGCTTCATTATATTTTCTATGAAACATATATTCTCTTCCAAGATAGTGCGTATTTCTATCATTATCTGGATTTTCCTTAACAGATAATTCTAAAAGAGGTAAATAATTACTCCTTGACTTTGTACTATCAGGGAAATGATCTACTACTATTTCATCAGTAGTTTTAAAAACTTCCTTATCTCCAGAAAATTCTAATACTTCATGAACTGGATGTATCCACCTAAAACCATTTCTAGCATGAATTTTTTCATAATAGAAGCTAACTAGAGGGTTTCCATTGTCATCATGACTCCAATTATAAATATATCTTAAATGATTTGTATTATCATCCCATATATCTTCTAACTTTTTTCTCCAACCCTTACTTATTACTTCATCTATATCAATACAAACACATATATCGCAGTCTTTTGGTACTAATTTTAAGGACTCATTTCTAGCAACATCAAATCTCCATGGCTTTATTTCCTTTTCACTTACGTTAGCTCCTAGATTCTTTAATAGCTGAACTGTATTGTCACTAGACCCAGTATCTAAAACATAGATACCATCAGCCTCCTTAACAGATTCATACCATCTTTTAACAAACTTTTCTTCATTTTTAGATATTGCATATACACAAATTTTCTTCTTACTCATAGCTATTCCTTTCTTTTACCTACCAAGATATTCTATTATTAAAGTTATAGGTGTATTAATAAAATATGAATCAGATTTTATATTATTAATATCAGGTGTATTTAAGTAAATAGTTCTTTTTGATGTGTTAGCTAATTCATATTGAGCGTTTGTATCATTAACTGCAATTATTCCTTGACCTGTTATTTGTTTTACTTCTTCATCTTTTATAAAGTAACTACTTCCAATATATATGTTATCAGTGTTAACTTGTTTAAATCCTAATGATACAAAATCAATTTCTGGATCATAAGATGTGTTAAAGTAAGGTACTTTAGCATACACTGTAAAAGTTATTTTGTAGTGTCCTATTTTGTTAAACTTAATAGTATTATTATCTAACACGCAGATATCATTTGTATCTAACTCTTTTCTTTCAATTGGTAATCTTTCATCTTCAAATATTTCATATCCATCTTTAGGATAATTAGAGTTGAAACTAACTAAGTATGCTGCACCAATCTTTTCAGGTCCAGCTTCACCTGGATCACCTTTAGGGCCTTTTATTTCGCCAATATTAGCCCAAGTGCCTTGATTATCTGACCATATATATAAATTATTTCCAATCATATATCCATCGCCAACATTGCCAGTTGGATGCTCCCTTATAAGATCATCTAAGGTATTATAGTTGCCAAGTATTCTAACTCCAAATCCAGCGGGACCAGTAGGACCTATATCTCCTCTTGGTATAACAAAACTTAAAATATGATTATTACCAACTTTTTTTTCGTTAACTAAAGCTTCACATCCAGGATCACCAGTTAATGTTTCAACTATCGTAATAGTATCAGCTTCACCCTTAGGTCCTCTTATATACCTAGGACAGCAGCATTTATTTTTATTAATTTCATTTATAGCTTCGTTAACTATACTGCTATTGCAATCATTTTTTATTAAAGAATTATTATTCACTTTTATTCCTCCTTCATAATATTTTATTTCATAATTATAAAATATGTAATTTTATATTCCCATATATTCTATTGTAATTTTAACTAATGGGTTAACAAAGTAAGAGTCTGTGTTTATATTTTGAATATTGGGAGAAATAAGAAATATACTTTGCTTAGTAAAATTATATAATTCAAATTCTTCATCCGTATTAGTTACTATAAATAAACCACTTGAAACTAGGGTAGTAGGCATATTATCTTTACACCACGAAGATGCACCTGAAAACACTATATCGCCATCTACTTTTCTAAATCCAACTGATGCAAAGTCATTATCTAAACTAAATGCACCAGTATCTTTTTGTTTTACATATAAGCTTACTGTAAAATCTATTCTGTAAGTTCCAGTAAGAGCAAACTTTAAAGTATTATTAGTCGTATCTAAAGTGCTTATATTATCGGAATCTACACCTTTTTGTTGAAGTGGCAGCCGTGTGTTTTCTAAAACTTCCACACCTTCATCAGTATAATTAGGATTAAATGTAATAATGTATGTACTTTTTATTTTTTCTGGCCCGGCGGGTCCTGTAGGTCCTATTTGGCCAGGTAAACCTCTAGGTCCAACGTCTCCAGTATCACCTTTATCGCCTTTAAGTCCAACATCTCCTCTTGGAATTACAAAGTCTAGAATATGATTTGGGCTTCCTGTTATATCTTTTACTTCTGCTTCACTGCCAGGTGTTCCAGTTATTACACTACCAATTTCAATTGTTTCACTTATTCCATCTTTTCCATTATCACCTTTAGGTCCTTGAGGCCCAGTATCTCCTTTAGAACCAGTAGGCCCTTGCATTCCAATATCTCCCTTTGGTCCAGTAGGCCCTTGAGCACCAACTTCACCGGTTAGACCTCTAATTCCTTGCGGACCAGCAGGACCAGTAGGACCTTTTATAGTGCCAACATTAATCCACTTATCTTCGTTTAAAGACCATACGTATAAATCATCTCCAACTATGTAACCATCTCCGATATTTCCGGTAGGATGTTCATTAATTAAGTCACTTAAGTTATCATAGGAACCTAGTATAGAAATGCTTGAACCAGCAGGCCCGGTGGGTCCCATGCTTCCATTTTCCCCGTCCTTACCTTTTGGTATCTTAAACTTTAAGGTATGAGTTGTTCCATTTTTTTCGTCTATTACTTTGGCACCCTCATCATAGCTAACTGTTTCTACATCACCAATTTTTATTGTATCAGCTTTATTATTTGAATTTATAAACCTTATGGGTGTACATTTTAACTTATTATATTCATCAAAAAAGCTATTTAATATATTACTTTTGCAATTTTTAATATTATCTACCTCCTCTCATGTAAAAATTTATTCATGTATTTTTTTTAGAAGTAGGTTAACTTCTGATATAGATATGGTAGGCGTCTGTAAGTCACTTAGTATGTTAACTGAAACATCTAATATGCTTTCTTCTTCAAATCTAAATAGGGTGGTTTTAGAAAAATAACTTTGACTACCACTTCCTTTTGGAAATTTGAAACTCAAATCTTTTATTGCAGAGCCTTTATCTGTTAAAAGATATATTTCAGCACCATTATCATTATCTATACCAGTTATTAGTCCTGACATTGAAATTTCATATATTCCAGGCACCACTTCTACCTTACTTTCATCTATAATTGTAAAAATATCTGACACACTTGGTATAAGCCATGTATTATTAAATATCATTTCACCAGATGTTGTTAGCCCTTTAAAATCTGTAAAAAATATGCCTTCAGTAGATGATGGTATTATAGGACCTGGATTACCTCTTGGAATAAAAAAATCAAAAGTATGAACTGGGCTTCCTGTTCTATCTATTACTTTAGCTTCATCTTTTGGTTCAACAGTTGTAACAGTGCCCACTTTTATAGTATCACTTTGTCCATTCATACCTCTTGGTATCATAAAATTTAAAACATGGGTATTTCCTTTTTTCTCATCTGTTATTTTTGCACCCTCATCATAATTTACAGTTGTAACATCTCCAATTTCTATTGTCTCTGGCGTATTGTTAGCGTTTACATATTTGATAGGGCAACATTTATATTTGTCATATTCTTCTAGAAAATTGTTTAATATTTTTCCTTCATCACAGTTTTTGATATTATCATCTCCCTTCAACGTATTCTATGTATTTGTTAACTTCTAACATAATTACTTTGTTTATATGAAAAAAGTACGTTAAAGTATCTTTAATCGCTTTACACAGTATAGCTTTTTATTAAAACATTCATTTCTGTGAAACTAACTTCATCATTACCGTTTATGGCTGTTTTAAGCTGAAGGGTTGCAGGTCCTATAATATCAACTACTGTCATTTCAGAAAAGTCCATATCAGGCGTATTTTCAGCTTCTAAGACAAATGATAAGTCACTAACAATAGAATTTGTATCAGTGTTATGTAGTGCAAAAGATGCACCGGTATTTTGAGTAACACCAGAAATTTCACCACATAAAACTATTTCAAACACACTTGTCCTTTTAACTTGTATGTCTGTATCATTAGTAATTGCTAAATATGCACTATTTCCAGGCATAACTCTTGTATTACCAACTTTAGCGGTACCAGCTTTTTTAGTATCAAGATAACTTGCAAAAGCTATTGTATCATAACCTGTTGCACTAGCAGGTCCCCTTGGCCCAGTAGGACCTATTTTGTTACCATAGATTACTACTTTACATAGCTCTTGCCTTATTTTTTGGGTTTCTATAACTTTATTTATTATATTTTCATAAGCTATTTTATTGCTTTCTATTAAATAATTTATGAGCGTTCTAAAATTTTGAATGTTTCTTTAGCTTAAGATAAGTAATATATGTAATAGATAATAAATAAAAAATTTGATATAATCTATTTAGGAAGGTAAATAAATTATGGAAAAAGTATTAGTAGAAACATATGATAATAAAATAGTAAGAATACCAAGAGAAAAATTAGAAGAATTTAAAGAAACACAAATAAAAATAAAAAGATTATTAAAAGAAGGAAAGTCACAAAAAGAAGTGCTTGAGGTACTTAAAAATGACAAATAAAGAAATAGAAGAGTTTAATAAAACTTTTGGTATTAATACGGTGTTTTATTATGATGATGAAAAAGTATGCGGATATGAAGAAAATAACACTATATACTTAAATTTAAATAGTAATAAAGATTTAAAGAAAGTAAATATGCATGAATTATTACACTTTTATGAAGAAACAGAAGTATTTAGTAGAATAAAAGAAAGAGTAATAAGTAGTTTAAAAGAAAACAAAGTATTTGATAGTTTAAAAGAAGAGCATGAATTAAAATACTTTGGGATATATAGTCTTGATGAAATAGAAAAAGGAATAATAGATAATGAAATAGTAATAGATGTACTAGTAGGAGACTATTCATATTTTAAAGAAGAAGAGTTAGAAAATCTATGTAATGAGATACTAAAATCAGAGAAAAAAGAAACAGAAAACAGAAGATATCTTATATTAAATATGAATAATAATATAAGAAATATGAATTTGTTAAAATGGGAAAAGATATTTGCGTCAAACTATTATGGTAATAAGAATTATGATGGAAGTATCCCTACGTTTCCAAGTAGTAATAAAGAGCAAGTGATAAAAGAAGACATAAAAAAAGAATTAAATAAACTATATAGTTTAACAAAAGAAGACTTTAAAATAGATTTAGATAGTCCATCACTAATAAGAGAATATGAAAGTGAGTTAAAAGCATTAGAACAAAGAGGAGAAAAAAATAAAGCTGATTATATAAGAAACTATAAAACAAAGGCTTTAGAAGAATTATCTAATATATATAGTGAAAAGTCATATGAAGAATATAAACACATAGTAGACTTTATAAAGAGTGCTAATTATGAAGATGCATTTAAAGCATTGATGCTAAGAGAAACATTATTAAAAGTATATAAAAAAGATGATAATAAAGTAATAGTTAAACAAAGGAAACTAAACGAGTCAATAGAAGGACATATGCTTTTAAATGACACTGTATTAAAAGTAATATATAATAATTTAGATACATATGAAAACTTTAAGGAACTATACTATGCAGGAGTAGCAGAGTTTAACAATGTAGTAAGAGAAGCATCTGAAATAACACTAGAAAACGTAAATACATATGGAATGGGAAAATGGATTAAGTTTGATGGAAGAACAAGTGATAGTAAAAACTATGCAGAAAACGTAATAAGATTAAAAACACTAGTGCAGGACACACCATGGTGCACAAAAACACTTGCATCGACCCAGTTAGAACAAGGTGACTTTTATGTATTTGTAGATAATAGTAATAAACCACATATAGCAGTTAAGATGAATGGGAATGAAATAGATGAAGTAAGAGGATTAAAGAATGGAAACTTACAGGAGTTAGAAGAAGAATATAGGGATGTTGCATTATCATTCTTAGAAAATAATAAAGATATTAAAAATGGAAAAGAGTGGTTAGAAAAAGAAGAATGGAACAAAAGATTAATAAGATATAATAAAAAGTTAGATAATTATACATTTAAAAGTGAAGAAACAGAAAAACTTATGGAAGATTTATTTTATAAGGATTATAGAAGCCATTCTGATTCTAATTCAAATTTAGATAAACTAAAGAGTAACCTTAAAATAAGAAAATATGCAGCGGCATATTATAATTGTACTGAAGAAGAAATATGTGTGGGTGATTATGAACCAAAGGAAGAAACAAGATGTCCTTATAAAATAATACTAGGGAATGCAGATTTTGGTTGTTCTAATGTAACGGACTTAGGTGATTTGCAAATCGTAGTAGGGAATGCATCTTTTAATAATTCTAAGGTGGCAAATCTAGGTAATTTACAAAGTATAGGAGGAGAAGCAAGCTTTAGTGATTCTAAAATAACAAGTTTAGGTAATCTTCAAAGTATAGGAGGAAATGCATGGTTTAATGATTCTAAAATAACTAACTTAGGAAATTTACAAAGTATAGGAAGAAGTGCATTCTTTAGTAATTCTGAAATAACAAGCTTAGAAAATTTACAAAGTATAGGAGAAAATGCATTCTTTGGTAATTCTAAAATAACAAGCTTAGGTAATCTGCAAAGTATAGGAGAAAATGCATTCTTTGGTAATTCTAAAATAACAGATTTAGGTAATATAGAATATATAGGTGACAGAATTGAAACTGACGAGAGTAATTCTTATTTAAAGGAAGAATATGAAGGAAAACATAAAAAAAGAAAAATTTAAATATGGAGAATGCTAAATGAGAAAAATAAGATATTTAATTATTATATTTGTTTTATTATGCTTTAGTGGGTGTATTAATACATCACCTAAAAAATATATAAATAAGAAGATAAATCTTGACACAACAGGCTGTAATGTAAACATAAATAAAGATAAAAGAGTAGGATTTAATGGAGATGGAAGTTATTATGTTAAATTAGATTGTACAAAAGACTCTAAGAATATACTTAAACAAGTTAATGATTGGAATAAGCTTCCGCTTTCTCAAAACCTAGAATTAATCATGTATGGAGGAGAAAAAGATAACGTAGAGTATGACTATGATTTAGCTAAAGAAGAAAATATTCCAAAAATAGAAAACGGTTATTACTTATTTATTGATAGACATAAGGGTAGTACTGATACTAGTAGTGACAAAGACTTATTTGATAGAACTTCCTTTAATTTTACTCTTACTATGTACGATATAGATTCTGATATTTTATATTTTTACGAATTTGATACATAGGAGAATTTAGTATGAGTAAATATGAGCCATTATGGAAATATATCAAAGAAAATAATAAAGATAGGTATGAACTTAGTTATAGTGAAATTAATAAGATTTTAGGCTTTTCAATTAACCATTCTTTTTTAACTTATAAGAAAGAATTGATAGAGTATGGTTATGAAGTAACCAAAATTAATATGAAAAATAAAACTATTTTATTTAATAAAATTGATAAGTGATAAGAGGTATAAAATGCGTTATAAAGTTACTAGAAAAGTATTGATATTTTTATGTTTGTTTATTGGTATTGGAGCACTTTATGGAAGCTTTTGCATGTTAATAGACCCATCTGGCAAGCTACTTAAAATGGATAATGTATTGCCTTATTTTAAAGTACTACCATTTAGCAATGTATTATTTAAAAACTATATATTTTCTGGTATAGCATTGTTAATTGTTAATGGAGTAACTAATATAACAGCAGCCTTTTTGTTAATTAAAAATAAAAAAATAGGCATTATATTAGGAACTATATTTGGCTTTACATTAACTCTTTGGATTACAATACAGTTTATAATACTTCCTTTTAATTTCTTATCAGTAACATACTTTATATTAGGAATAATCCAGATGATAGTAGGATACATGACATATGTGTTTTACATGCAAACTAATTTTAAAATTGATATGTCAAAGTACAAAAACACGGGTAAAAATAAAGATACTTTGGTTGTATATTTTTCTAGATTAGGTTATACAAAAATGGTAGCATATAGTAAGGCTAATAAATTAAAGGCGGATATTTTAAGATTAGAAACAGATGAGTTAACAGAAAACACCAAAGGCTTTTGGTGGTGTGGCAGGTTTGGTATGCTTAAGTGGCGTATGTCTATAAAGGATATAGATATAGATATAAAAAAGTATAAGAATGTAATAATAGTATCTCCTATATGGGTATTTAGTGTAGCAGCACCAATAAGGGATTTTTGTTATAAATATTCAAGAGATATAAATAACGTACAGTATATATTTGTTCACTTTATGAATTCAAGTTTTAAGAATGTAGCAGATGAAGTAGATAAAATTTTGAACAAAAAAAGAGATGCGTTTACATCAGTATGCATGAGATTTGGTAATATAAAAAAATATGAAGTGTTAAAATAAAAATATATAATTCAAGTTTTGTTTCGTGTTAGAAATTTATGCGTGAGTATATAATAATACGTGAAAGGAAGTATTATTATGAATCAAGAAAAGATAGGAAAATTTATAAGTAAAAAAAGAAAAGAAATGAACTTAACCCAAGAAGATTTAGCAGAAAAATTAGGGGTTAGTAACCGCTCTATATCAAACTGGGAAAATGGTAAATGTATGCCAGACTTATCATTATTTATGCCATTATGTGATACACTAAAAATTACCATTAATGAATTAATAAGTGGCGAGGAATTGAAAAGTAATTTAGATGAAAAACTAGAAGAAAATATCATCAATACAATTAATTATAGTAATAAAAAAATAAGTAATAAAAATAACTTAGTTGTAGCTACGTTTATAGCATTTGGCGTGCTTTTAACTTTATCCGCTATGTCCATATTTCCTAGTGAGTCTAGCTTTGGTTCTTTATATGCTATTTTAGGAGGCATTATATCGCTTTTTGGAATTAATATATTTTTAAAAAGGTATTCTAATAAGAAAAGGTTTTTCTATAGTTTCTTATACTTTTTAGTTTATATGGTTTTATTAATTGTAATTGACTATATAAGTGTTATTTATGTAAAAGAAGCTCCAAGATTTTCTATTATAAAAGAAACTGGAGATAACATGATTGTTTATAAAGCACCATTTTATATAGTTTATAGAATAAATTATAACTCAAAAAACGAGTATTACATTATAGATAAAAATAAAAAATATACAAGTGATACAGTACCTATTACTCCATTTAATAGAAATAAATCAGGGATAGATAATATAATAAAATATAAAAATAAGTATGTAGGAAATAATAGTAATGATGGTAATTTAATAGGAAGTTTACCTTTATCAGAATATGGGTACTCATTTCAAATAGATTCTAATAACTTAGGATTAATAATAAATTATAATATATCTAATTTATATATTAATGATGATTATTTAAAGCAAAGCTTAGTATATAATTCTGTATGTATTTTTTCATTAATTGATAATGTTAATTATATTACTTTTAATTTTAGTGGTAAAACATATAACATATCAAAAAGTAGTGTTGTAAGTAATTATCCATTCTATGATAAGATTCTTAGTAAGAATAATTTTAATAAATATTTAGAAAATAAAATGAATGATGTTTCATTTGTAAATAAAGTTTTTAATAAATTATTTTCATAATTAGTCTAACTAAACTACCAGTAGAGTTCTGTTTTTAGGAATATGTGATACAATTATTTTGAGGTGAGAAGCGTGGATAACAATAAGATAGGTAAGTTTATTTTAAATATGCGTAAAGAAAAGAATTTGACTCAAAAGGAACTTGGTGACAAGCTATTTGTTACTGATAAAGCAGTAAGTAAGTGGGAAAGGGGAGTTAGGCTTCCTGATATTACTATGTTAAATAAGTTATCTAAAATACTAGGTGTTTCTATTAATGATATTTTAGATGGAACTAAAGAATCAAATAGAAAAATAGATGTGAATAAGGAAATAGAAAATATTAAGGAAATGATGAATAAAAAACATAAAAGTAAAGTAAGAAAAATTTTGCTTTGTTTAGTTTTCTTAGTTATTGTAATAATATACCTTATATTTAAAAACATTTCTCTTGGCTATAATATAAAAACAGTTCATTATAATCATTCAAATAAGAATATAAATATAGGTATTCCAAAGTTATCTTTTATGCTTAAAAATAATGATAGAAGTTATTCTTTTAAAAATCTTAGAAGTGCTGGTATACTTGAAAATGAGGTTAAGAAGTATTTAAAAACACTTAAGTATTCTACATGTAATAATACAATTTATTATTATAACCAAAAGGATAACTACTCTATAATTGATTATTCAGTTAAGAATCATTTCCTTTATAGTACTATTTCTTATGAAATTGTAGAAAAAGACTTTTGTTTTACTAATAAAATGAATGAATATTCTAAAAAGCTTTCTGGGTTTAGAAAATTCCATACTATGAATGGTAGTGGTATTTCACTTTCTAAAGATGTTTATTTTAAGCCAAGATTAGTTGTATATTTTAGAGATGATGTTGATGATAAAAAACAAAATTTTACTGCAGAACTTACGGTTAAATACTTATATCAAAAAGATAACCAATGGGATAAAATATTACAAGAAGAAATAGAAAAATCAGAAGGAACTTATGAGATTAAAGAAGATAAATTATATTATTATAGAAGTAAAATAGATAAAAAAATAGATGGTATAAATATACCTGATGTTTCGACATTTGAAATAGAAGATGGTAAGCTAATATTAACTAATAATTATTTATCTTCATATGAAGAAAATATAATTTTAGAGTAATTATAAATAGATATGATTTGAAACAGGGTTTTCTATTTTTTGAAATTGTCGTAATTTGTATGTTAAATTGCAAAATTAAGTAAAAACATGAATATTATGCATATTTAACCATCAAAAAACGAAAAATTGTTATATATAAAATTGAAATATTGTATAAAAACTTATGC